>JAFRKV010000039.1 GCA_017431515.1 Lachnospiraceae bacterium
AAAAAAATGGTAATTTGGTAATTTCTCAGCGCATGAGAGAGAAATGGCATTAGATCACATTGTTTCTGATAGGTCGCTACATAAAAAATGTATTATAATATAATCTGTATTTAATTATTATGGCGTTCGCCTTGTATATGGGGGTTTTTTGATAAAAATGCTAGTTCTTTTATCCGTTTTTTTTCAGAATCTGAAAAAAAATATAGATACAATCAACCACGTAGCATATAAAAAGATCCTCGCAACGCCCTATTTATCAGGCTTTGCGAGGATTGTTTTTTTAGCATTTCTGTAAGCAATTTACGTCCCGAACGTAGCGCTCTACCAAACTGAGCCACACGCCGTGTTACAGCAAAAAGCGTTATAACACGGCTCCTATGGCTTGTCTAGTTATTTTTTTCCAACCCCAGCAGTTCCCGCACCAGCGCGGCGGCGAGCTCAGGCTTTTCCGAGGCGCCGGCGATGCCGATGACAGGAGGGGTATCGCCGTAGATCCCGCTGGCGCCCACTTTATCGCCGCTGTCCATAAGGATGCCGCGTGCATAGACAGCGCCGGGGGCATCGTCTTCCCCCTGCTCCGCAATGGTGGAAAGGTCGGGATCCTTTTCCACCCAGATGATACGATCTCCCAAGGCTTCCATTTCCTCCGGGGAAAGATAAAACTGCACCGGCACAAAGGCGCCCAGGCTTGCCTGCTCCCGGTACAGATCCTCCGGCATCATCACCACATCCGCGCTGCCGGATCCCATGATCGTCATGATGGACTGCATCGCATATATATCGGTGGCCGAGGAACCCCCGAGGTACTGGATGCTTGAATTGAGCATCACTTCCTCTTTCTGCGGGTCGATGCCATGCTCCTGCATAAAATCCGCAAAGAGCGTATCCCCGACCTCTTCCTGCGCGTACGGATCCGCATTGACCGCCAGCACATAAAGGGAAATATCCTTTTTATTGATCACGGCGCGGATGATCGAAATCGCCACAACGACGCCGACTGCGATCAGGATCACCACCCATTTGTAGTAATCCCAAAAATAAGTCAGCTTCTCTTTTCCTTTCAAATCTCTCAGTTTCGGCACATTTTCCATAGTTTGGCTCCCTATAATCCGTTCATCATGTTCAGGTAATCCTGAATCTGCCGCAGCTGTTCCTCCCAAAGCTGCTGGTGCTCCTCCGGCGTTAGTTCCTCCAGGGGCTTTTGCTCCATCGGCGTCTCCGGCTGCGTCTCCAATGTGGGATCCGTCATCTCTTCCGGCTCCTCCGGCACCACCTCAAGGTAAGGCAGAAACTCCAGGGGCGCTTTGTCCGCATGGATCTTCAGCATAAAATCCTGCCAGATATGCCCCGGATAAGAATTGCCGGACAGTCCCGCAAAGGAACGCGGCATATCATACCCGACCCAGACGCCCGTAGTGTAGTAGCGGGTATATCCCACGAACCAGCCGTCCTTATTGTCATTCGTCGTTCCGGTCTTGCCCGCGCAAGGCATCTCACCGAGATCTAAGCCCCGGCCGGTTCCCTCCGTGATGACGGAAGTCAGCATATCCGTCATCATGCGGGAAGCATTTTGTTTATAGACCTGCTCTCCCTCCACATCCGCTTCGTAGAGCACGTTGCCGTCCGCATCCGTGATCCGCCGCACGCAGGTCGGCGCGCGAAAAATGCCGTCGTTTTCGATGGCCGCAAATCCGGATGTCATCTCCACCGGGGAGGCGCCGTAGGTGAAACCGCCCAGCACCACTGCCGGCCGCAGATCCCTTGTGGAAATATGGGTGAAATGCAGTTTGTCCAGGTAAGACAATCCGACTGCCGGCGTCAGCTCCAGAAACAGCTGATGGGCCACCGTATTCTTGGAATAGGCCACCGCCTGACGCAGGGTCATTTCTCCCGCATAGCCGTCGCCGGAATTGGAAGGTCCGTCCTCCGTCTTTTCATCCACCACGATAGTATCCGGCGTATAGCCCCGTTCCAGAGAAGGCGTATAGACGATCAACGGCTTGATGGAACTGCCCGGCTGCCGGAAGCTCTGGTAAGCGCGATTTAACGTATACCCCGGCAGAGACTGGCTCCGGCCGCCGACAATGGCGGTCACCAGACCGGTATCATTATTGATGCAGACGCCGGCGCTTTGCAGCGCATAGACGCCTTCCTCATTGACTTCCTCAAATTCCGCCAGTCCCTGATCAATGGAATCCTGCAACTGCTGCTGCATGGCAAGATCCAGAGAAGTGTAAATCCGGTAACCGCCGGTATACAGCTCTTTCTGACAGATCGCATACATATCGCCGTATGCCTGGTCATATTTCGCCTGCACCTCCGAGGCCATGTCATATTTATAAAGAAACGGGAAGCCCCTCATCTCCATGAGAGCCCGGGTCGCGCAATTGTACGCGTAGGTCTCCACATAGACATTTTTCGTATTGCAGGCCTGATTCAGCGTGATGGTCTCATCCAGCGCCTGATGATAGGTGCCCGTGGAGATGATCTGATCCTCATAGAGGTTCTTTAGGATCCGGTCCCGGCGCGATAGTGTATTCTCCATATTGGTCAGGGGATCGTAGAGAGCGGGGCTGTTAGGGATTGCCAGAAGAAAACAGATCTCCGACAGGGAAAGCTCCGCGGTCTTTTTTTGAAAATACCCGCGGCTGGCCGCCTCGATCCCGTAATAACCGTTGGCAAAATAGATATTGTTCAGATAGAACTCGAGGATTTGATCCTTGGTGTATTTTTTTTCCAGCGCCTTTGCCAGAAAGATCTCTTCCATCTTGCGCTGCCAGGTCCGGTCCATGGTCAGATAGATATTCCTGGCCAGCTGCTGGGTGATGGTGCTCCCGCC
This sequence comes from Lachnospiraceae bacterium, assembly GCA_017431515.1. GTDB lineage: Bacteria > Bacillota > Clostridia > Lachnospirales > Lachnospiraceae > RUG12461. Next base: position 2,840 of record JAFRKV010000039.1, read on the forward strand.
CTGGGTCGGCTCCCCGTTTTTGATCATCGCAAGAATCGCCCGGGCGATTGCCTTTGTGTCCACGCCCTTGTGGTCGTAAAACTTTTTATCTTCGATGGAAACAATGGCCGCCTTCACATCATAAGGGATCTGATCTGCCGTCAGATAATAGGTGTCCTTCTCCCCTGACAGGGTAGAGATCAGGGTGCCGTCCGCCGCATACACAACAGAGGTCTCCGCTGTCCGGAAATCCTCCGGTGTAGAGCTCCTCGCAATCTGCTCTCCCGATTTTTTTAACGCCCGGATCTCTCCCGCATACCCGCCAAACAGATAATAGAGCACTCCCGCGATCACAAGCAGCAGGAGTATCAGCTGAATACGGAAAAAAATCCAAAAGCCGCGATGGGGTTTCGGCTCTTTTTTCATAGCATGATCCCTGTTTTTGCCTTGCTCTCCTCGATCTTCTCATTCAGCCGTCGGCAGGGGATCGCCAGCACCAGCCCGATAAGCAGCGACACAAGCGCAAATACCGAAAGCCAGAGCAACGAGATCACATAATCCATGCCGTACATTCCGGCGACACATTCCTTCATTGCCCTGAGTCCATAGGTAAAGGGCAGATACAAATACAGTTTCTGATAGATCTCCGGCAGCACCTCAATGGGGAACGTGCCCCCTGCACCGGCCACCTGAAGCACCATGATGACAACTGCCACGGCCTCTCCCACATTGCCGAAGGCCACCGTCAGGGAGTACATCATCAGCGTGAACACGAAACTGATAAAGGAGCATGCCAGCCAGAACAGAAACGGCTCCTTACACTGAATACCGATAAAGAAGAAATTGCCCAGCACGATCAGCAGCGTTTGGAGCTGACCGACGATGAAAAACATCAGATACCGTCCGAAATATGCCTGATAATGCTTGACATTGTGAAGCTCCTTGTCCGGCTCGACCTTCACATGCATGATCGCAACCAAAATCAGCGCGCCCACCCAGATCGCAAGGATCGTGTAAAACGGCGCCATGGCGGAACCGTAATTTTCGATGGGATAAACCTCCACCGTTTCGATGGCCACCGGAGAGGACAGAAACGAGCCGATCAGCCCGGGATCCGTCCGGAGCATCTCCATGATCTCCTGATATTCCTCATCCGTGGAAAGGGAGACGATGTGATCGATGTACTGCTCCAGCGTCTCTCTCATGTCGGCTGCCATGTTGCGGGAATCTTGCAGGCTGCCGTTGCCGTCCTCCATGGTATCCTTGTACTGCTGCAGCACCACAGCCACATCCGAGAAATTGCCGTTGATGGAATTCAGCACATCGGAAGCGCCGATCATGGAAACGCGCATGTCATCCATCATCGTGTCGATCCGGGGCTGCACATTGTAGGTGTAATCATCCCGCAGCGCTTTGACCGCGGCTCTGCAGTTTTCGATTTCCCCATTGATCTTTGCAGCGAGGCTTGCAATATCCTGTTCCGTCTTGGCGCCGGTGGCCGCAATGGCTTTCAGATCCGCTGTCAGTGTGGCAAAGGTGCTTTCCACAGTGTTGTATTCGTTTGTGATCCGCTGTTTCACATCCGCGCTGACCACATTTCCCAGCGAGGACAACGCCGTATTGATATCAATGGAATGCTGCAGGCCCTCCGCAATGGCCGCATACTGCGCAATGGTCTCCGGCGCCTGCACACCACTCCGAATCATGGACAGCTGCGAAGAAATGGATCCCGACAAACTGGTAAGGGACTGATCCACCGTATCCAGACTGACCGTCAAAAGCCGCGACGCCGCTCTGGCACTGCCATCCGCTGCAATGAGCGCGCCTTCCAGCGTGCTTACCGTAGATTGCCCGTTGTCCACGATAGAGTCCAGATTCGGCAGCATCACCTGGGTTGTGCTCAGCAGGCTTCCTGCAGAATGGATAATATTGATAAAGGAATCCAACATGGTGATATAGATGGAAAGCTCGCGGTCCAGCTCATTCATCTGCTCCAGCAGCGCGTCCAGCAGTGTGATCCCCGTTTGCTGCTCAGAGGCGGACAAAACATTCCCGACTTCCACCATGGACTCCGTCAGGGTGCTCACAAATGTGGCATTCACCTGCTCCTTTACCGCCTGCTGCGCCTTTGCGGTGATCTTCGGCGCGATGGCATTTTTCTTTTCATTTTCATAGTATTCGATCTGGCCGTGATTCACGTCCCCGTTCATGAAGCTCATCATGTCGGAGGTAAAGGTCTCAGGGATGATCAGCGCCGCATAGTATTCTCCGCTGTTCACGCCCGCCAGCGCTTCTTCCGATGTGTCCGTAAACACCCAGCCGATGGTATTATTTGATTTCAGGCCTTCCACCACGCTGTCGCCGATATTCACCTTGACGCTCTCCACCTCTGCGCCCATGTCGTCCGAGCAGACCGCGATCTGCATTCTGGAGGTTGCCTCCGGACCATAAGGATCCCAGTTGGAAAGGATATTAAACCAGGCATACAAAGAAGGCAGCACGGAAAGACCCATGATAAATACAAGGGCCACCACATTGGAACTGATTCTTTTTACATCAACGAGAAAAATCTTAAGAATGTTCTTCATCGCTTTCTTCCTCATGTCCGGACAGACCGGCATCCGCCTCGATCTCTATCTCCGGCAGTTCATCCTCTATCTCAAGTTCTACATCCGGCAGTTCTTTATCCAGATCCAGCATCTCTTCTACCTCCGAAGCCGGTGCAAGAAAATACTCCGCCTTTTCCTTCACGGATTTCAGCGTCTCTTCCACATTCTCCATATGCTGCCCGATCAGCGCCTTCACTTCCACTTCCTCTTCCCCGCGGAACTGGGCCAGACGCTGCTGCAGCTTATGATCCGCATACTCGACCGCGATCAGATAGCCCGCAATGCCGTAAAGCGAAATGATCCAAAGCATCAGAAACAGCGGCTTGCTGCTGTCTGTCAAAAACATCAGGAGCAAAAAGGCAATGGGCACAAACACCAGGCAGGCGATCCCTATCCGAATCCTGTGCATATTCCTGAGATGCGCCTTGTCTTCATATTCCAACATGGCGCGATACATTTTTTCGTATTGTTTTTCTTTTTCCATGTTTTGCTTTACACTTTTACAGAATCTTAGTATCTTCCATCCGTTCCTCGATGAAACGGTTCAAGCCCATAAACGGAATCCGCACCACAAGTCCGATAAAGAGGCCGACGCCGGCAAAGATCAAAAGCTCCGCCAGACACTCGCCGTAAGTATTTTCATATAGCCCGCCGATACATTCCCGCATGGCGTTGATCGCATAGGGGAAGGGGAAGAAAATATACACGCGCCGGTAAAAATCCGGCAGCAGCTCGATGGGGAAGGTGCCGGATGATCCCGCGATCTGGATCACGACCATCACGACCACAAGAGCCTTTCCCACATCCCCGAAAGAGATCGCCAGGGAGTAGATCAAAATCGAGAACACAAATCCCGTCACCGCGGACGCGAACCAGAACATCCCGGGATGGAGGCATTGCACTTTGAAAAAGAGCAGATCCCCCAGCACGATGATGAGGGTCTGGATCTGACTGAGGACAAAGAAAATCAGATACCTTCCGAGGAACAGCTGCGCCGGCGTCGGATGATTGAGCCCCTTTGGATCCGCATGCACTTTAAAGAGCGCCGTCAAAAAGATGGTGCCGACCCAGATGGCCAGCGTCGTGTAAAACGGCGTCACTGCCGATCCGTAATTGGAGACCGGATAGATCTCGTTTGTATTCACGACCACAGGTTCCGAGAAGAAATTGCCGTAAATCGTGGGATCTCCGCCCAGCATATTCACAAGCTCCTGCGCCCGTTCATCTTTCGACACGGCATCCAGCCGGTCCGTAATCTGCGTCAGCCTGTCGCTGACTTCACGGATCACATCTGCTGTCTGCACCAGGCTGGTATTGGTATTGTCCACGGTATCCAGCACGCCGTCAAAGACTTTGTCCATGTCCCCCAACGCCTGATCCAGTGATGTCAGCATGGAATTCACATTATCCATGACCTGCTGCATGCTCTCCATCAGCGTATTCATCTGCGGCACCAGAGAGGTAGTATAAAGATTGCGGATATTCTCCACGGCCTGATAGCAGGTCGTCAGCGCGTTTTTCGCAAGGGAGGACGCCTGGTTCGCCGCTGTGGTGGCGGCGGAGGGAGTGATGCTGTCCGTCAGGGTCTTATTCATGGAGTTTAAGATGTCCAGCATGTTGTTTGCCGTGGAAACGGCATGGTTAATCGTACTGGGATCGGTGGCGTAAAGGGAGGCGTCCACTGCGGCTTTTTTGGTGAGGAGGTCGGCGCGCTCTTTTTCTAGATCATTCATACAGGGATCCAACGGATCTGTTGTAGGACCTTCTATCAAAGCTTTTTTTTGGGCTTCCAAAGCCGCTTTGTCGGTTGCATAAGACTCACTTGTCGGATCCAATGCATCAATCTCTGCCTGTTTCGCATCAATCTCCGCTTGTTTGTTATTGATCGCGGTCTGATTCGCATCCAGCTTCGTCTGATATTCCTTGCTCAGCTTCTCCAACTCCGCGCGGTTTCCGCCCGTGGCATCCTTCGCCTTTTCCCCTGCCGCTTCATTCAGGGATTTCAGCAGCGTGTTTACATGCGTGATCGCTGCATTGGTATCCGTCTTCAGGGCGTTGACCTGCGCATCCAGATTGGTCGCATCCGTAGTGATCCCAGACTGATCGATGTCCGCCGACATATTGTTAATGGAGCCCTCGATGGCCGTCATCGTATTCTGGACATTCTGGCTGAATAACGCAAGAGACGCATTGGTGGAAGTCATATCCTGCGCCGCTCTCGCCATATAGCCGTTTTCGGTCTCCAGTTTTTTCTTAGTCCCGTCCATGGAGCCCGAAGCCTCGGATACCGCTCTTTCCAAAGAACTGTTGCTCTTGACAAAGGCATCCACCATGACCTGATACTCCTGCAGGTTCTGGTTGATCTCCTTCAGATTATCCTCAAACCGTTCAAAAGCCGAGTCATTTTCCATGTCCTGCGACACATCATTGGTCTTTTCAAACACCCGGTTTGTCACGACATTGATGAACTGCTGGTTGATATTTTTGCGCAGGGTATCTACCGCCGTATCAGTGATCTTGGTGCCCACTGCGTTTTTCTTTTCATTTTCATAGTAAGTGATCTTCGGATTTTTGAAATTGTCGGAAAGGGCGGTATACATACTCTCGGAGAAATCCGGCTCGATCACAATGGCGGCGTAGTATTTCCCGCTGTTGACGCCGTCCAGCGCCTCCTTCTCCGTATCCAGAAACACCCATCCGATGGAGGTCGCTTCTTTCAGGCCGTCCTCGATCTCCTGCCCCATGTTCACGGTCTCTGTCTCGCTGACCTTGTAACCGCGATCCTCGGAAGCCACGGCGATCTGGATATTTCCCGTATTGGCATAGGGATCCCAGTTGGCATAGATATTGAACCACGCATAAAGCGCCGGTAATGCGCAAAGACCGATTGCGATTACCAGCGGGAAAAAATGGCTGCAGATATTCTTCAGATCTGTTTTAAAAATGGTAACAATGTTTCTCAATTTGCTTCTTTGCCGCCTTCCAAAATGACACGCGCGGATACAAGGAGCGTCAGATTCCCCTGAATCTCCACCACGCCAAAGCCCATCGGCAGAATAAAATGGTCTCCCCGGCGAATATAATGTCCGTTCAGCAAACCGTCACCCATAGAAACCGTGATATAAAGATACGTCTGATCCTGCAGGAAAGAGGCTTCCCCCTCTATCTCCAGCGTAATCATCTCCGTGCGTCCCGGCGGCTGCATCACACCGCCGAAAAGCTCCGGTGCCTGGTGCAGCAGCTCATCCAGCGTCATGCCGGCATAGGCGCCTTCCGTGATCCAGGACGCGACACTCACATCGCCGCCTTCATCCTGCTCCAAAAAGAGAATCTGCCGTGCTTTCTGGTTGACGGTCAGGGAACGGCCGTTGGTCTCTATCACTTTTTGATACCAGTAGGCAGAATCCTTCACAATGCGAAGCTGTGAGACAAAGTCCACATATACCAGACCATAACGTCGGCTGTAGCCGGAATTCCATTCAAAATTGTCCAGAAAACTCCAGACAAAATAGCCACGGATATCCGCGCCGTCATCGGAAGCCTTCTGCAGCGCGCCGATATAATTATCCAGGAAAGAAATCCGGTTCGGATCATGGACGCGTCCGTCCGCGGAAATGCTGTCATGGCACGCCACACCGTTTTCCGTGATGTAAAGCGGCAGATGGTATTTTTCGGAAAGGAACCGCGCGCCCCAGTACAGCGCCGCCGGCGTAACCGGCCAATCCGCGTCCGTATGGGTCGCTCCGGGCTTTTCATCCAGCCTGACCACTTCACCGTCTTCGTCCGCCCCCACATAATAACCGTTGTAGATATGATGGCACATAAAATCGAGGGGCTGTCTGATCAGCTTCATATCCTCTTCTTTGATCTCGGGCATCCAGGGTGCAAACGCCTTGAGCCCGTCCACAGGATAAGTGCCGAAGATCACGGGATCCAAAAACCAGGAAACATTCCACGCCCAGCGCTCACTCTCCGCATCGATGGAAAAATAGGTTTTCCGTGCCGCTTCCACATCCTCTTCACTGCTGGTCGCAGGGATCGCCACGCCGCAGGTGGGCGCATAGCCGATGGAAACCGGCTGTTTTTCATGCCCTCTGAGGGCGATCACCGCCTTGCCATGGGCCATCAGCAGGTGATGCGTCGCAAGGAGCGCATCGGAAAGAGAAAGGGTCAGCCCCGGCGCGTTTTCTCCGACGCAATGACCCAGCATGATCTCGCATTCCGGCTCGCTGATGGTGATAAAATATTTGACCAGATCGGAAAAACGATCCGCCACCACCGCCGCATATCCGGCAAACCAGTCCGGACTGTCCGGAGAAAGCCAGCCGCCTCGATGCATCAGGGCCTCCGGCATATCCCAGTGATAAAGCGTCAGGTACGGCTCGATCCCGTTCTTTTTCATGCAGGAGATCATGTCCCGATAAAAGCGGATGCCTTCCTCGTTGACCTCACCAGTGCCTTCCGGCATGATCCGCGCCCAACTGACCGAAAAATGATAATGCTTGATTCCGAGCAACCTCATCATCGCAAAATCCTGCGGATAGCGGTGGATCACATCGCACGCCGTATAGGCATCTTCCTTCCGCTGGATCTTTCCGGCATCCACAAACGCATCCCAGACATTTCTTCCGGCTCCGTCTGCAGGATCCCTTCCTTCGATTTGATAAGCGCTGGAGGCCGCACCCCAGACAAAATCTGTACGAAACATACCTTACACCCAAATGAGAACAAGCCATACAATACTACACTATTTTCTATCATAACACTCCTTCCCGTCTGATGCAAAAGCCGTTTGTTGCAAGTCGGGGGCAGTGTTTCTATAATGAAGTCATGGGAACGCAATTGTACGGGAAAAAGTTACGATTCACGCTGACTGTCGCTTTGGCGGCGGGTGCGCTGATGACAGATGCGCTGTTGACGGGCTGCGGAGAAAGCAAGGCAATACCTGCCACGGAAACACGCTCTGTCACGGAAGCGGATCTTGCGGAATCATCCGTTCCCGAACCGGAAGAACCTGCTGAGCAGGCAGTTTCCGATACAGAAGACAAATCTGATCAGCGTTTGGAAGAGACCACTCCTTCGGAACCAGCAGCTGTCACGGAACCGTTTTCCATCACCCTGGCCTTTGCCGGCGACATCAATTTTGACGACAGCTGGTGCACGATGGGCTATCTCCATTCCCAGGGAGATGATCTGACAAACGTCATCGACCCCGATTATCTTGCAGAAATGCAGTCTGCCGACCTCCTCTGGATCAACAACGAGTTCTGCTACAGCGATCGCGGCACTCCCATGGCTGGAAAGATGTATACATTTCGCTCTGATCCCGCGAACGTAAAGTACCTGACGGAAATGGGCGTGGATCTCGCAGGGCTTGCCAATAATCATGTGTTTGACTACGGAGAGGAAGCATTTCTCGATACGCTGCAGACCTTGCAAAATGCGGGTATTCCCTATGTCGGCGCGGGAATCAATCTGGAGGAAGCCTCCGCCCCGGTCTTTCTGGATGCGGACGGCGTCACGATCGCTTATGTGGCGGCTTCCCGTGCGGAAAAAAATATCATGACGCCGGAGGCCGGCGAAAACAGTCCCGGAATCCTTCGCTGCTATGATATGACGCGCTTTCTTAACTCCATCAAAAAAGCCGCCGAAGAGGCGGACTATGTGATCGCACTCCCCCACTGGGGAACGGAATATTCTACAACATTGGAGCAGGCACAGATCGATGGGGCTCGCGCCTGTATCGATGCGGGTGCAGATGCGGTCATCGGCACGCACACCCACTGCCTGCAGGGCGTAACCTCTTATCATGAAAGGCCCATCGCATACAGCCTCGGAAATTTCTGGTTTAACGAAAGGACGCTGGATACCATGCTCTTTGAAATCCGGCTGAGCGGAATCAAAACCATCGAGCCCGATGACACCTCCTCCGTCATAATCACCGACGTGGATTCCGTGATCCTCCCTGGCAGGCAATCCGGCTATGTCACAACGATGGCTAAGGGAGCGGAAAAGCAGGAGATCCTGGATGCGATCGATGCGATCTCGCCGGCGGCGGAATAAAAAGTGCCGTACAACGCCGGTAAGCCGCCCGCTACAGTTTTTCCGTTTTTTTCAGGTACTCCAGAAACGCCGCGCAGCCTTCACTCACATCGCGCCAGGTCGCTTCAAAATCCCTCGTATACCACGGATCCGAAACTTCTCTGGGATGGCCGGTATAGTCCATGACCAGAGAACATTTGTCCTCCGGATCATTTCCCCACAGGCGCAGCATATAATGCATATTCTCCTGATCGGTTCCAATGAGATAATCATAGTAATCGTAGTCTTCCCGGGTCATCCTCCGTGCGTGATGCCCGTCGCACCCGATCCCGTGCTCCGCCAGTTTCTTCCTTGCCGGCGGATACACCGGATTCCCCAGTTCCTCCGAACTGGTGGCCGCAGACGCAATCTCAAACCGGTCAGATAAGCCCTCTTTCCTTACCAGATCCTTCATAACGTATTCGCACATGGGCGATCTGCAAATATTGCCGTGGCAGATAAATAGCACTCGAATCATATCCTTTTTCCCCTTTTTCACAAATTTCACGCTTTTCCATGATACCGTGATTCGCGCGCCAAAAGGCACATGCTTATTTTAGCATATTTGTTTTTTTTCATATGAAAAAGCACCACCGGTGTTCTCGGCGCTTCGTCTTTAAAAAAACGTGATCTCCGTGGTATAATAGTGTTGGTGCTTGTAGAAACGGAGGGTTGAATGAAAGATTCTGTGTCTGTAGGGGAAACAACAGGTAGATGCAACGTGACGAAGCGCAGATGGCTGAAACCGGTGATGATCCTCTGTATCATTGCGTTATCGATATGTTCCCGCCTGATATTCCACGACCCTCTGATGGCCTACGGCGAAGGTTTCATAGACAGCGAGACCGGTTTGCCATATCTTCTTGATATGGATGGTTACTACCATGTCAGGATGACAAATGATATTGCTTTGTACGGACATCCCGGAGAAACCCTGAAGGTGGGAGAACCCTGGGACAGCTTCAGCTTCGCTCCCTCCGGGAGGACCGCTTCCGACTACAAACCCCTGATGGCGTCGATAGGCATCGCTGTCAACCGAGTGACCTCACTTTTTGTTCCCCAGAGTCTTGATCAGACCGTTTACTGGCTGAACATCTTCCTTTCTGCCCTGGTGGTCATTCCGGTCTTTCTCATCGCCTTTGAACTGTGCGGTCTCACAGGGGCTGTCATTGCATCTGTATTGGCTTCGCTTAATGATATGTATCTAAGCTATACCATGCCCGGCTACTATGATACGGACGGCGTGACCCTCTGGGTTTCCTGCTTTTTCTTTTATTTCGGACTGAAGCTGGTGAAGGGATGGCAGGAAAAAACAAAAAATCCCTGATCGTCGGCGGCATCGGCGGAATCATCCCCTTCCTTTTTGCACTGGTCATGTTTTTGATCCTCCTGGTGAGGGTGATCAAAAAGGGCGTCCGGTTTGATCATCTTTTTCTTCTTGTCTGGGCTCTTGTCACTTTTTTGCTTTCCTTCACGGGCAACCGTTTTACTATGCTCTTTGCCATTCCGGCAGGGATTCTGGCGGGAAACCTGGCAGGAAAGGTTAGCGGGCTTCTGACAGAAAAGAAGGTTTCGGGCCGGAAAGTTTATCAGGTGGTGCTTCCGGTACTTTTCGTGTTTATTTTGGTGTTTCCGACGCTCTACAGTGTATACAACATGTACGGTCTGTACAGAGCCGATGCTGCGGCCTACGATCCCGAAGAGGATTGGGGCTATCGGCCTCTGGAGGAGAGCCTTTGCAGCATAAAAGAGAAGACACCCAAAGATACGGTTCTAGTCAGTTGGTGGGACTTTGGATACTTTCTGGAGGAAAAAGGGCAAAGAGGGACTCTCTTTGACGGAGGAAACCCTTCTTTTCATGGACGAACTTCTCTCCGGCAGCAAAAGTGCAGCAATTGAAAAACTGCGGAAGAAAGACATTTCCGAAGACCGGGCAGTAGAACTGGCTGACCTTTTATTCCCGGAGGATGCGCCCCTTACGGAGTGCATCATTACCCCTGATCTGCTCTTGTATTCCAGATGGTTCCCGCTATTCGGAATGACAACGACAGAACAGGATGAAAACCCGATGGAATTTCTCGTGGAAGTGCAGAATATGCCGGTGGATCTTTCGAAAAGCGGAGAAACCGTGATTGATACCGGAAACGGATATGATTTCATTCTGGAAAGGAATGAGGGTGAATGGTGCGCATGGACGTCCCCTGTGGAAGAGGCCTCGGAGGAAGAGGCACCTGAAGAACAGCCCACCTATATCGACAGATTGATCTTCGTGGATCCATACGGAAACATAGAATACATTCAGAATCATGATCCTTCCGGGGGAGAGCAGGTCTCCGATGCCGGAGAAGAAGCGCTTCCCTGGACGGCGATCGTGACTGACGACGGGCAGAAAACAACACTTTCACTGATGTCTTCTGCGCTTGCCGACTCGATCCTCGGAAGGCTGTATTACCTTGACGGCGCAGGCCTTACGCGCTATCAGACCGAACCGGAATTCTCAAACGAGACTTTGGTTTACAGAGTCATAAAGGAGTCAGAAGCTTCCTGACCCTGTTCACAAAGTGCTGTCATCCAGCAGAATCGTAAAAGGCCCTTCATTTGTCAGTGACACTTTCATGTCTGCTCCGAAGATCCCGGTTTCCACAACCGGGATCTTTTCACGGCATTGTGCGATGATGTACTCGTACAGTTCCTCCGCATCTTTCGGATTTCCCGCGTCCGTGAAGCTGGGGCGGTTTCCTTTCCTGCAGTCCGCATACAGGGTAAACTGAGAAACGAGGAGCAATGCACCGTTCACATCCCCAAGGGAAAGATTCGTTTTTCCGTTTTCATCTGCAAAGATCCGCAGCCCCAGCATCTTTTTCAGCATTTTGTCCGCGGTCTCCCTGTTGTCCTCTTTTCCGATCCCGATGAGCACCAGGAAGCCCTTGCCGATCTTCCCCACGATCTGATGATCCGTCTCCACCTCCGCAGAGGAACATACCTGTATCACAAATCTCATGATGTCTTATTTTTCTCCTTGATCTGCTCCGTCATTTCACCGATCATTTTGTCAACCCGCGGCGATGTCATCTGATCGGAGATCCGGTCAAAAATGTTGTTGGAATTGGAGCTGTCGCCGTCAAACAGGTTCTCCAGTTTTTCTTTCAGTGTTTCTTTTTCTTTCTTTTCTTTCATGTTCTTGCCATCCCCTTCTTATAAAACTTGGCTACGTGTTTTTCTTATTTTACCACAAAAAACCGATGTGCAGCACCTTCAAACCGGTTCCTTCCGTTCCCTGCGCATGGCGCCGAGCCACCTGAGAAACGCCACGCCGATGATGATGGCGTATCCGATCACGCTCAAAACCGTCGGGACTTCATGGAAGAACAGAATCCCCCACAAGGCGGCGAAGATCACCTGCAGATAGTCAAAGACAGAGAGTTTCCTGGCAGGCGCATATTTATAGGCCGTGGTGATGGAAAACTGTCCCAACGCCGCGGACAGTCCTGCAGCAATCAGGAAAAGAAGCTGCCTGGGAGACATGGGGACGAAATCCACAATGATGAACGGCAGTGTCAAAAGACATGAGAACAAGGAAAAGCAAATGACGATGACCGGCGTCGCTGCCCCCTTCCCTGTGGCCCGTCTCACAAAGACATATGCCGTTCCGGCGCCGAATCCGCCGTACAGCCCGATCAACGCCGGCACAAGCGTCATGTTGCCGGGCGTCGGTCTGATGATAAACAATGCCCCGGTAAATGCGATGACAGTGGCCGTAATATCGAGTTTGGAGGGTTTTTCCTTCAGCAGCGGGATGGAAAGAAGAATGGCAAAAAACGGAGAAAGTTTATTGAGCATGTTCGAATCCGCCAGCGTCATTTGATCGATGGCATAAAAATTCGCGATCAACCCCGTCGTCCCGAATAAACACCGAAACAGGATGTCCGTCCCGAATTCTTTTTTGATCACAAACCGTTCTTTTTTGACGATCAGAATGGTGATTGCAATGACCAGAGCAAATGCATTTCTGAAAAATGCCTTCTCCATGGTCGGCAGGTCGCCCGAAAGCCTCACAAAGAATGTCATCAAAGAAAAGCCGATCCCCGCAAACAGGATGTAAGTGATCCCTTTCAACTGATTGTTCACGACCTGCCTACCTCTTTTTGCAGTTCTTTTCTCAGATAAGTCCTTAAGATCTCATCCAGTCTGACAGGGTCGATGGGCTTGGCAAGGAAATCGTTAAATCCCGCCTCCTTATAAGCCTTTTCAGCGCCGCTCAGGGCGTTTGCCGTCAACGCGATCATGACAGCGTCCTTCCCGCCTTCCCTTGCGCGGATCCGTTGCATAGCCTCCACGCCGTCCATCTCCGGCATCATATGATCCATAAAAATGATGTCAAAGGGCTTCAGCCGTTCAAAGCACTGGATCGCGGCCTTTCCGCTTTCCACCGTGATCGGATTGATCTCATAGGATTTCAGCGCACTCTTAGCAACCTTCAGGTTCACGGAGTTGTCATCCACCAGCAGAACCTTTGCGTCCGGCGCTTTCATGGTCACCCGGAAAACATCCGTGTTGATCCTGGAAAGAGCCTTCTCAATGTCCCCGATGGGCTGCCAGTCTGTCACGTCGCTCATGATCTCGAAGGAAAAGATCGAGCCCATCCCATAGACGCTGTCCACTTCCATTTTGCCGTTCATCATATGCACCAGGCGCTTGGAGATCGCAAGCCCGATCCCTGTGCCGTCACCGGATCGGTTTCGCCTGGTATCCACCTGATTGAAGAAGTCAAAAATGTGAGGCAGATCCGATTCTTTGATGCCGGTCCCGGTATCCCTTACACGGGCTTTGATGCGGCATCTTTCATTGCCGAGCCTCTCATAATTCAGGCTGAGCTCCACACTGCCTTCATTGGTAAATTTCACGGCATTGGAAAGAATATTCAAAAAAATCTGTCTGACGCGCACCGCGTCCCCGATCAGATTGTCCGGGAAATCCGGATCCACATGGACAATCAGCTCTATTTTCTTGTCTTCTGCCGTCACCTTTATCATGGCGACCACATCGTTGATCAAAGAAGACATCTGATATGGCTCGCAGACCAGATTCATCTTTCCGGATTCGATCTTGGAGAAATCCAGGATATCGTTGATGATGGCAAGCAGCGTATGTGCCGCGGAGTTGATCATGGCGGCATTCTTTTTGGTTTCCTGATCCGGGCAGTCCCGCAGGATCGTCTGTGTCATGCCGCTGATCACATTCATGGGTGTGCGGATTTCGTGGGACATGTTGGCCAGGAAATTGCTTTTGGCCTGATTGGCGCTGTTCGCTTCCAGCACCAGCTCCTCTTCCTTCGTGATGTCATTCATCGTCAGGATATACCCGTACGGCTCGCCGTAATCATCCAGAGCCACCGTCATATTGACCGCAAATTTCCGGTTATCCCCCGGGATTTTGCTTTTGAAGAGAATATTGGATTCCTTTTGCAGACGGTCGAGGATCTCTTCCTTCGTCTGCTCCAACGTCAGGATCTTTTCGATGTTCTCCCCTTCCGTGACCCCGAGTTCTTCCCGGGCAAACCGGTTCAAAACGATCACGTCCAGTGCCTCATCCATGATGACGATCCCTTCACTCACCACATTCTGGGCATAGCTCCCCATTGTCTGAGAAGAGATGGAAAAAGCATTGTACTTTTCCGTCGCAAGATACCAGAGGAGGACGGAAATACCGGCTCCGAGGCCGGACAGCGGCAATCCGTAATTCATCCATCTGACCAGGAAGGTATCGGGGATCGCGCAAACCGCGATCACGATATTGGCGACCAGAATGCCGTAAAGAAGCTTTTTTTCCCGTTTGTGGGTGATGTTCTTGAACCAGAAAAACCAGGCAGAAAAGCCCACCGAGCAGACCACAATGATATAGATGGTGTGAAAGGTTCTTTCCGGACAGGGAACAGCCTGAAAGGCTGTCCAGTTTCCGACTTGAATAAAATGATCGACACCGGGTCTGGAATAGAGCATCCAGTCCGCAAACGCGTATCCGGCCAGCACAAACCGGATCAGATAGCGCCATTTGCGGGACAGCTTTGTCTTTTTCAAACCCAGAAAGGTCTCCACCAGCGGATAAGATACCACACCGGCCAGCGCGAGTCTCCGAAACCATACACAAAGCTCCGGATCCGGACACAATCCGACCATCCCGTATCCAATGGGCCAGATTCCTGCAGACAGGCCGAGAATCAACAGGGTCAGCCGAAAATAACCCGCATCCTTCTCTCTCCGAAAGAACAAGATGCCGTAAATGATCGAATGGCTGCCGACCACAATCAGGCTTACGCTTAATGCAACTCCCATCTCTCCCCCGTCTCAGCGATCCATGTTCTTGTCCAGCGCAATCTCGATCCGCTCCCGCAGGTAGATCGGATTCACAGGCTTTAAGATATAATCCTTTGCGCCGACTTTATTGCACCGGAGCACGGTATCCCTGTTTGCGATGGCCGTCAAAAACACTACCGCCAGATCCTGATGGGTGGCGCGTATGGTCTCCACCGTGGACAAGCCGTCCATCTCCGGCATATCGATATCCATAATCAGCAGATCCGGCGCACCCTTTACCTCAAGGTATTTGAGACATGCGGCTCCGCTTTCCAGCGTTGTAATGTCATATTCATCCTGCAGCGCCGATCTCGTCTGGTCCAGGGAGATCTTGCTGTCATCCACCACAAGAATCTGCTTTCTCTCCCGTCCCTCATCGGAAGCCCCGTTTTTGGTGTCGATCCCGGAAATGGACTCTTTCATGAGATAGCCGGAATCCTTGATAAACACCATCCGATACCGAAGATCACTGCTCAGATCCACTTCTTTTCCGGTTTCATAGATCTTGATGCGGGGCCGCAGAGACTGCGTCGTGTGTCCGGTTACCACCGCTCTTTCCCCGTTGGAAAGGATGACATCCATTCCCGGCGGATAAGGCGGAATCACAGTCTGTACCGTCTCCACCACAGTAATATCAAAGAGAATCCCGGCACCGCCGATCAGGTATTCCAGCGCCTCAACGGGCGGACATGGATCCTTATAAGGGCGGTTACTGGTCAGTGCGTCAAACACGTCCACGGCATGGATGATCTTGGCATAGAGCGGGATCTCTTCTCCTGTTTTTCCGTAGGGATACCCGGATCCGTTTTCGTTCTCATGATGGGACAGTACCGCCATCCGGATCTTCAGGTTGACCACGGGGTTGGAGGAGATCAGCTCATAGCTGTACTGCGGATGACGCCGGATCTCATCAAACTCCGCATCCGTAAGTCTGTCTTTTTTATTCAGGATCATGGGGTCGATCCGGATCTTGCCCAGATCATGGCAGAGCGCCGCGATCGCCACCTCATTCAGTTCGTTGATGGAAAGGCCCATTTTAATGGCAACCGCCACCGCATAGATCGCGACGTTGACCGTATGGTGATAGGTATAGTCATCAAAAGAGCGGATATCCAGAAGATCCAGACTGATCTCTTCCATGGAGGAGATCTCCATGATCAGGTTGGAGGCTGCCTGCATGATGCCGTCGATATCCACACTCGCAACTGCGTCAATGGCTGCCTCGATGGTTTTTTCGCTGACTGCCTCCTCCACCTTGATATCCTTGGAAAAGGAGTCTGTGATGTATGCGCCGAGATAGCCGTCCTTTTTCAGACGCGCGATGAATTTTGGGGTCAGCTCGACGCCCCTTTCCAGCAGAGTGGCCTTATTGCGTGTGTGAATCTTTCTTCCCAGAATCATGCCCGGTTTCAGGTCAGCTGTCGCAACAAATCTCATGTCTCTCCCTCCACTTACCTCAGTGCCCTTAGCTTTTCACAACACGATGCTACAGCATCCGTATCCAAGTCACGGACGGCCGGCTCCATTTCTTTTACAATCGCCCCGTATAACGAAGGAATGCTCATGGACTGGATGGCTTCAAATGCTTCCTGGAGCGATGAAATATCAAAAGACTGCATCGCGGCATCCAATTTTTCCACCAGCGCAAAAAAACGCTCCTCGTCATATTCCTGCGCCACATCGCAATCGCCGGTGATGATCTTGAAGCTTTCCGCCAGCTGCAGAAAGGCTTCACAAAAAGAAGCCGTATCCTTATCGATGGGCAGAAGGTTTTCTTCTTTTCCGGCGGTCTCCAGTGCAAACGCGCTGTCAAACAGGTCTGAACCGAGAGAGCGCAGGGCAGCCTTCATGGCATGCGCCTGAATCCGGTAGGAAGCGAAGTTTTCCGGACTGGGATTTTCCAGCACTTTCCCCTGATATTCCTTCAGAAGCGCAGTCTGCTTCTTCGCAGAACTGACAAACTCCGTCAGAACATTGCGTAAAACCTCTTTCTCCGGGATATAGCGGTGCGCTGTCTCCCAATCAATTCCCGCGATTTCCGGCAGATCGTAATCCACTGTAATCCTCCGTTTTTCTCTACAAAAACAGATACAAGAACGAAGTTATTTTACCACAGATCCACAATAAACACCACTTTTCTTCAGGAAACACCCGAGAATCACACACAAAAAAGTTCCTCTCCGGACGATGCCGGGAGGAACCTGTTCCTTACCATTACTTTCAGATCGTATAGAACCAGGACTCGTTCATCTCGATCTCTTTTCGCTCAATCGGATGCCCGGAATCATAGTTGTAGGTAAGCTCCTGACTCTTGACACTGACTCTTGCGCCCTCCGGAATGGAGGTGGTAATAAACGCATTGCCACCAACCACCACATCTTTTCCGACAACGGTATCTCCGCCGAGGATCGACGCCCCGGAATAAATGGTCACGTTATCCGAAATGGTGGGATGGCGCTTCACGTTTTTCAGGGTTTGTCCCCCGCGGGTAGAGAGAGCTCCCAGCGTTACGCCCTGATAGATCTTGACATTATCCCCGATCACGGTGGTTTCACCGATGACGACGCCGGTTCCGTGATCAATGAAGAAATACTTCCCGATGGTGGTGCCGGGATGGATATCAATCCCCGTGATGCTGTGGGCATGCTCCGTCATGATCCGCGGGATCATCGGCACTTCTAAGAGATACAATTCGTGCGCGATCCGATTGGTCATCGTCGCATACAGACCCGGATAAGTGCAGATGATCTCATCCTTGTTGTAGGCCGCCGGATCTCCATCAAAGGCCGCCTGCACGTCTGTTTCGATGTATTCTCGGATCTTCGGAATCTTTTCCAGAAACGCAAAAGTAATGTGATCCGCCGCCAGTGTAATCGCTTCCGGATCCGCATGCTCATACTGCGGCACATACTTCAGCACGATCCCCAGCTGCGCCTTGAGATTATAGATCACATCCTCCAGCAGCATGGTGATATTATTCCGTACCGTATAGGTCTTAAAGCTGCTGTTCCTATAATACCCCGGGTAAACGATCTTTTGGAGTTTCTCCAGGATATCCACCACTTTTTTGCGGTTCGGATGCTCAAAGGTCTTAATCTGATCGATCACCTTTCCGCCGCGGTAATCCTCGATAAAGAGTTCCACCAGACGGTCGATCTTCTGCTCCATTTCCTGTACCATGCAAGCCTCCGTCTAGTCGCCGACCTTTTTAATATACAGTTCAAAGGTGCCGTCGCCGTTGTCCTCGAGTTTCAAAACCTCATGTCCCTCTTCTTTGATGCTTCTCGGAACATTCTGCACCGGCTCTCCGTCATTCAGATGCACCTGGAGGATCTGCCCTTCCTCCAGTTCCTCCAGTGCCACTTTTGTCTTTACAAACGTGACCGGGCAGTTGACATCCGTAATATCCACCTTATCATCTACTTCAAAATCAAGTGCCATGATTTGCTCCTCCTATGACCAGTTCTTCTTTTCTCACGGTTTTCTCCCCGTCCACCGTCTCAATATGAAAGGCATTTAAGACCGGCTTTCCCTCTTCCTGCAGAGAAAGGATCAGATAGCTGGCGCTGCTGTCATTGGCCAGTTTTTTATCCTCCTCCGATGGACGTGAGGGGCTTTCCGGGTGGGAATGCCAGTTTCCAAGCGGCTTCAGACCGTTCTGGCGCATATCTTTTACCGCTTTCAACTGTTCCCTCGGATCGATGCTGAAATGTTCATTGGTATGATCCTTATTGGTAAGCAGGTATACCTTTTGAATATCCCGGGATCCGTCTTCGTTCTCAATTCCCGCGATCAGGCCGCACGCCTCATCCGGCCGCTCTTTCATGGCATATTCATACATGCTGTCAAAATCAGACTGTTTCAGGGTAATCCGCATTCGGTTGGTCTCCCTCCTGATTCAAGTGTTTTGTTTCAATTCACACGCCGCCTGTTCATAATCGATTAGTTTGGTGATGGTGGGCGTATCCGAGCAGACCGCGCATCCCTTTCCTCTGGGCGGCAGTTTGATCTTATGAAACTCCATTTTCAGCGCATCATAGGTCAGGAGATATCCGGAAAGGAGTTCTCCCACACCGGTGATGAATTTGACTGCCTCCATCGCCTGCAGGGACCCGATGACGCCGCCCATCGCGCCGATCACCCCCGCCTGTTTACAGGTGGGTACCGCATCCTTTGGCGGCGGATCTTTGAAAATGCATCTGTAACAAGGCCCTTCTCCCGGCAAAACCGTGGTGAGCTGGCCCTTAAACCGGATGATACCCGCATGGGAAAAGGGCTTTTTTGCCATCACGCATGCGTCATTGATCAGAAACTTCGCCGGAAAATTGTCGGTTCCGTCCAGAATAAAGTCATAATCCGCAATGAGATCCAGAATGTTGGCGCTGCTGACAAACTCATGGTAGGTATTTACCGTCACATCCGGGTTGATGGCATGCATGGTCTCTGCTGCCGATTCCACCTTCTGCTTCCCGATATCATTCGTCGTATGAATCACCTGTCTCTGCAGGTTGGAAAGATCCACATTATCGGCATCCGCGATTCCGATGGTGCCGACACCGGCAGCGGCGAGATAGAGCGCCGCCGGGGCACCAAGGCCCCCGGCACCGATGATCAGCACTTTTGCGTTCAGAAGCTTTTTCTGCCCCTTGACACCGATCTCTTTTAAGATGATATGTCTGGAATAGCGCTCCAGCTGTTCATTTGTAAATGCCATTATGACGCGCCTCCTCCCATAAAATAGAGGAATTCCACTTCATCTCCCTCTTTCAGCACATGGCTTTGGAAGGCATCCTTGTCAATAAACTCCTCGTTGACAGAAACCGTCACATACTCCGGTGTTTCCACCTGTTCCAGCTCGATCAGTTCCGCGATGGTCAGGTTTTCCTTCACCTCTTTTTTTTCTCCGCCAACTGTGATCTTCATAGCGCTCTTATGCTCCTTTCAAACCATTTTTCCGGCTCAGCACGTCATCCTGTTGCAGTATCCCTCATGCAAATGTTTTCAGCACCTTTACAAGTGCATCAATATCATCAAATGAATTATACAGCGCAAGGGTCGGCCTTACTGTGCTCTCATATCCAAAACGCCGCAGCACCGGCTGTGCGCAATGGTGTCCCGTGCGAACCGCGATGCCATAGGCATCCAGTCTCTTTCCGACCTCTTCATCCGAATAGCCATCCAGCTTAAAAGCCAAGGCCGAAGCCTTGTTTAAGGCCGTTCCTACCATGTGAAGACCGGGAACGGTGCTCATCTCTTTCATGGCATATTGCAGCAATTCGTGCTCCCAGCGGTAAACACAGGGCATTCCAATCTCCGAAAGGTACTGCAGCGCGGCGCCAAGCCCCACCGCATCGGCAATGCTCCCGGTGCCGGCCTCGAATTTGTTCGGCGCCGGATTATAGATCGTGCGTTCAAAGGTCACATCCGCGATCATATTGCCGCCGCCGTGATAGGGACGGGCTGCCTCCAGCAGTTCTTTCTTGCCGTACACCACCCCGATCCCGGTAGGCGCAAAAATCTTGTGACCGGAAAAAACGAAAAAGTCGGTATCCATCGCCGCCACATTCACCGGAATATGCGCGACAGACTGCGCGCCGTCGATCAGGATCCGCACGCCATGCCTGTGCGCAATGGCGATCAGCTCCTCCACCGGTGTCACAGTGCCGAGGACGTTGGAAACATGAGTGACGGATACGAATTTCGTCCTTTTCGTAAACAGCTTCTCATATTCCGGGAGGATCAGCTGCCCTGACTCGTCACAGGGGATCACCTTAATCACCGCGCCGGTTTCCTCAGCCACAAGCTGCCAGGGTACGATATTCGCGTGATGCTCCAGGATCGATACGATGATCTCATCACCGGGCGTCAGCATCGGCTTGACGTATGCGTTTGCCACCAGATTGATGGCTTCCGTGGTGCCGCGGACAAACACAATCTCTTCCGAAGACGGTGCACCGATGAAATCCCTCACAATATCTCTGGCGCCTTCATAGGCATCGGTGGATTTTGCCGCCAAGGTATGCGCGCCGCGGTGAACATTGGAGTTTTCGTGCTCATAATAGTAAGAAAGTCTGTCGATCACAGCCTTCGGGCGCTGTGTCGTGGCACCGTTGTCAAGCCACACCAGACGATTTCCGTTGATCTCCTCCGAAAGAATCGGAAAATCACTGCGGATCTGGGCAAGGGTCTTGCTGCCGATGCGAATAGACTCGTCTCTGGAGGAATACGGCGCCGCCTCTCCCTTCTCCCTGCTCACGCTGTCGCCGCCCAAAGAGGTGGGGGCGTCTATCGCGCGATCCTGCTCCGCTGCCTGAGACTGGGACATGACAGAAGGCGCATAACTGACAGAGGGCGCTTCCGTATAAAAAGGAGTGGGGATCTCCGGTATGGAAACCGGTGTCTCCGGCACGGACGCAGCAGGAATCTCCGGCACAGGCTGCGGAGTCGCAGGCACGGATACCGGTGTCTCCGGCGCGGACGCAGGCGTAGCAAGACCCCCCGTCAGATCCGGAAACAGTTCATTGGCGAGAATCGTAAGCTCTTCCGCGCTTGGCACACCCGCCAGCTGCTCAATCGTAGTCATAATACTCACCCACTTCTACATCTTCCAGTACACCGATGGCATCATCCGCAAGAATCGCCGCGGAGCAGTACAAAGACAGAAGGTAGGAAGCTACTCCCTTGTCGTCAATTCCGCGGAACCGCACGGAAAGGCCTCTGGAATGCTCATTCTTCATGCCGGCCTGGAAAAGTCCGACAACACCTCTCTTTGCCTCACCGGTACGAATCAGCAGGATATTGGTCTTGCCGCTCTGGGACTTCGGATTCTTCAACCCGTCCACGAGAAGCTTATCTGTCGGCACGATCGGAATGCCTCTCCAGGTAAGGAACGTGCCGCCGGAAATACCGATGGTGACAGGCGGGACGCCTCTCTTGGTGCACTCTCTCTCAAATGCCGCGATGGCTCTCGGATGCGCCAGGAAGAAGGAAGGCTCCTTCCACACCTTGGAAATCAATTCATCCAGATCATCCGGGGTAGGTGCGCCGTTTCTGGTCTGAATCCGCTGAGAATCCGCAACGTTCTTCAGCAGACCGTAGTCATCGTTGTTGATGAGCTGGCTTTCCTGACGCTCCCGCAGAGACTCGATCGCCAGTCCCAGCTGCTCCTGTACCTGGTCATAGGGTGCGCTGTATACATCCTCGATCACCGTATTGACATTGATGATTGTGGAAATGGAATTCAGCCGGTACTCACGGGGCTGTGTCTCATATGCCACATAGCCCTGCGGAATGATATCCGACTTTTTCGTTGCGCTGCAAAGGACATCCAGCGGCGTTTCGCCCTCCACCACCTTATTCACGCGGTAGATGCCGGATTCCAATCCCTTAAACTCCAGAAATTTCGTCAACCACTTGGGCGTCAGCGCCCCGAACTGCGGCTTTGTCTTCGTGACGTTGGCCAGATTGTAGGCTTCCTGTGCTCCCAAAGCCTGAATGATGTCTGTTGCTTCTGTGTTTTCTTTTGCCATTTGATGTTCCCTCCTAAAAGATGTTTGTTTAGTTGCTATATGAAAGCCTTCCAGCCTCACATTCTTTGATTGATTACAGCCACGCTCCCTCATGGGAGAACATGATGTCCTTCATGGCGTCGATCCCGCCCTTCAGGTTATACAGCGATCCTTTGTATCCGGCTTCTCTTAAAGTATTGATGGCGAGAATGCTCCGTTTTCCTTCCTTACAGATGAAGATGGTATCCTTTTCCGGATCCAGCTCATTCTGCCTTCTGGCCAGCTGTCCGATGGGAATCACGATCGCATCCGGGAAACGCAATATCGCGCGCTCATGCGGCTCGCGGACATCCACGATCGTCATGGCATCGCCGTTTTCGATCCGGCTCGCCAATTCCTCCGGCGTGAAGCCTTCGATGACTGCCTCCTCTTCGGTTTCCTTCAGACCGCAGAACTCCTCATAGTCAAAATCCTCTACCTCGGTAATGACAGGATGTGTCCCACACAACGGACAGGACGGATTCTTTTTGATCTCCACGATCCTGGACTTCAGATACAGACTGTCGATGATCAGCAGTTTCCCGGAAAGGTGCTCTCCGATGCCGATGATCAACTTCAACGCCTCATTCGCCTGAATGCTTCCGATGATTCCGGGCAACGGGCTGATGGCGCCCCCCTGCGCGCAGGTCGGTACCAGACCGGCCGGCGGCGGTGCCGGAAACGCGCATCGATAGCAGGGGCCGTCGTTCAGATGGAACACGCCCACCTGTCCCTCATATTGATAGATCGCGCCGAAAACCAGCGGAATCCCGCATAAGCCGCAGGCATCATTGATCAGATATCTCGTTTTATAATTATCCGTGCAGTCGATCACCATATCATATCCATCGATGAGCTCCGCAGCATTGCCGGCATCCAGCCTGACAGCCTCCGCCTCAAACACGATGGTTTTATTGATATTCCGGACTGTATCCTTTGCCGAAGCGACCTTTGGACGTTTCAGATCCCTGGTGGAATGGATCACCTGACTTTGCAGGTTGGAGAGGGAAACTTCATCATCATCCACCACTTTGATGGTACCCACACCCGCTGCCGCCAGATACTGGATCACGGGTGCGCCCAAAGCGCCTGCACCGATTACCACCACCCGCGCCGTCTTGATCCGTTTCTGCCCTTTGACGCCGATCTCGGACAGCATGAAATGTTTCTCGAAGCGTTCGATCTCCGCATCGTCAAAGGAGACAGCTTTTCGCCTTTCATCCGGAATAATGCTTTTCGCCGGTGCACCGCCTGCAATGGCCGGCAGGAGCAAGACGTCTTTCCCCGGCGGGAGAGGTTTTACCCAATGCTCTGTGGCGGTCCAATCATGTTCTCCCGCATAAATCCTAATAAAACTCCGGAGTGTTCCGCCTTCTTCAAACAAAACTTTTTTTGCATCCGGGTATTCTCCGGTCAGCGCATCCAAAACGCCGCGAATGGTATCCGCATCCGTAGAAAATGCAGCATTCTTTCCGAAAAACCCTCTTAATGTAGCAGAAATCAGAACCTGCATGATGCCGCAGCTCCTTTCTCAATTCTGATCGGAACGGGTTTTTTTGGGTCCGGCTCTTTGGCATAACCCCGCAGTTCCTTTTCAATCCCCTGTTCAACAGACAGAATCCAATAGCTGATGCCGGGAATCATATATGCAAGATCTTCCGACGAAGGGATCGGCGGGCTGTCCGGATGAGAATGATAAATGCCGAGCATCTCCATTCCTCTCTTTTCAGCCTCACACTCCGCCTGATAGACAATCAGCGGATCCATTTCAAAATGCCTCCGGCTGTTTTGTGCCGATACCACGTTTTGCACCGGAAAGGCATATCTGATCTCTCTTTCCCGGCCAAACAGGATCCCGCAGCACTCTTTCGGATAGGCCCGACGCGCCTCTTTTGTCATCTCCTCATATGCTTCGTTGCTGCATGTAAAGCAATTCATCCGTTTTGCTCCCTATCCGCGTTTTGGATGGCTTCCGTAAAGTCCGCGATCAGATCCTCCGGATCTTCGATCCCGACACTCACCCTTACCGTATCCTCATATACGCCGGCTTCTTCCCTTTCCTCTTTGGTCGAATGGAGATACAGCGTGGAGGCCGGATGGATCACCAGGGTGCGCAAATCCCCGATATTGCTTGCGATCAACGCGTATTTCAAAGCATTGATGATCCGAAATGCCCTCTCCTTTGTCCCTGCGCGGAAGGTCAGCACACCGCCGCCCTTTCCGTTCAGTTCCTTTTTGACATATGCATGATACGGATGGTTTTCCAGCGTCAGGTAATTCACCTCGATCCCGTGGATCGCATCCAGTGCGTGGGCCAGGCGATCCGCATTGTCGCAGATCCGCTCCATCCGAAGTCCCAATGTATCCAGTCCGATGTAATTCAAAAAAGCATTGACCGGCGAGAGGCATCCGCCAAAGTTTTCCCAGATATCCGTGCGCAGCCTGACAGAAAATGCGCCTTTTCCGTATTTTTTGAATTCGGAAAGCGCGGCATGTTTTTCAAAATCCCAGGCAAATCTGCCGCTGTCCGCGACAATCCCGCCGATGGCATTTCCACCGCCGTTGATATATTTGGAGGTGGAATGGATCACGATATCCGCACCCAGCGCGATTGGCCTTGCCAGATATGGGGTCGCGGTCGTCGCATCCACAAGCAGCGGAATCCCCGCCTCATGCACTGCCCCGGCAACTTCAGGAATATCAAGCACCCGAAGGGAAGGATTGGAAATCAGTTCTCCGAAAACAGCCCTGGTCTTTCCGGTGATCCGTTCCGCTACCGCCGCTCCGGTCAGCTCTCCGGCAAAAACCGTATGAATGCCAAGCTTCTCCAAATCCCGCAGCAGATCGATCGTTCCTCCGTATAAACCGCTTCCCGCAATGATCTCATCCCCGCTCTCGCAGATGGCAAGCAGCGCTGCCGTGATGGCTGACATCCCGCTGCTGCAACAGACCGCATCCGCGCTGCCTTCCAGAGAAGCGATTCTCCGCTCAAAGGCGCTCAGCGTCGGGTTCCCGATGCGCGTGTAGGCATAACCCATCTTCTTGTGGGAGAAGACTCTCTCCAAATCCTCCATGCTTTCATAACGAAACGCCGCAACCTGTGAAACCGGCGGAAGGATCTCCCCGCCGGGATTGACCGGTATGGCTTTTCCATGGAGTAATTCGGTATGAAATCCCACAGCGCTCGTCTCCTTTACGATGGATAAGATGGATATGTTCTTTTTTATATCATTATTCACCTACTATGTCAATAGGTTATTGGGGTAAAAAGCGTTCATGACGTTGTTTTCTGTCATGAACGACTTTTACACGTTATTTCTCGTTTTCAGGAAAAAGGTTTCCAGCTTTTGGAGTAAGGTGGCTTTGTCAATGGTTTTCAGCAGATAATCCGCAGGTTTTAAGCCTACCACCGAAAGGACGCTCTCCTTATCCCCGTGCCCGGTCAGAAACATCACCGGGATATGACCGGTCTCGGAATCGTTTTTCAGCATCTCGAGCACCTGGGATCCGCTTGCAATGGGCATCTCATAATCCAAAAGCACGAGATCCGCCTTGTTTCTGGCAAGGTAACTGATGGCCTGCATCCCGCTGGAAGCCATCCCCACATGATAGCTGTCCTTCAGCCACTCATAGACAGTACGCATGTAGGTGATATCGTCGTCGACGATGAGCACGGTCTTTTTCCGGTTCTCGCCGGTATTGTCCACGATGTATCGCTGAACACGCTCGATCAGATCGTCCATGACGAGGGGGCGTTTAAAGAACTCCAGGATCAGCATGTCCGGAATGGTCTTAAGGGCGGCCTCATACTGTATCGCATCTCCGATCAGGATCATTTTCCGATCCAGATCACTGGCCAGATCCTTCAGATAGACGAGCGTGTCCTTCATTTCCTCGATATTATCACTGAGGAACAGGATCATCAGCTCGATCTCATCCCGCATCCCGTCAATATCTTTGATCTTGCCGTGGGAAGATAAGGTGGGGAGTCCTGCTGATTCCAACTTGGACAGCAGACTCTTCGCAAGAAAACTCTCTCCTTCACTGATCACCAGCACTTTGTGATGTGCCAGATCCTGATAACTCATTACTTCTCCTCTAAAACTCCGGCTCGATCAAGCCGTAGGTATTTCCCTTTCTCTTGTATACCACATTCACTTCATCCGTTTCCGCATTGCGGAATACAAAGAAGTTGTGCCCTAAAAGCTCCATCTGTACGCAGGCATCCTCCGGATACATGGGCTTGACATCGAACTTTTTATTGCGGCTGATCTTGATCTCCTCGTCGTTGTCCGCTTCCTTCTCAATGAAATCCTTCTTGAAGAAGCTCTCGCTCTGCTGCTGGGTCACAAGCTTTTTGCGGTATTTTTTGAGCTGGCGCTCAATAATCTCTTCCACCAGGTCAATGGATACATACATATCGTTGCTGACCTGTTCGGAACGGATGATATTACCCTTCATCGGAATCGTGACTTCGATCTTCTGCCGCTCCTTCTCCACAGACAGCGTCACATGCGCCTCCGTATCCGGCGTAAAATACTTTTCAAGCTTTGAAAGCTTATCCTCGACAGCTGCCTTCAGACCGTCTGTCAGATCGATGTTTCTTCCGGTAATTGTGATTCGCATAAGATCCCTCCCCTTCTTCGGTCTTTTGATAGTTTCATTATAGCAAATGTCACCGTTTAGGCAATGCAAAAATTAGTTCCATCCGCCGGTCAGCCCGATGATCTGGCCCGTCAGATATGCCGGTGCGTTTGCCACGGAAAAGATCAGTTCCGCTGCCTCCTTCGGTGTTCCGAAACGTCCCGCCGGAATCTCCTCGCAGAGCGCCTGTTTCTCCTCTTCCGACAGGCTTCCGTTCATATCGGTGTCGATACAGCCCGGCGCGATGGCGTTTACCTGGATATTGCTGGGTGCAAGTTCCTTCGCCAGCGCCTTTGTCAGGGCATCCACGGCACCTTTTGTGGCAGAGTAGGCCGCTTCACAGCTTGCTCCGACACTCCCCCAAACGGAAGAGACATTGATGATCCGCCCCTCTTTCTTCTGCACCATACCTGGAATCGCATATTTCGTAAACAAAAAGGTACCGGTGAGATTCGTCCTGATCAGGATATCCCATGACTCCGGCGTCATTTCGGACAGCAGACCCACATAAGAAATCCCGGCATTGTTGATCAGAATGTCCACATCCTCACATTTCGAAAAGACCTGAGATACAAAGGCGCTGTCTCCCACGTGTCCCGCGAAGGTCCGTACCCGCACCTGATGCCGCGCCCCGAGCTGCTCGGCAAGGCTTTCCATCTTTTCTGTGTTGTCTTTGCAGATCAAAACCAGGTCGTATCCTGCCGCGGCAAAGCGTCTTGCTGTCTCGGCGCCGATGCCGCGGGACGCTCCCGTGATCATGACAGTTTTGTTTTTCATCGGATCGTTCCTCCTTAGTTGATTGTACGGGATGGAGGACATGATTGCAACCGTGGTGCCACTATACAAAGGCATTTGGTTTATGATAAAATCTTTTCATATGACAAACGGAAAATATGCTGTTTACGGCGAATAAGGGAGGGTATGATATGTCTTTTCAAGAAACCTATGAAAGCAAAAAGGTCACTGCGGCCAAGGCTGTTTCAGTCGTACAATCCGGAGACTGGATCGACTACGGCTGGACCACCTGTACACCGGATGCGCTGGACAAAGCGTTGGCAGCGCGCACTGATGAACTGACCAACGTCAATCTGCGGGGCGGCATCCTGATGAAAAAACCCGCCATCTTCGAACGCGAAGACGCCGGTGAGCATTTCACCTGGAATTCCTGGCATATGTCCGGGATCGAACGGAAAATGATCGCGCAAGGCTGCGCATTTTACAGCCCGGTCAAATATTCCGAGCTTCCGAAATACTACCGGGATATGGATGCTTCCATCAAGCCGCGTATTTTTATGACCCAGGTGACGCCGATGGACAAGCACGGCTACTTTAACTTCGGGCCCAACGCTTCCCACCTCGCCGCTGTATGTGAGCGGGCGGATATCATCATTGTGGAAGTCAATGAAAATATGCCCCGCTGCCTCGGCGGTTATGAGAACTGTATTCATGTGGATCAGGTCACCTACATCGTGGAAGGCGACAATCCGCCCATCTGTGAGCTTGGCGCCGGTGCACCTCCCACGGATGTTGACAAAAAAGTGGCGGAACAGATCGTGGCATTGATCCCGAACGGCGCCTGCCTGCAGCTGGGAATCGGCGGCATGCCCAACACCGTTGGCGCTATGATCGCGGATTCCGACCTGAAAGATCTGGGTGTCCATACGGAAATGTATGTGGATGCCTTTGTGGATATTTCCAAAGCCGGTAAGATCACCGGCCTGAAGAAGAAGCTGGATCCGGGCCGTCAGGTGTACGCATTCGGTGCCGGAACCAAGAAGCTGTATGACTTCATTGATGACAATCCGGAGCTGATGAGCGCACCGGTGGATTACACCAACGATGTGCGGGTGATCTCCCAGCTGGACAATTTCATTTCCATCAACAACACCGTGGATGTGGACCTTTTCGGGCAGATTTCCGCAGAGTCCTCCGGAATCAAACATATCAGCGGTGCAGGCGGACAGTTGGATTTCGTCCTCGGTGCCTACCTGTCCAATGGCGGAAAGAGCTTCATCTGCTGCTCCTCCACCTATACCGACAAAAACGGCAATCTCCAGTCCCGCATCCTGCCGACGCTCCATCCCGGCTCTGCTGTCACCGATACCCGTGCCAACACCATGTATCTGGTCACGGAATACGGTATTGTCAATCTGAAGGGCCTCACCACCTGGCAGAGAGCAGAAGCCATCATCGGCCTGGCGCATCCGGATTTCCGGGATGACCTCATTAAGGAAGCGGAGAAGATGAAGATCTGGAAGAAGAGTAATAAATAAAAATATCTACCCCGCAAGAAAGGCAGCCATATTTCAACGCAGGATCGCTCTCGCTACATGAAAAACGTAGCGGTACTAAATGAGCAAAGAACACTCGTTAAGTACCGGCGTTTTTCAATGTTCCTGCTAATGAAATATGGCTGTCTTTCTTGCTCAGCTCAGTTTCATCTCTATGCTATAGTCGTTTCCTGCGACGACCACGTTTGCGACACTTCCGCAGATCAGCGGCACCATGGGCGGAAGGTGGCCGATATCCAGATCCTGAATGATCGGGACATGGAGGCTGCCCAGGATTCCCGTTACAGCAGTATGGCGGTCTAATCCCATCATGGGCTCGTCATAGATCCGGGGGCGCCCGATCAGAAAGCCTCTCGCATTTGTAAACCAGCCCGCTTCCTTCATCTGCCACAAGGCGCGGCGGATGGAAAACACGTTCAGATCACAGGCTTCCAGGAACCAGATGATGCCATCCTCTCTGTACTTGTCCTGAAACTCCTCTACATGATCATAGGCTGTGCCGACCAGATTGGTCAGAATGTCAAGACACCCGCCCAGCAGACGCCCGGAAAAAGAACCGTCCTCTCCGACCAGTACTCTTTTTTCCGTCAGGTTGTACGGAACGGTGGGATGTGTCTCGTCCTTCAGGCTTTCCAGCTCCCATTTCTCGTAGCCCTCCACCGTCAGGCGTTCCCCTTTTATCACATCAAAGGCGTCCTGAATGGAAGCATCCCACACATCCATACCGAATGCCCCCGCACAGGGGCCGTAGACTGCCGCAGTATCACAGATCGTCGGCAGAAGAAAGGTGAAGTTCGTATTATCGGAATAGCCCATATACCATTTCGGAGGTGCATTCCGGATCTTCTCGAAGTTCAGGTGCGGCAGGATCTCACACATCAGCTCTCCGCCGCCGCAGGAAACCAGGACATCCGTCGTGTCCGCGCAGTAGTATTCCTCCAATTCCTTCGCGCAGAGCTCCGGCGTGTTGCTGATCCCGATACCGCTTTCCGCGCGGCAATTGGGCCCCAGCACGGTCTGATAGCCCATTCCTTCAAACTTTTTGATTGCGCCGTCAAATGCAGTGCGATAGGGTTCTGTCGCGCACCCGAAGGAAGGGGCCACAAAGCCGATGCGTCCGTGGTCTTGTAAAAATGCGCCGTATCTCATGCGTTTCCTCCTTAAATAGCTTGGTTTCTATCTGCCTCATTTCCGTCTGACTCTGAGCGGTCTTTCTTCTGCAAGGAATCGTTTTTCTTCTTTCTCTTTCGTAAGATCAAAACAACGATCGCCGCCGTGACAGCAATCAGACTGATCCACTGCGAGGTGGAAAAGGGCCCGTAAATCCCGCGGCCTTCGTCATAACGCAGATATTCCAGCAGGAATCGATCAATCCCGTACAGAATCAGATAGGTTTCGATCGTATAGTCAGATTCAAAACGCAGTGTCAGGATTCCCAGGATCAGGGAGATCACGAATAGTGTCCCAGACTCCAGAAGCTGCACGGGAAACAGTTCAATCCCCGGAACCGCAAAGGAATTCTCCGGAAACACAACCGCGCCCGGGCCATGATAGGGGATCCCGTAGCAGCAGCCGGCCATAAAACAACCCAGACGTCCGAATGCATGGGCAAAGGGACAGAGAAAGATTACTTTTTTGATATAGTAAACGGCATCAATCTTATGGATCTTTCCCGCAAGAAAGATCATCGCCAATCCGCCGAAAAGACCGCCGTAAAAAACAAACCCGCCCTGTAACAGCAGCATCAAATATGATGGCTCGAAGATCCGGTTCCACTCAATATAAGGAACAGCCGTTATCAGATACAGCCCCTTGGAGCCCACCAACGCACCGATCAGCATATAGGCCTCCAGGAGGATCAGGTTATCCGTATCGATCTTCAGTTTTTTTCGAAATAATAGAGCAAGAAGATTCGCAAGGATCCCACCCGTGGTGATCAGGAGCCCGTATGCCGGAATCCTTCGCCCTAAAAACTCAATAAATACATGCATTTTTTGTTGTCTATGTCTGTGTAAAAATAATGCAGACTTTCTCTATAGTAATAAAAAAGAAAAAAGTCCCTGCATAGAAATGCAAGGACTGTTTCTTTTGCGTGAATTATAATGCGCCTGTTGCTGCGCCAATCGCAGAGCCGATCATGCCAACGCAAGCAACAGCAGCAATAACAGCGATTGCAGTGATGACAAGGGAAATGATGGAAAGAATCATTCCTGCAGTTGCCATACCGCTCGGCTGACCAGCAGCTTTTGCTTTCTTTCTTGCGATCACGCCAAGGATCACACCAACGATCGCACAGATCAAACCGATAATACCGCCGCCCGGGATCGGAACGAAGCAAAGCACAACACCGACAATGCCAAGTACTAATGATGCTATAGCCATAACTATCCTCCTTTCAAGTAACAACACTACTGTATCAAAATAGCATAAGTCTATTTAAAAAACAAGGAAAAATTTATCTGTATCACGACCATTGGAATACAATTTGGAAAATGAAAATCACTCCCAAAACCGTTCCATATAAGCTCTGGCCACTGGGTTGGCGGTATGCAGTTTCACGGGATAAAAGGTTTCACGCTCTGCGAGCCAGTCCAGAAGTTTGATGGCGTCTCCACCGTCAGAAGCATAATCTCCGAGATCATGATCCAGATCCAATAGTTCAATCTCGATCCCGTTCTGTTCGGCCTCCTCGATCATTGCAATTGCCTCATTTACCGACCTGGCGCCTTCATATCCTGACGGCACCGGTCGCAGATCATCCAGCCATAGCTTCATTTGCAAACTTCCTCCCTTTCCGTTATAAGCCTCTCAAACCATGCTCCCTTAGGCGTGGTTTCATAATCCTGACGCGCGCCGCTTAATGGATGGCGAAAGCGCAGGCGATATGCACAAAGTGCCAGAGGCAGCGCATCCTGATCCTGCATAATCCCGTACTTCCGGTCGCCCAGCAACGGCCAGCCGTGGAAGGCCATCTGGGCACGAATCTGATGATGTCGGCCGGTCAACAAGCGGATCTCTACCAATGCTAGGTCTCCATCGGTCTTGATCTTTCGGAAATCCAGAAGTGCTTCCTTTGCCCCTTTTGTTCCTTCCGGCACGATCTTGGAAAGGTTCGTGCTTGCATCCTTTTTGATGTAATCTCTCAGATGCCCTTTCTCAGGAAGGTTTTGATCCATAAGAACCGCGAGATACCATTTTTCCATCTCTCCCCGCGCAAGCTGCCCAGAAAGGTTGGCGGCGGCTTTTTCGTTTTTTGCAAACAATACAAGCCCTTCCACGGGCTGATCCAGGCGGTTGATTGGCGCGATATAAGGGGTTTCTCCTTTTTCTGCACGGTAGTTCTTCAGCAGGCTGACAAGATCCTGCTTCCCGGTCTGTTTTGTCTGTACTGCGATTCCTGGTTTTTTATGTAATACGATGAGATCTTCGTCTTCGTATTGGATCGATTCTTTGAGTTCCTGTTCTGTCATGATTCTCCCTGTGCATCAAAAAGCTGCCGCATCCCTGGGAATGCGACAGCTCTTCTTTGTTACAACGATTACAGATACTTCTTCAGCGCCTCTGCCTTATCGGTCTGCTCCCAGGGGAGATTCAGATCGTTGCGGCCGAAATGTCCGTATGCCGCGGTCTGCTTGTAGATCGGACGGCGAAGATCCAGCATCTTGATGATGCCTGCCGGACGAAGGTCGAAGTTCTCACGGATGATGGAAACCAGCTTCTCATCGGAAAGCTTACCGGTACCGAAAGTATCGATCATAACGGAGGTCGGCTCAGCCACGCCGATCGCGTAGGAAAGCTGAATCTCTGCTCTGTCTGCGAGGCCTGCCGCAACGATGTTCTTTGCCACATAACGTGCTGCGTATGCTGCGGAACGGTCCACCTTCGTGCAGTCCTTGCCGGAGAACGCACCGCCGCCGTGACGAGCGTATCCGCCGTAGGTATCTACGATGATCTTGCGGCCGGTCAGACCAGCATCACCCCGCGCGCTGGACGCGCTCGGCGCCGCGCGCCTCGCGCTGGACGCCGGCTATATGCCGGACGCGGTGCTGAC
>JAFRKV010000040.1 GCA_017431515.1 Lachnospiraceae bacterium
GATATTCGCTTTGAAGATGATGATTATGTTGTTTTGATTGAAACAAAACAAAAATTTGTTAAAAAGGATGAAAAACAACTTGCTGAGTATTTGCAAGAAGAAAGGGTTCTTCACTATGGCAAGAAAATCATTGCTATTCTTGCAAACACTAATGATGACAAAATCAAGGTATGGCAATCTTCTATTGATGATGAGCATTTTTTGGAAGATGAAACTGTTCTTGATACTATGGAACATTACAAATCATTATTTGCATTAAACAAGCAGAATGACCGTGAAAAGGTTCTCAAAAACACATACTCATTAAATGAAACGCTCCATAAGAAAGATATAGATGAACGACTCCGCAGTCAGTTCGTTGGTACCACTCTGCTTTATATTAGAGATGTTTTAAAGCAAAAAGGTATCACCGTCATCAATGATGAGACAAGACACGAATTAAAAGAATATTGGAAAGGCTTGTCTGCTAAACAGATTAGAAGTGGTATCGAAGAAACACTTACAAATCTTCTCGACGGTTCTGATAATAAAGCATTAAAAGTCGAACTTCTTCAAAAGAATGTTCTGAATGACCAAAAAGTTAAAAGGCTTGAAAATAAAGACTGGCGTGATGTTCTTGATGAAATTGTTGGAAACATTTATAAGTACATCAATACCGATAGTTCTGAGGGGCAAGATATATTAAACCTGTTCTTTATTGCTTTTAATAAATATACGGGTAAAGCTGATAAAAATCAGGCTTTTACACCTGACCATATTACAAACTTCATGTGCCGTGTAACAGATGTTGATAGAACTAAAAGAATCTTTGATGGCACTTGTGGTTCAGGCTCTTTCTTAGTACAAGCTATGGTTTTAGAACTTGCTGATTGTAATCATCAGAAAGCTACCGATGCAGAAAAGAAAGATATGCGTCAAAAAGTTGTGAAAGAACAGATTTATGGTATTGAGTTAGAAGAAAAAGCTTTTGGTCTTTCGACTACAAACATGCTCATTCATGGCGATGGTAATTCTAACATTTTAAAAGCTAGTCTTTTTGATAGTGAAGACTTTATCCGTAAGGCAAACCCTGACATTATTTTAATGAATCCGCCTTACAATGCAAAACCTATTACAATTCCAAATGATTATAAAAAAGATTGGAAAAAGGATTCTAAAGAAGACCCTACAAAAGGTATGGTGTTCTTAAAGTATATTTCAGATGTTATTGCAAAAATGAATGCTGAGCGTTTAGCTGATGGCAAACGCAAAAAGGAAGTAAAAGTAGCTATTCTTCTTCCTGTATCTGCGGCAATCGGAACAAGCAATTATATATCTGATATGAAAGCAGAATTACTAGAGGATAATACTTTGGATGCAGTCTTTACATTACCTGCTGAAATCTTCTATCCTGGGGCTGCCGTATCAGCATGTTGTATGGTATTCACACTTGGGAAACCTCATATGAATGCTGATGGAACTGTTAATAAAACTTTCTTTGGATATTACAAAGAAGATGGTCATAAGAAGAAAAAGAATCTTGGACGTATTGAACAGTTTGATAAAGATAATAATTCAATTTGGAAACAGATTGAAGAAAAATGGCTTGACCTTTATCGCAATAAGACTGTTGAAGACGGCATGTCCGCAATGCAGGCTGTATCAGGTGATGATGAGTGGCTATGCGAAGCTTATATGAAAACCGATTACAGTAATCTATGCGAAGCTGATTTTCAACAAACACTTAATAATTATCTTGCCTATCTTGTAAAGGAGGGCAAAATATATGAATCTTAATACGGACAAGTGGAAATCGTTTTATCTGAAGGATATATATGATATCCAAATGGGAAACGGTTTTGATAAGAATAAAATGGATGAAGATAATCCTGAAGTCAATTTAGTATCTCGCCAAAGCTATAATAATGGCGTTGATGTAAAAGTTGCTTTAATTGCTGGCGTTAAACCTTTTGATGCAGGATTAGTTACTGTTGCACTTGGTGGTAGTTACCTTGGTTCATGTTTTGTACAAGAAGAACCATTCTATACAGCTCAAAATGTAGCTGTAATGAAGCCAAAATACAAAGAGATGTCCATTGCAGTGAATAATTTTATATCTGGTCTAGTACGTTATGAAAGTAGTGTGAAATATTATGCTTTTGGTCGAGAATTAAACACTCATATCAGAACAGATTTTGATGTTAAACTTCCTGTTGATTCCAATAATAATCCCGATTGGCAGTTTATGGAAGATTATATTAAGTCACTCCATCATAAGCCTTTGACTACTAAGAACAAAGCAGGACAAGCTCCTAATTTAAACTTGAAAGCATGGAAACCATTTTATATAGGTCGCCTATTTACAATGCTAAATGGAAAAGGTATTACACAGGAAGAAATAGCTGATAATGCAGGTGACTTTATTGCTGTTCAGAGTGGTGAAGACAATAACGGCGTGATGGGAAAAATCGACCTTAATTACTGCAAAAAAATGAAATATACTTATTCCGAAAAACCTTGTTTGACAGTTGCTAGAAGTGGTTCAGCAGGATTTGTTTCATATCAAAATTATGGATGTGTAGTTGGTGATTCAGCGAAAATTCTATTACTTCCTGATGAAGTCGCAACAACCGAACATTATTTATTCTTACAGACAATGCTTACAGCCAATAGGTTTAAATATACTTATGGTCGTAAGGTTACTGAAGATAAGTATTTAAATGACGTTATCGATTTACCAATTCAGCATAACGCTAATGGTTCAGTTTTTACAGATTCTTCTTGCAAATATTCTGATGAAGGTTTTGTTCCTGATTGGGAATTCATGGAGAATTACATAAAATCGTTGCCATACGGTGACAGATTGGAGGGCTGATTATGGCAAGACCAAAGAAAGATTCACAAGTTGTCAATTTGAATATAGAGCGTAGCATATATGATAAATTCGTTGAGTTTTGTGATAATACAGGCTTGACCAAGACTGTTGTAGTGGAACGTGCTTTGGAAATGTATATAGATGCTATGAATGAAAATCCTGAAAAGCTGATGCAGAATAAAAGATAAAAATTTAGGGAACCTTTCGAAGGTTCCCATTTTTATTATTCAATCATGTTGAAGTGCTTCAAAGCATCTATGATGGCAGCACGCTTTTCAGGAGTCACCTGTCTAGGCTCATAATCGTCCGATTTAGACAGGTTATAGTTCTCTCCCATTTCTATTCCCATTTCTCGTTTAACTTGCGCTATATAGGCAGAATGAAGCTTAAAACCGTACTTATCTTCAACGTACTCGTTAATTTCTTTGTATGTAGCGTGTCTGTTGACGTTCTTCATATAACTGCCATCAGGCGTATAATCAACAGTTTTATACTTGTCGATTTGTTGGTGGGACAGTAGAACGCACGTTTCGACGTGCCTCGTCATCGGGAACATGTCGATGGGGGTCGCTTCCTCCAGGCGGTAGCCGTTTTCGCAGAGATACTCCAGATCCCGGGCGAGGGTGGCAGGATCGCAGCTGACATAGACGATCCTTTTCAGTGCGTTTTCGCAGATGGTGTGAAGGAGCTTCAGCTCGCATCCTTTGCGGGGCGGATCTACGACGATCACATCCGGTTTTTCCGGCAGATATTTCTCCTCCGCCTTTCCGGCATAAAAGACGGCGTTTTTGATGCCGTTGATGCTTGCGTTCTTTTTGGCATCCTCCACTGCCTGGGGTACGACCTCCACGCCGTAAACCTTCTTTGCACATTTCGCCAAAAACAGAGATATCGTGCCGATCCCGCAGAAAAGATCCCAGACAGTCTCTTTACCGGTCAGCGCGGCATATTCCAGCACCTTTTGGTAGAGCTTTTCCGTCTGTACGGGATTGACCTGGAAAAAGGACTGGGTGGAGATCTCAAACTTCACATCCCCGATCTTATCAAGCACAGATGGTTTTCCCCAGAACGAAAAGGTGCGATCCCCAAAGATCACGTTTGTCTTCTTTTGATTGAAATTCAACGAAATGCCTACAAGACCCGGTACTTTGGAAAGGGTCTCGATCAATGCTTCTCCACCCTGGATCGGGCGGTTGATCACGAGACAGACCAGGATCTCCCCGGTCCGAAAGCCTTTGCGGATCATGATATGGCGGATACAGCCTTCCCCGCTCTCCTCATCATAGGGTTCATTCTCCTCCGCTTTCATCCAGGCGAGGATCTTTTCTACAATGATCCTGTTTTCTTCGATACCAAGCAGACAATCTTCCACAGGAATCAGGCTGTGGGTCCGTGCCGCATAAAACCCTGCGGTCAGACGATCCTGATTGTCCTGTCCGCTGGTATACCCTACGGGAAACAATGCTTTGTTGCGATAACGGAAGGGGGCGGTCTCCTCCATCCCGATGATTGGCCGCAGGATCAGATTCACCTGCTCCTCCGAAAAGCCGGCGATCCGAAGCAGCGCGTTCCTTACCAGATTCTGCTTGAACCGGAGCTGTGCCGGATAAGACATTTCCTGCAGCACACAGCCGCCGCATTGCTTTGCCACCGGACAGGGCGCCGGCACGCGATCTTCGGAAGCCTGTTTGATCTCCTGCAGCTTCGCATAGCCATAGGTCTTTTTCAACTTCATCACAGTTGCCGTAATCCGGTCTCCCGGAACCGTATCTTTGACAAAAAAGGTGAAGCCATCGGCTTTTCCGATGCCCTCACCGTCAATCGACAGATCCTCTATGACAAGTTCGATCTTATCGTTTTTCTGAAACATACGATCCTCACTTCCCGGTGCGTCTGATATTGGTATCCAAAACCCTGTTAAACCCGAGCCAGTCGGTATTTCCATCCGGAATGCCGTTAAACAGCTCCTTCATGGTCTCCATTTTCGCGTCCAGATTATCCGCCATGGTCAACGCCATCGCTTCCACCAGCGCAGGCTTCTTCGGGGATCCGTACTCCAGCTCCCCGTGATGCGCCAGAATGCAATGCAGTAACTCGTTGCGGAGCTGCAGCGGAAATCCTTCGATCCCCCGGATCTTTTCCGATACCATGTCTGCCCCCATCACGATATGACCGAGGAGCTGCCCCTCGTCCGTATAATCATTCTGCGGGAAAGAAGACAGTTCGGAAAGCTTGCCGATATCATGACAGATCGCCGCCGTGATCAGAAGATCCCTGTTTAGGATGGGATACCGTTTTGCAAAAAAGTCGCAGTTAATCGTCACGGACAGCGTATGCTCCAACAAACCGCCCATGAAGCTGTGATGAACGGTTTTTGCGGCAGAATGCTTTTCAAAACGTGCCGTAAACTCCGCATCTTCAAAGAAAGCCGCCAGAAGCTGCTTCAGATATGGGTTTTGGACACTTGCAATATAGGACTGGAGAGAAGTCATCATTTGCGCAGCGTCACGCTCGGACACCGGCAGATAGTCCGCCGGATCGTATTCTCCCTCCGAAACCTTGCGCACGCGCTTGACATTCAGCTGCAGCGCACCCATAAAGCTTGTGACGTCGCCGTTTACAGCAACATAGTCCAATGCTTCAAACTCTTCAATCCCCTGAGAAGACGGATCCCAGATCTTGGCATTCAGCGTTCCGGTCTTATCCTGCAGGATCACGTTATCGTAGGGTTTTCCTGCTTTCGTCAGGAGGGAATTTTTCTGCTTGCAGAGATAAATCTCCTGGATTCGTTCTCCCTCACGCAGGGTTTCGATATATTTCATCTGAATTCCTCTTTTTGAAAAAACTTTATTTATTCACTGGTTCCTACTGTCGCCGTACAGGAAACTTTGGTATAGCCTTCGCTTCCGAGGCGTTCTATCACGATCCGTATCGTATCTCCCGGCGCATGTTCAAACAACGCTGTCCGGTAACCTTCCGCATCCGTCACCTTGATGCCGTCCATCTCCACGATCACATCCCCGCTCAGAAGATTTGCTTCCATTCCGGGAGAATCCATCTCCACGGAATTGATAAAAACGCCCTGGGGCAGATCATATTCATCGGCGATGGACTTTGTGACCGTACTGATATAAAGCCCTAAGTACGGCACTTCCAGGCCATTTTCCAGTTTTTCCAGAAGGCTCTTCAGCTCTGAAACCGAAATGGCGGCGATGGTGCCTACAGAGGCGTTTTCTTTCCGCATAAAGCCGATGATCTCTCCATCAAGGTTCACAAGCACGCCATTTCCGCTGTTTGCGGTGATGATATCTGTCTGGAACACCGTAAACACGGCGTCTGCCAGGAAAAGGCTCTCGCCCGTGCCGGTGATCGAACCGGTCAGGACGGTAAAGTTCGTTCCCAGGGGACTGCCCAGGGCAAGCACCGTCGTGCCCTCGGTCACATTCAAAGAATTGGCCAATGTCGCTGTCTTGATCTCCTGAAGCGTCTCCTCTTTCACCGACTGCACCGGCACCGTCAAGACCGCAATCCCGGTCACACCATCCGCGCCCTTTAAGGTCGCATCCGTTGTTTCGCCGTCAATGAACGTCACCTTCACCGTCTCCGCGCCGCGGATCACCTTGTTTTCCGTCACGATCAGGATCTCATCGCCGGTATTCGCCACAATGGCTCCGCTGGCTTTATCTTCACTGCTGTAAACCGCGTTAAACCAGTCTGTATCACTTTTAACGCCCGTCACCGTCACGATAAAGCGATTTGCCTCTTCCCCGATGGCATAAAGCTGCTTTCTCAGATTCTGCTGCTGCTCCGGAAGGAGATCCGCGACCTCCACCGGCTCCGTGCTCAGAATCTCTTCTGTGGAGGGCTCCTCCGTGCTTTCCTCTGTCTCTGTTTCGGGCTCTGTCTCGCTTTCCGACTCGCTCTCCGTCTCCGGAATCCTCTCATCCCGCGGGATCACGATCATTTCCGGCTCTTCCTCCAGGGTGATCTTTTTCTGCAGACGGGGCAGGAGAAACGCAATCACAAGAGAAGCCACGACGCCGAAAATGACCGCGCAAAGCAGCGTAAGCAGAACGCGTGACACGATCTTCCGCTTATTTAAGGGTTTCTCTTTGATCTTTTCCTTCATAAAGGAAAAGTCTTCTGTTTTCTCTTCCCTGTTTTCTTCCTGATCCTGCATAACCCTCATTATAGAATGGAACCGGCGCGCTTGCAAGTTGAAAAGTCCTCTGCCTCGCGTTATACTGAACACATGAATCACCGCGTACTGAAACTACTGGAATATACGGAGATCATCGAGC
This sequence comes from Lachnospiraceae bacterium, assembly GCA_017431515.1. Lineage (GTDB taxonomy): Bacteria > Bacillota > Clostridia > Lachnospirales > Lachnospiraceae > RUG12461. Next base: position 7,156 of record JAFRKV010000040.1, read on the forward strand.
GTCTGACCGGCCATGCCGGCTCGGAACGGGGCCGGCGGATCTGTAAGAAGCTGACGCCGATGAAGGATCCGCAGGAGATCGAAACAGCCCTGCGTGAAACGAGCGATGCCCTCGGCCGGCTTTTGAAGAACGGCCGGCTTTCTTTTGGCGGGGTAAAGGATCTCCTCCCTTCCTTAAAGCACCTTTCCATCGGCGGCAATCTCGGCGCCGGAGAGCTTCTTGACATCGCATCCACCTTGGAATGCGTGCAGCAGGTTTTTTCCTTCTTCAAGGATACGGAGACGCCGGAGCATCTGGACTCGCTGGATCCCTACCTTTCGCTTCTGACTCCCCTCCCGGATCTGTCCGGGGAAATCCGGCGCTGCATTGTCTCTGCGGATGAGATCGCGGATGACGCCAGTCCGGCCTTAAAGGATCTGCGGCGAAAGATGCGCGGCATGGGGGATAAAATCCATAATCAGATGACCTCCATGCTGAACAATCAGGATCTCCGGGATCACCTGCAGGATTCCGTCATCACCATGCGGGACGGAAGGTACTGTCTGCCGGTCAAGGCTTCCTCCAAGTCGCTTGTCCCTGGCATGATCCATGACCAATCCGGCAGCGGCTCCACCCTGTTCATCGAGCCGATGGCCGTTGTGAATCTGAACAATGAGTTAAAAGCGCTGCAGTTAAAGGAGCAGGAGGAAATACAAATCATCCTCGCCACGCTCACAGACCGCGTCCGCTCGCACCAGGAAGCGCTGGAAGAAAACTATCGGACCCTGACCACCCTGGATTTTATCTTTGCGAAAGCTGCCTATGCGCTGGAATATAACGGCACTGTGCCACTTCTGAATGAAGAGGGACGTATCCGGCTCAGAAAAGCAAGGCATCCGCTGCTGGATCCCAAGAAAGCGGTTCCCATCGACCTGACCCTTGGGGAACAGTATGATCAGCTGATCATCACGGGCCCGAACACCGGCGGCAAAACCGTTTCCTTAAAGACCACCGGCCTCCTGACCCTCATGGGGCTGGCCGGAATGCTGATCCCCGCTGGGGATCGCTCCGAGCTTTCCGTCTTTCATACGGTTTATGCGGACATCGGCGATGAACAGAGCATTGCGCAATCACTTTCCACCTTTTCCGCGCATACCACCAATATCGTTTCTATCTTAAAACATGTGAATGACCGGTCTCTGGTGCTTTTTGACGAGCTTTGCGCCGGAACGGATCCCACAGAGGGCGCCGCGCTTGCGACTGCGATCCTTTCCGACCTCCATCGCCGCCGGATCCGCACCATGGCAACCACCCATTACAGTGAGTTGAAGATCTACGCCATGACGACAGAGGGCGTGGAAAATGCAAGCTGCGAGTTTGATGTGGATACTTTAAGCCCCACTTACCGCCTTATGACCGGCATTCCCGGAAAAAGCAATGCTTTCGCGATCTCAAAAAAGCTGGGACTTCCGGATGCACTGATCGAAGATGCACAGGGACGGATGACGACACAGGCCAAGGATTTTGAGGATCTGATCGCAGATCTTGAGGAAAGCCGCCTCACCGCAGAAAAAGAACAGGAAAAGATCAGGCAGCTGCGGGAAGAGACCGAGAAAGCGCACCAGACCGCTCATGAAAAGAAAGAGCGGATGGAAGATGCGAAAGACCGGATCCTGCGGGAAGCAAATGAGGAAGCGGCCAGGGTTCTGCAGGAGGCAAAGGATTTTGCGGACCGGACCATCCGGGATTTCCGGAAATATCATCCCGATTCCGACGCGATCCGGGAGATGGAGCAGGAACGATCCGCCCTGCGGGAGCAGATCAAGGCCACGGAAAACCGCCGTTCCAAAAAACAGCAAAAGGCCGACGCCCCCCATCCGGCGCCAAAGAGCGTTTCCGTAGGAGACCGCGTGAGAGTCCGTTCTCTGAACCTGAACGGAACGGTTCATACCCTTCCCAACGCAAAAGGAGATCTCACGGTGCAGATGGGGATCTTATCCAGCACCGTCAACATCCGCGATCTGGAACTCCTGCCGGATGCACCGGATGCATATGCAAAAAAATCTGCCGGCGGCACCGGAAAGATCAAGCTTTCCAAATCGGCAACCGTCAGCGCGGAAGTGAACCTCATCGGGAAAACAACATCGGAAGCCATCGCCATCCTGGATAAATATCTGGACGATGCACTCCTTGCCCACATTCCTTCCGTCCGGATCGTCCACGGCAAGGGCACCGGCGCCCTTCGAAACGCTGTCTGGCAGCATTTAAAGAACTTATCCTATATTGGGGAATACCATCTCGGCGAATACGGGGAAGGCGATGCCGGGGTCACCATCGCATCTTTCAAATGAAAACGGCATCAGGAAAAGGAGAGTAAAACCATGACAAAAGAAGAAGCTTTAAAGAAACTGCAAACCTATGGCCAGGAACATGTGCTGCAATATTATGATACATTGTCCCCTGCGGAACAGGAGGAACTGCTTCTGCAGATCGCGGAGACAGATTTTTCCGTGCTCTCCCACGCGAAAGACGGCATGCAGGCTGGAAAACGCGGTGTTTTCACTCCCTTACAGGCCACCACGCTGGAGGAGATCGCAAGACGCCGGCAGGAATTTTATGATGCGGGCGTGGAAGCAATCCGCGCCGGGAAAACAGCCGCGCTGCTGCTCGCCGGCGGTATGGGCACGAGGCTCGGCTCCGACAACCCGAAGGGAATGTATGATATCGGCGAAACAAAGCATGTCTATATCTTCCAGCGTCTGGTAGAAAACCTTCTGGATGTGGTAAGAGAAACGGATACCTGGATCCGTCTGTTTGTCATGACCAGCGAAAAGAATCATGATGCCACGGTTCGTTTTTTCGAAGAGCAGAACTATTTCGGCTATCAAAAGGATCGCGTCGTTTTCTTCAAGCAGGACATGGCGCCGGCCTGTGATTACAACGGCAAGGTTTACATGGAGGCAAGAAACAGGATCTCCACCTCCCCCAACGGCAACGCCGGATGGTATTCCTCTCTGGTGCGCGCCGGGTTGGACCGCATCTTAAAGGACGAAGGAATTGAATGGATCAATGTCTTTGCCGTGGATAATGTGCTGCAGCGGATCTGCGATCCCTGCTTTGTGGGCGCGACAGTGCTGGCCGACGTCTCCGTGGGCGCCAAGGTCGTGAAAAAAGCCACGCCGGACGAAAAAGTCGGGGTCATCTGCCTTGAGGACGGAAGCCCGTCCATTGTGGAATACTATGAGCTCTCCCCGGAAATGATGGAAGCGAAGGATGACAGCGGCAATCCGGCTTACAATTACGGCGTGATCCTGAACTACCTGTTCCGCGCAGCAGAGCTTGCGGATCTCTCCGATGACCAGCTTCTGTTGCACGTGGTGGAAAAGAAGATCCCCTGTCTGGACGCAGAGGGCAATCCCTTCAAGCCCACCGAACCGAACGGTTACAAGTTCGAACAGCTCGTCCTTGACATGATCCATCAGCTCCATACCTGCCTTCCCTACGAAGTTATCCGTGAGAAGGAATTTGCCCCCATTAAAAACCCAACCGGCGTGGATTCCGTTGAATCGGCCCGCGCCCTTTGCAAGCAAAACGGCATCACGCTGTAAAAACCATGAAAAAACGTCTGTATCTCCGGCTGATCCTGTTATTCCTCGCCTTCGGCATCATCGGATTCATCCTGATCTCGACGGTCACCTCGCATCTGGTGCTGTCCCTGATGACCGGCCGGGCCGCGGAATCACTCTACCGGGAAGCCAACATTGTCTCAAAAAACTACGCACAGGAGTATTATCAGAACCGGGAATCCTTAGAAGACCTTCAGGCGCATCTGGAAATCCTGGATTCCTATATGGGCTGCCAGATCTGGATCATCGGGCGGGACGGCTCCATCCTCGTCAATTCCAGGACTCCTGTGGAGGATATGAGCCATCCGGAAATCCTGCCGGAGTTTGACGCCACGGATTTTGCCAACCGTTATTATCAGGTCGGCAGTTTTTACGGATATTTCCCGTCCGACCAGTTGTCGGTTTATGCCCCGATCACCAGAAATTACGGGATCATCGGGTATGTTGTGCTCCACCAGCCCCTGTCAGGGATCAACGATACCGGTTATCGCATCCTCAACATCTCTTATATCACCTGGGGCATCCTGACAGGTATCGCGTTTCTCCTGCTTTTCATCATCGCCCTCTCCATTATCCATCCGATCCGACGGATCGCAAAGGTCGCAGGCGCTTATGCGGGAGGCGATTTCAGCCAGAAGAAAGTGACCATCCAGCAAAACAACGAGATCGGTTACCTGTCCGCCTCCTTAAACTATATGGCAGATGAAATGAACACGCTGGAAGAGGATCAACGGAAATTCATCAGCAATGTGTCCCATGACTTCCGCTCTCCCCTGACTTCCATCAAAGGCTATATCGAAGCGATGCTGGACGGCACGATCCCGCCCGAAATGCAGGAAAAATACCTGCGCACGATCCTGTTTGAGACGGAGCGGCTGACCAAGCTGACCTCCGGGATCCTGGAACTGAATAAATACGGCGCGCACGGAAGAACCATCCTTGATATCAGCACCTTCGACCTCCATGCCATCATCAAACACACGCTGCAGACCTTTGAGGGAACCTGCATTGAAAAGCGGATTTCCTTTGAAGTCATCCTGACCGGCGCAGAGCTCATGGTTTCCGCCGATCTGGCCAAGATCCAGCAGGTGCTTTATAACCTCATCGATAATGCGATCAAGTTCAGCCATCATGATTCCGTCATTACGGTCGAGACCACGTTAAAGAACGAAAAGGTCTTTGTTTCCGTAAAGGATCACGGCGTCGGGATTCCGAAAGAGAGTCTCGGGAAGATCTGGGAACGTTTCTATAAGAGTGACCATTCCCGCGGCAGAGACAAAAAAGGGACCGGTCTCGGTCTCTCCATTGTCAAAGAAATTATTTCCGCCCACAATGAAAACATCAACGTTATCTCCACAGAAGGGGTCGGAACGGAATTTATCTTTACGCTTCCTCTGGCAAAGGAAGAAGCGGGGTGAACGGCTTTCCGCCCTATGGATTTTTCAGCTCAAACTTGTAGCCGATGCCCCATACCGTCGCAAGGCTCCAGTCATCACTGTCCTTGATCTTTTCGCGCAGGCGCTTCACGTGCACATCCACCGTGCGGGTATCTCCGATATATTCATAGCCCCAGATATGATCCAGGAGCTGTTCTCTGGTAAACACCTGATTCGGTGAAGAAGCGAGAAAATAGAGCAGTTCCAGCTCCTTCGGGGGCATATCAATCTGCCTGCCTTGATAGAGCACCGCATAGTTGGAAAGATTCACCACAAGCCCCGGATACTCCACGCATTTGATGTCCGAAGAGGCGGCCTCCTCACGCACAGACTGATAACGCCGCAATACGGCCTTCACCCTTGCCACCAGTTCCTTGGAGTCAAAGGGCTTCATCATATAATCGTCGGCGCCGAGCTCCAAGCCCAGCACTTTATCAAAGGTTTCTCCCTTGGCAGAGAGCATGATCACCGGCACATTTGACCGTGAACGCACCTCACGGCAGACCTGATAACCGTCGATCCCGGGCAGCATCAGATCCAGCAGGATCAGATTCGGCGCATAGCTTTCAAAAGCTGCCAGCGCTGCCTCCCCGTCATGCACGATCTGGGTATCGAAGCATTCCTTCACAAGGTAAAGAGAAATCAACTCTGCGATATTTTCATCATCATCCACGATCAGGATCTTCTGTTTTGCAGCCATGGTTTCCCCTTTCCTTCTTTTTTACAGCTGTGTTTCCACAAAAATACTGTAGATCGCCTTAATCGCCAGTTCAAAATCCTCGTTGCGGACACCGATGATGATATTCAGCTCGGAGGATCCCTGATCGATCATCTTGACGTTAATGCTGGCGTGCGCCAGTGCGGAAAAGATCCTGCCCGCCGTACCTCTGGTGGACCGCATGCCGCGTCCCACAACCGCGATCAGAGCAAGGTTTCCTTCCAGCTCGATGGAATCCGGATCACAGAGGCGGTGCAGCGAGGAAAGCACCATCTGCTCTTTTCCCATAAACTCTTCCTGTGCCACAAACACCGTCATCGTGTCAATGCCGGATGGCATATGCTCGATGGATACGCCGTTCTCTTCAAAAGCCTCCAGCGCTTTCCGGCAGAAGCCGATCTCGGAATTCATCATATCCTTATCGATATTCACCGCCACAAAGCCCTTTTTCCCGGCAATGCCGGTAATCGTGTACTCCGGCACATGACAGGTGGATTCCACGATGAGTGTCCCCGGATCCTCCGGCGCATTTGTATTGCGGATATTGATGGGGATACCGGCTTTCCGCACCGGGAAGATCGCGTCCTCATGCAGCACGCTGGCCCCCATATACGAAAGCTCCCGCAGTTCCCGGTAAGTGACCACCTGAATCGGCTCCGGATTTTTGATAATTCTGGGATCCGCCACCATGCAGCCCGACACGTCCGTCCAGTTTTCATACATGCCGGCGCTCACCGCCTTCGCCACGATGGATCCCGTGATATCCGATCCTCCGCGGGAGAAGGTCTGGATCGTCCCGTCCGGTCTCGCGCCGTAAAAACCGGGGATCACGGCCTTATCCGACTTGGCAAGGCGCTTTTTCATGCGCTGATTGGTTTCCTCTCCGAGGAAACTACCCTCCTCGTCGAAGCAGATCACCTCTGCCGCATCCACAAAATCAAACCCGAGATAGGCTGCCATGATCTTCCCGTTCAGGTACTCTCCCCGGGAAGCCGCATAATCCGCTCCGGCCAGCTCTTTCATGTTTTTCTCAATGATCTTGTAATCTTCCTCCAGAGAAAGCTTAATCCCCAGCCCGCCGATGATCTTGTTATAGCGGTCTTTGATTTTATTAAAGGTCACGCGGATATTCTCACCGGCTTCCGCCTCCGCATAACACTCATAGAGCATATCCGTAACCTTGGTATCCTCCGCGTTCCGTTTCCCGGGCGCGCTGGGCACCACATATCTTCTGTCATCATCCGAACGGATGATCCCGCCCACCTTCGCGAACTGCTCCGCGCTGGCAAGGGAACTCCCGCCGAACTTCACTACCTTAACCATGCCAAACTCCTTATTTCTCTTTTTTAACGCTAGTATCATATCATATCCGCCAAAAAAATACAGCCCCACGAACACATTTTCGTGAGGCTGTATGAAAGGTCAATGTGATTATTCCGCTCTTGCCATTGCCTGTTCGAAGTCCTTCGTGCCGGCAAAGATCTCGTTCTTGTACGGATTCTTTTTCTGCTCGATGGATCTCTTGATGATGACGGAGATGCAGAGCACATTCGCCACAAGCGCCGCGATGGCCACCACGCCCTGCGGGATCGGATTTGCCGTAATGCCTGCGGCGGTCAGCTGATCCGCGGAAGTCATCTGGGTCATATCGAAAGCGGTCACGCCGTTTTCCACAGCGCCCTTGTACAGAGACGGAAGCACCGAGAAGGGCTCCGTGATCTGGAACAGCGGGAATACCTGGGCAAACATGCACCAGATCGCCAGCGTATTCGCGCGGTTCTGAATCCACCCGCCCTTGTTCCAAAGCGCATTGGCAAAGGTCGGCGCAAGGAGCAGCACCACGCCGCAGTACCAGGTATGGGTCGGCAGGTTGCTGTAGGTATATTCAAAGTTCCAAATATCATATGCCACGATGAACCAGATCGTCATATCCGGCCACAGCATATCCTTCTGCTTCTTGGAAGAATAGATCCCCCACCATCCGGTCATGCAGAAGATGTTGATCACACCGGCGATGGCATTCACGATATTCCACCAGCCGCCATACAGCCAGACATTCTCGGAAGAGAACCACCAGCCGCCGGCCATGCCGCCTGCTGCAAATCCCTTGAATGCAGACTCCAGATCAGAAGCGACCGCGATCAGGATATTGATGGAAACGATCAGCCACGGCCAGACCTTGAACCACTCGGTCTTGCCGATGCCCCATTTGTACTTCAGCATCATGAAACCGACGCAGCCGATGTCTGCCGCATACAGCTTCGCGTAATGGAACCACCCGTTCATATAGAGCACGGTATGATTGTTCGGCCCGAACACACCTGCATTCGCAAGCAGGAAGTAGACCGTGAGCGCCAGCGGAAGCACCACAAATACCGCGATACCGCCGGCCTTTGTGCGACGACCGATCTCATTCATAATGATCAGTCCGGCAAATACCAGCACCCAGCCCAAGAGCTGCATCAATGCCTTGTCACCGTAAAGTTGGAATAACATAACGAACCTCCTCATTCTGTCAAAACGCAGTTACTGGTGCATTATAAATCTTTTCCGGCGCCGCTTCAACAAGAAAAAAGACACACCATGCAAAATGTGTGCCTTTTTAGACAATTTGGTGGAAATGTATGGGGGATCAAGGTCGATCGCTCCAGCTCCACCAGCTGGGAACACTGAAAGTACGTTGAATATTACATTTCTTTGGTATATCATTAAGAAAAAAGAAAGCGTGGACTAATCATGGATGAGCGCACAAAAACAATCGTGAATCGCGTCAACAGCCGGATCTTCAAAGTTCCCAAAGGCTCCCTGATCCTTCAGGAGGGCGAAGTCAATTTGGATATGTATAAGATCCTGAGCGGTCATGCCGAAGTGTATGCAGGCTATCAGACGCCACAGGAGACACTGATCCGGATCCTCGGACCCGGGGAATGCTTCGGAGAATACGGTCTTCTTTTGCAAAAACCTGCGATCTACACGGTCATAGCCTACAGCGAGGTAACCCTCTTTCGGATTGTAGAAGGGGAACTGGGCGATTTTGTGCAGCAAAACCATAAGAACATCATCGATATCATGAAGAATATGGCGAAGACCATGATGACCATGCGTTGCCAGATGGATCTCCTGATCAACGATCTGGAGCATGAGAAAAAACCGAATAAGGATCTGTTAAAAAAAGCAAAGAAGTCTCTCGACTACTCTGCTCTTCCAAATAACGATATCAGTGTACGCCTGCAGATGCTGGATAACGCAAAATATGATAAACGAGTTTAACATAAAAAGCATGAAATAAATGCGTTTCCTATCATTCGTTACCAGTTTAAATGATGGAGCTCTCCTTCTGCAGATAATCCCGGAAAACCATTTTGCCGGAGCGCTTCATAAAGAAGAATTGCGACGGAATTAGCAAGATTCAGAGAACGTTCTCCCTCCAGCATCGGAATACGGACGCAGCGCTCCCGGTTTTGCACCAGCAATTCCTCCGGGATGCCGCCGCTCTCCTTGCCGAACAACAGAAACGCATTCTGCGGATATTGAACTTCATCATAGGATTGTCTGGCTTTCGTGGTCGCCATGAAAATTACCGCGTCCGGGTTCTTCGCGAGGAAATCCTCATAGTCGATATAACGTGTCACATCCAGCCTATCCCAGTAGTCCATACCTGCGCGTTTCAGGTTCTTTTCCGTGAGCTGAAATCCAAGCGGTTCGATCAAATGCAGTTTCGTGCCGGTGGCTACACAGGTACGGCCGATATTTCCCGTGTTGCTGGCAATCTCCGGTTCCAGTAAAACGATATTCATGGTGCTCCTTCACAACTCCTGCCTTTTCAAGATCTCTTCTATGCGATCGCAATAATGCAAATTTCGCTTGACCGGTATGAGCGTTTCACTGCAAACGGTATAACTATATTGCTTTAACGGAATGACCGTCTCGGGTAGCGGTATGATATTATTCGGCGGCATAGGACTCTTTTGGCCAGTTCACCGCCAAATAAGCTTTGGGGTTAATCTGCAAATAAATCGGGTAATGTGATGATCTTTGAAAAAACACCGATATATTCGTTTTTCACCGGCTCGTAGGTGGTGATAAGTGTGTTATGGACAACTTCCCCAGGGGCTATCATAGCTGAAAGAAGCTCTTCTCTCTTTATGGTCTTTTCGTGATCGTCTTTGTTTGCTTTATACGGTTTGCTGTAATACTTCATTTCGCACATATTTACGACGTGATCGTTGCGTGTGATGACAAGATCTATTTGAGAACCATTCTCATCATCTTCGCGCTTTGACCAAGCGGAATGAGATGTCAGTACTCCGCTGATCCCAAGAGCTTTTTTTATGCAACCCACGTGATTAAAACATACATTCTCAAAAGCAAAGCCTCGCCACGTCACTACATTTTGAGCAGTCAAACTGTGCTCCCAGAACTCGGGATCCTTTGTCTTTCCATTTGTGATGAAATGCAGATAGTACAAGCAGAACGGATCAACAAGTTTGTAGTGTTCTTCTCTGTTCTTATAACCAAACGGTACATATTTTACGATAAAGTCACTGGCTATCAAAGCATTGAGTGATTTTGAAAAGGTACCGCCATCAGTCACATCCAGCTTTTCCAATACTTCAGAACGTGTGTACCCGGCATTTCTGGTATATAAGAACGCGACAATACGTTTTATCAATGCGGGTTTTGCAAAAACAGAATCAAATAATCGATCATATTCGTTTGCAAGAACTGCGTCTTTTTTGAAAAAGAGTCTGTCAACATTCTGTCCCAGGCTAAGGCCTTCCTCAAAGTATGACATGTAATAGGGAATCCCGCCAAGGATCATATAACTTTGAACGATATCATAGCGGGAAAGTTTGATGTGGTTACTTTTGAAGAATTGTTCGCATTCCCTGAGCGAAAAAGGCGAAAGCTTTATCTCACAGGTAACTCTTCCGTACAAACCGCCATGATTATTGATCAGATTATCAAGCATCCAGGAAGTGGCACTTCCGCAAACGACGACCATAAGATTCTCGCGGCTGCATCCGAAGCTGTTCCAAAAAGCCTCAAATGCCGAGAGAAAGCCGGACCGCTGTGTATCCATCCAAGGGAGTTCATCAAGGAATACGACCTGCCGTTTCCCTGTGTCTTTCTTTTCGAGGAGCATTTCCAGCATATAGAATGCTTCCAGCCAGCTTTCGGGCTTTTTCCCTTCGGACATTCCCTGACGGATAAGTGAAAAATAAAAATGCTCCAATTGAGCAGAGAGCATCCCTTTTTTTGAATTGTCCAGTGGCGAAAGTCCGGCATGACTAAAGGTGATGTGCCCTTTAAGCGTCTGGTTGATCAGATAGGTTTTTCCCACTCTGCGTCTGCCATACACTGCCACTAAGTGTGCCTTTTTTCTGTTATATATTTTTTTCAGCTGCTTTTCTTCTTTTTCTCTCCCAATCATGGTTTCATTATATCAGATTTTATTTGGCGGTCAATTGATGTTTTGAAGAGTTCACCGCCAAATAAAATGCTCCAGTAAGATAAAAATCGCTATGTATGAAGAACACAATAACAGGCGGAAATGGATAGCGCACCGTTGGTGCGAATCGCTTGTACCGCTCATACGATACAGGCTTACCGTTTATCCGAATTGTGCAGCAATGATCCAGAATTGCTGCAATATAATCAAGGTCTCTGTCAGTCGGTGTATTCATACAGTAAGATTCCCTCATTCTTTATATGCTGACGAAAACGCCTGCCATTACGGCTTTCATCTTTTTGCACGCTTTCTTCCATGATTAAGTCCGTTTTCTTTTGAAATGCTTTTTCAAATAAGGCAACTGCCTCAGAATAATCATACAATCCGTCGAATGTTCCGCCACTGATCATGAGATCCACATCACTGTCCTTTGATGCCTCACCTCTCGCATAAGAACCGATCAAAAGGACCCGCTTAATGCCATAACGTCTCACCACCGGAAGCATCAGCATCCGAATGGACTCAATAGAAAGCGTGTCTTCCTGACTGCGCAGATCCTTCCTCACAAGCTCCTTGAGATAACCCTGCTTATTTGAAACATCCTTTAGTTTTTCCAGGATATCCGCGTCTGTTTTTTTGTTCAGCTTTAGAAGATAGGATTTCGTATTCTCCTTGTCATAGCGCGCCTTCGCTTTTATTTTTGCTTCGCTGACCATAGCGTACACTCCTTTAGATAAGTATATACCTATCTGTTGCGGAATGTCAATTTACAAACGCAATCTCCATCAACGTCAACCCGCACGCTGGGGCGGTAGGTCCCGTAGCGCTGCGGTCTTTCTTTTCCAGAATCTCCGCGATTTCTTCCGGTTTTCTCTTTCCGTTTCCGACCTCCAGCAGCGTCCCTGCGATAATCCGCACCATGTTATAAAGAAACCCGTTTCCGGTGATACGGATCGTGATGAGATCTCCCTCTTTTTCCACCGTCAGCGCGTAGATCGTGCGAACCGTCGTTTCTGCTTCCGTCGCAGGAGAGCAGAAGCTCTGGAAGTCATGCTCCCCTACGAGATAAGATGCCGCTTCCTGCATAGCATCAGTATCCAGCTCCCAGTGATAAAAGTACGTATTCCGCCGACAGTTCGGATCCCGCATGGCGCGATTTAAGATCCGGTATTCGTATGTCTTTCTGCTCTCGCATTTCCGTGGATGAAAATCCGCTGCCACTTCTTTGGACTGCTGCACGACAATGTCTTCCGGCAGCGACTGATTCAAGGCGTAGGAGATCTTTTCCGGCGGGATCCTTGTATCGGTATCAAACACACAGACATTCCCCATCGCATGGACACCCGCATCCGTCCGACTCGCACCGATCACCTTGATCTCTTCTCCCAGAAGCCTTGTCAGTTCACGGTTTAACACAGCCTCAATCGTGACGCCGTTCGGCTGGATCTGCCAGCCACAGTATTCTGTTCCGTCGTAAGCAACGATCAAGAGGATTCTTTTCATTCTCAATCACCTATATGAGATCAGAGGCAAAAGCCCTTCTATTGTCTATACTCCATGGCAAGCTGCATAGAAAATGCAAGCGAACACTTTATGAGGGGCTTGGTTTCTCTTGGCATTTGCATCTGTATCAGCAAGGATTTGCCACGACGGCAAATCCAAGTTCCATGCGCCATGGGCTGCAAACGTCCAGTGGACGTTTTCTTGCAGCCGACCGTAACGAAGTGAAGAGGCGCATTGGAACTGGTTGCGTACTGTCTAAGGATCCTCGCGCAAATGCTTAGAGAAGCCCAGCCCCGAAATATGTGAGCGTCATTTTATTTTCAGTTTGCCATGCAGAGTATAGAGGAAAAAAATGGCTTTTGTCCTGATCTCACAGCACGCCTTAGAAAAACAGCTTCCCGCCGCCGAGAACCTTGGTCCAGAGCAGACTCAGCGCGATCATGGCGACAAAATAAGAAAACAGCAGCAGATAAGCATTCCGGTCAGCCGCCGTGTAGCGGAGCGGCTTCATTTTGGTCCGCCCGTCACCGCCATGGTAGCAGCGGGCTTCCATCGCCATGGCAAGGTCATTTGCTCTGCGGAATGCCGATACAAACAGCGGCACCAGAAGCGGGATCATCGCTTTCGCACGTTTGATAAGGCCGCCGGACTGGAAATCCGCCCCTCTTGCCATCTGCGCTTTCATGATCTTGTCCGTCTCCTCGGTCAGGATCGGGATAAAACGCAGGGCAATCGACATCATCATGGCGATCTCATGTACGGGCACACCGATCTTTTTCATCCAGCGCAGACCCTTTTCCAGACCGTCCGTCAGCTGGTTCGGCGTGGTGGTGAGCGTCATGAGAGAAGTGCCGAGGATCAGGTACACCAGACGGATCATCATCAGAATCGCCATCTGAATGCCTTCATAGGTCAGCTTGAAAATGCCGAACTGCACGATCACAGTGCCGGTCGTAAAGAAAAGGTTCATCGCCGCCGTCACGATCAGAATAATGATAATGGTGCGAAGACCCTTGACGATATAGGAAAAAGGCACTTTGGAAAGGGTAATCAAAAGGATCAGGAACACCGTGGCCGTCGCAAGCGCCAGCGGTCCCTGAAAGAGAAACAGAGAGATTAAATACAATAAGGTTCCGGCCAGCTTCACGCGCGGATCCAGTCTGTGAATGACGGAGTCCGCAGGATAATACTGCCCCAGGGTCACATCTTTTAACATAATACGCTCAAAATCTCGTCCTTTGCTTCCGCTACGGTGGTCGCACCTGTCCGGACGGGAATCCCCGCCTCCGCCAGGGCATGCATCACGTAGGTCACCTGCGGCGCCATGAGGCCGACCTCTTCCAACTCCTTGTAATGCGCGAATACCGCCTGCGGTGTGTCATCATACATCACGCCGCCGCCGTTCATCACGATGAGACGGTCCACGTAACGCGCCACGTCTTCCATACTGTGTGAAACCAGGATTACCGTGATATGCTGTGTACTCCGCAGATTCGATACCATCTCCAGGATCTCGTCTCTTCCCTGGGGATCCAGTCCCGCCGTCGGCTCGTCCAAAATCAATACCTCCGGCTTCATCGCAAGCACCCCCGCAATGGCCACACGGCGCTTCTGACCGCCGGAGAGCTCGAAGGGAGAATCATAAAAATGCTTTTCCGGGAAATGAACCGCATTGAGGGAACCCACTGCGCGAAGGGTCGCTTCTTTCTCATCCAGACCCTGGTTCTTTGGCCCGTAACTGACATCCGCCATGACTGTGGTCTCAAACAGCTGATGCTCCGGATACTGAAACACCAGCCCCACCTTTGTCCGCAGGGTGCGCAGATCATATCCCTCATCATAGATATCCGCACCGTTATAAAAGATCCCGCCGGATGTGGCGCGGATCAGACCGTTGAGATGCTGGATCAGCGTGGACTTTCCGGATCCCGTATGGCCGATGATCCCGATAAATTCCCCGTCTTTGATCTCCAGATTAATGTCCCGCAGGGCTTGTACTTCCATGGCGGTACCGGGATTGTAGATGTAGTTCAGCTCATTTACGATAATCGACATAGTTCAGATATCAGTTCTTCTTTCGTCAGTATCCCGTCCGGGAGGGAAAGGCCGGATTGCTTTAACTCCCATGCAAGCTCCGTAACCTGCGGCACAGCCAGATGATGGTCTTTTAGTTCCTCCACGCGGGAAAAGATCTCCCGTGGCTTTCCCTGCATAATCACCTTGCCGCTTTCCATCACAAAGATCCTGTTTGCATGGATAGTCTCTTCCATGTAATGGGTGATCAGGATCACCGTGATCCCGTTTTTTTTATTTAATTCCCTGACAGCGGAAAGGACTTCCTGCCGTCCGATGGGATCCAGCATGGCTGTCGGCTCATCCAGGATGATGCATTTCGGCTTCATCGCCATGACGCCGGCGATGGCGACACGCTGTTTCTGTCCGCCGGAAAGGCGGTTCGGGGAATGATGCCGATAGTGGTACATGCCGACAGAACGAAGGCTTTTCTCCACCCGTGTCCAGATCTCATCCGTCGGAACGCCGATATTCTCAGGCCCAAAGCCAACATCCTCCTCGACGATACTGGCGATGATCTGGTTATCCGGATTCTGAAACACCATGCCGGCCGTCTGGCGGATGGCCAGGGTATGATCCTTGTTATGGGTATCCTTCCCGTCTACAATCAGATACCCGCTCTCCGGTGTCAGCAGGGCATTGATGTGCTTGGCAAGGGTGGATTTGCCGGAACCGTTCGCACCCAGGATCGCAATAAAGTCTCCCGCCTTGACATCGAGGTCCACCTTGTCGAGTGCAGTCTCGATGCCTTCCACGTTGCCGTCATCGTCCCGGCGGATGTATTCAAATGTGACATTTCGCGCTTTAATAAACTGGTCCATATTTCATCGCATGGCACTTTTGGCGTTTCCTTCAATAAAATGCTCAATCCGATCCAACGCGATCTTCAGGTTGGACAGGCTGTATGCGTAGGAGATCCGGATAAATCCTTCTCCGCTGCGTCCGAAAGCCGTACCCGGCACGACTGCAACTTTCTCCTGTTCCAGAAGTTTTGTAGCAAACTCTTCCGAGGTCATGCCCAGCTTCCGGATATCCGGAAATACATAGAAGGCCCCATAGGGTTCGAAACAGGGCAGCCCCATCTCCTGAAACCGGTGGAGAAGATACCGGCGTCTGCCGTTGTATTCCTCCCGCATCTTTTCCACTTCCTCATCTCCGCGGCGAAGCGCCTCCACTGCAGCATACTGGCTCGTGGTGGGTGCGCACATGATGCAGTACTGATGGATCTTGGTCATTTCGCGGATGATGTTCTCCGGCCCGCAGGCATAACCCAGACGCCAGCCGGTCATGGCAAAGGATTTGGAGAAGCCGTTGATGGTAATCGTCCTCTCCCACATCCCGGGCAGCGTCGCAAAGGACACGTGTCCTTCCTCGGTATAGGTGAGCTCCGCATAAATCTCGTCACTGATCACATAGAGATCCTTCTCCTCGACGACTTTTGCGATGGCTTCCAGATCCTTCCGCTCCATGACAGCGCCTGTGGGATTATTCGGAAAAGGCAGCACCAGAAGCTTCGTCCTGTCCGTCACGGCATCCAGCACTTCCTGCGCCGTCAGACGAAATTCATTTTCCGCTTTCAGTTCAATCGTAACCGGTGTCCCGTTTGCCAGAATGGCACAGGGCAGATAGGAAACATAACAAGGCTCCGGGATCAGCACCTCATCCCCCGGATCCAGCATCGCGCGCATGGCAATATCGATCGCTTCGGAACCGCCGACAGTCACCAGCACTTCCTTCGCGGCGGAATAAGAAAGGGAAAAACGCCTATTCAAATAGGTCGCGATCTCCTCCTTCAGCTCCCTCAATCCCGCATTGCTTGTATAAAAAGTGCGTCCCCGCTCTAAAGAATAGATGCCCTCGTCCCGAATGAACCAGGGGGTATCAAAATCCGGTTCTCCGACGCCGAGGGAGATCGCATCCTTCATTTCATTGACCACATCAAAAAATTTCCGGATGCCGGAAGGCTCGATGGACACGATCCGTTTACTCAAAGGTTCTCTCATGGCTGTACCAGCTGCCTTTCGTCTTTTTCACCTTCTGCGATCACCGTGCCGTGATCCTTGTATTTCTTCAGGATAAAGTTGGTCTTGGTGGAAAGCACGGTGTCCAGCGTGGAAAGCTTCTCCGATACAAACTGGGAAACCTCCCGCAGCGTCTTCCCTTCCAGCGTTACCATCAGATCAAATCCACCGGAGATCAGGTAGACCGAGTTCACTTCCGGATAATTATAAATCCGCTCGGCCACTTTATCAAAGCCCATTCCGCGCTGCGGCGTGACCCGCACCTCAATCATGGCGGAAACCTTTTCGATGCCGACCTTGTCCCAGTCGATGATGGTATGATAGCCGCAGATCACATGCTCCTCCTCCATCGCCTGAAGCTCCGCGACAACCGATTCTTCGTCCACGCCAAGCATCACAGCCAGCTCCCTCAGATCGATCCTGCTGTTTTTTTCGATAAAAGTCAGTATTTTTTCTCTCATTTTCTTTTCTTTCCTCATGTGTGACTCTTTATGATCCTGTGATTTGATAGATTTCATCCGTGTTGGGCGGTGTCAGAAAACGTTTCTCCCCGTCCTTTACGATCAGGCGGTCTTTTCCTTCCATGGCTTTTCCGATGATCACCGCCGGAATCCCCTCTTGCTGCAGCGCCTCAACAAGCGCCTCTCCATCCCCGGCGGCCATCAGCATGCATCCGCTGCTGATCAGCTCATAAGGATTGATGCCAAAATACTCGCAGATTTCGATGGTTTCCTGCCGAACCGGAATCTTTCTGAGATCAATCTCCAGTCCGACTCCCGACGCCTCGGCAAACTCCCAGAGCGCGCCGTAGATACCGCCCTCTGTCACATCGTGCATGGCGCTGACGCCGGCTTGGACTGCAATCACGGCTTCCCGCTGTACGGAAAGATGCTCTCCCATCTCTATCGCGCTTTGCACCAGCTTCTCCGGAAAGCGCTTCAGGAGTTCTTCTTTCCGCTTTCTTGCAATGATGGCGGTTCCTTCGATCCCGATCCATTTTGTAGCAATGATGTCCATCCCGGGACGCACACCACCGGTGGTCACAAGGGCGTCTTTCTTTACTTTTCCCACACCGCAGACAGAGACCAGAATCTGGTTCACGGCGCCGGTCACCTCGGTATGGCCGCCCATGATCTCCACATTGGCATCGGCGCAGGCCGCTTCCATCTGCTGCATCACTGCGCGGATCTCCTCTTCCTCCGTATCCGGGGGGAGGAGCAAAGTCACCATGAGTCCCACAGGCTCCGCGCCGGCGCTGGAAAGATCATTCACCGTAATCTGCACCGCCAGGCTTCCGATCTCTTCTGTGGAGGCTGTGATGGGATCCGTGGAAAGCACCAGCATCTCATCTGCTTCTAATGCCAAAGCAGCGCAGTCTTCTCCGATGGCTGCGCTGAGTAGGACTTCGTCCCGTCTGGTGTGCAGTTGTGTCAACACGGCGCGTTTCAGCACCGGCTCCGGTAGTTTTCCAATCTTCATCACATCATTGTACCAGAATGGCATCCGCCTCTGCCTGATCCACGGGAGCCGCTGCCGCTGCCTGCGCTGCCGCATCCGCCGCTGCGGCCTGCTCTGCTGCCGCCTGCTCCGGTGTGGCTGCTGCTGCCGCCGCGTCAACTGCTGCCTGTGCTGCCGCATCCGCCGCCGCGGCATCCGCTCCATTGATCTGTGCGGTTTCCGCGCGTTCGGACAACACATTATTCGCTCTGGATGCTGCTGCCGCATTTCCAGAATATGCCGCTACTGTGCTGTAGACCGTATAGGCATCGCCGGTGGCGATGGCCGCACTGACCGCCGAAGTCGCCGTGGGATCAGGAGATGCGATCCCGATCACAACCGTCTGCGGTGTCCCGCGATAACTGCTGGAATTGACCTTTTCCCGGCTCTGCTCCACGCCGTCCACGGTAACGGTTTTCCAAAGCTCCGCGTTCTTTCCGATATGAGCGGAACTGGTGGTCACGATGGTCCCGATGGGATCCGCCGAAGGCACAAAAGAATAGGTGCGGTCCGACTGGGAGGTCACCTCGCTCTGATAGGAGATCGAGCGGTTGGCCGGACGGGTCTCTTCTCCGTAGATCGTAAAATACAACTGCTTATCCTTGGTGTATCCTTCAATGTAAATCGGGGCATCCGTATTGTTCTTGAATTTAAAATCCTTGCCGGAATCCACCGCAATCGCCGCGTCGCGGGAAGGCTCCACATAGGAAACCAGCATGGAGTGCGGGGAACGGGTCGTCACCTGAAGTTCCGAGAACAATACCGCGTTATACAAAGTGGAAGATACCTGACAGACACCGCCGCCATAGGCCTCCACCGTCTGACCGTTTTCATACGCACCCGCCAGCTCATAACCGTTTGCCGCATCCGTCGGGCCGATGGTCGCCACCACCGAAAACTCCTCGCCAGGATATACAATGCTGCCGTTGATCAGGCTCGCCGCGCGCTCGATATTGGTGCACCGCGCCGCAGAGGAGGAACTGAAATCCGTATGGAAGGAACCGAGCACATCCTTCACACGGGAAAGGTCCTCGGAAGTACCGGTAGGCGTCGTCACCTCCGTTGCCAGCGTGATCGTGGCATCATTTCCGTCCCATTGGGAAGTGATGTAATCCTGGATCACCTTGAGAGACGCCGGCACATCCACCGTCACGCCCTGATGGCCCTCCGTCATCACAAAGCCGTCCGCCGTCTTGCTCAAACCGGCGCTCATTGCGTTCTCACCCAGCATATCCGCATTTGCGCTCAGCAGCGCAGCCGCCTCGGTTTCGTCAATGGTGAAAATGACGTCATAGCTTTTGCCGTTTTTCTCCAGATCCTTTTTATCCTTAAAACGGGTCAGGAGGTTGCCGGATTTGCCCACGTTCGCCGCTTCCTCCACCACCTGCGGATTTCCCCAGGATAATCCGAGATCCATCCCGGTCACCTGCATGGACTTGTCACCGGTAGTCAGTACAAAGGTGGTATCCTGGAATGCGGAGGTTTTCTCATTCAGCAGGTTTGTCGCTTCTTCCACGGTCATCCCGCTGACATCCACACCGCCGATGGATACGTGATCCGCAATCACCGCATCGGGATCTGCATACGCACCATACACGGTCACTGTCCCGAAGGAGAGAAACCCTGCAAAAAGAACCGCAGCCGCGCTATATAAAAAGTTTTTCAGCTTCATCATCGTACCCCTAGCTTTCCTTTCACGGGCTTCCACCGTGAATGCACTCTCATCCTCATCTGTTCATAGCCATTCTATACGCGCGTACCGACTTTTTCAAGGTACAAAACTCTTAAAGATTGCATCGGCGAGTCAGGGGGATTTGTGCAAAATGTGCCCATAGAGTATAATAATCAGGGTTATAGCACCGCTGACACCACAAGCGTGAAAACCATGGTGCCGATGACTGCCACCGCAATGACAGTGGCGATGATGCGGTTCCGTTTCGAGAATCTGGGTGCCTTTTGTTTCGCCATAGAGCCTCCTCTTTCGAAAGGATGTTTATGTTTCCTTTTTTAACTGCTTTTATGATCTTTATCATCGTGCTGGCTGTCCTGCGCGTACGCGCCACCCGCTCGGAAAAGGAGCGGACGGACGCTTTCTGGGAAAAAGAAAGCAACGCAAACAGCGCGAGAAAGGTGGATCTTGCCACCATCACCTATTTTCAGTTTGACCCGGACAGTCTCCCGGCGGCGCCGGACGGGTCCTCCGACCTGAAAAGCGCAAGAGATGCCATCGTCGATGCTTCCAAACAGCAAATGCTGAACCTGAACGGGATCAGCAACACGGATCTGAAGCTGACCTATGGCCCGCAGAATCTGGAGGAACTGACGATCTACGGGGATCATTTTTCCGACCTGGAGGAGGCGATCCTATCCTACGGCACGCTTCTGCACGACGAAGGCTATCTGAAGGAAGCCATAGCCGTGCTGGAAAAAGGCATCCTCCTGCCCACGGATCTCACACAAAACTACATCCGACTCGCGGACTATTACACAGAAGCGAAAACCGTGGCAAAAAGAGCGGATCTCCTCTCGCTTGCCGAAAAAAACCTGACCGGCTACGCCCTGTCCACAGTGCAGCGGCATCTCAGACCCCGGGAGGATACGCCGGACAAAGGTCATTAAGAAAGCACTCCGCGCATTTCGGATTTCGAGCGACGCAGATCGTTCTCCCCAGGGTGATGATCTGGGTATTCCACCGGATCCAGTGTTCTTTCGGAAGCGTCTTCATCAGCGCCTGTTCGACTTTTTCCGGCTCTGTCTCTTTCGTAAATCCCAGTTTCTTTGAAATCCGCTTGACATGCGTATCCACCACAATGCTGGGCTGACCGTAAATATTACCCCGGATCACATTTGCGGTCTTACGGCCGACTCCGGGCAGTTTCGTCAGTTCTTCTATTTCGGAAGGCACCTCTCCTCCGTATGTTTCCAACAGCATTTTCGCGCAGGCGATCAGGTTTTTTGCCTTATGGTGATAGAAACCGGTGGAATGGACGTCCTTTTCCATCGCGGAAAGCTTTGCCCCCGCAAATTTCTCCAGCGAGTCATATTTCCGGTAAAGATCCTTTGTCACCAGATTCACCCGCTCATCGGTGCACTGCGCGGACAGGATCGTCGAAAATAACAGCTGCCACGGCGTTTCATAGACCAGGTAGCACACCGCGTCTTTCCCGTACACTTCATCCAGACGGTCCAGTACGGCCTGCCTTCGGTTTTTTTCAGACTGCTGCTTCATGTGTCCCTCTTGATCCACTTCATGATGACTTCATTGATCCGGTTTTCCCAGGTATCATGGGCTCTGGCAGCGCTTCTGCCGCGATCCGCCATTTCCTGGAGTTCATGCGGGTGCGCCAGATAATCAGCCACCTTCTCCGGCATCTCTCCGATCTTTTCCAGAGAAAACATATACAGCTCCCTGCCGGAGGTAAACCGCTCCTTCATATAATCGGAATCGTCCGTGACCACCCCTGCCCGCTGAAGCATCCCGTTAAAGACCCGGTCGTGGGTCCCCGCCTTAAACCAGGTCATCGTATTCAGGACAATTCTGGAACGATCCATGACCTCCGGAATCTCCGACGCGGAAACACGCCCCCGGAAATCAAACTTTGGATGCCCCGCCCATTCACAGGAATCCCATCCCGCGCCGTAAACAGTCACATGCACGCCGCTTTCCACAAGCCGTCTCACTGCCTGCTCCCGGTAAAACGAGACCGCAAAGGAATCCAGAAACCGAAGCCTCGTAATCTGCCGCCGCAGCTCCTCATCCGTATAATGCAGCCCTTCCGCCAGAAAATAGTCCTCGATCGCCTCTTCCGTGGTCTTATCCGGGTGGGTCGTAAGCTCCGACAAGACCTCTTTGGAAAGCTTTAGTCCGTCGTATTCCGTAGTGCCGGAAAGATCCGGCACCAGTCCTTCCGCCACAAACCGCGCCAACGTCCCCGCATAGAGCACATCGATCTCCCGGTCCGCGATCAGCGGATGATGCAGCCCGTATTCGATCCCCGCGTGGGGCAGAAAATCCACATTCTCAATATGGGGATAAAACCGGCGGATATACTTGATGTGCCGGCGGTCCATGCATAGCAGAATTCCTGTGGAGGGCGCTTTCTTAAGGTGCTTGTCAAAATGAAAGGGATGATCCATCGGGATATTCAGCACCGGAATCCCTGCTTCCTCCCAGAAATTATGGCCGTCCAGCAGTTCCAGGTTAAAGCCCATCCCGTTAAAGCCGATGGCGGCCGTCACGGCATGCTCTTCCATAAAGGCGCCGAGTTTGGCCACAGCGGACGGCATATCGGCAATATTCAGATTCAGACATTGATAGCCCTTCTTTTGAAAGATCTCCAGAAACTTCTCCGTATACAGATCCAGCGTATCATAAATGCCTGAAAAAAAGACGATGCGACCTTCCATCTCAATGCTCCATCTGATCAAACAGTTGATTGTAGTCGTAATTCAGGTAGAACTCCTGCTCCTTCGCAAGCCGCTCTTCCCAGTTTTCTTTTGTCAGCGCGCCGTCCCCTTCCTTCATCCAATGCAGGATGTCGGAATTGATCCAGTCTCCGTAATGTAGCGCGTCCTTATAGTTCGCCAAATCTGTCGTAATATCCGTTTTGTCACTGAACAGGAAGAGCCGGATATTGTCATAGGGCAGCATCTCTTCCACTGCGATCCGTTCCGCATCTGTCGTCCGGAAGAAATCTCCGGAGGTTTTGGTCAGTCCCCACCAGGCCGCGCTGACCGGAGAGAAGTAATAGTAGAACGTGGTTTCCGGATGCGCTGCCGCTATGGCAGTCAGGTTCTGGCGGACATTTTCCCGGACATTTTCCGCTTCCTCCTCCGTCAGACCCGGAGAATACGGCGGATCAAAGAAGGGATAATAACCGCCCAGCACAGCATCCGCACCGAAGGTGACCCCGTCCATCCAGTATCCGTAATCATCAAAGCTGGTGATCCCGCCCTTTCTGCCGGCAGCCGCCTCCAAAAGCATAGGAATGCACCGCTGAAAGACCACATCCCGGTTAAAGATGTATTTCGTGTCATTCCAGAGATTGTCATCATACAGATAATCCGGGTATTCTCCCATATCGATCCGGAGAAGATCCTTGTCATCCAGAAGATATGCCATATCCAGACACCGGATCACGGTTCCGATCTTCTGATGGTCAAAGGCCGTCTCCAGGTTCCGGTTGATCTCATAATAGGAACCGCCGGAAAACTGCGCTTTGATAGCATCCACATCGTAGAGGTCATCCACCTCACTGATCTTGGTATTCGCCGTCAGAGACGTCCCTGTGGAAACCGCGTCATAATCAAAATGCTTCAGCATCCCGTCATTCTGGCTCCGCTCATTATCCAGGGTGTAAAAAAGCCCATCCAGCGGCTTATGATAATGGAAAAACGGGTCAATCAGCACCACCATCAACAATACGCCGATCAGAAGCGCAACCAGTAAGATCAGATATCCTGTCAGCCATTTTTTACTGCTCATACGCATCCTCAAAAATTGTTATACACAAACATGGATTCGCTTCCGAGTCCCGTAATACAAAGCACCAGCAGCAGCGCAGATCCCACAAGGGTCCAGACCGTATTGGGGTAAGAGCGCCTGGTCACATTTTTTGCGCACAGGCAGATCACAAAGGATCCGGCGATAAAGACCACCATCATCACATTGGACGCGATGGTCTGCGCGGAAAGGATCGCAAGGGAGGACGCTCCGGTCAGCCACCCGAAGAAGGAGATCGCTCCCTTTACCTCCGGGATCAGAAACGCCACTGAAATCGTGTCATGGAACTTGAAATTTCCGGAGGTGAAAAAGAGCTTCAGATCCATCCACCACTGGCTCACGCTGTCCGCCTGGAACAAAAGCCACAGCACGGCAAGCGCCAGAAACGTCAAAATCCAGCGAATGACACGGGGAATCCGTTTCCACCCTTTCTCCCAGATCCGGTCCAGAATCTGCAATCCGCCATGCAATGCGCCCCACAGGATAAAGGTCCAGTTGGCTCCATGCCAGAGACCGCTGACCAAAAAGACGATCATCGTATTGAGATACGTCCTGGCTGCGCCCTTTCTGCTTCCGCCCAACGGAATGTAGAGATATTCCGTCAGAAACTTCGTCAGGGAGATGTGCCACCGCTTCCAGAAATCCCGGATGGAAAGCGCCTGATACGGGGAATTGAAGTTGTCCGCCAGATCGATCCCGATCATCTTGGCAATCCCCTGGGCCATATCCGTATAGCCGCTGAAATCAAAATAGATCTCAAACGCATAGCAGACTGCGATCAGAAGGATCTCCATACTGGTCGCCATACCGGACAGTTCATAATATTTGGTATAATTGACCGCCGTTGCAAAGGTTTCGGCAAACAGCACTTTCTTTGCCAGTCCGAGGGTAAACATCCGAATCCCGCGGATCAGACAGTCCGGATTGCATTTCTTTTTCTCCGGATCCCGAAACTGCGGGATCAAAACCTCCTGCTTCGTGATGGGTCCCATGGCGAGCTTCGGGAAAAACACCACAAACAGGATGTATTCGAACAGGGTATTCTGCTCTGTTTTGCCCCGATAGGTATCCACCAGATAGCCGATCTGCTGGAAGGTAAAAAAGCTGACCCCCAGCGGCACCAGAATCTCACGGGGCGGAATCGCAAGGCCTGACAGATTGTCCAGCGTGGTAATAAAAAAATTCAGATACTTCACATAAAGTAGTACCAGAATATTTGCGGTAATGCCGAAAAACAGCATGGTCTTTTTCACACGGTCACGGGTTTTTTGAATGGCCTTGATAAAGACATAGTTCACCGCGATATCCACGCAGAGCACAAAAAACATCTTTTTCCCGGCATACAGATAAAAAAGGCAGGATGCAACCACAAGAAAAAGATTTCCCACTTTGACAGACCACTTGGAAAGCAGGAAATACAAGATCAGAAATGCCGGTAAAAAGCATAAAATAAAAAGGTAGGAATTAAACTGCATGAGTTGATTTTATCATTTTTTCCGTCTGCTGTATAGATAAATGCCAAGAAGCGAAAGCGCTTTGAAGACGTTATCCGCGATCATGCAGAACCAGACTTCACGAAGCCCGAGTCCCCAGACATGGGTGACCAGATAAGTAAACACAATGCGAATCCCCCACATACTGATGGATTCGATCACAAAGATGCCCTTGCTTTTTCCCTGCCCGTAAAAAATGCCTTCGATCACGATCATGAGGCCGAAAAAAGGCTCTGTCAACGCGACCAGCCGCAGCATCTGCGCACCCAGCTCCGCCACATCCTGATCTACCGTAAAAAAAGACATCAAAGGATTCGCCGCGAGAAACAGGAGCAATCCAGAGACCACCATTCCGCCGACGGTCAGAATGATGCTCGTCGTCTCCGTCACCTGCTGTTTTTTCCGATCTCCTTCTCCGATGGCGTTTCCGACAAGAGAGGATGTGGCCACGCGCAGACCGTATCCCGGGATATAGAAGAGCTGTTCCGCCATCACAGCAATGGAGTGGGCTGCAAAAATCATCGTGCCCATGCCGCTGACCATGCCGGCGAAAACCACATAGCCCATACAGGAAGTGACGCTGGTACCGAGAGCCGGGAGGGAAATCCTGGCCATCTCGCGCAGGATGGGCTTGTCCCAATGAAGCTGCTTTTGATCAGGCACAAACCAGCCCTTTTTGTGCGCCAGCACCATCATCATCACGCCGGAAAAAGAAAAAGAAATCGCGGAAGCAACGGCAGCGCCTGTGACGCCCCAACGCAATCCATAGATCAAAAGCCCGTTCAGGGCAACATTGATCACATTGGCCGCGAGATTGACAAGCATGGGGGTCTTGGTATCCTTCGTCGCGCGGATGACGGCCCCGAAGGTGGCGTCCGCGGTACGAAGGATCATGGGAATACTGATGATAAAGAAATAAAGAGAAGCCGGTTTTTGCACCGCCTCCTCCGCGTGCATCCAGACCGGAATCAACGGGCTTAAGACCAGACAGGCCACGGTCAGCGCTGCGCCGACGATCAGTGTCAGCAAAAAACTCTGGGAAACGATCTTCCGCACAAGGGCATGATCCCTGGCGCCATAGGCTTTTGCAACAAGCGCCATGACCGCAATGGCAATGGAATAGGGGATGCTGTGCACCAGCCAGCTCACGGTGGTCGTGGTGCTGACCGCCGCAGTCGCCTGCTGCCCCAAATGCCCGACCATGGCGGTATCCACATACTGCAGAAGCGTGCTCATCACTTCTTCCAGAATGGTCGGAATCGAAAGCGAGATCAGTCCGTACAGAATGCACTTGTTTTGACTATTCATACGTCTCCCGGTATTTTTTGACACCCTCGGAAAGACGGTTGAGGCCGTCCTCGATGAGACTGCGGGGGCATGCGATGTTCATCCGCACAAAGCCCGCGCCGGCTTCCCCGTAAACCTGCCCTTTCGTAAGGAACAGGCCGGTTTCTTTCCGCAGAAAAGACGCAAAATCCGATCCTCCTTTCGGCAGCGCGCGGCAGTCGATCCAAAGGAGATAGGTCGCCTCGGAGGGGATCAGCGTCAGTTCCGGCAGTGTTTCTTTGATGCGGGAAGCAACAACCTGTTTGTTCTCAAACAAATACTCCCGTAGGGCATCAAGCCATTCCGCGCCTTTTGTGAACGCAGCCACTGCTGCCGTGACCGCAAACGCATTCCCTTCCGCCACCTCATCCGTATTCAGCGCGCGCCAGATCTTGTGCCTGAGAAACGGATTCGCGGCGTAGACTGCTGCAGACTGGAGTCCCGCCAGATTAAAGGTCTTGCTGGGAGCGATGCAGGTGATGCTGTTGTCCCTGCAGACCTCCGATACGGACGCAAAGGGCACATATTCCTTCCCCGGATCGCAAAGATCACAATGAATCTCATCGGAGATCACCACCACGCCGTATTTTGCGCAAAGCGCGCCGATCCTGCCGAGCGTCTCCTTGTCCCAGATCTTCCCGATGGGATTATGGGGGTTGCAAAGGAAAAACAGGGTGGTCTGTGGATCGGAAAGCTTCTGTTCAAAGGCTTCCCAGTCAATGGAATAGGTGGTTCCATCAAGCTTCAGCGGACATTCCAAAGCATTCCGCCCGTTGTTTTTGATGGAATTGAAAAAGGTGTTGTAAACCGGCGTCTGCAAAAGGACGTTTTCTCCGGGGGTCGTCAGCTTTCTGACCGCGCTGGATAATGCCGGGATCACGCCTGTGCAAAAAATGAGACCCTCTTTTTCCATGGGGAAATGATGGCGGCTCTCCCACCAGGAGAGATAAGCATCGTACCATGCGTCCGGAACAACGGAATAGCCGAATACGCCGTGACTGACACGTTCCGCCAGCGCCTGCCTGATCGCCGGGGCTGTCTCGAAGTCCATATCCGCAACCCACATGGGCAGTTCCTTTTCTCCGATATCCCATTTTAAAGCATCGCTGCCCCGTCGGTCGATGACTCTGTCAAAATCAAAGCTCATCGTTTACCTCTTTTCTTTGCCCGATCTCTTCGCAGAGAATCTTCACTTTCCCTTCATCGCAGCGATCCTTTTCGATGATCAGGCGGTCGATCTTCGGTGCGCGGATCGTACCGCTGCCGGGATTTAAGACACTGTCGATGGTGGTTGTGATCTCCGCGTCCACGGAAGAGTATTCAAAAGCCAGCGTCGTATTGAGGAGCTTGCAGTTTTTCATGACCAGATTTTCGATATAACACATCCCCTGCAGGCTTTCGATGGTACAATTCTCCAGTGTCAGGTTTTTCGCATTCCACCCGAGATATTCCCCGGAGATAAAGGAATCCAGCACCGTGACATTCTCCGTATTCCAGAACGCGTCCTTCGTCATGAGGGTTGAATGCCGGATCACGGCGTTCTTCACGCCATCAAAGGAATAGTTGCCGTCCAGCGTCAGACCATCCACCTCCAGATCAGAGCAGTTCATGGCGAAATAGGCGCCACGCGCCTGCACTTGGTCAAGCTTCACATGGGTACACTGCCACAGGGTCTCCTCCGCATTGGTGAAATTCACATTTCTTAAGGTCAACCCATTACAGCGACGGAAATTCTTCGGCGCCGCAATCAGAGAATCCGTCACCTCCACCTGATCGGTATACCAGACCCCTGCCCGGGCCATCTCAAACCAGGTCGTATGATCCGCGCGGACATTTTTCCCGTACCAGAGCGGATACTTATAGCGGAACATGCAGCCGTAAAGATCCACATCTCTGCATTCCTTCAGCGGGGATTCTCCTTGATCAAAGATCGTGTCCCTGATGGTCAGACCGGACTCCCCGAACAGTGATCTTTCATCCGTGTACCTTTGTTGTGTGATCTCGCGTCGATTCATGCCATTCCCCTCCGTCTTTCTTCAGGATCACAAAGGATCCTCCCTCCAGTAACACTTTCGTTTGCTTTTTTTCTTTGTCTTCCTGCACACGGATCCCGCCGATAATCAGCTGTTCCACCGCTCCGTACAGTTCAGGCAGCTCCACCGTCTCATCCCTCTCTGACGGATTCACCATGCAGATCATCCGCTCTCTCCGGTAAACAAAGGGCTTCCCTTTCTCTCCCTGCAGGATCTCAAGGGGCGCATCGGCGCGGAAGTCCTTCCGGCTTTCCCGGAATTTCAGCACCCGTCTCACCACATTCAACAGAGAATCCGCATCCTTCTCCTCACTCTCCACGGTGGGCGCTTTTTTGTCCGGATCCACAGGCAGATAGAGCGCTTCCGGTTTTGCCTTGGAAAAGCCGAGATTCTCCGTATGATCCCACTGCATCGGCGTCCGGCTGCCGGTCCGCGTATAACCGCCTTCTTTCGTCGGCACGTCCAGATAACGCATGCCGATCTCGTCTCCGTAATACAGGAAGGGCACGCCCGGCAGGGTGAAAAGCACCGCGTAAGCGATCTTCAACTCGTCCGGCGTGAGATTCCGGCGGGGACGGGGCGTGTCATGGTTACAGGTGATCAGCGCGATACAGCCGTTTTCGTAGGTGGATGCATAGCGCGGCAGATATTCCTCCAGAAACCGGGTAATATCCGGCTCCGGTCCCTTTTTGAAATAGCTTCGATCCTCTCCAGACTCCGTATCCCGAAGAAGGGCGTGATACCCGTTTCCCGGCCAGTCCAGATAAAAATCCACATCAAACCCGGCGCCATTGATGGATTGCTCCGGCTCATTCCATTCCGACACAAATACCGCCTCCGGAAATTCTTTTCGGATCGGGGCAAGAATATCCTGCCAGACCGCACAAGTCCCGGATTTCTGATCGTCATCCTCTTTGACCAGAGAATTTGCCATGTCAACGCGGAAGCCATCACATCCTTTGGACAGCCAGAAGCGAATCACCTCACGGATCGCGTCCCTCGTCGCAAGACAGTCCGGATCGTCCATCGACTTCTGCCAGCTTTCCGTCGGATGCAAAAACCCATAGTTCAACGCCGGCTGACACTCAAAAAAGTTCAGAAGATAGGTGCCGTTCCGGTCACATTTCCCGGCGACATAAGGATGCCCGGGGATGGACTGCATCCAATGCTCCGTCCAGATATAGCGGCCGGAATACTTGTTTTTTTCCGCTTTCCCGCTCTCTTTGAACCAGGCATGCTCCTCAGACGTATGCCCCGGCACAAGATCCAGAATGATGCGGATTCCTTTCCGGTGCGCTTCCTCAAAGAGCTGCGTCAGATCCTCATTGGTACCGTAACGCGACGCAGTCTTTTCATAGTCCCGGACATCGTATCCCGCATCACAAAAAGGGGAATCAAAACACGGATTCAGCCAGATTGCGTTGCACCCAAGGCTTTTCACATAATCCATCTTCCGTAAGATCCCCTTGAAATCCCCGATCCCGTCTCCATTCGTATCATAAAACGACTGGGGATAAATCTCATAAAATACTGCTTCTTTCAGCCAGTCAACCATTGCTACCCCTTATCCTTCCGTTGTCTCCCTCTCCTTTGCCATGGCAAGCAGCCGGTCTCTCTGCGCTTTGATCTCATCAAACATCGGCAGATAATCCATCTCTTCCCGCGCGCGCAGAAGCTCTGTCATGTCACTGATGGAATCGTAAAGCGGCGTCAGTGACAGGTTTCCGAAAACCCCTTTCATGGCATGGCACATTTCAAACGCCTCATCCAGATTGTGCGCCTCCAAAACCGGACGCAGCGTCTCAAAACGCTCATCGGAAAGACCCAGCTCCACCATTTTCAGGTAGAAGTCTTCATTATCCATACAGCGCGCTAGGCCCTCTGTCGTATCCGCACCGAACTCCTTCAGAATCTCGATCGTCATTGCGTTCCACTCCCTTAACCTTTGATGGTATCCAGCTCATATGTGATCTGGTATCCGGTATCTTCTCCTGCTTTTTCCCAATTCTTGAGCACGCGTTCCACCACAAGCTCGCTGTTCATCCGGTTTGTCTCATTTAAGACAGCCAGGATCTGGTTCTTGCTGTTTTGGGTCACGATATCGCTGGCGCGAAGGGATTTGCCGATCACGCCGAGAAACTGTTCCATGACCTCCTCTGTCGGAAGTGCAGTGGTTCCGGTCTGATGGAGAGAGAACATCACGACCCAGATTTCTTTTTTATAGTTGAGATGTAGTCTGGAAAGGAACTGGTAAACCGTACGGAACTGCTCAAAGGGGAGCGTGTACGCGCCCTTCACTTCCGAGCGCTCCGACAGGATCTCAAAGACGTGCGCGATCCCCGTCGCCTGATGCTCTTTGATGATCTTGGCACCGGTGTTGCTGCCGTAGATCTCGTATCCGTGCTTCCCGTTCTTCTTGACGTGGTAGAGCGCCTCGTCTGCCTTTTTGAACAGGGTGTCAAAATCCTTGCCCTCATCCGGCACAAAAACGCAACCGATGGAGGCTCCCAGCGGAATGGACATATCCTCCCCCATCATCTCATGGGCGGACTGTAACAGGAATTCATTGATATAAGCGGCTTTCTCCGCGATGACGGATTCCTCTCCCACATTCTGGCAATAAGCGATAAATTCATCCCCGCCGATCCTTCCCGTAATATCCGTGAAACGTACGGCGGACTGCAGGATCTCCGCAAAACGGATCAGGATCTTGTCCCCCATGGAATGACCATAAAGATCATTCACCGGCTTGAAGCTGTCCAGGTCCACCATCAGCAGCGCGCCGGGCGTCCTCTTGCAAAGCTCCGAGATCTCGGCTCTGACGGATGCTTTGTTCAACAACCCCGTCATGGGATCTGTGGCGGAAGCTTTTTTCAGACCGCTGATCTGCTCGATCAGGCGCAGGATATTGCTGATCCGCTTCAACAGCACATCCGCGCGGAAAGGTTTGTGGATAAAATCCACCGCCCCCTGCTGCAACCCGACGCTTTCATTTTCCTCATCGTGATCCGCGGTCATAAAAATAAACGGAACCGGATCCTCAAACTGCTCCTGGATCTTTCTCTGCAGCTCAAACCCGTTCATCTGCGGCATGCGAAAATCCGAGAGCACCAGATCCGGCCGCTCTTTCTCGTAGATATACAGCGCCTCCGCTCCGGAGGACGCGCAAACCGTGTCATATTCCGTCATCAGGATATGATTGGTCATCATCAGGGAAATCTTTTCATCATCAACGATCAGGATTTTTTTCTTCATACAGTTTTCCTTCTTACATCTGGCCGTAGAGAATCCTTGCCAGTTCAGAGTTCTTGTCCAATATGACCGTCTTGTTGCTTCCTTTCATAGACGCTTTGACCGCGTCCAGGCTGCGGAGGAAATTGTAAAAATCGGCTTTTTCTTCTGTATTGTATGCCTCCTGCAGTGTCTGCATATAGGTCGCTTCCCCCTCGGCTTCCAGGACGGCCGCGTCACGCTCCGCTTCCGCCTTCATGACCTCCACCTGACGATCCGTCTCGTTGCGGATCTTTTTCGCCTGCGCCTGTCCCTGCGCTTCATAGGAAGCCGCGATGTTGTTCCGTTCGGAGATCATGCGTTCATAGACCGCCTCCTTATTATTGTCCGGGAGATCCAGTGCTTTCAGCTCCGCCTTCTCGATCACGATGCCATAGCCGCCGATATCGGAATTGGCGCCCTCCGTGATGAGATCCGTCAGCAGTTCTCCCCGGGCCGCGATCACTTCGTCCTGGGTCATGGAGCTGATGATGTTTTTCGTCGCGTTGTAAACCGCCACGCTGCAGCGATCCTGAGCGCCGGAGGTGGAGCCGTTCAGCGTCTGCATATATCGCGTCGGATTCTCCACGCGCCACAGAAGATAGGTATCGGCGATCATGGACTTTTTGTCCGCCGTGATCACGTCTGACGGCGTGATATCATAAATCTGCGTGGCTTTTGTGATATAGGTCACGCTTTGGATAAACGGGATCTTTGTTTTCAGCCCTGCGGTGTCCTCGACCCGGACGATCTTTCCGAACTGGATCACAGCGCCGTATTCATTTTGTTTCACCGTAAAGAAGCAGCTTGGGATCAAAATGACTGCTGCCAGCACGATGAGGACGATGATGACGATTTTGACTTTTTTCGCTTTCATGGCCTACTCCTCCCCTTCCTGTCCATTGCCGGCGGAGGAGACGGTACCGGTAGAAGCCGTACTGCTCCCTGTCTCCGTACCTGCGGAAAACGATGCGAAATCATCCAACGGGAGCATGGTCTCCGTCTGCCCGTCCGTGATGATCACCTTCAGACCCGGAAGCAGGCTTTCCATGGATTCATAAAACATGCGCTGCTTGGTGATCAGGGGATATTTGATGTATTCTTCATACATTCTGTTGAAACGCTCCACCTGGCCGGCTGCTTCCGCGATCCGTGCCTCTTTTTCGGCTGTCGCGTCCTGCACGATCTTATCCGCTTCCGCTTCCGCCGCGGGAATCTGCTCATTCTGGTATTTCTTGGCATTGTTGATGGCCGTGTCAGCGCCCTGCTTGGCCGTCTCAACCGCCTTGAAGGCTTCCATGACCTCTGTGGTGGGCGGCTCCGCGTCCTGCAGGGAAATATTCACAAGCTGCAGACCGATGTCCGCTTCGGCCAGCTTATCGATCAGGCGATCCTTCACATCCGCCTGGATCTGGCTCTTTCCTGTGGTGATGACATCATCCACCGTATAATCCACAACCGCCGACCGGATGGCTGCCTGCGCCAGATTGGCAAGGATCTTCTCCGGCTCCGTGGATTCATATAGGTATTTCACCGGATCGCTGACCCGGTATTCCAGATAGAAATCCACATCCACAAAGTTGAAATCCGATGTGATCATCATGGACTCCGCGTCCACCACCTCAGACTTGCCGCCTTCTCCGTTCTCCGCCCGATAGCCGATGGGCACGCCCTTTGTGGTGGTGTCGACCTTTCGGACGCGCTGCAAAAACGGGATCTTGAGATACAGTCCCGCGCCGTTTACCTGCTGCACCTGGCCGAACATCGTGACCACCGCCTGCTCCTGCTCATTCACGTTGTAAAAGCAGTCCGCCACC
The DNA here is from genome assembly GCA_017431515.1 of Lachnospiraceae bacterium. Classification (GTDB taxonomy): domain Bacteria; phylum Bacillota; class Clostridia; order Lachnospirales; family Lachnospiraceae; genus RUG12461. The sequence goes on from JAFRKV010000040.1 coordinate 40,903, forward strand.
AGAATCAGCGCGATCACCACCGGGATCAGCCATTTCAAGATGCCGGGGGAAATTTTCTTTTTTACCATATCCGCATTCATGCCATTCATATCCGTCTCTTACTCCTCCGAAAAATCATCCGCATAGATCGTGGGCATCCCGATATAGAAGCCCTGCAGAAAATCAAGGTTTTTCGCCACCAGATAATCATGCTCCTCTTTCGTCTCCACGCCCTCGGCGAGGATCATGGTCCCCCGGGGCCGCATAAAGCTGATGATCTGATCCAGCTCCGCCTGTTTGCGCTCATTTTGATGGATCTTGCTGATGAGGCTGCGGTCCAGCTTGACGATCTTCGGATTGTAAAGGGAGACCACCTTGGAATCAATATTGACACCGGTTCCGAAATCATCCAGTGCGATCCACACCGGTTCCGAAAAGCTCGCCAGAGAACGCTTTTTGGCATACCAGCTGTTGAGCACGATCTCCGGGTATTCCAGCAGCTCCACCACAAGACGCCCGGTCAGCTCCTTCCCGAACTTTTCAAAATAAGCATCGGCGTCCGTCTGGGTCATGGAAACGCAGGGAAACGAATTCAAAAACAGCTTCCCTTCCAGGCCGCTGTCCAGAAACGCTCTCGTGGCCTGGAAAAAAGTCAGGGTTTCGATATATTGAAGCCGGTTTTTCACCTCGTACTCATAGATGACCTCATCCGGCGTAAAGGGCACAGGACGCATCAGACCCTCATATCCGAAGACCTCTCCGGTGGAAACTTTGATGATCGGTTGGAATGCGTAGTGGACGTTTTTGAAATCCGAAAGGATCTCATCCATGGAAGTGCCTTCTTTTGTGATCGGTTCCATATTCATGCATACTCCCTTTGAGAAACGATGATGTGTTTATTATAGCACGCTTTTTTTTCAGGTGACAACTGTTGTTGACAAACATCTGCGACCTGCTATAATGCATTCTTGGAACAACTGAATCAAGCATGCTGGGGGTGCAGTTGCTGAGAGGCGTGAAACGCCAACCCTTATCACTTGAACCGGATAATACCGGCGGAAGGAAGCTTTTTCAGGGATCTCCCGGCTTGTTTATGAAAGGGAGGTCTTTTTATGTCTGTTTTCATCACGTTACAGGAGGACGGGAGCTTTCTGTTCACCACCGCAGGATACACTGTGATCGTCCTTCTCATCGCGGGTCTCATGATCCTGGGCAGCGCCCATTTTACGAAAAAAAAGGGCATTCATCCGAAACAGCTGGCGTTTTCCGCCATCGCGCTCTCGCTTGCCGTGGTCCTTTCCAACATCAAATTCATCCGGCTCCCCATGGGCGGCAGCGTGACGCTGTTTTCCATGCTGTTTGTGGCTCTGATCGGCTACTGGTTCGGTCTCGGCGCAGGTCTTACCTCAGCCATCACTTACGGCTGCCTGCAGCTTTTCATTGATCCTTACCTGATCAGCTTTCCGCAGCTCATCGTGGATTACATCCTGGCCTTCGGCGTCCTTGGTCTTTCCGGTCTTTTCCATGACAAAAAGAACGGGCTGATCTTCGGCTATCTGACAGGCGTAGCCGGACGGTTTGCTTTTTCCACCTTGTCCGGTGTCATCTTTTTCGGCGCCTATGCGCCGGAGGAGTTTCCGAACCCCTTCGTGTATTCCGCTGCCTATAACGGTTCCTATCTCGGGATCGAGGCGGGGATCACGGTGGCGATCCTTCTGATCCCGCAGGTACAGAAGGCATTTCGCTATGTGGGTCTCCTTGCGTCCGGAGAGGCCGCACCGGAAAGAAGCCTGACATGAGCCGCTGCGTCATCATCGGCGGTGCGCCGATTAGCTCCTATGAAACCATCAAAGCCTGTTTTACCGCGGACGACACCTTCGTCTTTTGTGATAGCGGGCTTTTACACCGGGATGGGCTGGGCGTAACGCCGGATTTGATTGTGGGGGATTTTGATTCCTGTGAAAATCCCCATCTTCCCGTCGAAACCATTGAGCTGCCCTGTGAAAAAGACGATACGGACACCATGTTTGCCGCGAAGGAGATGCTGCGCCGCGGATATGCGGACTTTCTGCTGGCGGGCGTGATCGGAGAACGGCTGGATCACACCCTCGGCAACCTTTCTGTTTTATACTATCTCGACGCGCAGGGCGCCAAAGCGGTCGCAGTCGATGATCATTCCGAGATTTCCGTCGTCGGACGTGAGGGCGCTGTCGTGGAGGAGTGTTTCTCCTTTTTTTCTCTGCTTTGCATGGGATCTCCGGCCAGCGGGATCACCATCAAAAACGCCAAATATCCGCTGGAAAACGCTTCCATGGCAAACACCGATCCCTACGGGGTCAGCAACGAAACGCTGCCCGGAAAGACAGCCTCTGTGACCGTGGAAGAAGGAAAACTGCTGCTAATAAAAGTGCGCCCGTCGTTGACTTTTCCCCAAATAGATGCTAGTGTACTGAAATGTAGTGATTGTGTTTTCTGTCCGGAAACGGCATAACAGGGAAGGAGAATCTCCCCATGAAAGAACTTTCCAATCTGCTGGGATATCGTGAATCCATCCGCGTCATCGATGCGACGCTGCGTGACGGTGGTCTGGTCAATGATTTCTATTTTACGGATGAATTTGCAAAGAAGCTTTATCTGACCAATCTGAAGGCCGGCGTAGATTATATGGAAGTCGGCTATAAGGCCAGCAAAGAGATTTTTGACACCGATAAATTCGGAAAATGGAAGTTTTGCGAGGATGACGATATTTTTGCGGTCCTCGGCGAAGGCAAGGAAGGCTTAAAGCTGGCGGCCATGGCAGACGTCGGACGGTGCGATTACAAGACCGACATCCGGCCCGCTTCAGACAGCCCCCTTTCCATGATCCGGGTGGCGACCTATGTGAATACGATTCCGGGCGCCATCGAAATGATCGAAGACGCCAAGAAGAAAGGATACGAAGTCACCTGTAATATCATGGCGGTCAGCAATGCGCAGGAAAGCGACATCAAGGTGGCGCTGGACATGATCGGACAGTCCTCTGTGGATGTGATCTACATTGTGGACAGCTTCGGCTCCCTCTATCCGGAGCAGATCGCCCGCATCGCCGCATTGTATGGCGAATTCGCCGCAAAATACAACAAAGCCCTGGGCATCCATACACATAATAACCAGCAGCTCGCTCTGGCCAACACCATCGAAGCCGTCGGCGATGATGTGGACTGGCTGGATGCCACTTATTACGGCATGGGACGGGGTGCCGGCAACTGCTCCATGGAAAACCTGCTGGGATTCCTCCGGAACCCAAAATACAACATCTTCCCGGCGCTGCAGTTTGTGCAGAACTACATGGTGCCGCTGAAAGAGTCCGGCACGATCTGGGGATACGATATGCAGTATCTCATGACAGGGCTTTTAAACCAGCATCCCCGGACGGCCATCGAATACACCAAGCAGGGACGCAAGGATTTCGTGGAATTCTATAAGGAGATCGTAGCGCAGGACTGACGAAAGGCATAGGCAACTCCGACATGCGAAGTCAAACGGATGCCTGTGCCGTCGATATCGAATCAAAAAAACCGCTTCCGAGATGGTAAGCCTTCCCGGAAAGCGGTTTTTCTTTTTCTGGACTGTAAAGCGGCAGTGTTTTGCTCTCAGTTGCTGCTGCGCAAAGTGGAAAGATCCTCCGCGATCTGCGCCATGATGTCCGCAAAGCGGTGCAGCATCTCCGTGTTGCTGTCGCTGAGATCGGAAACCTCCTGGGTCGAAGCCGAAATCTCCTCACTGCTGGCGGAGAGCGTGCTGGTCGAATCTACGATCTGTTTATTCGCTTCCACCAGGCGCTCCATCAGACTCGACATCTCCATCGTACCGTTATATAACGCTTCCACGCCACTCCGGATCGCATGGAATTTCTCCGTCGCACCCTCTGCAAGATCCCGTTCTGCGTTGCTGATCTCCACATTCTCGTCGACTTTTCCGACCACATCCTCCGCATCCAGCGCCAACTCATCCAGGATCGATGTGATCTGCTCCGTTGCGGACTTCGTCTGATCCGCGAGATTCCGGATCTCATCCGCCACCACCGCAAAGCCTCTGCCGGCTTCTCCCGCGCGGGCTGCCTCAATGGAGGCGTTCAGCGCCAGCAGGTTCGTCTGGGAGGAAATATTCAGGATCATATCCGTGATCTTGCGCACCTCCACCGAGCGCTCCTGCAGATTTGCGGCAGACTGCTTCATCTGTTCGCCGGAACCAAGCGCCCTCTCCACCTGACTGGAGAGATGCTCCATGGCCTGGGTCCCTTCATCCACGATGGTCTGGGTCTGATTGGTGGTCTCAATGATCTCCTGCGTCTTGCCGTTGGTCTCATCCACAATGATAGCAATGGAATTGGTCTGATCCGTCTGTTCGACGATGGCTTCGGTGTTGTCGCTGACCCCTGCGGAAATCCCCTTCAGGGACTCATTCATGCCTTCAATCGCATCCTCGATCTTCTTCAGATCCTCGGAAGCTTCCTGCATCTTTTCATCCACATCCTTCGCCACTGCCACAATATTTTCCGAGATCTTCTGATTGCGCTGCATCGTCTCTTCCACTTCATTCAGAGAATCGCGGAAAAACTGGCTCAGCATCCGAATCCCGCGCTGGATGCAGATCGTCGTCAGCACAGTCACGATGATCTCGATCATGCAGACTTCCATGACATCCTGCTTGTTCTCCGCAATCAGGAACATCCGGATCACATTCAAACTGTTGATGATCAGAAAGGCGAAGTTACTGATCATCGTGAACTTCTGGTCCATCGTGATCATAACGCCCACCAGAAGCGGAATAATATAAGGATATGTCGTATTGGAAACCGACATCATCAGCATAAAGAAATAGGCGATGGTAAAGCTGATGATCATCACGCGGGAATAGACAAAATCGCCCTTCTTCATGAAATATACAATATCGGAAATCACCAGTGACAGAATCATCGCCACCATGGGCACGATGGCCCGATAGGCCGGAAGGCCTGACATCATGAGCTGCGCTACCAGCCCCAGAATGCCAAACAGCGTCGTACAGAAATGTCCCCAGAAGATCAACTTATGCGCGCGAAGCAGATGTTGTTGTTCCATAAGCGTTTTCCCCGTCTTTCTAAGCTGCAAAAACCCGCATTTACGAAACGATTATAGCAGAAATCGTTTCTCTTGAAAAGAAAAAACTACAGTTCTGTCCGTCCTTCCAGCGCCCGGAGCAGCGTCACCTCGTCGATGTATTCCAGATCTCCGCCCACCGGAACGCCGCTGGCGATCCGCGTCACTTTGATCCCCGTCGGCTTGATCAGCTTACTGATATACATGGCGGTGGTCTCCCCCTCCAGAGAGGAATTGGTGGCCACAATGACCTCGTCCACTTCTCCCTCCAGACGCGTCATCAGCTCCTTCAGCCGGATATCACCGGGTCCGATCCCGAGCATCGGGGAGATGGCGCCGTGGAGCACATGATAGACCCCGTCATATTTCCCGGTCTTCTCGTAAGCCGCCAGATCCCGCGTATTCTCCACCACCATGATGATCCGGTGGTTACGGGCGGGATCCTTGCAGATCGGACAGATCTCCTGATCCGTCAGGGTATAACATTCCTTGCAGTAATGGATGTTCGTCCGCGCCTCGATCAATGCCTCGGAAAGCCGGCGCACGTTGTCCTCCGGCATATTCAGCACATGAAAGGCCAGACGCTGCGCGGTTTTCTGTCCGATCCCAGGAAGGGTCGAAAACTGCTCGATCAGATTGTTGATCTGACTGCTATAATAGTCCATTCAGTCCCCCGGTGATCTTGTTCATCGACTGCTGGGAATATTCCTCGATCTTGCGCAGCGCCTCATTCACGGCTGCCATGATCAGATCCTCCAGCATTTCCACATCCTCCGGATCCACTGCCTCCGGATCGATCTTGATCTTCGTAACCTCTTTTTTGCCGGAAACCGTCACCTCAACGACACCGCCGCCTGCAGATGCAGTCATTTCCTTCTCTTCCAGCTCCTTCGTCGCTTCCTCCATCTGACGCTGCATCTTCTGTGCCTGCTTCATCAGATTATTCATGTTTCCGGGCATTCCCCCGGGAAATCCGCCTCTCTTTGCCATTTGTATGTAGCCTCCTTCTTATTCTTCGGTTTCTATCTCCATTTTCACATTCTGCGCCAGCAGCGACTTCAGATCCGGATAGGTCTCTCCTGCGGGTTTTCCGGTCTTATTCTCCCGGATCTCCACCTTGACTTCCCGCTCCAGATGGGATTCGATCGCCTCTTCCAGGGCTTTTTTGGTTTCCTCCTCCGTGCAGATCCCGATGGCATTATAGTCATCCAGCACGATCAGAAGCGTCCCGGTTTCCCCTTCACCCACGGACAGGTGAGCCTGATTCAAAAAAGTTTTCGTCATCCCGGTGACGTTCATGGAATTCACAATGGATCTCCACTGCCGGACAGCCTGCTCCACTTCGGCCGGAATGGCCTTTGGCAGCGGCGCCTTCGGTGCAGCGGGGGATGCGTGATTCGCCGAACCGTTCTGACCGGCAGCCTGCGCCATAGATCCCTGCCCCGGAACTGATCCTGCCGGGGAGGCGGCCCACACGCCGTTTTCCATTTTTTCTTCCAGATGCAGGATCCGGTCTGTAAGAGACCCCGTATCGGTCTCCATAGCCGGCTTGCAAAGCTTGATCAACGCCACCTCTGTCAGGATCCGCTTCTGGGAGGAATATTTCAAATCATTGATGAGGGTGGAGATCACCCGGATGTAGCGCATCAGCACGGTACTTTCCACCTGCGCCGCCTGCGCTTTCAGGGTTTCCAGGTTTTCACTGGAAATATCGAGAAGCTCCTCCATATCATCGGCGCTCTTCATCAGCAGGAGGTTCCTCAGATACCAGCAGAAGTCTGCCGCAAACTGCGTCAACTCACGGCCGCTCACCGTCAGCTCCTCCACGATCTGCATGGCCTGCGGCACATCCTCCGAAAGAACCGCGGAAAGCAGCCTCGCAAAGATCTCGGTATCCACGGCGCCAAGCACTTCCAGCACCTTATCATAAGTCAGCTCCTGCCCGAGATAAAAGGCGATGCATTGATCCAGCAGAGACAGGGCATCCCGCATGGAGCCGTCACCCACTTTTGCAATATAGCGCACCGCTTTCTCTTCCGCCTGTACGTTTTCCTTTGCAAGCAGATCCGTCAAACGACCGGCGATCGTATCAATGGAGATCCGCCGGAAATCATACCGCTGGCAGCGGGAGAGAATCGTCACCGGGATCTTATGTATTTCCGTCGTTGCAAGGATAAAGATCACGTAGGCCGGCGGCTCCTCCAGCGTTTTGAGAAGGGCATTAAAAGCACCCGCGGAGAGCATATGCACCTCGTCAATGATGTAGACCTTGAAACGCCCCACGGTCGGGGAATAAGTGACTTCTTCCCGGATCTCGCGGATATTGTCCACACCGTTGTTGCTGGCAGCGTCGATCTCGATCACGTTCAATGCCGAGCCTTCCGCAATGGACTTGCAAACCTCGCACTCCATACAGGGGCTTCCGTCCACCGGATGCTGACAGTTCACCGCCCTGGCAAAAATCTTCGCAACAGAAGTCTTACCTGTTCCGCGAGTCCCGCAGAACAGGTAAGCATGTCCGATTCGATCGGCTTTGATCTGGTTTTTTAAAGTGGTAACAATCGGATCCTGCCCTTTGACATCCGTAAATGTCTGAGGACGGAACTTCCGATATAGCGCTGTATAAGACATTGCTGTTCACCAAATCCGTGAATGGGAATGACCTCAGTCTCCGAAGCTGATGCCGATGTATTTTGCCTCCTGGATCATGGTACCCTTCGGATCCACTTCCTTCAGCTTTCCGGCTGCTTTCTCCAGCGGGATCAGTTTGGTCGCGCGGTTTACCATGGCCACCATGTTGCCCCACTTCTTATCAATGATCGCCATCGCCGCCGCAGCGCCGAGCCTCGTGCAGAGCACACGGTCATAGGGATCCGGATTGCCGCCGCGCTGTGCATGTCCGGGCACCACGACCCTGACTTCCGCGCCGGTCTTCTTTGTCAGCTGTTCCGCGATCTCGTAGGAAACCGACGGATACGTGTAATTCTCAAGCTTTTTCCTGTATTCCTTCTTGCTGAGCTTCGCGTCCTTCTTGCTGATGGCGCCTTCCGCGCAGGCGATAATCGTAAAGCCCTTGCCCTCTTTGGTACGTTTGTTGATGGTATCCACGATCTTATTGATGTCGAAAGGAATCTCCGGGATCAGCACCACATCCGCGCCGCTGGCCACACCGGCGTTCAGCGTCAGCCAGCCGACCTTATGCCCCATGACCTCCACGATAAACACGCGGTTATGGGAGGCTGCGGTCGTATGGATCCGGTCGATGGCCTCCGTCGCGATGTCGATGGCGCTCTGGAAACCGAAGGTCACATCCGTTCCCCAGATATCGTTATCGATGGTCTTCGGGAGATGGATCACATTCAGCCCTTCTTCCCGAAGCAGGTTTGCGGTCTTCTGCGTCCCGTTGCCTCCCAGGATCACAAGACCGTCCAGGTTGAGCTTGTAATAGTTATGCTTCATGGCCTCAACCTTATCCAGCCCGTTCTCATCCGGTTCACGCATCATCTTAAAGGGGGTGCGGCTCGTCCCGAGGATCGTGCCGCCCTTTGTCAAAATACCGGAAAAGTCTCTGCCCGTCAGCAGACGATAGTCACCGTAGATCAACCCGTGATAACCGTTCAAAAAGCCGTAAAGCTCAACTTCATCCACATTTTCATGAAGTCCTTTGACCACACCGCGCATTGCGGCGTTCAAAGCCTGACAGTCACCGCCGCTGGTAAGCATTCCGATTTTTAACATCTTACGCCCTCTCTTTCTTGAAAACCCCAAAGATTCTTTATTTTCCGGCAAACACCTTGGTAAGCCGTTCATGTCTCTTATTATACATAATTTTCGGCGGGTTAGAAAGATGTTTCTTTTCAAAGGATCGAAAAATGATATATTATATGCTTATAGCACCTGCCGGATCTTGCGTTGCCTGACAAAGACGGATGAAAGAATCTCCAGTCCGAGGATACGTACATGGAATGTAAAGTGATCAAAGGGTGCAAACAGCAACATGACCGCAAGCGTAATCGTGAACACCGAAACGATTATCCGGAATACGGAAAACTTCCTGTTTTCCACTGCCTCTGTGATCTCTTCCGACACCTCATACAGGGAAGCCGGTCGTTATGAAGTCCGATAATTAGCTTTTTCATTGCACCTTCTCCACCTTCTGCCTTGCAATAAAAAATGTTCTTCCGTTCAGCACCACAGCCGCTTCATGAGAAAACAGGTTCCTATTTTTTAAACAACTTTCGAACCGCAAATATCGCAAGCGCAATAGAAAATACAATGCCAACCACCGAAACAAGCGGCATGCCGTTCGGTGTTTTCGGTTGAATATCCACAAGAGACAGGAGGCACGACCCCAAAAACAAAACACAGGCCAGCGCCGCAATCACCACATAACGAAGGAAATTCCCCGCTTTTTCCATGGGCTCTTCGATTCCAGTCAGATCCAGCGTCAATTTTGCTTTTCCTTTTGCGAAGGTGGAAAGTGTATCGCTGATGAGACCGGGGATCTTTGCCACTTTCTTTCCGGCGTTCAGGATGCTCTTCCCGGCATCTGCCATCTTCTTTTCAAGATTAAAATCTTCTGCTGTCCGCTCCTTCATCTTGTTGGTGATCAGTTCCAGAAGGTCCAGTTCGGGACACATTTCCTCGATCACACCCTCAAGGGTGATAAGCGCCCGAACAAGCATGGTGTAATCACCGGGCAGCTTCACATAATTCCGTTCGGCTATTTTCGTGATCTCATCAAACAGCTCGGTGGTGTCCATATCGGCAACACTGGTGATATTTGGGTTTTGGGCATTCAGCTTGTCGGTAAACCGGTTTACATCCTCGAGGGCCTTATCCCGGTCCGTCCTTGCCGAAGCCGTTCCCATCCCGAGGATCCCGTCCACCATGCTCTCGTTATCTCCCACGAGGATGGCCAGGACGATCTTCGTGAGACTGTTGATATCCTGATCCGTGATGTGCCCGATCATCCCCAGGTCGATCCAGTAGGGGCGGCCGTTGCTGATCATCAGATTCCCCTGATGCGGGTCTCCATGAAAAGTTCCCACGTCAAAGACCTGATATAGGAAGTTCTCGCAGATCGCATGACCAATCTTATTTAAGTCCAGTCCTTCTTCGATCATCCGGTCCTTATGAGCGATGGTATAGCCGTCCACACAGGTCATGGTAAAGATCTGCTCGGTGGTAAGCTCTTCGATCACGGTAGGGCAACTGATCTTCGTCTCGTCCGGGATACAGTTCTCTTTGAAAAACCGGGTGTTTGCAGCCTCGATCCGAAAATCCAGTTCCTCATTGGTCACCTTTTCCAATTCTTCGATGACCTCTACCAGATCCACGAGTTCACTGCCGTCCTCATTCTGCGTTGTTGTCTTTTTGCGTCCGGCCAGTTCCTTAAGGAGCCCAAAGTCCTTTCGCATCATCTTCGCAATCTTCGGACGCTGTACCTTTACAACGACCTTTGTGCCATCCTTTAATACGGCGTAATGAGCCTGACCGATGGAGGCGGAGCCTAAAGGCTCATCCCTGAACTCGCTGAAGATTTCATCGATCTTCTTTCCGGTTTCCTCTTCAATGACCTGTCGTGCAATTTCTGGCTCTAAAGGCCGCACATTCTGCCGCAGCTTCTCCAGTTCCTTACAGTATATTTCCGGAAGCACATCCGTACGGCTGGACATGATCTGGCCGATCTTTACATAGGTTGGGCCGAGATCCTCCAGTGTGGTTCTCATTTCTTCCGGAGTAAAGCCATTGGCATAGAAATTATGTGCGGCAAAAATGCTCAAGATCTCTGCACTGCGTTTTTTCTCTTTCCCGTTTTCCGATTTATGATCTGTCGCCACGATCTTCACCTCCCTTTGTATCCTCTGTTACGCTCTTTGGCCATGCCCAGATCAGGCGGATGATGCTGACAGCTGCCGAGAAAAATACCGCAATCCCGATGACCTTCGCCAGCATATCCGGTGTATTCCACCATGGATTGAAAAACAGAATGATCGCGCAGGCAATCAGAAGTATTGCCAGCAACGTAAACACCCACCAGCTCTTTTTTCCGGACCGCCTCGCGTAAGTAAGTGAATACCGAAGCGTAAGCACACCATGTAATAGCAGCAGGAAACTCGAAAGCCAGGCAAGCGTCGTCATCACGTCATCCCGGAATATAAGCACACACAAACCGACAATCCCCAGAGCCAAAGCGATGACGAGATTCATGTACTCGACCAGCATATTTTTGTTTGTGAAGAATTCAAGAAGCATCACAATACAAATGATGACCAGTCCGTATCCGAACGCCAGTATCAGAGAATCGATGTAAGCAACCGGACAGATCAAAATGACGAGACCGAGTGCAATCAAAAGGATCGCACTGAGTAAAGTACCTCGTCTGATTTTGTCTAAAGATTCAAACAGCATTCTTTCACCTCCATTTTTTCAAAACTGTTTTTTTGTATCATGTTCCTTCCAGCTTCTTCTTCGAACTTTCCTCGATCTTATCCAATATCCAGGTGAAAAACTTCGTCAGATAGCGCATGAGAGGCTCTGTCGCAAGGGCAAAGAGCACCATGAGCATCGCACATTGGGTATTGATGCTTGTGATCGCAAACCAGTGGCTGATGAAGAGCATGCAGAAAAGCCATCCTGCGATCAGTCCTATGAGCATGATCCAGTGATGCCGTTTCATGGGTCTGGCTATGATATAGACGATCATGAATCCGACAATGGCCACCAGAATAGTGACGGACGTAGAGAGGCACTCCGTATCTACACCAAATTCCCTGCAGAAAACGACCAGACCGCTGACCACCAAAAAGTCCGTCAGACCCGCCGGCAGCGCTTTCAGGAGCACGTTCGTCATAAAATGACCGCGGATCCGTTCATGATTCGGCTCCAAAGCCAGCACCAGCGACGGGATGCCGATGGTGAAAAGGCTGATCAGGCTGACCTGAGAAGGCTCCAGCGGGTAATCCAGCATCAGGATCACCGAGAACACCGCCAGCAGCAGGGAGAAAATGTTCTTCACAAGATATAATGCCGCGGAACGCTGAATGTTATTGACGACACGCCTGCCTTCTGACACCACCTCCGGCATTTTGGTAAAATCGGAATCCAGCAGGACGAGCTGCGCCACTTGGGATGCCGCCTCGCTCCCGGAGGCCATGGCGACGCTGCAATCCGCTTCGCGGAGCGCCAGGATATCATTCACACCGTCTCCTGTCATTGCCACTGTTCTTCCCTGCGCCTTCAGCGCTTTCACAAGGAGTTTCTTCTGCTCCGGCACCACCCGGCCGAACACGACATATTTCTTTGCCGCTTCAAAAATATCGCGTTTGCTCCGCAGCCTTCTGGCGTCCACATATTTTTCCGCGCCTTCAATTCCGGCGCGTTTTGCGGTTTCGGAAACGGTGATGGGGTTATCACCGGAGATCACCATTGTCTTCACGCCCTGCTCCGCGAAATAACGGAAGGTTTTTTCCGCCCCTTCCCGTACGGGGTTTTCCAGCAGGATCAGGGCTTCCGGAGTAACGTCAGCTGTCAGAGCTTTTCCATCCGGCTCTTTCAGATATTCTGCGAAGACTACCACACGGTAGCCCTTTGCTGCCTGCTCCTCAATCTCCTTCCGGTATTGATCGTACTGCGCTCTCAGAACGAACTCCGGTGCACCAAGCACATAATGTTTTCCTTGGAAGGATGCCCCGCTGTATTTGTATTGCGAAGAAAAAGAAACTACTTTCTCTGCTCTCGCGCCTGTTGGCGTGCGAAAAGCCTTTTGCAGCGCCTTCATGGTATCGTTGTCCTTTGTCATATTGGCGACGAAATCGCTGATCTTTGCACGCAAAGCATTCAGAGAGGCCTCGGGATCCTCTTTCCCGCTCTTCTCCTTCTCGTCATCCTTGCGCAACGGGATCACATCCCGCACCACCATCACAGGCTCCGTGATGGTACCGGTCTTATCCACACAGAGCACATCCACCCGCGCCAGAGTCTCGATGCATTTCATGTTATGCACGAGAACCTTTTTCCCCGCGAGGCGAGCGGCGCTGACCGCCAGCGACACGCTGGTCAGGAGATACAGACCCTCCGGGATCATCCCAATCAGAGCTGCGACCATATTGGAAATGCTGCTCTGAAACGTGCTGTGATTGTAGTGATAACTCTGGACAAACAGAGCGATACCGATGGGAATGATGATAATGCCAAGGATCAGGAGAAGACGGTCCATGGCCCGGATCATCTCCGACTGCTCTTCCTTCTTCTCCTTCGTGGCTTCCCGCATCAGTTTACTGATATAGGAGTTTTTGCCGACTTTCTCGACTTTGGCATAGCATTTACCGGAGACCAGAAAACTTCCGGAAAACAGTTTGTCTCCCGGTCCTTTTTCGATCTCGTCCGATTCGCCGGTCAGCAGGGATTCATTTGCCTGGGCCTTGCCTGAAAGCACGCTGCAATCCGCGGGCACCTGGTTGCCGCTGGATAAGAGGATCACATCATCCAGCACCAATCTTTCCGAAATGATCTGCTGCTGTTTCCCGTCCCGCAGTACTGTCACTCTCGGCGCATTCAGAAGCGTCAATTTATCCAGTACCTTTTTCGCATGGATCTCCTGGATGATACCGATCGCCGCATTTGCCAGAATAATGGGGAGAAACGTCATATCCCGGAATGAACCGGTAATGATCAGAAGAACCGCCAGAATGGCAAATATGAGGTTAAAGTAGGTCAGAAGGTTTTCTTTAACGATCTGCTTGACACTGCGTGTATCTGCAGTGACATTTTCATTTGTCTGGTGAAGGCGGATGCGGTGGTGCACCTCTTCCCGCGTCAGCCCCCGAATCTGTGTATCTGCTGTCATACTATCACTTTAGCCGTTTCTGCCTGATTTGGCAAATGCAACAAACCGGGTGCAATCTGAACTCTTTTCTGGTATGATAGAATTCATAAAATTGACTGTATGCATTGGAGGGAATCGATATGAAGAAAAAAGCGGTCCTTATCGTTTTTCTGATTATGATCGGAGTATGTCTTTACGTGCATCGTAGAGTGATCAAGGCCTTGCTGGGACTGGGAGAGATGCCGAAGGCGCCATCATGGCATTGCTGGGTGAGCCCTGAAAAGCGAAGAGCATGACAATTACAGTCATAAACGGCACTGAGAAACAGGGAGTGACGTTCCGTCTAAAGGAGATCTTCCTCGATCAATACAGAGATGATGCCGAGATAACGGAGTTTTTTCTTCCAAGGGACTGCCCGGGCTGCTGCGCGGGCTGCACCGTATGCTTTTTGAAAGACGAGCATCTGTGCAAGGACGCAGAATATGTGCAAAAGATAGAAAAGGCGATGCTTGAAGCGGATCTTCTTGTGTTTACTTCGCCTGCATACGTTTTCCACACGACAGGCGCTATGAAAATGATGCTGGATCATTTCGGATACCGATGGATGCCGCATCGCCCTGCAAAAGAGATGTTTGGCAAACGCGCCGTGATCATCACACAGTGTCTCGGAGCCGGAGGGAAGTCAGCCGCAAAGGATATCAAGGACAGCCTTTCCTGGTGGGGAATCAGCAAGATCAAAGTGTGCAGTTTCAAATTAATGAGCGAGATACACTGGGAAAAGATCCCCAATCAAAAGAAAGCGGCAATGACGAAGAAACTCGTTAAGCTCGCAGAGCAGATGCATAGGATTGATTACGCAAAGCCGGCGCGCACCAGTTTTGGCTCAAAGATGAAGTTTTACATAGTGAGAATGCTCCAGACAAAACTCGGCAAGGATGACCCGGAATACACCGACTACAAGTATTGGAAAACCAACGGCTGGATCGACTCGGTAAGACCATGGAAATAGTGCTATCAAGACAACCATTTCATCACAGATGAAGAGAAAGGAGCTCACAATGGATATTAAGGCAAAGATTGAGGAAATCGTAAAAAAGATCAAAGATGACCCGGGTTTTATGAAGACTTTTCAGGACAATCCCGAAAAAGCCATTGAGTCCGCAGCAGGGATCGACATCCCGGACGGCATGCTGGATCAGGTGGTAAACGGTGTAAAGGCAAAGCTGACAGCAGATAAAGTCGGCGGCGCTGTGGATTCCCTCAAAAAAATGTTCGGACAATAAACGGAGAAGGCGGAGCAGATGCTCCGCCTTTTTTTGAGAATATATCATCTGCTTGCCCGCATCATAGAAACGGCCACGATTTTCGCGTATGAAGCACATAAATCAGCGCTTCTCTAATCGGCTTCCAGCACGAACTCCCTAAATCTGGGGAGCGTGAAGGAAAGATAACCGTATTGCATGCTCCTTGCAATTCCCTTTTTCAGCAGGCGTTTTCTGTATACGGAAAACTTCTCTGAGGAAATATCCATTGTTTTCCGGATAGATTCCACTTTAGAGTCCTTGCTTAACGCCATGGCCATTACAGCTTCCCTATCATTTCCGGACAATTCCGACCAGATCTTTTCATACACATACTCTCTGAGATATGCATCGAATTCCTCAAGAACCATCTTGTATGAGCATTGTTTCTTGTAGCAAAGATATCCCAAAACCTGATAGGCATATGAATACCCTTTCACCAATTCAGCCATTTCGGCAGCTTCCTGATCCGAAATATCGAATACTTTTTTATATTGCTTAGCTACAAGAGTATCATTCAACGGTGTCATCTCAAATTTGGGCGCTCTGTAAAGGAATGTAAGGGTTTTTTCGTTTTGCAGTTCATAGATATTCTCATATAAGCCTGTCATCAAAAGAAATACATTGTAGTTTTTTCGAAGGAAAATCTGGAACTGGCTTGAAAACTCTCTTACATATTGATTTGATACTGCTTCGTCCAAGGAAAGAAGAATCTTTTTTTCTTTTTTTGTAAGATGCTGAAGCATTCTGTCAAGCGCCACTACGACGTCGGTTATGGGAGGTTCCGAATCAATTTCTACTCCAACACCAAGTACAGACAGATTGATTTTTGCATCTTTGAAAATCTGGAGAAGCTCTTTTCTGTTGCTGAGCTCAGCAGCTAATGCATGCAGCATATCCCGTTCCGGATTCAGTTCGGTCACAATCCATCCTTTTTCCGCTTTGATCCTATTTGAGATTTCAGTCATTAGCACTGTTTTTCCGGAACCCCTGACTCCTGTGATCATACAAACTTGGAATTCGGGGTTTTCAGCTGTGAAACCATCCGTAATTTCATCCAGCATCCTATCCCTGCTGATAACGTTTACAGGTTCCTTACCGAAAGTAAGAGAAAATGGATTGCGCATCTTTTGTACTCCTTTTATAACCTTTTATAACTTGCTTTCGTTTTTATAACCTTTTATAACTCTCTGTAAATTTTATAACTTTTTATAACTTTGTCAACCGCTCGAGGATCATTTCAACCGAAAAAGGCGGAGCATCTGCTCCGCCTTACTTTAATAAGAAATATACGGTTTACTGAAATACCATATCAGCGACTGCTACCAGGTCGAATCCGTCCAGATCCGGCGCGACTGCGGAGATGGAATACATCATCTGCTTGTCCGCATCATAGAACAGGACGTTGTCCGCATCCTCTTCTTCATCGGAAATAGCGCGGCGTACCTGTGCGTCCAGGCCATTGACCTGATCGACGCCTTCTGCGTCCCAGGTATAATACATCCCGGAAATATCCGTAAATTCTGTTGCCGGCTCCATTCTGGCGCAATAGGATACGCCGTCAAGGTCAAACTGCACTTCCGCCAGTTTCGCCGATTCCATGATCCCGTATACCACATTTTCGGCGCCTTCCGGAACGGTGAAGGATTCATTTACCATTTTCTGCACATCCTCCGGGGATACCTCATACTGCCAGGGATTTGCCATCCCTGCCATTGGTTCAGCCTGTGCATTACTCTTCCCGGCGCAGCCCGTCAGGGAAAATGCGGTCATAGTAATAAGCATCATCGTTGTTACGATCAGCGTTTTTTTCATCATTGTCTCCTTTTTACCAAATACCTATTCTATCTTCCGGCGCCAGATACATACCGTCACCTTCCTTGATTCCGAATGTGTCCAGGAACTGCTGCTGATTCTGGATCGGAATATTGCACCGATAACACTCTACGGGATGCACATTTGTGCTGATGTAAGCGATTTCTGCTTTCTCGTATCTGGCATTCTTCTGAATCAGACCGAGCTGATGGAAGAATAGTTCGTAATCAAAATCCTCCATGCTGTCTGCTATGGAACAAATGCATTTCATAGAGCCGAGATCCGCGATTGCTTCTGCCATGATATGCTTTGCTCCATCCTCTCCATAGGGCTCATCGGATATCTGAGGAGCAGGAACCAACGTACTGTAGTAGCGGACCAACTTATCCCTTCTTTCATCAAAGGCCTCCCGATCCTCTGCAGTCCACCAGTCTCTGTAATTTCCGTCCTTATCATACATCGATCCATCCGTATCAAAAGCATGGGTCAACTCATGACCTACCACAAAACTAAGACCGCCCAGCTTCTTTTCAATGGGCCAATCCGGATCGTAATAATCCCCACCGCAAATACCGGCATAAATGTTGATGGAGTTCTCCGATGAAATGTAGGCCGCGCCAAGACTGCTGTAATGTTCATCCGGTCCCCAAAGAGTACCATCATTAACGATGGACAGCCTTTCATTAGAGGATTTTGCATTAAATGCCTTTACTGCCCTCACGGCTTCAAAAACAGTTCCTCCTTCCGATGCGCTTCGGATCTTCAGTGACGAATAATCCGGGAGTTCATCCGGATAACAGATATGAAGCTTCATGGTATCCAGCTTCCCGATGGCAGCGTCTCTTGTCTCCGCGGACAGCCAGTCCTCTGTTTGCAGCATCTCCCTGTAGTAGTCCATCATCAGATCCACAAGCTCTGCCACCTGCGGTTTGATCTCCTGGTTAAAACAGTACTCCGCAAAAAGCTTGTCTATTTCCCCGGGAATCAGTCCATAAATGGTATTCAACGCATATTCCTTGTCCGGAGGCAGCGTATCCACGCCAATATAGGAATTCTCGACGCTTTGCTTCTTTTCATAGGATTCCCGGTCAAAATATGCCATCATCTCATAAGCGGTATGTGCAATGATCCAGTTTTTCATCGCCTCTAAGTTGTCCTGTGTATAGACCGAGTCATAGTACTGCAGCATCTCCGCTATGTTGACATTAAACGGACCGTCAACGCGATAGCCAAGTCCCTTGAAGATCTCACGAACCGGTATATTGGAACAAAGGTGATCTAAATCTTCTGCCGAATAGACATTGTACAACACGCTGTCGCCCTTCTCTGCCTGTACATCATAAAATGACATAAGAGAAGGCATGAAGCCCTCTTCAAAGGCAACTGCTGCATCGAAGGTTTTTTTCGCATCTTCCTCGGAGTATCCGGTTTTTTCCAGAGCATACGTGACAAGATCTTCTATATTCTGCCTGTACTCGTTGTCTTCTTCAAAAAAGGATTCGCCCCCGGCAAAAAGCATCGGACTTTCCAAATATATCAAATTGTGAAGCGCATCATACTGATTCGGTGCGATGGAAAACTGGATCATCGCGCTGCCCAGCAAATTCCGCTCCGGATCGGAATAATACGCCGTTAGATCGGAAATGGACGAAATGCTCTGAATATCTTCAATATAAGGCTTCAGCTCCTGCATTCCCTGCTTGTTCCTTGTATCCCAATCCATCAGAAGTGCATTGAAAGTCTGCATGGCCGTCAATTCCGGGTCATCCTTTGTCTCCCCGTTCAAAAGCGCCATCTTCTTTTCATCGTTTTCTCTTGACAATTCGGTCCTTGAGGAAGCATTGGATGCACCATCAGGTATTTCTACGTTTTCGGCCCAGTCCCTATTTATGTAAGCAGCAAAATCATCCTGAAGGCGGATTTCACCCATTCCTTCAAAGGTGCCGTAGAGGCCGGAGTCGATCCATTTAGCGCCGGTTCTGTTTGGATCAAGATCCCCCGTTGTTTCTGTTTCCGCTTCCGTTGCTTCCTCCGCAGAAACCTCAGAGTCAATCTCTGTTTCGGTGGATACAGCGCTTCCCACACTTTGATTGCTTCCACATCCGGATGCAACTGAAATGAGTCCTGTCAGCAGTAACGATAACCCTATTCTGATTCGTCGTTTCATCCTGATTTTCTCCTTTTGATCTGTTGTCTATATCCCATATTTTCTGGTTGTAGCAAAACACCAGAGCTCTGCATAAACAAAGCTCCGGTGCTTCATCTACAGGTGACGGCCGGATTTGAACCGGCGATCAGGGAGTTGCAGTCCCATGCCTTACCACTTGGCTACGTCACCTCGCTATGAGCACTTAGCGATCGTTCTTTGATCGCTTAGTGCGATGCATGCCGAACCCTTGACGAATCGAGGTCGAAGACCGAAGATGAGTCTAGTAGTTCGGCTACGCTGAACGGAGAAGGAGGGATTTGAACCCTCGCGCCGGTCACCCGACCTACACCCTTAGCAGGGGCGCCTCTTCAGCCAACTTGAGTACTTCTCCTTGCCTGAATACCAATCTTGCTATATGATTGTGCTGGAACATCACAGCGCATTGCTTATTTTACTATGCGATCTGTGGTTTGTCAACGTAAAAAGAGGGGAAGCACAAAATGTCAATCGCAATCATAACAGGCGCGTCCAGCGGTTTAGGTGCGGAATATGCGCGCCAGATTTCAGAAAAGAACAAGGTCGATGAGATCTGGGTCATCGCAAGGCGTATAGAGCGTTTGGAAGCGCTGAAAAAAGAGCTGTCTGTACCGGTTCGGATCTTTCAGATGGATCTGGTCAATGATGAGAATATGGAGCGTTTTCGCCAGACTCTTTCTGACGAAAAACCGGATGTGGCATACCTGATCCATGCGGCCGGATTCGGAAAGATCGGCACTTACCAGCAGATCGACCGGAAGGTATCCATGGGAATGGTACGGCTGAACTGTGAAGCCGCTGTGGATATCACGGAGAGCGTGATCCCCTACTTGCGCAGAAAAAGCCGCATTATCGAGATCGCTTCTACTTCCGCCTTTCAGCCGTTTCAGGGACTCAATGTCTATGCGGCTTCAAAAGCCTTTTTGCTGCGGTATTCCAGAGCATTGGGGGTGGAGCTACTTGGCACGGGCATCACGGTGACTGCGGTATGTCCGTATTGGATCAAAGACACGGAGTTCATTCCCGTCGCCGGCGAAACCAAAAGCACCGCCATCCGCCATTTTGCCTTCGCTTCCAAAAAGAAAAACGTGGTGGCGGTTTCCTTATTCTTTGCAGAAAAAGGATTCCCGGTCTGTACACCGGGAATCGTCAGCAGTATTCATCGCGTTATGACTGTCCTGCCGGACAGCGTCCTTCAGCTGATCTGGAGCGGCCTGCGCCGTCTCTGATCCGCGCTATGCCGTCCCTCCCTGCTGTTTCTTTTCCATTGACTTCTGAATCCCCGCATACACTTTTCGCATGGTGAGACCCTGCACGATCGTGGTAAATGCCACGATGGCGTAGGTCGCCCCCACTATGATATGTTCCGTGTCATCCGGAAGCATAGGCTTCGCGCTCATGGCAAGCGCAATGCACAGGCCGCCCCGCAAACCGCCCCATGTCAGCAGTTTGATAAAGTTCCACTTATCAAAGCCGTCCGGGATCGGTCCCATGATCAACGTGCTGACCGCAAGACTGCCGCCCCGCCCGATAAAATTGCAGAGGATCGCCAGCAAAGAAATCAGGATCACCTGCGGCATTGCAAGAATATGGAGGAAGGTCAGTCCGAGGATCACGTAAAGCACGGAATTCAACAGATTATCCGCCACTTCCCAGAACACATCAAATTTTTCCAGATGCCATTCCTTCCCTTTTTTCTCAAAATAGTGCCGCAGAGAAGAATACAGCACGCCGCAGACCACCGATGCGATGGCGCCTGAGAAATCAAAGTATTCGCACAGCACATACGATAGGGAAACCGCCAGAATGCTGGTAAAAATCTGACGGATCTCATTTTTGGTCTTGTAAAAAATGAAGAAGCAAAGAATCGTCACGGCACCGCCCACCAGCACGGCGCCGAAGATCTCCCGAAACATGACCAGGAAAAAGTTTCCGTTTTTCGATGCGGTCACCATTCCGGAAAAGCAGACGAACAGCGCCACGCCGACGCCGTCATTCAAAAGAGACTCGCCCTCGATCAGGAAACTGATGTTTTTCGGCAGACCGAATTTGTTCAGGATGCTGGTGGCTGCGATGGGATCCGTCGGAGCCACGATGCTGCCGAACATCAGGCACATGGGAATGGTCAGCCCCAGATGAAGCACCAGCGAAACCAGATAGAAGCAGATTCCGTAAAACACCGCGCCAAGCAGGGTGGCCACAATGGACAGTACGGTAATGGCGCGCTTCTGTTTCGCAAAATCCTTGAGTCTCATGTGACAGGATCCCGCAAACAGCATAAAACAAAGCACACCTTTTGTCAGAAACTCATCCAGATTAAAATGGAAAATGCGCTCAAGCGTATCACCGATCTCCAGGTTCTGGGTGCCCTGATAAATCACATACAATACGCCGCCGATGACCAGAGAAAACAGCATCAAAGCGATCTCATAGGTCAGCTTCGTGGTGCGTTCATTGAAAAAGCCGATGACGACCACAAAGACCATGACAAAGACAAACATCGGCAAAAAATCGATTCCATTCATAACGACTCCCCTCTTCTCCTTACATTGCAATCATATGCGGTATTATAGCACAGAATCTTTTTCCTCGTCACTTTTGATCAGACGGAATGCCTTTCGCCGGATGATAAAGTAGGCAATGATCATCAAAGTTCCCGTCAGGATCCAAGAGATCGGATAGATGTTCATCAATGTGCCGAAGGTGCGGTTTTGCGGCAGAACCGTAAATACATAGATCATGCGGAAAGCGCAGGTTCCGAAAATAGAGATCAAGGCGGGAACCAGAGAATGATTCATTCCCCGGATGCATCCGCCGCTGATCTCATAAGTGCCGATCAAAAAGTGAAGCAGGCAGACGTGCATCATCCGCTCCAACGCAAACTCCATAACGGTAGGATCCGTCGTAAAAAGGAGGAGCAGCTCCCTGCGGAACAGGATAAACAGTCCAATGCTCAAAATATCAAAACCGATCCCGATCAGCATCGTCAGTTGAAAGACCCTTTTGCAGCGTTCTTTCTTCCCTGCGCCGTAGTTCTGGCTGGTAAAGGTCACCGCGGTCTGGGCAAAGGCGTTGAGAAAACAATAGGAAATGAACTCAAAGTTCTGTGCCGCCGTGGATCCTGCGATGCAGGCAGCCCCAAAACTGTTGATGGCGCTTTGGATCACCACATTGGAAAAGGAAAACACCATGCCCTGCACGCCGGCCGGCAGGCCGATGCGGAGCACATAGGCAAGATAGGTCTTATGGATGCGGAGCCGCCGGAATGAAAAGCGGAAGATTTCTTCTTCCGTCGCGAGAAAATAGACGATCATCGCCGCGCCCACCGTATTGGAAAGCACCGTCGCCAGCGCCACGCCAATCACGTGCAGATGAAATACCACAACAAAAAGAAGATTCAGACCGATATTGATCACACCGGAAAGGGCCAGGGCAAAAAGCGGTCTCCGGCTGTCTCCCTTGCTTCTCAGGATCGCCGCACCGTAATTATAAAGAAGGATCACGGGCATGCCGAGAAAATAGACGCGCAGATACAGCACCGCCAGATTCATGACATCTTCCGGCGCGCCCATAAGGCCGAGAATCGCCGGGGAGAGTGCTATTCCCACCCCTGTCAGGATCAGGCCCATCACAATGGCCAGCGCCATAATAGTATGGACAGCATCGCGGATCTTGTCCTTTTGCCCGGCGCCGATCAGATTGGCGATCACCACATTCGCCCCCACGGAAAGGCCGATAAACAGATTGACGAGAAGTCCGATCACGGAAACATTGGATCCGACTGCTGCCATGGCCTCCGGCGAAGCAAAACGTCCGACCACGGCAATATCCGCGGCATTAAACAGCTGCTGCAGCACGGCGCTGATGGCAAGCGGGAGCGCAAAGAAAAAAATCTTTCCCAGCAGCGGCCCATGCAGCATATCCATGGAATTTTTGCTTTTTACCTTCTTGGCATTTTCCATCACATTCATCCCGGTTTTCATCGTTTCGTTTCTCCATTATACCAGAAAAGCTTTTCGAAATGGGAATGCATGATCCTTCGAATTTCCGGTTGACAGAGGAGACCTGAATTGATATGATCGGCGCAGAAAGGGGAACACCTTGTTTCAGGAAGAATTTCTGGCGGCTTCCAATGCCGCTGTCAAAAAATCAGAACTATTGAGAAAGAATCCGGCAGGTTATTTCCTGCTCTCCATGCTGGCGGGCGCTTTTATCGGCTTCGGCGTACTGCTGACCAACAGTATCGGCGCCCAGCTTGACGGCGCGCCCTACACAAAGCTTGTCATGGGGCTTGCTTTCGGAGTGGCGCTGTCTCTTGTGGTCATGGCCGGCGCCGAGCTTTTCACCGGAAATAATCTTGTCATGGCGGCTGGTCTGATCAAACGCAAAGCAAAGTTCTCCGAGGCACTGCTGCTGTGGATCGTCTGCTGGCTCGGAAACCTTTGCGGAGCCATCCTACTCGGTGCGGTCTATGTGTTGACCACTCTGCCGGACGGCGCAGTGGGGATCTTTATGGCAAACGCCGCAGCCGCGAAGATTGCTCCCGGACCCATCGCTTTGCTTGCACGCGGCGCCCTTTGCAACATGCTGGTCTGCCTTGCGGTCTGGTGCGGATTCCGGATCAAATCCGATGCCGGAAAGCTGATCATGATCTTCTGGTGCCTTTTTGCCTTCATCACCACAGGCTTCGAGCACAGCATCGCAAACATGACCCTTTTCACGGAAGTCCTGCTGCACCCCGGCGAAGCCGCCGTGTCGCTCTCGGGCTGTCTTTACAACCTGCTGTTTGTGACCCTGGGGAACATGATCGGCGGCATTGTCTTCGTTGCGATACCTTACGCCGTGAGCGCAAAAGAGAAGTAGAAAAGCAGATCAGCGCTTCTGCAGGAACAGCCACTCTTTCACTTCTTCATCCTGACCGGCAGGAACCCAGGCACAGTGCGGATTCAAGCCATATTTCTCCTTCAATTCTCCCTTTGGATACTCTGTATAAAACAGCTGCGCACCTTCTTGACCCTTTAACAAGTCATACAGTGCCTTCGATCCCATATATTCCACCCCAAACCCGGCTTTCCGGTTCGGGGAAACGATCCGGTCATCCGCCGCGTGCAGAAGCCAGATGGGTGTGCGGATCAATTGGTCCAGCTGAACATGATAGGTGGTACCGCAGATCACCATGGCGGCGGCAAAAAGATCCGTGCGCTTCAATAGCTCCAGCGTCCCGACGCCTCCGGCGCTGTATCCGTAGATATAAACCCTTTTTTCATCAATCCGGTCATATCTTTTCAGGAGATGAGAAATCAGTAAAAGCATCGTTTCCTGCATCTCCTCCTGAGACCAGTGCATCTCCCTCCCGTACTGCGGCGCCAGAATATAGCAGGGATGGCGCTTCTGCCAGTCATCCCGCGCAAAGATCGTTCCGATATCATGCAGCAGCAGATGTCTTTTGTTGTCATTTCCCACCACATCCGCGCCATGGAGGAATACCACAAGAGGATATTTCAAAGCACCGTAGGGTGCGTTTTTTGTTTCCGTTTTCAGCCTTTCCGGAACAAACATGCGGTATGGCAGGCTCACTGCCTGTCCGCGCCACCGCTCCATGGAAAACTTTTTACAAAGCGCTTCATTTTCTTCACTCGGTTCATCCCAATCCGGATATCTTGTTTTCAGACTCTCCATCTCAAAGATCACAATCCTTTTTTCGTATGAAATACCGACTACAGGCTCATCATAGCACAGAATCCCATCCAAGTAAAAACTGCGTCCCGTTGCTGTTGAACGGAAAAGTTGCGGTGTGATAGAATGGGAATAAGACAGGAGGGGTGCTAAATCATGTGGAAGACAAAACAGAAAGAGGGTGAATACCAGGGTCTGGAGCATTACCTTTCTCCTCTGATGGTCTGGGCTCTGTCCTTCGGATGCGCCGTGGGATGGGGATCCTTTGTCATGCCCGGCACCACATTCCTGCCTGCTGCAGGACCCATGGGGACCTTCTTAGGGATCCTGGTCGGCGCGGTCGTGATGTTCATCATCGGAATGAATTATCATTTTCTGATGAATGAATACCCGGATGCCGGCGGCACCCTGACCTATACCATCAAAAGCTTCGGTTATGACCATGGTTTCCTGAGCGCCTGGTTTCTGATGCTGGTCTATATTGCCATCATGTGGGCAAATGCCTCCGCGCTCTCCCTGATCAGCAAAAATCTTCTCGGCGCCACGTTTCAATTCGGCTTCCACTACGTGATCCTCGGCTATGATGTCTATTTCGGTGAAGTATTGCTGTCTCTTGCAGCAATCATCATCTGCGGTTCGATCTGCATCCTCGGAAAACGCCTTGCGGCCGGCTTGCAGGTGCTGCTTGCGTTGATCCTGTTTTTCGGCGTGATGATCTGCGCTCTGACGGTTTTTCAGGCTTCCGGGGGGGCATTCACGATCCGACCCGCCTTTTCTCCCTCAGAGGAAGCGCCGTTCCGGCAGATTCTGTCCATCGTAGCACTCTCCCCGTGGGCCTTTGTGGGCTTTGAATCGGTTTCCAATTCCGCGGCCGGCTTCCGGTTTGACCGGAAAAGAGTGATCCGGATTCTGACGTCTTCCCTGATCACCGGCAGCATGGTTTATCTTCTTTTGACACAGATGGCCGCATCCGTGACGCCGGCCGGTTATGAGGACTGGAGCAGCTACATCGCCGACCTCGGCAGCTTTTCCGGCATCTCCGGTCTGCCGACGTTTTATGCCGCGGAACAGATCATGGGAAAGACCGGCGTGATCCTCCTTGGCCTGGCAGCGCTGGCAGGCATCCTGACCGGATTGATCGGCAATTTCATCGCCGCTAGCCGCCTGATGTATACCATGTCAGAAGACGGCATGCTGCCGAAACAGTTCCACAAACTGAATCAGGACCATACCCCCAGAAATGCCCTGCTGTTTCTGATGATCATCTCCCTTTTTATCCCGTTTCTGGGGAGGACCGCCATCGGATGGATCGTGGATGTGAATACGGTGGGGGCCACCATTGCCTACGGATACA
Organism: Lachnospiraceae bacterium; assembly: GCA_017431515.1. GTDB lineage: Bacteria > Bacillota > Clostridia > Lachnospirales > Lachnospiraceae > RUG12461. Next base: position 67,163 of record JAFRKV010000040.1, read on the forward strand.
CCTCCGCTGCAGCCTTCCATACCGCCCGGAAAAAGCAGAAAAAGGGGATCATGGCCACAGGCCTCATCGGTCTTGCCATGTCGCTTTTCTTTTTCCTGTATTTCATGGCCTGGGCAGCCGGCGCCATGTCTACGGAATCCTATCTGATTCTTGCGATCTGGAGCGTTCTCGGCTTTCTTTATTTCCGTTATGTCTTCTCAAAGGACGATAAGCGCCGATTCGGAAAATCCACGGTGGTTTGGATCGGACTGCTGTTTTTGATCTTTTTTACTTCCTTGATGTGGGTAAAAAACGCCACGGATGAGATGACGGAAAACGTGGTGACGAATATCAGCACCTATTATGAATCACAGCACCATGACCATGATGCCGCCATGATAGACCAGACTCAGGCCTTTCTCGTGGATCAGCTGGATGCGGCGGATCGCGTGCTGGTGCGTAACAGCGTGATCCAGATGCTGTTCATCATAGTCTCTCTCGGTATCATGTTCAGTGTGTACATCACCATCTCCAAACGGGAAAAACAGATGGAGATCGAAAAAATCAAGGCCGAGGAGAGCAGCAAGGCAAAAATGACCTTCCTTTCCAACATGTCCCATGATATCCGCACGCCCATGAATGCCATCATCGGCTATATCAACTTATCCGAACGGGAAGACATCACGCTTGATGAAATGAAGGAAAATCTGGCCAAGATCAAGGGCTCCAGCAAATATCTGCTGGCCCTCATCAATGACGTTTTGGAGATGAGCCGGATCGAAAGCGGCAAAATGGAGCTTGAACCGGTGGTGGTGGATCTGAAAAAACGGTTGTGCGATGTAAAGGATCTCTATCAGACACTGATGGAAGAAAAAAGAATTGAGTTTCAGGTGGATTGTTCCGAAATTCAGGATCCTCTGGTCTACTGCGATATCAACCGGTTTAACCGCGTCCTGTTAAACCTCATCAGCAATGCGTATAAATATACGCCGGAGGGCGGCCGTGTATCTGTGTCTGCAAGACAGCTGGCATCCGAAGAACCGGACAAAGGCCGTTATGAGATCCTGATTTCGGACAGCGGGATCGGCATGTCCGATGAATTTGCCGCAAAGATCTTTGAACCCTTCGAGCGTGAACAGACCTCTGCCGTCAAGGATATACAGGGGACGGGGCTTGGCATGTCCATTACCAAAAACATCCTTGACCTGATGGGCGGGGAGATCTCGGTCCAGTCCAAAAAGCAGGAAGGGACCGTGTTCCGTATCCTGATCGCTTTTCCGCTGGCCAAAGAAGCGCCTTCCGATGCAAAAGAAAAGCCGTCGGAAAACGAACCCGCGGAAGAGATGGATTTTTCTTCAAAGCGGCTGCTTCTGGTGGATGATATGGAGATTAATCGGGAAATCGCGGCGGTGCAGTTAAGAAGCAAAGGCTTTACGGTGGATTTCGCCAAAAACGGGCAGGAGGCAGTGGATCTTGTGACAGCGTCTCTTCCCGGCTATTACAGCGCCGTTTTGATGGATATCCAGATGCCTGTGATGGATGGCTATGAAGCCACGAAGGCTATCCGTCAGATTCCGGATGAAGCCCTGTCTTCCATTCCGATCATCGCCATGACCGCAAACGCCTTTTCGGAAGACGTCAAAAAAACCCATGACGCAGGCATGAACGCTCATATTGCAAAACCGGTCGATTTGAATGTGGTACTGGAGGTATTGGGAGAAGTGATGAGGGGGGAGAATCTTCGTTAGTGCATATATTTTCTGCAGTAGAACAGGACGTCTTCGTCACTGATCAGCTCATAGGCTGTCATTGCGGCTTCCCTGAGCACCGGTTTCCCGTCTGACAGTTCCCGTAATTCTTCCCAGGTAGCAGCCTTGAAAAAAGCCTTCCAATCCTTTTCATGAAAAGGATTGCCGGTCTTCCCGTTTTGGATCACACGGGGAATCCCGGAAGCATACAGCAAAAGATGCTCCGGAAATCGTCCTGCATAGGCTTTGCTCCGAATGCGGTACGTGATCTGTATTTCCGGGATCACGCTTGCTTCACCCGGATCATCTCCGAGGATGATGGGATTGACCACCCTGGCTGACAGGATGGTATCTTCCCCGATGCGCAGCAAAACACAAAGCAGGGCAATCAATACACGATGATTTCTTTGTACCATTGCCCGAAACAGATAATCATTCGTCAGCGGTGCCTTCAAAGGACCGCTCGCTTCCATAAAACGAATATCTTCCATATTCAATTGACTCCTTTCATCCAAGCGGTTGAAAGGGGTATTGAGTGAACGAAGATTACTCTACCACAGTTTTCTGTGTTTTGCAATGAAAAATGACAATATCATTTCTTTTCGCGCAGCTGTTCAAAGGTCACCCCGTATTTAACGGCGATGTCTTTCGCATAGGAAAGGCCCTCCGGCGGTGCGAGAATGATCCGGTAGGAACGGTTTCCCTCCCGGGACCGGGAAACAAGGCTTGCGGCCATGTCTTCCGCTGTTTCTTCCCGGTTCAGCACATCAATCTCATTGGCCAGTTTATGCATATGCGTGTTGTAGATCGTGCGGACGCCGAGGTATTTCAGCGCACGCACCACATCCCGCGCAATATAATAGCCTTCCTCATAGGACGTGGTGGAAAATGATTCGTTTAAGAGCAGGAGGCTTTTTTTCGTCGCGGACTGATACAGTTCACGAAAACGTTTCGTTTCTTCTCCCAGCCGCCCCAGATCCATTGTTTCGTTTTCGTCCGCGGGATAATGGGTAAAAATATTGTCAACGGGACTGTAGGAAAAGGATTGGGCCGGCACCGAGATTCCGCCCTGCGCAAGCACAAACGCAAGTCCCACTGCCTGGGTGAAGGTGGTCTTTCCGCCGCGGTTAGCCCCGGTCAGAATATAGATCCGATGTTCTTTCGAGAAATCCAACGTGTTGCCGATCACGTCTTTTGCTGTCCGGTCTCCGGGATGGAGCCGGATCTCATTTGCCAGCTTCAGGTTATAAAGCCCCTCCGTCTGCAACATCCGTTCTTCGGAAGGGTACGTTTTCGGCGTGCAGAAGGAAAACCCTGCCTCTTTCATTTTTTCAATGTATTCCGCAAACCGGATATAATACATGAATTCCGGGATCATACCGGTAATGACACCGGTACTGACATTGACATGGCGTGAGATCACAGATTTCAACTTCCGCACGATCTTTCCGATCATGTGCGCCATGGCGCGGTCCATGGAACGGATGACATCATTTCCCCGGTCTTCGCGTCCCAGCATCGCAAGAGAAGTCAGCGGAATCCCCGGCAGGAAATCCGGCGCCTGAGCGGAAGCATCAAACTGCTCCGACCGGGAAGGATCATAGGTAAAACTCTGTTTGTCCGAACCAGAGAGAAAATCATTGAAATGAGAAATCACAGAAGATTTCGTATAATATTTGGAATTAACCGAGACAATGCCGACGCTGTTCGGTTCAAAGCGGTCGTTGAGATTGACCCCCAGCGTCACGCTCTTAATCTGGGACGTGTCTTTTTTCAACTCCGTAATGTCTTTTTTTAACGCGGAAAATCCGCTTTCTTCATAAAGGGACTTGGTATAATCGCGAAGATGGCTCAGTCCTTCGGACCGGATCGGTGTTTTGGAAAGGGTCTCATAGATGGCCTCCACGCTGAGAATATACTCTTCCATCTCACCCATCCGATGCACCAGATCCCAGACTCCGGAGGCATCGGTGATCTTCTGGAAACTCCCGAACTGACGGAGAAAATCAATCTTCTGCAGTACCTCCTGCATCTTTTCACGAATCTCCGGAAACTGCAGGATATCCTCAAAGATCTCATTCCGGTAGCGGGCAACCGCCTCATCCTCGCATAAATGCGTCAGATAGTGATAGATCACAGCGGTCTCTGTTTTTTCATCGGACAGCGTCTCCGCCAATAGATCCAGCGACAGATCATGTGCTGTCAGCGCCGGCAGTTCCCGATAAACCGGGGGCTTTTCTCCCGGGTACAAAAGACTCATCTTTTCCATCCTGCACTCCTTTACCCTCGGGCTTCTGCAGCATGCTGCACATAGATTTCCGCATTTTCCATGATATAACGGAGATCCTTCTCCTCCAGGGGACGTTTCACCTTGGCAGGACTGCCGAATACCACGGAGTTCGGCGGGATCTGCGCTCCCTCTGTGACAAGCGCGCCGGCGCCGATGATGCAGTTGTCGCCGATGACGGCGCCGTTTAAAATGATGGCGCCCATCCCGATCAAAACCTGATTGCCGACGGTGCATCCATGGACGATCGCCCCATGTCCCACCGTCACATTGTCTCCGATGGTGAGATGGAAGGACCGGTCTACATGAAGGACACACAGATCCTGGATATTCGTGCGATTGCCGATCCGTATGGTGTCCGAATCCCCCCGGATGACCGCGTTATACCAGATGCCGCAGTCCGCGCCGATCTCCACATCTCCGATGATCTGCGCCCCCGGCGCAACGTAAGTGGAAGGATGAATCTGTACCATGCTATGCCTCCTTTTCTTCATGAATCTCCCGCAGCACTCTGGCGGGATTGCCCACAGCGACCACGTTATCGGGCAGATCTTTTGTCACAACCGCGCCGGCGCCGATGACCACATTGTCTCCGATGGTGATCCCCGGCATGATCTGAACCCCGGCCGCGATCCAGCAGTTTTTCCCGATATGAACCGGGAGATTGTATTGATATCCCTTCTGACGAAGAGAGGGCTCCAATGGATGCGCGGCGGTGGCGATCACCACATTCGGTCCGATCATGGTATAATCCCCCACATAGATGTGGGTATCATCCACGCAGGTCAGATTGAAATTAGCATAGACTCTTTTTCCGAAATGGCAATGATGCCCTCCCCAATTGGCATGGAGCGGCGGCTCGATATAACAGTCCTCCCCGATTTCCGCAAACATCTGTTTTAGAAGGGCTGTGCGTTTTTCCATTTCCGAGGGTCTGGTATTGTTAAAATCATAGAGAAGCTCCATGCACTGCATTTGTTCCTCCATGATGGCCGGATCTCCCGGATCATACAGCTCTCCGCTGTGCATTTTTTCCTTTTCCGTCATCTCCGCTCCTTTTCACACTCTGCCTGTTGCTATGACATCATTCTATCATACCATCCGTCTTTTTCCCACCGGAAATCCCGATCCGGCGCTGGATTTCCGGAACAATTTCAAGTATCATAGACCCATGAACGATGTGCGGATCATTTCAGGAAGACAACAGAAACCCTATCTGAAACCCAAGGCGGCGCTTGCTTTTGGTCATTTGGGAGAGGACTTCGGCCAAATCCCGGTCCTCTACTGCATTCTGACCATCGGCGGTGCAGCAAGCGCCATGTCTGAAGAAGCGCAGCAGGAAGGGGATTACGAGAAAGCCGCTTCTCTGGATCTGGAAGCGGATCAGAGTCTTCTCGCCTTTGAAAAGGAACTGGAAAAACGCATCAAAAAGCTTTGCCGGGAGGAAGGATACGGGATCAGGAAACGGCTGGAGCCCGGCATCCATCTGCCGTTATCCGTGATCAAGGATGCCTTTGACCGCACAGATGCCGCCCATACACTTTCCATGCAGCTGACTTCCGCCGGAATGATGGATCCCGTGAAAAGCGAATGTCTGGTGTTTGAACTGTCCTCCGACGTTTCCGAGGCAAACACCGAACACGACTGCTCAGCATGCCGGATCCAGAACTGCCGTTTCAAGGCCATGCGGGAAGCAGCAGCGCTTCAGGATCCCTGCGGAATCGCCATCGATCTTGGCTCCACCACGCTGGCTTTTTGCCTGGTAAACTTATCAACCGGAGAAAAATCGGTGCCTTTGCTGTCCGAAAACCACCAGAGGCTTTACGGTGCGGATGTCATGACGAGGATCCGCGCCGCCATCAGCGGAAAAGAAAAAGACCTTCTTCTCCGGATCAAAGAAGACCTCCGGGACGGTATCGCTGCGCTTCTGTCGGAGCAACACATTTCGAAAAAAAACATCAAAGCGATCTCCATCGCCGGAAATACGACCATGCTGCACCTCCTGCGCGGTTATCCCTGCGCGGGGCTTGCTTCCTATCCATTTCAGCCTGTCACATTGAAGGAAGAGCTCTTGACTGCCCGGGATTTGTTTTCGAAAGAGGATCTTCCGGTTCCGGAAGACGCAGACGTAACGATTCTGCCCGGCATTTCAGCCTTTGTCGGGGCGGATATCGTTGCTGGGCTTTATGCGCTGGATCTTGATAAAACAAGCCGGAAAGCTCTTTTCGTGGATCTCGGCACAAACAGCGAGATGGCGCTGCTTTTCAACGGGAAGATCTTCACTGCGTCTGCAGCCGCAGGATCCGCCTTTGAACGCATCGCAAGACAGCAGCTGGAAGGCGTCGGAACCGATATCATCGCAAAATGCGCTTCCCTCTTAAAAAACGGCACTCTTGATCCCACAGGGCTCCTGCACGGGGACAATCCCTTCTTTTCTCAACAGGACATCCGTGATATCCAGCTGGCAAAAGCCGCGATCTATGCGGGCATAGAAACACTGCTGTCTCATGCTGATCTTTCGGCGGAAGAGGTCGACACCCTGTATCTGGCCGGCACCTTCGGCGAAAAGCTGGATCTGAACGCTGCCATTGAAATCGGTCTGATTCCCGCCGGCTGCAAGGGGCGCATTCAGGCCTGCGGCAATACCTCGTTATCGGGCGCTGCGCGTTTCCTGACAGATCAAAAAGGATCCCTGCGGATTGCCGATATCCCGGCACATTCCGAAGAGATCCCTCTTGCTGACAATTCCTTTTTCCAGAAAATCTATCTGGAACAGCTCAATTTTTCAAAGATCACGTCCCGTCCGTAAAGAGATCCGCCAGCGGATCCTGGGTATCACCGAATCCATCATCCGGATCAGGATCCGGATCAGGATTTTGGTTTGGCGGCGGCGCTGTCTGGAAGGTGGCGCCGACCGTCACATCGTTATCCGGCATGATGAACACATCTCCGGCAGGATTCAACTGATGCTGGGTACCGTCGCCGGCATCCCAGAAGAACGTCACGCAGCTGGCCGGATCACTGACAGAAACCTGTACCCGGTCTCCCGCTTCGTATCTTGTCCCGTTGGGCAGGAGGATCTGTCCCGGACCATCCACCCTTGTGGAAACCGTATAATACTCCGTCGGCGCCGGCAAAGGCGCAAAGGTTGCCGTAACCGTTACGTTGCTGGATGGCATGATAAAGAAATCGCCGTCCGTATCCAGTGATTTTGTCTGGCCGCCGAGATCCACATTCAGACCCGTGCACTGCGCGCCAGGAATGCAGGTCACATCCACTGTCACCTTTGCTCCCGCTTCATAAGTGTTTCCTTTGTTTAACACGATGGAACCGCCGCTTCCGACCACATTGGAGGTTACCGTATATTTGGTGGGCTGAGGAGGCGCATCTTTTTCAAATACCGCCTGTACCGTCACGTTTTTGTTCGGCATCACAAAGGAGTTGGAGGTGCCCGGATTCACATCCGTGCTGACCCATTGCTTGAAATGGTATCCGGAGTACGCTTTCGGCGTCAGGACAACCGTCTGACCCGGTGTCGGCGCTGTCGGAGAAGCTGTCAGCGTCCCGCTTCCGGAAACCTGGAGCGTCAGAGTCACATTTTGCACGAAAACCGCATTGACATTCACGTCATTTGCCGGCATCAGGAAATAGGTTCCGGCCGGATCTGTGGCCACACCGGGGATATTCCATCCCGTAAAGGTCCAACCGTTATTTGCTTTTGCGGAAATCTGAACCTTATCTCCCGCAGCGGCTGTGGCTTTGCTTGCAGTCACAGTTCCGCCGTTGCTGACACCCACATTTACCTTGTACTGGGTCGGAGCATCTTTTTCAAAGACGACATAGATCGCCACATCCCGGTTCGGCATGGTAAAAGTGCCGTCCGCCGCCACAGAAACCTCTTTGCTGCTCCAGGACTTTACGTGATAGCCCTGATTGGGCGTAACGCTGACCTGAATCGCGGTACCCGGCAGTGCGCTGGCGGCGCTGACGGATGCCTTTCCGTTTCCGTCCGTGCTGATGGAAACCTTATGCGCTGTTGCTGCCGCCGGTACCGGAGTGGGGGTCGGAACAGGCGCAGCTGTCTGTTTTGGTGCCGCCGTCCCCTGGGCCTGTGAAGCCGCCTGCGTTGCGGAAGCTGCCGCTGCCGTTTCCGCTGCGCTTGCCGTCGCGGTCTCTTCGGGATTGGCCTGGGTCTCCGACTGCACATCCGGCAGATCGTCCACCGTCACCGGGATATCCACCACATTACTCGCATAATCCACTGCTTTGTTGATGGATTGGGATACCACATCCTCTGCAAATAGTTTGACGGTATAATTGCCCTTCGGCACGCCTGAGGGGATCGTCACCGAAAGATCTCCGGTTGCAGCCGCATCGCTGACCGGTCCGTAAGCAATGACATTGCGATTATCATCCACCAGCATTGCGGAAATCTGAGTGTAGGTCACACCCCAGTCTGAAGTACCGAGATCGCTGACATTCGCCACAAAGCTGCTCCCTGCGGGAACGGCTTTCTGATCCGCTCGCTGCGCGGCAAACCCGGTTCCCCCTGTGATCGTCAGAGATTGGGCATTGGTGGGCTCGGCGTCCACAACGGAGAAGGAATCTGGCTTTGCCTGATCCGCAGACCAGGTCATCAGAACGTTCTCCGGCTTCAGGCTGACTGCGGGGCTTACCCAGGACAATCCGTCTGCATCCGCAGTTGCCTCATTCCCGTCCTTTCCGATGGTGACGACGGAAGAACCATCGCCGTCACGCAGATACCAGGCCGCTGTTTCGGTCTGGGAAAGCTTCGGATTCTTCTTGACTCTGGTATTCTTGGAAGAATACCCGTATGCCGCGTTATTTGCCTCCGCCTGGCTGAGGATAAAGACCTTTTCTCCCGAAAGGCCGTTGCCGTTATTGGCAACCATGGCGTTTCGCGCAGGTTCCGTAAAATTTCCCAGCAGATAATCCTCATTCAGATACCGCTTTAAATCACTGTTTGCCCAGTCAGTGGATCCGTTTTTGCTGTATTCCTCACGAAAAACCGCCAGGTCCGCATCCAGAAGGACGGCATTTTCTCCATAAGCGGTGCTGTTCGTATCCAATACCCGAAACCGGATCGGATAACGGCTGGTCATGCCGAAATAGACATAATTGCCGTTCCATTCCCCGTTAGACTGCTCCGGATTCTTTAACCGGTCAATCCCAAGACCCGCCGCATGTGTATTTAAGGAATACACATCCGTCACTTCCATCGGAGAAGCGGATGCTGTATCAGATGCGGCAAAAACCGGGGCCGGCATGGCGCTTAAAACTAAGGCCGTGGATAAAACGAGACTTGCGATCATTCCTTTTTTCATAGGCTGTTGTCCCCCTTCTCTTACCTCGTAATGGCAGTACCATCATAGGAGTTGTTGATATAATCCTTCATTTCCTGACTCTGCAGCACTTCAATCAGTTTCTGAATTCGCGGATCGTTCTCATTGCCTTCGTTCACCGCAAGTACATTCCAGTACGGATCACATTCCGAGGATTCCGCATTTTCGTAAGCCAGCGCATCCTTCGTTACGGAGAGGAAGGAATCTCTGGCATAATTTCCGTTTAATACGATGAAGGCCGCATCCTGCACCATGGTTGGGATCAGGGAAGCCTCCTCCGGCACAATGTTGACGCCGTAGGGATTTTCGGTAATATCCGATAAGGTCAATTCATCCTTTCCCTGGGTCAGGGATACGATCCCCACATTTTGCAAAAGCTTTAACGCCCGTGTTTTATTGGTGGCATCTTCCGGGATCACGATCACATCTCCGTTCGTCAGATCGGAGATGCTTTTTTTCTGTCCAGGATAGATTCCAAGGGGCTCAAAATGCACGCTTCCGACGGATACCAGATGGGTGTCCAGACTCTTGTTGAAGTTTTCCAGATAGACCTCATGCTGGAAATAATTGGCATCCGCATCTCCGTCATCCACCAGGAGATTCGGCATATAATAGTCTTCGTAAGTGAAGATTTCCAGCTGAACTCCCTTTCCGGAAAGGATCTCAGCCGCTTTGTTCAGAATATCCGCATGCACCCCCGGGTTGGTGGCAACCGTCAGAGTGGTACTGTCAGAGGAAAGACCAGAGGTTTCCGCTGCAGCAGCATCCTTGTCTCCCTCCGTTGTTTTGTCCTCCTGCTTACCGCATCCGCCGAGAATCCCTGCGAGGAGCAGCAACAGAAGAACAGCCGCAAACCGTCTCTTTTTCATAATGCCTCCTTTTCTCTTTTCCTCATTCATATCGCAACGCATCAATGGGATCCATCTTTGCCGCCTTGTTGGCGGGATAGTAACCGAAGAAGATCCCGACTGCCATGGAAAAGCCAAGTGAAATCAAGATGCTTGAAACAGAGGGCGTCGCCGGCATATCCAGAACCTTTGCCGCTATCATGCCCAGCACAGTCCCTAAGATCACCCCGATGATGCCGCCGATCAGGCAGATCACCATGGCTTCCACCAGAAACTGCATCCGGATCGCGGAATTCGGCGCTCCGATGGCTTTACGGGTTCCGATCTCCCGTGTGCGTTCGGTGATGGAAACCAGCATGATGTTCATCACCCCAATGCCGCCGACAAGCAGCGCTATGCCGGCGATTAATGCGATACCGGTCGTAATGGTCCCCATCATGGAGGTGAGGGAATCCAGCATGGAAGACATGGAAAACGCATATACTTCAAAGTTCCGGTTATTCCGGTAATACACATTAAAAAACTGCTCTGTGGAAGATACAAAGCTGTCTGCATCCATGCCGGGTGCCATCACAACCGTAAAGCTCGACGTTCCGGATGTATGATTCAAATCTCTCGCTGTCGGGAGCGGGAGATACAGATCCGTGGTCAGATCCTTCTCGGAGGTATTGCCAAAACTGTAAGCGGATTGTTCATACTCATAAACACCGACAATCGTCACTGTCAGATATTTGTCGCCCGATACAAGAGAGACCGTGCTTCCGATGGCCTGCTCCTCATCTCCCTGGAAGAGGTTATTCACGGCTTTATCAGAAATAATCGCCGCCATGCTGTGGTTTTCGATCTCGTGATCCGAAAAATATCTGCCTGCCTTCAGTTCCAGATCATTCGCAAGAAAAAAACCATCGCTGACGCCGGATGGAGACACGTTCGCATATAGTTTATCAACCAAAAGCTGGCCGGAGTTTAGAGATTCCTGCACAGAAATGGCTTCTACGGCATCCGGATAGTAATCGCAATACTCACGGAGCATCTCGTCTGTGAAATAATCCTCTTCTGAGGGGGTGCGCATACGCCCGGGACCGCCGAATCTCATCCCCATCTCTACGGATTCTCCTTCCTCTTCTTCTTCCTTTTCCTGAAGAGATACCGTGATATTTGTGGCGCCGAGGGATCCCATGGTATCTGTCAGCGAAGATTCCATCGATGCTCCCACCGTCATGATAGCGATCACCGAAGAAATCCCGATGATGATGCCAAGCATCGTCAGAAAGGCCCGCATTTTATTTGCGCGGAGGCTGGAAAGCGCAAGGCGGATATTTTCATACAACAGCATGGCCGATTCCCTCCCTTTCCGAAATAACAGCGCCGTCTTTCAATGTAATGATCCGCTCTGTCTCCTCCGCCAGTTCCGGAGAATGGGTGATCAAAACAATGGTTTTTCCTTTTTCCTGATGAAGCCGGTGAAAAAGATCCATCACCATGCGTCCTGTGGATGAATCCAACGCACCGGTCGGCTCATCCGCCAGAATGATAGACGGATCGTTTCCCATGGCACGGGCGATGGCCACACGCTGCTTTTGCCCGCCGGAGAGCTCTTCCGGGCGATGTTTCATACGATCTTCCATGCCAACCATGCGAAGAAGCTCCTCTGCCCGTTCATTTCGTTCCTTTCTGGACATCCCGGCATACAGCATCGGCAGCTCCACATTCATCAGCGCGCTTGTGCGCGCGATGAGATTATAGGTCTGAAAAACAAATCCCACCTTTTGATTGCGGATATTGGAAAGCTCCGTGTCTTTTGCCGCATTGGTATCCACGCCGTCCAGTGTATACTGTCCTTCTGTCGGACGGTCCAACGTCCCGATAATGTTCATCAGCGTCGACTTGCCGGATCCGGAAGCGCCTACAACAGCCAGAAACTCTCCTTCGTAAACGGTCAGATCCACTCCGCGCAAAGCAGAAATCTCATTTGGCGTATCTATGAAATATTTTTTGACGATGCCCGTCATTTCAATCATCCTGCGCCGGTCTTCCATCTCAGAAGCCTCCCATTGCGCCACGCTGACCCATCATCATCATCATATCATTCAGCGAGGAATCCGTTTTCGGCACAAGGACCTCCATCCCCTCTTCCAGTTCATCACTGATGACTTCTATGTAGTATGCGCTTTCAATCCCCTTTTCCACGGGCACTTTTTTCGTATTCATGGCAATGGCGGGATTTGTTGAAGATTCCTGTCCCTTTTGCGGAGGCATCATGCCGGGACCCGAGCCTTTTCCGTTCTTTTGACCCGATGACGATCCCTCTTTTTCCGGCGCTTTATCCCCGGCCGGATCTTCCTCTGCGGACGCTGCATCCATCACCGGCGCAGCATCCTGATCCACCACTTCCACATAAGCGTTTCCTTCTTCATCCGTTTGCACGGCATCATAGGGAACCGTCAGCACATGATCCTTTTCCTCTGTCACAATACTCGTTTTCGCGGTCATATCCAGCTTGAAAACATCGTTCTGATCCTCCAGTGAGATCCGAACCTCATAGGTGACATCCTGAGAGGAACTGCTGCCAAGAGAAGAGGATCCGCCGGAACTGCTGCTGCTTCCTGAATTGGAGGTGGATCTTGGCGCGATCGAAATCACTTTCCCCGCAAATTCCGTATCACCCGTGGCATTTGTCCGGATCACAACCCGCTGGCCTTCCTGGATCTTTCCCACATCGTATTCATCCACTTTAGCGGAAACCTCATACCGGCTGATATCGTCAATGACCGCGATCGTGCCGCCGGAATAAGTATCACCCGCCGCAACGCCGACAGAAGTCACCACGCCGGAAATCGGCGCTGTAACCTGACTTTTTTCCATGTCTTCTTTTGCGTTTTCCACGGATTGTTCTGCCGAATTGTTTTCATTTTTGATCCTGGCCAGCTTAAGATCATATTCTGCTTTCTCAATCGCCTCCTGCAGTTTTACTTTCTGGCTTTCCAGATTATCCAGGGCCTGATCGTAGGTGTTGAAAGCGTTATTGGCATTGGTCTCTGCCGTATAAAGGGAGGAATGGTTCTGTTCCGTCGGATTGTTCTCATAAGTCGTTCTGGCATTTTGAAGGTTGACACCGGCCACTTCATAGTCATGCCGCGCGCGGTCAATCGCCCCCTCCAGATTCGAAATCTCGCGCTGATACTCGTTTTGGGCATCTGCCAGGGCCTGTTCCGCGGATTCCACATTATAAGCGGTCGTCAGACTGTTTTCCGCATCCGAATTTTTGGCGTTGTCCAGCTTTTCCTCCAGTGTCTTTGTTTCAAATTCACACAGCACATCGCCTTCTGATACGGTATCTCCCACTTCCACCAGTACGTTTTCCACAACCACACCGGATAATGTGGATTTCACGGTCTGCTCCTCCGCGCCGACGATGGTTCCCGTGGCGGACACTGTGCTCACCAGATCCCGGTACTCCACGGTAGCGGTCTCCGTGGAAGTCATATTTTCAAGCATTGCCATGGCTTTTTTCCGGAGATTTGCGATCCCTGCAATGATCAGGATCACGATCGCGGCAATAATGCAAAGCGCAATGATCCATTTTTTCTTCTTTTTCTTTTTGGCATCCATGAAGACTATCCTTTCTCCCATTCCGAAATTGCCGTTTCATAGAGATCGTTTCCTTCGGCGTCGATCACGACGATCGCCGGAAAATCCTCAATTTCTATGCGCCGGAGTGCTTCCGCGCCCAGATCCTCATAACACAGCACCTCTGCTTTTTTGATGCACTTGGAAAGCAGTGCGCCGGCGCCGCCGACAGCAGCAAAATAGACGGCTCCGTTCCGTTTCATCGCATACTTGACTTCCTGAGAGCGTTTCCCCTTTCCGATCATGGCGCGTAACCCCAGATCCAGAAGCTCCGGTGTATAGGCATCCATTCTGGTGGCTGTGGTGGGTCCCGCCGATCCGATGGCATGACCCTCCCTTGCGGGTGAAGGCCCCATATAATAGATGGTGGCTCCTTTAAGATCCACCGGCAAAGGGATTCCCTGATCCAATGCCTCCTTCAGCCGCTTATGGGCAGCATCCCGCGCCACATAGCAGGTGCCTGTCAATGTGACGGTATCTCCACTTTTCAGTTTTTTTACATCTTCTTCCGATAAGGGAAGTTTTAAATTCATATTGGACATGGTGTTCATTTTATCATAAATTTGACAGAAAAAAGTGAAAAAAAAATGAAATAATGATAAAATATCCCTATGATTGTTCTGGAGGAGTGCCTTTTGTTATGACAAATACGGAAAAACCCAAACAGCCCAAAAGCCTTTTGCGTAAGATCTCATTGATGTTTTTCATCTATACCGTGATTGTGCTGCTGGTGACCGGTGTGAGCACCTATGTCAGTCAGCTCAATATCTATCGTCAGCAATGTGAAAAGGATATCCGCAACATCGGTCAGTATCTTTCGACCCTGATGGCAGACGACGGTGAAGACTTCAAGACCTATCAGCAGTATTACATGGACCACTGCAATGAAGTCAATATCCCCTATGATTTTGATGAATACCAGACTGCTTTGGATCACTTCTGGGAATTATATGAGAAGGAATATCCGGGACAGGCTTTCGGCGTGGATGTAAAGTTTAAGGATCTTTCCCCGGAGGTTAAGGAAGCTTATTTTATTTATTTCCATGAATACTGGCTGCTGGCGTTTGAAAAAGCCAGAGAGGCATTCAATATCCCCTACAGTTATTATCTCGTGATGAAGCCGGACAATTATGACGTGGTCTACATGATCGACGGAGAACGGACAGAGAAGATCGTAAACAACAATTCCTATCTCTATCTGGGTGATGAGTATTATAATGACCCGGAAAAATACAAGATTCTCTGGGATACCTGGTTCACAGGGCAGACGCAGAACGGCTTTATGGAATTTGATAATTTCTGGGGACATACCTACGCCTACTATACGCCGCTTGTCATTGACGGGGAGACCATGGGAATCGTCGCAACCGAAATTGATGTGGCAACTGTCAATCACGAGATTTTGATGAATACGCTTCGTCAGCTTCTCAGTATCATGGCAATCATCTGCTGCGGCAATATTCTGATCATGCTCGCGATCTACCATCTGTTCCTGAAGAAGACAAAGGCGTTGGAACGTGAGGTTCGACGGTATTCCGAAGAAAAAGATGTCATGATCGCCGCACAGATTGAAAACGATTTTGCGGGCAACGATGAGATTTCTTCCCTCGGACACCAGTTTGCCTCCATGATTCTGGAAATCGACACCCATATCAAGAACCTGATCCAGACTTCCAAAAAACTGGAAGACACAAGACAGAAAGCCAATGCCATGAATGAGCTTGCAAACAAGGATGCGCTCACCGGCATTCGCAACAAAAATGCTTACGATAAGGAAGTCTCTGTCATCGAGCAGGAAATGGTACACGGAAAAAGTGAATTCGGCGTCGCCATGGTGGATATGAATTTCCTAAAGCGAATCAATGACACCTACGGGCATGACAAAGGAAATCTTGCCATTCAAAAGCTCTGCAAACTGGTTTGCGACACGTTTGCGCATTCGCCGGTCTTCCGTATCGGCGGAGATGAATTTGTCGTGCTTTTGAAAGGAAATGATTACCAGAAGATCTCAGAACTTGCCGCTTCCTTTAACCAGGTCGTCGAAAACCCGGATCCGTCAAAGGAAGAATGGGAATGCCCCGGCGCAGCATTGGGTTACGCCCTCTATGATTCTTCGATTGACAATAATTTTGCTTCTGTATTCAAAAGGGCGGATCAGGCAATGTTTGAGAAAAAGCGCGAGATGAAAGCATTACGGGAGGATTGAGGGGAGGTAAAATGATTTTGGGGAAAAGTGCCATGCGTGTTCCACGCATGGCACTTTTGACCTCAACATCATGTGACTTTTCCCCCAAAATTTTTAGATTGTTTTTTCCAAATGTCGGTTCACGTGGCAGCATATGTTGACCGCAACCGGTAATCCTGCGATATGCGTGGGGAAAGTCTCGATCTGAACCGCAAAGGCCGTGACCGTGCCGCCGAGTCCTCCGGGACCGATCCCGAGCGCATTGATCTTTTGCAGCAATTCTGTTTCCAAAGCAGCAATATGCGGCAAAGGAGAATGGGATCCCGCCTTTCTGGTCAACGCCTGCTTTGCCATACAGGCCGCCTTTTCAAAATCACCGCCGATCCCGACACCAACCACCATCGGTGGACAGGCATTGGGGCCGGCGTCTTTTACGGCTTCCAGAATCACTCTTTTGACCCCTTCGATCCCCTCCGCAGGCTTCAGCATAAAGATTCGGCTCATGTTTTCACTGCCGAATCCCTTCGGGGCCAAGGTGATCTTTACCCGGTCTCCGGGAACGATCTGCATATGGATGACCGCCGGCGTATTGTCACCGGTGTTTTCCCGCAGGATCGGGTCTTCTACCACGGATTTACGGAGATACCCTTCTGTATATCCTTGGCGAACACCTTCGTTCACAGCTTCTGTCAAGTCTCCGCCGGTGAAATGCACATCCTGTCCGATGGAAAGAAACAGTACCGCCATTCCTGTATCCTGACAGATCGGGATCATTTCTTCTTCCGCGATTTGCAGGTTATGCCAGAGCTGTCCCAGCACATTCTGTCCGATTCGGGACTTTTCTGTCGTTTTCGCAGTATTCAGACATTCTTTCATGTCCTCTGAAAGGAAATGGTTCACTTTGATCGACATTTCCCGTACTGCTGCCGTTATTTCAGAAACGTTGATTTCTCTCGGTTCGCTCATGAGTCTTCCGAAATCCCGTGCTTTTTTAACAGTTCTTCTTCGGAAAGGCCGCTTTCTTCATCCCCTTCGTCAGAATCGTCTTCCATATCCTGACCTTCTGCATCATATTCACGAAGCTCCTCCTGATCGGGAAGTTCCGGCACTTCTGCTTCCAGGATCGCATCGTCTTTCCGTACTTTGGCAAAACTTGCCACCGTCACATCGTTATCCAGATTGATCAGTTTGACACCGGAGGTGACGCGGCCGGAAAGTGCGGTACCGTTTACCGCAATCCGGATAATGACACCCTCCGTCGTGATGATCATGACTTCGTTATCTTCTTCCACGGCCTTGAAACCGATGAGATTTCCGGTTTTCTCCGTAATCTTATAACACCTGACACCCTTTCCGCCGCGGAACTGCGGGCTGAACTCCGTTGTCAGGGTGCATTTGCCGAGTCCTTTCTCCGAAACAAACATCAGAGAACTGCCCTGCACATCCAGCTGCATGCCGATCACTTCATCCTGATCCGCCAGGTTCATGCCCCGGACACCCATGGAAGTACGGCCCGTGCTGCGGACATCCCGCTCATGGAAACGGATGCATTGCCCGTATTTCGTCACCAGGAAGACATCCCGGTCTCCGTCCGTCAGCTTCACCTCGATCAACTCATCCTTATCCTTCAGGTTAATCGCGGCAAGCCCGGTTTTCCGGATATTGCGGAAATCGTTCAAGGGTGTCTTCTTCACGACGCCACTCTTGGTCGCCATAAAGAGGAACCGGCCGTCCTCGTATTTTTCCACCGGGATCAACGCGGAAATCGTCTCTTCCGGCTGAAGCTGCAGGAGATTCACGATGGCAAGCCCTCTGGAAGTCCTGCTCGCCTCCGGGATCTCATAGGCTTTGATCCGGTAAACCCGTCCCAGATTGGTAAAAAACAGGAGATACCGATGGGACACCGTCATAAGCAGCTCATCGATATAGTCGTCATCAATGGTTTCCATTCCCTTGATCCCGTGTCCGCCGCGGTGCTGCGCCCGGAAGTGATCCAGGCTCATACGCTTGATGTAGCCGAGCTTTGTCATGGCAATGACGGTATTCGTCACAGGAATCAGTTCTTCCGCGGAAATATCGGAAGAATCAAAGCCAATGGTGGAACGTCTCTCATCTCCGTATTTGCCTGCCACCTCGGCAAGTTCTGTTTTGATCACCGTCAGCAGTTTTTTCTCATCCGCCAGGATCTCTTTATATTCCGCAATGGCCTTTAACAGCTCTGCGTACTCCGCCTCCAGCTTCTCGCGCTCCAAACCGGTCAACGCGCGAAGCCGCATTTCCACAATTGCGGATGCCTGCGCTTCCGAAAGGGAGAAGCGCGCGATCAGACCTTCCTTGGCCTCCTGTGTGGTACGGCTGCCCCGGATGATCTGGATCACCTCATCGATGTTATCCAGCGCAATCAGCAGTCCCTGAATGATATGCGCCCGCTCTTCGGCTTTATTCAGGTCATATCTGGTACGTCGGGTGATCACATCCTTCTGATGCAGAAGGTAATAATTCAGCATCTCATAGAGATTAAGGATCTTCGGCTCTCCATTGACTAAAGCAAGCATGATCACGCCAAAAGTATCCTGCATCTGCGTATGCTTGAACAGCTGGTTCAACACCACATTTGCATTGACATCCCGCCGCAGCTCGATGCAGATCCGCATACCCTCGCGGTCTGACTCATCTCTGAGGTCTGTTATGCCGTCAATCCTTTTATCCCGATGAAGCTCCGCGATCTTTTCGATCAGACGGGCTTTATTTACCATATAGGGGAGCTCTGACACGATGATCCGGCTTTTGCCGTTATCCATGGTCTCGATCTCCGTGACGGCGCGAACCTTGATCTTTCCTCTGCCGGTGCGATAACTCTCCTCGATTCCCTTTGTACCGAGGATCATGCCGCCGGTGGGGAAATCGGGGCCTTTTACGATCTCCATCAATTCCGCAAGTTCTGTGGGTTTTTCCTCAATCTGATCGTCAATGATGCGGATCACCGCATCCGAAACCTCTTTCAGATTATGAGGCGGGATATTGGTGGCCATACCGACCGCAATACCGGTGGTGCCGTTGACAAGCAGATTCGGGATGCGGGAAGGAAGCACGGTCGGCTCCTTTTCCGTTTCATCAAAGTTCGGCGCAAATTCGACGGTGTCTTTGTTGATATCACGGAGCATTTCCATGGACATCTTGGAAAGACGCGCTTCCGTATAACGCATGGCAGCGGCACCGTCCCCGTCCACAGAGCCGAAGTTGCCGTGTCCGTCCACCAGCGGATAGTGGGTCGACCAATCCTGCGCCAGATTCACAAGTGCTCCGTAGATCGAGCTGTCTCCATGGGGATGGTATTTACCCATGGTATCACCGACGATACGCGCGCACTTCCGATGGGGCTTATCCGGCGTATTGCCGAGCTCACTCATGGAAAAGAGGACTCTCCTCTGCACCGGCTTAAGACCGTCTCTGACATCCGGCAATGCGCGGCTTGCAATGACACTCATCGCATAGTCGATATAGGAGCTTTCCATTGTTTTTTTCAGATCAACGTCATGGATATTGTCAAAAATCGTGTCGTCCATTCAAAATCCCTTCTTTTAGATATCCAGGTTTTGCACGTAACGTGCATTTTCTTCGATAAACTCGCGGCGCGGCTCTACCTTATCGCCCATGAGCGTCGTAAAAGTCACGTCTATTTCGGATGCACTCTCATCATCAATGATGACCCGCTTCAAAATGCGCTTTTCCGGATCCATAGTGGTATCCCAAAGCTGCTCCGCATCCATTTCCCCGAGTCCTTTGTACCGCTGGATCTTATTGTTATTATCCCGACCCACTTCATTCAGGATCTGGTTCAACTCCTCATCGCTGTAGGCATACCAGATTTTTTTGTTTTTCTCCAGCTTATAAAGGGGCGGTGTCGCCAGATAGACATAGCCTCCCTTAATGAGTTCCGGCATAAAGCGATAGAGGAAGGTCAGCATCAAAGTGGCGATATGCGCTCCGTCCACATCGGCATCCGTCATAATGATGATCTTGTGATACCGGAGTTTTTCGATATCAAAATCATCATGGATCCCCGTTCCGAAAGCAGTGATCATGGCCTTGATCTCCGCATTGTCATAAATCCGGTCCAGTCTGGCTTTTTCCACATTCAATATCTTTCCGCGCAACGGCAGGATCGCTTGTGTAGCGCGGCTTCTGGCTGTTTTTGCGGAGCCTCCTGCGGAATCTCCCTCTACAATAAAGATTTCGCAGTTTTTCGGATCCTTATCAGAGCAATCTGCCAGCTTTCCGGGAAGGGAACCTCCCTCCAGCGCCGTTTTTCTTCTGGTCAGATCCCGCGCTTTCCTGGCCGCTTCCCGAGCGCGCTGCGCCAATAACGCTTTTTCGCAGATCGTTTTCGCAACCGCGGGGTTTTGCTCCAGAAAATAGGTCAGCTGCTGGCTTACGACATTCTCTACCGCGCCTCTGGCCTCGCTGTTTCCCAGCTTTTGTTTTGTCTGCCCTTCAAACTGCGGTTCTTCAATCTTAACACTGATGATCGCAGTCAATCCCTCCCGGATATCATCTCCGGTCAAGGTCTCGTTGTCTTTTAAGATCTTATTTGCCTTTGCATAATCATTAAAAGTCTTGGTCAGGGCATTGCGAAATCCGGTCAGATGGGTGCCACCCTCCGGTGTCGTAATGTTATTCACAAAACTGAAGGTGGAATCGTTGTAGGAATCGTTATGCTGCATCGCAACTTCCACATAAACGTTATTAACCGTGCCTTCACAATAGATGATCGACTCGTAAAGCGCTGTCTTCCCTCGATTTAAATATTCCACAAACTGTTTGATGCCGCCTTCATAATGGAATTCATGGGTATGCACCGGGTCATCACGCCAGTCATTTAACGTAATGCGAATGCCTTTTGTCAGAAAAGCCGTTTCCCTCAGACGCTGTTTTAATATAGGATATTCGAAGACTGTCTCTTCAAAAATACTGTCATCCGGCATAAAATGAACTGTTGTTCCGTTGTTGGCCGGATCACATTCCCCTGTCACGCTGAGATCCGTGATGATTTTTCCTTTTTCGTAGCGCTGTTCATAAACCTTGCCATCCCTGCGGATTGTGACTTCCAGCCAGTTGGAAAGGGCATTTACAACAGATGCGCCGACGCCGTGCAATCCGCCGGACACTTTATAACCTCCGCCGCCGAATTTTCCGCCGGCATGCAGCACAGTAAACACCACTTCCGCTGCCGGACGGCCTGTTTTATGGTTGATATCCACAGGTATCCCGCGCCCGTCATCTTCGACGGTAATACTGTTGTCGGCATTGATATTCACGACAATATTATGACAAAACCCTGCCAGTGCTTCATCCACAGAGTTATCCACAATTTCATACACAAGATGATGAAGACCACGCGCAGAGGTACTTCCGATATACATACCAGGTCTCTTCCGGACTGCTTCCAGCCCTTCCAATACCTGTATCTGATCACCACCGTAGTTTTCCGTTTGATTTGCCATTTTTGTTTTGCTTTCCTCCGTTATGCTTGGTAAGCATCGTTTTCCATAAGACGAACCTGTCCCTCTTTCACAAAAAAGACCCTGTCCAGGGGAAACCGGTTTCGAATGAATTCATCCAGGCCGGTGCAGGTAATGATCGTCTGAATATCATGAATCTGGTCCAACAGCAGATTTTGTCTCTGGCTGTCCAATTCGGACAACACATCATCCAGAAGCAGAACCGGAGTATCTCCGGTATTCTTTTTCATCAACGCAATCTCTGCCAATTTTAAAGAAAGAGCAGATGTCCGTTGTTGTCCTTGTGAACCATATCGACGTATATCAATGTCGTTAATTAAAAAAGATACATCATCCCGGTGGGGTCCAACAGTTGTATACTGCTGATAAAGATCTCTTTCCTCTGCCTTGATCAGTGCTTCTGAAAAAAAGCTTTCTTCCGTATTCGGCTCATATTTTAAGAATAGAGTTTCTTTTTCACCGGAAATATGGGAATGAATGTCCTGAATCACTTCATTCATTTCCCGGATAAACTGTCTTCTGCGGTTGATCACCGGTCTTCCGTATTTGATCAGCTGCTCATTCCAAAGAAACAGGGTCTCTTTCATTTCTTTTTTCTTCGGAATCTCTTTTAAAAGCTTATTTCTTTGATTACATGCTTTTTGGTAATTCACCAGATCAGATAAATAAACCTTATCCATCTGGCATAATTCCGCGTCCATAAATCTCCGGCGTTCCGCCGGACCGTTTTTGATAATGGATAAATCCTCCGGAGAAAAAAAAAATGAGATTCAGAATACCGTAGATTTCACTGGCTTTTTTTAAAGGAATCCGGTTTAATGCAATTCCTTTGTTTTTTTGCTTTTTCAGATGAAGATCTATCTCATAGAGCGTTTGCTTTTTTTCAATGATCGTTTTGATATGCGCTTCTTCCTGTCCGAAGCGGATCATTTCTTTATCTTTGCTTCCTTTATGGGATTTTGTGGTGCTGCTCAGATTCGCTGCTTCCAGAATATTGGTCTTTCCCTGCGCATTTTCTCCATAAAGGATATTGGTTCCTTCCGTGAAATCGATGCTGAGATCTTCATAGTTTCTGAAGTTATGAAGCTGAATGCTTTTAATGATCATGTAACGATAAGATAGCTTTCTTTCCTGTATTCAATTTGATCACCGGAAGTCAGTTTTTTCCCGCGGCTGACACAAACCTCTCCGTTCACCTTAACTTTCCCGTCGTTAATGACAAGCTTTGCCTCCACGCCGCTGTCTACAGCGCCGCAAAGCTTCAAGGCCTGTCCGAGTTTAATAAATTCATCTTTGATTCTGATTTCTGTCATTCAGGCATTTCCGTTATTGAAATTGACCGGCAGGATCAGGTAAATGAAGTTCTCTTCCTCATCTTTGATAAAACAGGGAGCCTTCGGATTAACCATGAACAAACTGATCTTTTCCTCATCAATCACGCGAAGCGCATCAATAAAGAACTTCGGATTAAAGCCGATCATGATATCCTTTCCTTCTTTTTCGATATCGATCTCTTCATCCATCGTTCCGATAAAGGAATTGATGCGAAGATTCATTACATCATCTTTGATATCCATGATGATGGGCTTCTTATCTCCTTCTTTCACCAGAAGCGTCGCGCGGTCGATACAATCCAAAAGGCTTCTCTTGTTGATATTGATCTTGGTATCATAATCCGAGGAAAGCATCTGATCAATCTTGAAATACTCTCCTTCTATCAAACGGGAAACAACGGTCGTGCGATCAAAGGTAAACATCACATGATTTTCATCAAAGTAAAGATTCACCATCTGATCCGTTTCTCCGGGAATGATCTTACTGATCTCCTGAAGCGTTTTCCCGGGAACCACGACTTTCTTTGCATCATAAGAGCGGTCAAACAGGATCTTACGGATCGCAATCCTGTGTCCGTCCAAAGATACCACACGCATCATGTTTTCTTTGATCTCAAACAATTCTCCCGTCATCATCTTATTATTGTCATTGTCAGCGATGGAAAAGATCGTCTGCCGGATGACTTCTTTTAAGGTAAATTGGGAAAGTGAGATCTCATTGCTCTTTTCAATATAAGGAATCGGAGAAAAATCTTCCCCGGATTTGCCGATAATATTAAATTTTGCCTTTTCACAAGTAATATACGTTTTAAAAGTAGCATCTGTATCGATCACGACTTCATTATCAGGAAGCTTCCTGACAATATCGGAAAAGATCTTTGCATCCAACGCAATGATTCCTCTTTCCTGGATTTCCCCTTCAATGACGGTTTCAATCCCAAGTTCCGTATCATTTGCGGTCAATTTGATCTCATTTGTGGAAGCATCGATCAAAATGCATTCCAATATCGCCATGGTGGTTCTGGTAGGAACTGCTTTTTGAACTGTATTCACACCGTTCAGAAGACTTGCTTTGGAACAAACGATTTTCATGATGTTGGGAAGCTCCTTTCCATATATATAATCATTAATTTAATAGACTTCTTATTAAGGATGGTGAATAAGTGGATAACTCTGTTTTTTGTTCATTGTTCCGCTTATTTTTCAAATAATCATCCCTTGATAACCCTTGGAAAACGATTCTTATAACAAGTGGATTCCTGTGAAAAAGTTTACGAAAACGTTTAATTAGGATTGATTTTTTTGCGGATGGTATCAATCGTGTTTCTGATGTTTTCGTTATTTTCATATTCTCCGGACATGGTTCTGATGCCGTGAAGAATTGTTGCATGGTCTCTTCCTCCCAGGAGAGAACCGATCGCTTCCAGAGAATATCCGGTCATGTTTTTACAAAGATACATAATGATCTGACGCGGTTTTGCGATCTCATTGCTTCTGTTTTTCGAAATAATCTGTTGTTTTGTGATGCTGAAATGGTCACAAACCACATCAATAATGAGATCCGGTGTGACTTCTTTCTTTTCATCAGGACTGATGATGCTTTGCAGCTCTTTGACGGCCATTTCCATGGTAATTTCCTGATGATTCATATTATAGAGGAAAAGGAGTTTGTTTAAGGCTCCTTCCAGTTCACGGATATTGGATTTGATGTTGGTAGCGATATAATTCAAGATATCGTCGTTGATCACAAAGTGGTCATTTTCCGCTTTTTTACGCAGAATCGCCATTCTGGTTTCGTAATCCGGCGCGGAAATATCTGCCATCAGACCCATTTCGAAACGGGAACGGAAACGTTCTTCTAAAGTTTCCATTTCTTTCGGCGGTTTATCGGAAGTAATGATAATTGCTTTTCTTTTTCTCTGCAGCGCATTAAAGGTATGAAAAAATTCTTCCTGAGTCGTTTCTTTTCCGATAATAAACTGTATATCATCGATCATTAAAACGTCTACATTGCGGTATTTTTCACGCAGCTTCGTCATGGAAGCGGCATTACCGCTCCGGACAGATTCGATCACCTCATTTGTAAATTCTTCAGATGTGACATAAAGAATATTACTGTCCGGCTTTTGTTCCAGAATATAATGACCGATGGAATGCATCAGATGCGTTTTTCCAAGACCCACACCACCGTATAGGAAAAGGGGATTGTATATTTCACCCGGAGATTCCGCAACTGCAATGGAGGCGGCATGTGCCATCCGGCTGTTACTGCCGACTACAAACGTATCAAACGTGTAATGAGGGTTCAGATTGGAGCGTTCCAAAGAAAAAACACCGGTGTTTTTCTTTTTCGGAACGGACGTTTCTTCGTTCTCCAGCGTGAATTCTATTTCATAGGATTTTTTAAAGGTTTCCTCGATGGTTACTTTAATCGGAAGATAATATTTTTTTTGATAATAGTTCAGACCGATCTGACCGGAAGGACAAACAATATAAATGATGTCATTTTCTATGGAAGAAATGGTAAGAGGCTCTAAAAAAGCATGGAAGGCCGTATCCGTGATGTCATATTCTTCTTTTACATTTTCCAGGATTTTAGGCCATTCCTGAATGATTTCTTCCATAAAAACAAACTCCGTTTCCATTACAAAATACGTCATAAAACGCAAAATACGACCTCTACTATCATACTACAAAAACCCCTTTTTTACAATCTCAAACGAAAATCATTTCGCTTCTGATTTTTGCACCTGACTTTTTCTTTTTATTCAAGTTATACACAGAAATTATCCACTTATCCACATTTTATAAGAACATTTAATCAGTGATGATCCACGAAAATAAAAGGTTTTTCTTGACTTGTCCTACTTTTTTGCTATAATTTTGGTGATGTTCTTTTCACTGGATGGAGGTGATATTAAATGAAGATGACATTTCAGCCGAAAAAAAGGCAAAGAGCCAAGGTTCATGGCTTTCGGAAAAGAATGAGCACAAAAGGCGGAAGAAAAGTACTGGCAGCCAGAAGATTAAAGGGAAGAAAAGAGTTATCAGCATAGGCCACAGCTTCTGTGGTCTTTCTTCTTGAAAGAACAAAAGACGTCTGTTCAGGATTCATAGACGGACAATGAAACATCCACTTAGCTTAAAAAAAACAGAAGAATTTCAAAAGGTTTACCATAAAGGGAAATCTTACGCAAACAAACAGCTTGTCATGTATGTTCTTCCGAATGGATCAGGAATCAACAGACTTGGCATTTCAATCAGTAAAAAAATAGGGAACAGTGTAAAAAGACATCATCTGGCCCGGTTGATACGGGAAAATATGCGGCTATCCGAAGAAATGTTGAATCATGGTTTTGACATTGTAGTCGTCGCAAGAGGTGGAGCGAAGAACGCAGACTATCATCAGATAGGGAGTGCACTTGCGGATCTTGCGGTTCTTCATCATTTATCGAATCAAAAAGAAACGGGATTATGAAGAAGCTGTTACTTCTTATTATAAAGGGTTATCGAAAATACATATCTCCCATGAAATCCACGAAATGTCCTTACTGCCCAACCTGTTCGGAATACGGCTTGCTTGCCGTGGAAAAGTACGGCGCGGTGAAGGGAGGGGCGCTTGCGGCCTGGAGGATCTTAAGATGTAATCCTTTTTCAAAAGGAGGCTTTGATCCCGTTCCGTAAGGAGGCATCACTTGAAAATTCTAATGACAAAATACTCCGGCGCGATTCTGGGGCCGATTTCACTCGTCCTCGGTTTTATACTGGGTGGTATTTATGATTTTATCAAACTCATTACCGGCGGCCACGTCGAAAATGTCGGTATTTCCATTATCATTCTTACAATCATTATCTACAGTTGTTTATATCCCCTGACTTATAAACAGCAGAAGTTTTCGCGTCTTTCTCAGAAGATGAGTCCTGAACTTCAGGAAATCAAGAAGAAGTATGAGGGAAAACGCGATCAGGAATCCATGCAGAAAATGCAGATGGAAACCCAGGCGGTATACCAAAAATACGGTGTTTCCGCGACCGGCTCCTGTCTGCAGTTTATCATTCAGATGCCGATTCTGTTTGCATTGTATCGGGTTTTTTACAATGTGCCGGCTTACATTAATTCTGTAAAAGAAATCTTTATCACACCCAGCGGTTCCAGTATTACCGATCAGATCATGAATACGCCGGGATGGCAGCAGA
Organism: Lachnospiraceae bacterium; assembly: GCA_017431515.1. GTDB lineage: Bacteria > Bacillota > Clostridia > Lachnospirales > Lachnospiraceae > RUG12461. Next base: position 94,256 of record JAFRKV010000040.1, read on the forward strand.
AGATGACGGATCTTGTTGCCGGGTTTAAAAACCTGTCAGCCCTCAGAGCGGATTTTTTTATCTCTGAATCCTCTACTTTTCTGGGACAAGTCACCACTGCTACGGAGAGACAGCAGAACTTTATTGTTGATGTGCTCTATAAACTGCCGAAGGAAGGATGGGAAACCCTGACCAGCAGCGCTTATTTTCCGAATCTGACTAATGCGGATGCGGTTGAGCAGACAGTGAACCATATTAATAACTTTCTCGGTTTGAATATTTCCTATACGCCCTGGGACTACATCAGCTCCTGGTTTAATGCGGTAAAAGCCGGAACAGGCGCGTCGGCGCTGTTCGGGTTTGCGTTTCTTGCGCTGCTGATTCCGGTGTTTTCTTATCTTTCCCAAGTGCTTTCCATTAAAGTGATGCCCCAGGCGAATACCACAGGCAATGAGCAGATGGGCGCGCAGATGAAATCCATGAACCTTCTGATGCCGCTGATGTCCTTTGTCATCTGCTTTACGGTACCGGTTGGTCTTGGCATCTACTGGATCGGATCAGCGCTTGTCAGAACCGTGCAGTCTCTGATCATCAACAAAAAACTGGATAAAGTCAATCTGGAAGACATTATCGAGAAAAATAAGGAAAAAGCCAAGAAAAAGCGTGAAAAGATGGGGATTTATGAAAATCAGATCCGCAATAACGCGCAGCTTCGCACCAGAAGCAATGTTCAGTTCAAGTCTCTTTTGACAGACGAAGAGAAAGAACAGCAGCTTGCAAATGCATCGGAGATCAAAGCAAATGCAAGAACCGACAGCATGGCTTATCGGGCAAATCTGGTAAAAGAGTTTAATGAACGTAATAACGCTGATAAGAAATCAGATAAATAAGAAAGTATTGAGGTGAATCAAGATGAGTGATTTTATTGAAGTATCCGCAAAGAGCGTGGAAGAAGCCATTACAGAAGCATGTGTGAAACTGGGTCTGACAAGTGACCAGATCGAAACGGAGGTTGTGGAGAAAGGAAGCTCCGGATTTCTTGGGATCGGCAACAAACCGGCGATCATCAAAGCCTGGAAGAAGAGTCATAAACCGGCAGAGCAAGAGGAAAAGCAGCCGGTTGAAGAAAAGACAGAAAAGACATCTGATACTGTCGTTTCAACAGAAAAGAAGCATAGCGAGAGAAAAGTAACCGTGCTTAGCGACAGCAGCGTGGAAGCGTTTTCTGCGTCTGCAAAGGAATTTCTCGGGAAGGTTTTCGATGCGATGCATCTGGAAGTGCAGATCGATACCTCCTATGACAAGGAGAATAACTGCCTGGATATTGAGCTCAGCGGAAAAGAAATGGGCGTGATCATCGGAAAGCGCGGACAAACGCTGGATTCCTTACAGTATCTGACAAAGCTTGCAATCAACACGAATACCGAAGATAAGATTAAAGTAAAGGTGGATACCGAGGATTATCGGAACCGGCGCAAGAAGACGCTGGAAAACCTTGCCAGCAATGTGGCTTATAAAGTAAAGAAGACAGGCCGCGCCGTGGAGTTGGAGCCGATGAATCCTTTTGAGCGTCGTGTGATCCATTCCGCGCTGCAGAACAACCGGTATGTGAAAACGCACAGCGAGGGCGAAGAACCGGATCGTTATGTTGTCGTTTCCCCGAAATAAAGGCCTTTTCAAGGAGGTTTCGTCATGAATGAAGAGATGCATAAGAAAATGAGAAAAGTCGGCCTGGAGATGAACCTCTGTATGGGGATTACACTCAGTTTTTTCCTGTCTCTGGTAGGAACCTTGTCATCCGGGCATTTCACGGTTCCTTCCTGGCTGCTCAGCTTTCTGATCAGCACCGTGATCAGTATTGTGATCGGTTTATTGATCCCGATGAAAAAGGTCATGGATGCAGTAGATGCAAAGGCAGGTCTTGCGCCGGGCAGCTTGCCGGCCAGGTTTTTGGACAGTTTGATCTCTGATCTGATCTACACACCGGTCATGACCCTCTGCATGGTGGGATTTGCTTATTGGAACGTAGTTCGACACGGCGGTTTTATGCCGTTCCTGCCGGCTTTTTTGAAATCACTTATACTGACACTGGCGATTGGCTATATTCTGATTTTCATTTTCCAGCCGTTGTTTATGAAGTTGATCTTAAAGAAGCATGGGATGTCCGGTGCGCCACAGAATAAAAAACCCTGATCTTTCGGAAAGCATCGGCATTGCCGGTGCTTTTCCTAAATGAGCATGAGGGATGGATTTTAAACACATGATGGAAAGAGATACGATTGCAGCCATCGCAACAGGGCTGGTTCCTTCCGGAATCGGCATCATCCGTGTCAGCGGACCGGATGCCATCAGAATTGTGGATGGGATATTTACAGGAGCGGATCTATCCGAGGCGTCCACGCATACCATCCATTATGGCATGATCAGCCTGCATGGCGAGCTGATTGATGAAGTGCTGGTGGCTTTGATGAGAAGCCCCAGATCTTATACAAAAGAAGACACCGTAGAGATTGACTGTCATGGCAGTCCGCTTGTGATGCAAAAAGTGCTGGAAGCTGTTTGTCACGCAGGGGCAAGGCTTGCCGAGCCCGGAGAATTTACCAAACGTGCGTTTTTCAACGGCCGTATGGATCTTTCCGAGGCGGAATCCGTGATAGATCTGATCTATTCGAAGACAGATTATGCCAGGAAAAGTGCTCTCTCAATCCTGCGGGGAAGCATGAAGGAGAAGATCTCAGAGCTTCGGAAGCGTTTATTGCATCGGACTGCATACATCGAGGCGGCCTTGGATGATCCGGAGCATTATGATCTGTCCGGTTTTACGGAGGAATTGCGAAGAGACGTGCTGCAGGTGGAGGACGAGATTGACAGGATCCTGCAGACATCGGAGAACGGCAGGCTGCTTGCCGAAGGCATCCGCACCGTGATCCTTGGTAAACCGAATGTGGGAAAATCTTCGCTGTTAAACTGTCTTCTTGGTGAGGACCGGGCGATTGTGACGGAAATCGCGGGAACGACGAGGGACACGTTGGAAGAACAGGCACTTTTGGACGGCATTCTCCTTAAAATCATTGATACGGCAGGCATTCAGGACACAATGGATCCCGTGGAGAAGATTGGTGTGAAAAAAGCAGTTGACAGTCTTTCGGATGCGGATCTGATTTTATTTGTTGTCGATGGATCAAAACCGCTGACAGAGGAGGATCACCAGATCGCCGGGCTGCTTGGCCCAAAAACCGTTTTGGGATTACTAAATAAATCGGATCTTCCTGCTGTGGTTTCAAAAGAAATGATGGAAGAGCAGCTTTCTCTTTCCGGAATACCGATTTTATCGATTTCTTCCAAAATGGGACAGGGTTTGGATCAACTGAAAACGACAATTTCAAATGTCTTTTTCCAAGGAAATATCTCATTTAACGACGAATTGATCGTGACAAATGTCCGTCAAAAAGAATCCTTGCGCAAAACGAAAGAGAGTCTTTCCCGTGTGCTGGAAAGCATCGAAGCAGGGATGCCGGAGGATTTTTATTCCGTGGATCTGATGGATGCCTATGGGGAACTGGGTCGGATCATCGGAGAAAAAGTGGAAGAAGATCTGGTAAATGAAATTTTTGCGGAATTTTGCATGGGGAAATAAACATGCCATATGTAGAAGAAACCTATGATGTCATCGTGATCGGTGCCGGTCATGCCGGCTGTGAGGCAGCGCTTGCCACAGCGCGGCTTGATCTTTCCACGATCATTTTTACGGTCAGCATTGACAGCATCGCAATGATGCCGTGTAATCCCAATATCGGCGGCACTTCAAAAGGGCATCTGGTAAGGGAAGTGGATGCGCTTGGCGGACAGATGGGTATTAATATTGACAAAACCTTTATCCAATCCAAGATGCTGAATAAGTCGAAAGGCCCGGCGGTGCATTCGTTGCGGGCGCAGGCGGATAAGGCTGCTTACAGCATGCGGATGAGAGAAACGCTGCAGAGCACGGCCAATCTGACCATCCGTCAGGCAGAAGTCGCGGAACTCCTGACAGAGCCTTTGGATGCGAAGGACCATTCCCGCGCAAAAAAAAGGATTGTCGGTGTACGTACCTTTTCCGGTGCATTTTATCACGCGAAAGCCGTCATTTTATGCAGCGGGGTTTATTTGAATGCCCGCTGTCTTTACGGTGATACCATCAATGAAACTGGTCCGAACGGTCTGCAGGCGGCTACACATCTGTCCGAATCACTGCAAAAGAACGGGATCGAGCTATACCGGTTTAAGACAGGAACACCGGCCAGGATCGACCGCAGATCCATTGATTTTTCAAAGCTTGAGGAACAGAACGGAGATGAAAAGATCTGTCCGTTTTCTTTTTCTACGGATCCCAGTGAGATCCAGATTGATCAGGTGAGCTGCTATCTGACTTATACCAATGAGGAAACCCACCGCATTATACGCGAAAACCTGGATCGTTCGCCCATGTATTCCGGCGTGATCGAAGGGACGGGTCCCAGGTACTGCCCTTCCATTGAGGACAAGGTGGTGCATTTTCCCGATAAGGAAAGACATCAGATTTTTGTGGAGCCTGAGGGGCTTCATACCAATGAGATGTATCTGTCCGGCATGAGCAGTTCCATGCCGGAAGACGTGCAATATCAGATGTACCGCACACTGCCTGGCTTTGAACATGCAGTGATCGTCCGAAACGCTTATGCGATTGAATATGATTGCATCAATCCGAATCAGCTGAAACCAACGCTGGAGTTTAAAGAGATCAAAGGCTTCTTTTCCGCGGGACAGAGCAACGGCAGCTCCGGTTATGAAGAAGCCGCGGCACAGGGAATTTTGGCTGGGATCAACGCAGCCATGCTGATTAAGCAGGAAGAGCCGTTGGTGATTGATCGGTCTGAAGGGTATCTCGGTGTTCTCGTGGATGATCTTGTGACAAAGGAAACCACGGAACCTTATCGCATGATGACAAGCCGCGCGGAGTATCGGCTGCTGTTGCGGCAGGATAATGCTGATCTGAGGCTCTCCAAGTACGGTTACCGGGTGGGACTTCTTTCCAAAGAGCGCTATGATCACGTTTGTGAGAAGGAACGTCTGATCGGGGAGGAGATTCGAAGGATCCGTACGGTGATGGTCGGCTCTTCGGAAGAGGTTTCTCTCTGTCTTTCCTCTCTCGGCAGCGTGCCTTTGACCCACGGGATGTCCCTTGCGGAGCTGATCCGCAGACCGGAGCTCACTTATCAGAACGTGGCGCCGCTGGATCCTGACCGTCCTGTTCTCTCCGAGGAAGTACAGGAACAGGTGAATATTGCTGTGAAATACGAAGGCTATATCGAACGTCAGATCAAACAGGTGGAAGAATTTAAACGACTGGAAAACAAGCGGATACCGGAAAACTTTGATTATGACGCGGTTCCGAGTCTTAGGATCGAAGCGAGACAAAAGCTGAAGCGGTTTACACCTGCCTCCATAGGACAGGCAAGCCGCATTTCTGGTGTCAGTCCTGCGGATCTCACGGTTTTGCTGGTCTTTATGGAGGCAAATCATGGGAAATAACATGGATCAGCTGAAGGAAGGATTCGAAATCATCGGACTTTCTTTTTCCGACGCCGTTTCAGAATGTTTTCAGAGTTACTATGATTTTCTGATCGAGCGGAATCGTCAAATGAATCTCACTGCCATCACTACATGGCAGGATGTGGTGGAAAAGCATTTCTTAGACAGCCTTTCTTTCCTTCTGTTTTGTTCTGAGGCGGAACTGACAGGAAAAAAGGTGCTTGATCTCGGCACTGGCGCCGGATTTCCGGGCATTCCCCTTGCGCTTGTGCTTCCGGACACCCGCTTTTTGTTAACGGATTCTCTGAAAAAACGGACTGTGTTTCTGGAGGAACTTTGTGAGAAGCTGAGTCTTAAAAATGTGGAGATCATCCATGCGCGCGCGGAAGATCTGGCGAAAGATGCGCATTTCAGGGAACAATTTGACTATGTGGTTTCCAGAGCCGTGGCAAATCTATCCGTATTAAGTGAGTATTGCCTTCCTTTTGTAAAAACCGGCGGATGGTTTTGTCCTTTTAAAACGGAGGACATGGATGCAGAGCTGACAGATGCTGATTTTGCCATCGACCAGGTGGGCGGAAGCGTTACCTCAGTGGAGCGCTACGTTGTTCCGACGACAGAGCTGCATCGATCCATCCTGATGATCCAAAAAAAGAGGCCTTCTCCGCAGCGATATCCGAGGAAAGCCGGAACGCCTGCAAAATCACCATTAAAAAAGGGAACGGGTTGATCCGTTCCCTTTTTACTGCCTTGATATGATTTATTCGATAAATAAGTGAAGCACCTGCGCCAGTTTATCCGGGACTTCCAGCTGGGGCAGGGTCTTGCTGCCGGAAACAGAGGCAGTCTCTGCTTTGAGCGCGTATTTTTTATATTCGCCCTGTATGGGAATCATTCCTTTTCTGTCGCGACTGCCGATGATGACGATGTTATCCAGTTCTCGAAGAGCGGCGCGGATATTGGCATTCAGGAAACGTCCCCGCAGGCTGGCGAGCAGATAGCGACCGGAGCCATGTCCGCGATGCGCGGCTTCATAGTATGCTCCGACGATTCTGTCATCTACTAGCTGTGGTTTCATGTAAAACCGCTCACGGAACAAACGGAACAGGTTCTTTTCCGTGGTCTCGATATTGAATACATAGGTGCCGATGATGGGAAGCGTAATGATCGTCTTTACGAGCTTGCTCTTTCGATCGGGCTGGATCTCGGCGGTTGAGATCTTTTCCGGATTGATCAGGATCAGCTTTTCCACCTTGTCCCGATACATTCTGTCTGTCATGATCGCAGGAAAGGCAGACATCCCGCTGGCAATGAGGATCGTCTTCTCTCCGATCACTTTTTCGATGAAACTGCCGATCATTTCTGTATAAAAATAAGTGGTATAGGTAATCGCCGGTTTATCGGATCGCCCGCAACCGATCATATCAATGGCATAGACGGTATGATTCCGCTCCAGACGGCGGATGAGCTTTGTCCATTCGTAATTGCTGGCGCTGGGGATCAAATCATGGATCAGGATGATCGGACTGCCGGATCCCTTCACGTTGTAAAAAATATCATATTCTCTCCAAGTGAAGAAGCGACCCTTCATCGGAAGTATGTTTTTATTGTCAGCGCGGTAATCAGCGAGCCGGTTCAAAAGATAGATGGTGCCGGTGGTCATGATACCCAGAGCAACCAAAGATATGATTCTTTTTTTCATGTGAAACCCTCCACCTAGCATTATATCCTCATCCGCCTATTTATACAAGGGATTCGTTACAATTCAGCACTTTGTGAATATACTCTACAGGGTCATCGATCAGATTTTCTGAAAAACTTTCATTTTTCTCTTTATTTTTTGAAAAAATCAGATATAATTAATATAGTACTTTAGTCACAGGTGTTTGACATGGTAAAAGAATATCTCGAAAAATATTTGATAGAGTTGGTCGAAGAGCGGATCCTTGTCGAGCACGAGTATACGGATTGCGAAAACAAGATCAAGGAAAATATTTCGTTTATTGCTTTATTGGAGGAAAAAAACGATCCGAACTTTGAGTCTTTTACTCCCCGTGAGGTAAATACTTCCAATAAGAAAAAGATCGCAGAGTTAAGGGAGGAACAAAAGAGATTACTCGATCTGTCCCAGAAGAAAAAACTGGAGCTCAGTGATTTCAATGCAAAGATCGATGAATTAAATTCCGTGATCCGTGTGGCGCGGGAGGCGGAAAAACCCGGTGATGAGCTCATCACCAACGTGGATGATAATGTGATCCTGCGAAGGAAGCTCCTGGAGACCCAGGAAGCAGAACGGCAGCGTATCGCCAGGGAGCTGCATGATTCTTCTGTACAGAGCATGACCGGGTTGGTGCATAAAGCAGAGCTCTGTTATCGTTTGATTGATATTGATCCGGTGCGCTGCAAAATGGAGCTCAAGAATATGTCGAAGTTTACGAAGGAAATTATTGATGAACTTCGGGATATGATCTATAATCTGCGACCCATGTCTTTTGACGATATCGGGATCGATACGGCGATCGAACGAAATCTTGCCAGACTTCAGGATGGTTCCGATACAAAGATCAATTATTATGTGCAGGGTTCTTCGGAGGAAATGTCTCCTGTGGTTGGGCTGACATTGCTGCGCATTATTTATGAGGCATGCAGTAATGCTGTTCATCATGCAAATGCGAAGGAAGTCAATGTACGGTTGATTTATTCGGAGGATCATATCGATCTTTCTATCGAGGATGACGGAGATGGGTTTGAGCTGGAGAATCTTCGTGTCGGAGATGACCGGACCGGTTTTGGTCTTCCGATCATGAAGGAACGGGTATTTCTCTTATCCGGAGAAATGGATATTCAGTCTGAATTAGGAAAAGGGACAACGATTACGATCACGGTTCCGCTAAAGGTGGAGGAAATGCTGCCGGAGTGACAGACAGAGAACCTCACCTCATGCCGAATCATGCCGAAATTTGGAGGGGAGTTTTATGATTAATGTCATGATTGCAGATGACCACGCTATGATACGCGAAGGTCTTCGAAATCTGCTTGAGCTCGACGGAGAGATCTGTGTCGTTGAAGAGGCATTCGACGGCGAGGATTGTATTCTGAAGCTACGGGAAAAGATTCCGGATGTGCTTTTGTTGGATATCAATATGCCGGTCATGAATGGACTGGAGGTTCTTGAACGGATTAAGGAACTCCATATGAAAGTGAAAGTGTTGGTGCTCACTGTCCATAATGAGGTGGAGTACTTACTCCGGGCGGTTGATTTGGGGATTAATGGATACCTTCTCAAAGATTCGGATTTTGATGATCTGCGAAAAGCGATCGTTACGGTTTCCCGTGGAGATACGTATATTCAGGAAAGCTTGATGCCGTTATTGGAAAGTAAGATGACACAGAGGACGGATGAAGAGAAGAAGATCGCGGATCTGACCGGACGTGAAATGGAGGTGCTGAAACACCTGGCTTACGGCATGTACAATAAAGAGATTGCGGAGACGTTACAAATCAGTGAGCGTACCGTAAAGAACCACGTATCCAGTATATTCAAAAAAATTGATGTGAATGATCGTACGCAAGCGGCAGTATTTGCTATAAGGAACCATTTGATTGATGTGCATAAATAAGTGGTAGACTATGATTGGTCAAAAGTCACATGTCACGAAGTGACATTGTGACCTTTGCGCAAAGATCCGAGTGGACGTGCTAGCACGTCCATCCGGATTTATGCGCAAAGTGCACATGCGATTTCATCGCATGGCACTTTTGACCAATCTTTCTATTCTTTGACCCTTACCACCATAGATCATCCATAATCAATACTCTCTCCGTCTGTTTCACGTGAAACATTTTTCTACTGGTTGTGTGTTTCACAACTCTTTTTACAAAATATAGTAGAAAATGTTTCACGTGAAACATTCCAATCAAATCCAATTAAACTTCCATAAATGCAAGAGGCTGCAACACGATGCTTTGGATATTTCTGCGGGAGCATTCATCATGTAAAATCGAAATAGATTTTTCAGTATGATCGGCAACTCGTGGCAATCCTTTGATCTTCCCATACAAAGGTAAAAAGAAATTATCCCAGTGAAGCGGAATCACAAGAGAGGGACTGGTCTTGTCAATGGTCTCGCGGAAAAAGGAATCTTGTCTCACCCTGCCATCTCTGGAGAAGCCGCTAATCCCGAGAAAAAGTACATCTGTATCAAACCCGTCTAGTTGTCCTTCCAAAAAGTTATAGCTTGGTCTGATCAGATAATGCTTTCCCCTGTGAGTCAGATAGAAATCAAAGGACCCACCTTCTTTAAAGGCGCTTTTCTTAGCCGGTTGAATCACCGGGTGATCGATGGTTTGGCCAAGATCATCATTATACCAATGGGGTTTGGAGTGAACCGACGGCAATACCCGGATCGTGAAATCACCAACCTCGTATTCCATATGATCTTGGAAGGAAAATAATGTTGCTTCAGGAACGCCACCGCCTCTTGCAACATTCAGTGTAGATGAAGATCCATAGAGGTTGGCGTTGCATCGCCGCGCAAAATAAGGTGCATCCAGAACATGGTCATGATGAGAGTGGGAAATAAAGATTCCACGCAATCGGTCTATGTGAAATTCTCTGATCACCCGATCCGCGACTACTTCATCAGTGGATAGCTTCCCAAATAAATATCTGCAAAGAGAAGGTCTGGTGACATGGCAGTCGAACATGATCTGGTCGATTCCGTCATCAAAAAGAAGTGTGGTGGTTCCGAAATATGTCACACGCATAAATAATCCCCCAGCAAATTTCATGATGTTGAGGTCAAAAGTCACAATGCCGCAAGCGGCATGTGACTTTTGACCCCAGCAGCATTTTATCATAGATGGACAGTGGATAACATTAAAATTCAAATACCACGAACCCATGAAAAAGATATAGAACATTTCCCTAAAACGTGCTATACTGATTGCCGTGACAAAATTCATAAAAAGAGAAAAATAGAATCGATAAAACGAGCAAAGGAAGTAGGTATGAGTAGAATTATCGCAATCGCGAACCAAAAGGGCGGCGTCGGAAAAACGACAACAGCGATCAATCTTTCAGCATGTCTTGCAGAAGAACAAAAGAAGGTATTGGTCATCGACCTGGATCCGCAGGGAAATGCAACTAGTGGGTTGGGAATTGATAAAGACGAGGCAGAGCACTCCGTTTATGATCTGATCCTCGGAGAGTGTGGGATTACAGAGAGTATTATGAAGACGGAGATCGAGGGTCTTTTCATCATTCCGTCCCATGTCAATCTGGCCGGTGCGGAGATCGAGCTTTTGGATGTAGAGGAAAAAGAATATGTGCTTCGCAAGTCCGTCAAGACCATCCGCGATGATTATGATTTTATCATCATTGATTGTCCCCCATCATTGAATATGTTGACCATCAATGCGATGACAACGGCTGATACGATTCTCGTCCCGATCCAATGCGAGTATTACGCGCTGGAAGGTCTTTCCCAGTTGATTCACACCATCAATCTGGTACAGGAGCGTTTGAATGAGGATCTGATCATCGAGGGTGTTGTTTTCACCATGTTCGACGGACGGACGAATCTTTCCCAGCAGGTTGTGGAGAACGTGCGTGACAATCTGAAAACAAAGATCTATGAGACGGTCATTCCGCGGAATATCCGCCTGGCGGAGGCGCCCTCCTACGGATTGCCGATTGAACTGTTTGATGCAAACAGCAGCGGCGCCAAGAGCTACAGGTCTTTGGCAAAGGAAATCATGGAAAGGAAGGATATCTGATATGGCACCAAAAAAAGGCGGATTGGGAAAAGGACTTGACTCACTGATCCCGCAGAAAGCAGAAACCGCACCAGGAAAAGGAAAGACGTCAGCGGAAGGGAAGGATATTCTGCTGGTGGATATCAATAAAATCGAGCCGAATCCGGATCAGCCCAGAAAGAATTTCGACGAAGATAAACTCATCGAATTATCAGAGTCCATCAAGCAGCACGGGATTATGAATCCGCCGCTGGTATTGGAGAAAAAAGGCTATTATATGATCATCGGCGGGGAGCGTCGTTGGAGAGCCTCCAAGATGGCAGGTCTGAAAAAAATTCCTGTCATTGTCAAGAAAGATCTGACGGATCAACAGGTTGCAGAGTGGGCGCTGATCGATAACATCCAGCGTGAAGATATCAATCCGATCGAGCAGGCGGAAGCATATCAAAAGCTCTTAAGTGATCATGACTGGACACAGGATAAACTGGCGGAGGTTGTCAGCAAGAGCAGGACGGCGGTGACTAACTCTCTTCGATTATTAAAGCTGGATGAACGTGTGCGGCAGATGGTGATTGATGAAATGGTTTCCACGGGACACGCACGGGCTCTGCTTGGCGTGACTGACGGAGAAAAACAGTTTACTCTTGCTCAGCAGATTTATGATGAAAAAATGAGTGTCCGTGACACGGAAAAGCTGGTGAAAAAGGTGCAATCCCAGAAAGAGACCACGGATAAGCAGAAGAAGAGCACGAATCCCCAGTTAGACGCTGTGTATGCTAAGCAGGAAGAAAAAATGAAGCAGCTCTTCGGGACGAAAGTCACAATTTCCCGGAAAAACGAGAAAAGCGGGAAGATCGAGATTGAATATTATTCACCGGAGGAACTGGAACATTTACTGGAAATGTTATACACTATAAAGAAGTAAGGAGTTTTAAGGGAACTACATGTTTGGAATAGCAGATTATCTCGGCATTGATCTGGATCTTGCACTGATTGTGATCGCAGCGCTTCTGGCGCTTGTTGTGATTCTGTTGATTATCACGATAGTCAATGCGGTGCATTTAAAAAAACTGAAAGAAAGATACCGGATCTTTATGTCCGGGAAGGGGGCAAAGTCCCTGGAAGAGACGTTGATCAAACGACTGGATCAGGTGGATGGATTGCTTGCCGCCAATAAAGAAAATGAGCGGAATATTGCGAAACTGTTTGAGAACAATCAGTTTATTTTCCAGAAGGTGGGACTTGTCAAATACGATGCATTCAGCGAAATGGGAGGGAAGCTCTCCTTTTCCGTTGCCTTGCTGAATGAAAAAAATGACGGTTTCATCATTAACGCGATGCATTCCAGAGAGGGATGCTATACTTATATCAAGGAAATCATTGAAGGAAACAGCATCATCGTATTGTCCGATGATGAAAAGAAGGCTTTGGATCAGGCAATGAATTCCAAACAGCCTTTGCAAAGTGAGTGAGGAAACAGCTTGCATCATTATCTAAGAACAGTGGGGTTTCATAACCTGAGCAGCACTAAGGAGCTGGATGCGGTTCTGGATGCGATCATCGAAAATCCGAATCGGGAACAGACCACACAGGATGCCAAGGGAAATGAAATCGTGGAAATGACAAAAGAATACGGCCACGGCTTCGGTATTCGTTTGATCGGACAGTACGTCGGTGAGGACGGGTTTGAGATCGATCATTATTATCCCTATTTCACCGGAAACGGTGTGACAACTGAGGAGCCGATCGAGGTGGAGCGCCATGCCGGGAATGAATCCTATGCCGGGATCTGCGATGACGTTAAGGTTGGTGTTTCCCTGATTTTCTACATCCAGAACGGCGTGGAATACATGAATGAGGTTTACCGGAACGAACAATGCTTAAATAAAGCGACGGTGACCTTATCCGGACTTTCCACAGACGGCCATATCATCATGCCCATCGCCAAACAGAAGAAAAAGGTGGAGACACCGAGACAGGCACAGGAGCGGCACAGCATCCTGGAAGCTGCGCGGGACGGCGATGAGGAAGCCATGGAAAGCCTGACACTGGAGGATATCGATACTTACTCCATGCTTTCCCGGCGGGTCATGTATGAAGATGTGCTGAGTATCGTCGAGACCAGCTTTATGCCATATGGAATTGAGTCCGATCAGTATCAGGTGATCGGAGAGATTCTCGATTATACCATGCAGCCGAATAAAGACACGCTGGAGGAACTGGTGATCCTGACCTTGAATTGCAATGACTTGATTTTCGATGTGTGTATCAATCAAAAGGATCTTCTGGGGGAGCCCGCGGTAGGACGGCGTTTCAAGGGCACGATCTGGCTTCAGGGGAAGCTGAACTTTTTTGATTAAAAAATGATCGCCGCTTCACATTTTTTATCCGGCGGCTTCATATGTCCATATAGCTCAGCAGGATAGAGCGACCGCCTCCTAAGCGGTAGGTCGGAGGTTCGAATCCTCTTATGGACGGGAATCGGAAACAGGGATGGGACAGGAGGTTCCATTCCTGTTCTCTTTTGAAAAAAAACTATTCTAAAATTGGGAAATATGGTACGATAAAACGGAATGGGGAGTTTAGAAGCAAAGAAAGGAGAGATATGATGGGTGAAAACAAATATGCAGGAACCAAAACGGAGAAAAACCTGCGGGAAGCCTTCGCAGGAGAGTCTCAGGCACGTAATAAGTATACCTACTTTGCTTCCGTTGCAAAGAAAAACGGATATGAACAGATTGCAGCGCTGTTCTTAAAGACGGCTGAGAATGAGAAGGAGCACGCAAAGCTCTGGTTTAAGGCTCTCGGAGAGCTGGGCACCACTGAGGAAAACCTTCTTGCTGCAGCAGAAGGCGAAAACTATGAATGGACGGATATGTACGAGCGCATGGCCAGGGATGCGGAAGAAGAAGGATTTACGGAACTGGCGGCGCAGTTTCGCGGCGTAGCTGCCATTGAAAAAGAGCACGAGGAGCGTTACCGGAAGCTTCTGGAGAATGTGAAAGCAAAAGCGGTATTTGAAAAAAGCGGCGTGACCGTATGGGAATGCCGGAATTGCGGACACATTGTGATGGGCACATCCGCACCGGAGGAATGTCCGGTCTGCCATCATCCGCAGAGCTTTTTTGAGGTCAGAGAACAGAATTATTAAGGATAATCTATTTGAGGATCCTATAGGAAGGAGTGAAGAGCTATGTTTGAACAGGCAGCATTGCCGGTCGCGTTTGACGCGCTGGAACCCACGATCGACACACTGACGATGGAAACCCATTACGGGAAGCATCATGCGACGTATACCAAAACGTTGAACGAGCTGGCCGAAAAAGCCGGAAAGACGGATGTTCCGATTGAGGAGCTGCTGTCGAACCTGGACAGCATCTCTGATGAGGCGTTGCGCAAAGGCATTCGCAATCATGGCGGTGGCTACTATAACCATAACCTGTATTTCAGCGTGCTTGGAACGGAAAACCATACGCCGACCGGTGTTTTGGCAGAAAAGATCCATGCGGCATTCGGCAGTTTTGAGGCCTTTCAGGAAAAAATCTCAAATCTGGCTGTCACGCAGTTCGGCTCCGGCTGGGCGTTTCTTTCCGTGACGCCGGATGGCGGTCTTGTATTGTCTCAGAGCCCGAATCAGGATAATCCTTACAGCGAGAAGACCGGAAATATCCCGATCTTTGCGATTGACGTTTGGGAACATGCATATTATCTGAAGTATAAAAACCTTCGGGCGCAGTATGTCTCGGAGCTTTTTAAGGTCATTGACTGGAAAGCGGTTGAGGAAAACTATAAAAAGGCGATAGCTTAGGGGGATTTTTCGGATGAAAAACGGGGTACCGGTAAAGCAGGAAAAACACGATACGACAATGATGAAGATCATTTTTTCGGTCATTGTCCTGCTCGTTTCTTTTCTGGCGGTTTTGTATGTGATGGTAAGGCAGGCGGATCCGATCTACCTGATCATATTCGGGATTGTCATGATCGCGGCCGCTTTTTTCCTGATCATCACATTGATTCAGATCAGTTATCAAAGGCATCTCAGAGAAGAAGAGCGTTACGAAAATATCTTCAAATCCGAAAAAGCCTCTTATATGCTGCTGAGATCCAATTTCGAACATCTCAGTGAGCATGTGAAACTGGTTGACCAGAAAGTAACCGGTTATGCGCAGGCACTTGCGAAGGAGCAGCAGAAATACGCAAAACTCCTTGTTTCCAGAAACAAGGAAAACGCGGATGCGATGTTAAGTTCCAATGACCAGCTGCTTCTGGAGTTGACCCAGTTGGAAGAGGGACTGGAAAAGCTGGAAGGAAATGTCGTCAACGGCATCGGAGAGAAAAACGAAAGCCAGCTTCAGAATTCGAATAAAGAGATTCTTTCACAGCTGCAGCTGCTTGACTTGTCGGTGAAGAATTCCATTCTGGAATTGAGATCCGTGATGAATTCCGCACCGCAAACCACGTTGATTCAGGGGGTTGCGCAGGCGCCTTCGATTCCGCCCACTGCAGCACCCACACCGGAACCGGTGCCGATGGTAGAGAGCGTGCCGGAGCCGATTCCTGAGCCGGAACCGATTCCTGCACCGGAACCGGAGCCCATACCAGAGCCTGAACCGGAACCCGAGCCGGAACCGATCCCCGAACCGGAACCGGAACCGATTCCAGAGCCAGAGCCGGAACCGATTCCAGAGCCGGAGCCGGAACCGATCCCCGAACCGGAGCCGGAACCGATCCCGGAGCCGGAGCCGGAACCGATCCCCGAACCGGAACCGGAACCAGAACCTGAGCCTGAACCGGAGGCAGAGAAGCCGCCGATGCCGGATCTGTCGGATCCGAATCACATCATGACGCCGGATGAAATCGCGGCCTTGCTAGCCAACTCATAGATGACAAACACCCGATCGCAGATGCCATATACGGTCGGGTGTTTTTTTATCTTTTTTAAAAAACCACTTGCAATCATGCTGTTTATATACTATAATTCATTTTGTTCTCGTCATGCAGAGCGATGCGGGCCATTAGCTCAGCTGGAAGAGCACCTGACTCTTAATCAGGGTGTCCAGGGTTCGAGCCCCTGATGGCCCACTGTAAAGGCGGTTTTCCGAAGGTATCTTCGGGGGGCTGTCTTTTTTCTTTACTTTTTTTGCAACCTCCTCCTGTTTTTTGTCGCTTACATTGATAGAAGCCATAAAAAACTATCAAATGGGAGGAAAATCTTATGAAAAAGAAAGTTGTTTGCACCTTATTGTTGACAGGATTCATTCTTCTGACTGCCTGCGGCCAGACACAGGTATCCTTTGTGACTGAACCGGCCAGCGCCGGGGATTACGCGAAAAGCTATGAAGAATCTGCATCCGCGGATTGGGATGTTTGCGTAGAAGCCGCAGAAGCTTGTCCGGAAGCGGGGAATGCGTCGGCATCCTACTTCGCAGCATCCGAACCTGCAGAAGAATACATCGCTGCTCAGGATTTCCAGCGGGAGGGCTATCGCAACATTGAGGAATCCGGATTTGTTTCCGTCCGCACCCAGCCGTTTTCCACATTCGCCGCAGATGTGGATACCGCCTGCTATGCAAATCTCAGGCGTACCGTCACAAACGGCTATGGTTTGGATCCCTCCGCACTTCGCATCGAAGAGCTGATCAATTATTTTGATTATGATTACAAGACGCCGCAGAATGGCGACAAATTCGGTGTTGTGACCACTTACACCGCCTGCCCCTGGAATGAGAATAGCAAACTCCTGCGTGTCGGGATCAAGGCAGAAGAAGTACCGGTCTCAGGCGGCAGCAACCTGGTCTTTTTGATTGACACGTCAGGTTCTATGTTCGATGACGATAAGCTTCCGCTGGTACAGAAAGCGTTCCGTATTCTTTCCAAACAGCTGACAGCAGAAGATACCGTCTCCATTGTCACCTACGCAGGCAGCGATACGGTGTTGCTTGAAGGGGCGAGAGGGGATGACACGAGACAGATCATGACAGCCATTGACGGTCTCGAGGCCTACGGCTGCACCAATGGAGAAGGCGGCATCCGGCGTGCCTATGAAATTGCGGAAAAATACTATATCGAGGGTGGCAATAACCGTGTGATCCTGGCTACCGACGGAGATCTCAATGTGGGCATCTCCAGCGAAGCAGGCTTGACGGATCTGATCGAGGAAGAAAAGGAGACTGGTGTCATGCTTTCCTGCCTTGGCTTTGGCACGGGAAATTACATGGATGATAAGATGGAAGCGCTAGCAGATCATGGTAACGGCAACTATTCCTACATCGATTGCGAAGCGGAAGCGGAAAAAGTGCTGCGTGATGAGTTGTTTTCCACGCTCTACACCGTTGCGAAAGACGTGAAATTCCAGGTCGAATTCAATCCGGCAGCAGTACAGAGTTATCGTCTGATTGGTTATGAAAATCGGAAGATGGCAGCAGAAGATTTTGCAGATGATACAAAAGACGGCGGCGAAGTCGGTTCCGGCCAGACTGTCACGGTACTGTATGAGGTTTTGCCTGTGGGTTCTGCGGAAGAAGTGCCGGTGGTGGTTTCCAGATATGGAAATGATTCCTCCGCAAATACCGACGAAATCCGTACGGCAGAGAATGAGGACGAACTTCTCGTTGTCAATATCCGCTACAAAGAGCCTGATGCGGAGAAAAGCGTGCTAAAAACCTATCCGGTTACAACGGACATGTATCGTGAAGAAATGGATCCGGACACTTCCTTTGCAGCCGGCGTGGCGCAGCTCGGCATGCTCGTTCGCGACTCCGAACAGAAAGGCTCCACGACCTATGCCGCAGTCTATGACCGGTTGAAAAAACTGCCGCAGATCACAGACGACGATCAGAAGCTGGAATTCCTGACTTTGATTAAAAAATGTGAAAAGCAGTTTTCCTAAACCGTAAAAAATGGTAGTATAGACCTTATGAAAAACAGAGATGAATGTATTGATTATGAAAAACCGAAGCAAAAGGTCTCTACCATTCGTAAGATCTATATCATACGGCTGATCTTTCGCTGCTTAATCCTGGCGGCTTGTATCCTGATCGCGATCTATTTTCCACGGGAAATGCAGGTGCTGGAGGGGTGGAACTTTTTCAAAATGTTAACCCCTCTGCACCTGCTGTGGATTCTTTGGGTTCTGGATATGCTCTGGCAGTTGATTCCCGTGAAAAACAAGATCGCGCTGGGATCGCAGAAGTTGTTTGAATTCCGCTTCATTCCTGCAGAGGACTTAAAACGGATCAATTATAAAAATCTGCGCGATTACATTATCCAAACCACAAAACAGGCATACAAGGTTATGCTGCTCTGGGCAGCCGCGATCATTTTTCTGACGGTGCTGCGCTATTTTAATATTATCAACGATACCCATCTCTTTCTGTTTACCGTTGCCTTTTATGTCTGTGACTTGATTTGTGTTCTGATCTGGTGCCCGTTTCGTCTCATTATGAAAAACCGGTGTTGTACCACTTGTCGGATCTTTAACTGGGATCATCTGATGATGTTTACCCCGATGCTGTTTGTAAGAGGGTTTTATTCTTTAAGTCTTTTGCTCATGTCAATTCTGGTCTGGCTGATCTGGGAGCTTGCGGTCATGATGTATCCGGAGCGATTCTCCGAGATCACCAATGAAGCTCTGCGTTGCAGCAACTGTACTGACAAGCTTTGCACACAGTATTGCCAGAAGCTGCGTACACCCAATAACCCGGATGTGGAGCCCATTGAGCGTCTGGAAGAGAAGATTGAAGGAAAAATCGGGGAGACGATCGAGAACCTGAAAAAGTAAAACAAATTAGTTTACGATAAAAAAGGAGAAAGATTATGGGAACAGATCAAACAATGGCAGCAGCCTGTCCGGCATGCGGGGGAGAGATGAAATTTGACCCGGTGTCGTCAAAACTGAAGTGCGAATTCTGCGCTTCGTTGTTTACACCGGAGGAAGTAGACGCCTACTGGAAAGAGAAAGAAAAAGCGGCGGGGGCGCCACAGCAGGAAGCTCCGCAAGAGGGAGAGGATTGGGATATCGCCAAGGACGGCATGAAAACCTATGGCTGCTCGACCTGCGGCGCGGAGTTGATCGCAAACGAAACCACAGCCGTGATGCGCTGCCCTTATTGTGGCAACCAGACTATTGTGCCCGGACAGTTTTCAGGCAGCATCAAGCCGGATCATATCATTCCTTTTGCGCATACCAAGGATGAAGCCGTCAGCCGGTATCACCAGTATTATCAGAAACGGTTTCTTCTGCCGAAATCCTTTGTCACGGATAATCACGTGTCAGAGATCCAGGGAGTTTATGTACCGTTCTGGCTGTTCAGCGGCAGGGCTTCCATTGACGCGACCTATGACGCGGCAGATGTCGAACGGAGGGAGGACTATGAAATCCGGACGCATTACGATGTGAAACGGAAGGGGACGCTTTCTTATGAAAATGTGCCGACTGATGCGTCGAAACGGATGGAAGACAGTCTGATGGATTCCGTGGAACCATACAAAATGGACGAAATGAAGCCGTTTTCTCTGACTTATCTTCCGGGATTTCTGGCAGAACGCTTTGATGTTGCAAAAGAAGAGAATGAAAAACGGGCGCACGACCGGGTAAAGGGAACCATCTGTGATGAGACACAGAAAACCGTCCATCATAATGAGATCGTTTCGAAGCAGGAACAAGTAGACTTTCATGAAGAAAAAACAGGCTATGCGCTGCTTCCCGTCTGGCTTCTGACCACTCGTTGGAATGAAAAGGAATATAAGTTCGCCATGAACGGGCAGACCGGCAAGATGATCGGCGATCTCCCCATCAGCGTGCCGAAGTTTTTAGGGGTAATCGCTGCGGTCTTCTTCGCGATTCTCCTCATCGGACTCTTGTTCCTCGATGCCGGTGCGGTATTGATCATCGATCTGATTGTGGTAGCGATTGTCGGTTTTGTCATGTACGGAAGCATGAAGCCGGTTGTACAGGCTGCGGATGCGGATCATTATGTCAGCGAAACCCTGACTTTGACGGAACAGACAGAGACCTTTACCAGAAAGGAAAAACGCAAGAAATCATGACAGGGAGATTTGCATGAGTGATCTGGATCAGACAGCGACGCGTAACAGAGTCGGCATCAAAAAAGAGACAGTTCTGTTCGTCATACTGGGGGTCATCACGATTGTCGCGGGCTGGCTCTACCTTTCCACCGGTTTCAACGCAACGTGGGGAGGAGACGACAGCATTGTACATCTGAGCATGTACAATGCCACCCGCGACAAATCTTATCTCCAGTGTTTCTTTACTTATATACAGCATGCTCTGGACACTTATCTGCATCCGACGGAAACCTACCGTTTTCTCCCGCTTGCCTATTGGAACGATGCGGTTTGGAAGTTTGCTGCCTACAGCCTCACAAATTACCGGATTGCCGTTCTTTTTTACACTTATCTCGCGGTTTTTCTGACTGCTGTTTTTCTCGGCTGCATGACAAAAAGCAGATCTATGGCACTTCTTTGCCTTGCGGTGACGCCGTTGATGGTCAATCTCTACTCCACAGTGGAGGTCAACGCGCTCTATACTTATCAGGCTATGGCGCAGCGTTCCTATATCTTCTGGATGATCGGAATGCTGTTTCTGATTGTTCATGCAAAACGAAAAAAGATCGGTTTCCTGATTGCTGCGGCGGTTTTCACGTTTTTTTCCTGCTGCGTGCTGGAGATCGGATATTTGTTCATTTTTCCCTGTTTTCTGATTGTGCTCCTGCTGCATGAGGAATGGAAACAAAGGATCCTCTCCTTCGGCTCTCAATGCATCAGCGTCATTCTAGCGTTTATCTTCTATTGTATCTGTGCTTCGGCGCAGGGAATGAACACGGACACTTCCACGCGGTTTCAGCTTTCGCCAATCGTTCAGACCATTTCCAAACAGATCAATGCATCTTTTTCGATGCCTCCAGCCCTGATGTCGGGACAGGAACTGCATCTTGCGGATATCCGCGCGCAGGACGTCCTGCTGCCGATGGTGCTTATGGGTGTCGCAGCGCTCATGCTTTTTCAACGCCAGAAAATAAAAGCATCGATCCCGGAAAGGACAAGCGGATTGCTTTACTGCGTCGCGGCTTTGATTCTGGTGCTCCCCGCAGCGTTGATCTCAATTGCGGAAAAATTTCAGGTCAGCACCGCCATTACCTGGACACAGGGCTGGATCATGTCCATCGTGCAAACAATGGGTGTAGGGATCTTTGCTGCGCTTCTTATATCCGCCATCGCCGGATGGATCGCTCGAAATGCCCGGCCGTCATGGCTGAAGATCCTTTTGATCGCGCTTTTGTCTGTTTTCATAGGATGTACCGGTGTATACAGCAGAGCGGCAACGAATGTTTCCCGAGACAAGCAGTCGCGACCCAGAAATGACCTGTTGATCGAGGCGGTGCAAAGCAATGTCCTGGACGATGTGCCGGAGGAGGCGCTGATCTATTGTGATTATGGCATCTGGGGCAGCAGCGCGCCGGCGCTTCAGATGTTTTTTGACATCTACGGCGGCCGCAGCCTGGAACCATCTTATTATGAGGGACAGGAGATGGAGGAGGGCGCATTTTTCTCCCATTATAACTATGGAGATCCCATCACCTATTTCTATGTGGGAAAACTGGGAGAAGATGCGGCAGTCCTTGAGGATGTCACGGTCTGGATCAAGGATCGCGGCAGCATCGTACAGAAGGAAACCCTGACCTATGTGAACGACGGGGCGCTGCATACGGTCGGGATTCAGCCGGTGGATGGGAGCGATACGGACTATCTGGCGACGATTCCGCAGATGAATTTCGCGGATCTGTATATCGAATGATCGGAAAGGAACCGGTATGCGAAAAATCATGATCACAAATGACGACGGAATTGCATCTGACGGGCTTCTGCGCCTGGTGAAGGCGGCAAAAGCATTCGGAGAGGTCTATGTTGTGGCGCCGGACGGTCAGCGTAGCGCGGCATCTCACAGCATCAGCCTGCATAACGAGCTGGATGTCTATCCGTATGAGTGTCCGGTGGAGGGTGTGAAAGCCTATACCTGCAGCGGCACACCGGCAGATTGCGTACGTGTGGGAGTCCTAAATCTTACGGACCGGAAACCGGATGTGGTGTTATCCGGCGTGAACTACGGTTACAACGTGGCATCGGATCTCCAATATTCCGCCACAGCGGGGGCGGCGTTTGAGGCGGCATTTCAAAGGTGTCACGCGATTGCGCTGTCGGAAGGAATGAGCCCTTGTCATGAAGTAACGGACGCGTTCCTGTCGGAGATCCTGGAAAAACTGATCGAGATGCCGCTGGAGCAGGATCAGATTTTTAATGTGAATTTCCCGCAGTGTTCGCGTGCGGAATGTAAGGGCATTCTTTATGACAGAACTGTTTCCCGCGGGATGTTTTATAGGGATCATTACGAGGAAACCAAAAAGCTGCCGAAGGGCGGTATCCGGTTGATGGTTATAGGGGATCGTTCCACGGACAGTGAGGAAGGCTCGGATTATCGGGCGATTCTGGAGAATTATGTGTCTGTCGGTGTAGTAAATAACCTGATGTAAAGTGATTCTGTAACAGATCCCCAGGGTTTACAGAAAGACTGTTTCGGACTATAATGAATCAGCCAAAGGAGGTAAGAAATTATGAATCCAGCAAAAAGCGGACTCGCCGGTATCATTGCAGTTGCGGTGGAGATCCTGGTCGGTATCTTTCTCTTGTTAGATCCGGCGAAATTTGTGAAAACCATCATTATTGTGGTGGGAATTGGTTTATTGATTTTCGGAGTGGTTTTATTGATCCGGTATTTCACGGGACAAAAGAACGGATCCGTCGGCCCCGGCGCTTTGATTGGCGCGATCATTGCTTTGATCTTCGGCCTGGTCTGTCTCTTTGCATCCAACGGTGTGATTGTGCTGATCTCTGTATTTGTATGGGTAGTCGGCATTTTCCTGATCATCGGCGGCGTTCTCAAAATAGCGTCGTTTTTCCGCGTGCGTAAGGTGGGATATGCAGGCGGCAGTACGGCTCTTGTACTGATCAGCGGCATCATCATGACGGTATTTGGTGTGATTTTACTGTTCCATCCCTTCGGATCTTTGGAATTTTTATTACAGATTGGCGGCATCGTCCTGTTGATCGAGGCCGGGATCGATCTGATTTCTGTGATCATTGCCATGAAGAATGCACCGCGGGAAGTGAAGTAAGAAGGGGAAATTATGTGTCAAAAGTGCCATGCGATGAAATCGCATGTGTACTTTGCGTGAGGAGACGCTCTGACATGCTAGCATGTCGAGGCGTCTCTTCACGCAAAGGTCACAATGCCACTTCGTGGCATGTGACTTTTGACACGAGTTTCAAGAACCATCCCTTTTTAAACAAAATCTCCCCCGGGTCTAAAGTGTTTTCTGATTCGTGACGATATAAGAGATAACAGAAACAAAACAGTCTCTGAAATCTGATCGAGTCAGTAAGCCAGCCGTCAGTTGCGAGCGAGCGGCGACGTTGAACACCGGTAAAGAACGAAAGGGACGGTACCGAACGGCAAATAGCATGATGAAATCCCGGACAGCACGCGCTGCGCGGGATTCTTTTTTTATACACGGGGCTGCGTAAGGAACTATGGAAGAGGAGAACCCTATGATCTCAGTGATCGAAAAAGACTATCATGGAGAAACGGCGCGGTTTCTGTATGTGGACGGCGGCGTGGAGTCGGCCGTGTATCTGAATCCCGCCCGTCGGAATGAGCTGATCCTATCTTACATGAAAAAGATCGCCGAGATCATCGCTTTCCTGCCGGAGTCAGGACAGGTTCTGATGATCGGCGGCGCCGGATTTTCCATGCCCAGATTTCTCCTGGATGCTTATCCGGCCATGAGGCTGACGGTGGTGGAAAAGGACGTGCATATGCTTCACATCGCAAAAGAGTCCTTTTTTCTCCCTGATGACGAACGATTAAAGATTGCGGAAGCAGAGGGATCGGCTTTTCTGAAACAGACCGATGTAACCTATGATTTGATCATCAATGACGCATTTCTCGGCCCCAGGCCGGATCCGGCGCTTTTGACAGATGAAGCTATGGTTCTGATGAAATCACATCTGACGACCGACGGAACGCTTCTTTTGAATACGGTCATGTCCCTCCGCGGGAAAGGCGCCTTCCCCGGCATTCGACTTCGCACCAATCTGGAAAACCGCTTTCTTTACGTGCGTTGCTCCCGCTGTCAGGAGTGGAAAATGGAGGAGGAGGATCAGAACTGTATTTTGACCTGTTCTGACAGATCTCTGCCAATACATTTTTAAGCATAACAGTTGCTCTTTTTTACGAAAACGTTTAAAATGTGCACGAAACAGAGTTTATCAGACTGAAACAGTAGGAGGTTCGTATGAAAAGAAGAGTCATAGCGCTTTTGATGACCATGTCACTCGCGGCAGCAGTCCTTTCCGGATGTGGCAGCGCGGTGCCGGCAACTCAGACATCTGCAGCGCCTGCAGCGACAGAAGCAGCGCCTGCGGCCACAGAGGCAGCACCGGCAGCAACGGAGGCAGCGCCTGCAGCCACAGAGGCAGCAACAGAAGCGGCGCCGGCAGCAACGGAAGAAGAGCTGGATCCGAGTGTCAACAACATTGATCAGGATGCGCTGAAGCAGGATTTTATCAAGTCCATTGAGAATTCGGATTATGAGGATGTCAAGCTTCCGGAAGATAAGGACATTCAGATTACCGTGGTTTCTGACTACAAGAACTATGAAAGTCTGGAGTACCTGACGTATCTGTTCTTCGGGGCAAACGGCATCAACTATGCGCAGTATTACACCGCAGACCGCGGAACAGGCGATGTCATCACGCTGGATCAGCTGGTGAAATCCGATCAGGCTACGTATGACGCCATTTCCGACAACATCCGCAGCCAGATGGAAGAGCAGATGCAACAGGATGATACCGTAAAGTATTTCACGGATGACTTCAAAGGTGTTGACAAGGATTCTCTGTGGTATCTCGGAAACGACGGAAGTCTGATCATCACCTTCCCGGAGGCAACGATCGCACCGCATTCCGACGGAATCATCAATTTTACAATCCCGAGCGATGTGTTTGACCCGACAAAGGTTCTGTAATATTCAATTTATGATCTGAAGGTCAAAAAAAGACGTCTTCCATAAAAGGAAGGCGTCTTTTTCTTGACGAAAAACCGGTTTTCATATTTTCGGAAAACAGTATAATAAAAGTATGAAGGCATTTTTTCGAAAATTGATTCGTTGGCATAGTGTCCATCTTTTGGCACTTCTCGGGATTTTAATCGCGATCGTCGCCGTGCAGACCCATGGGATGGAGGGCATGGCTAAAACTGCATCCACAGCGGGTGAGACACAGGCGGAGTTTTTGGTTTCCCTTGGTCTGCTGAAAGCGGATGTCATCATGATGGACGGGGATCTGAATGGTCTGATGGGCTATCAGAATGCGGAAGACAGCATGATCAGGATCGAAACCCACCGCGCCGGCATAGAGACCGTAGAGGCCCAGATCCCGGATGTTTTGGCAGAGATCAACGGGAATGCCATGCTTTTGAACGTGGAGGGAGGGTCTTCCTATGCATCAGCGCTGACGAAATCGGTGAAGCAGTATCTTGCGGATGTGGCGCAGATCGTCTCCGATGTGGAGGCAGAAAAGCCGGAGGATGCCAAAGCGCTTTTGGAAACGGTTTATCTTACGGACCGGTCGGAGGTTTTTGGCGCAATCGACGCGTTGCAGCAGTCTGTGCAGGGGATACTGGATGATACGGCTTATGATCTGGATACGGACTGGTTGGCACCCCTCGGGGAAAGCTTCTTTTTGATCTTACTGTTTCTCGCTCTGGTTGTGGCCGGGATCGTGGTCCCGATGGTGGTCTTCCGCAGGAAAGAAAAAGATGCGGAAGAGGAAACGACGTTGTCTCATGCGGCGGATGAGCAGGCACAGGAGGTAGAAAACCGCGTCAAAAAAGCGGAAGAGCGTTCTCTTGCGGCAGAATCCAAGGTCCGGGAGCTGGAAGAGGAGCTGGAGGAAAAGACGAGAGTGCTTACGCAGGTTTCCATTGAAAAAGAGGAAGCAGCAGCTGCGGAAGCGAAACGATGTGAGGAGATCGAAAAAGAACAGGAGACCGTGCAAAGTCTCAGACAACAGGCCAGCTTGGGAATAGAAGAGACGGATCGGATCAAAACCGAAGCGCAGACGATCCGGCAGGAGGCTGTGGAGAAAAAAGAGCAGGTCGGCGCAAAAGTCGAGCAGCTTGGCGCGACGTTATCAGAAGCGTTGGAAAAGAGCACGCAGGTAAAGGAGATTGAGGGACTGACAGACGACATCTTAAAAATCGCCGGCCAGACCAACCTGTTGGCACTCAATGCCGCGATCGAAGCGGCGCGGGCCGGAGAGGCCGGTCGTGGCTTTGCGGTGGTGGCGGATGAGATCGGCAAGCTGGCTGCGAGCAGCAAGGAAGCTGCCAATTCGATTCAGGAGATCAGCGGCAGAGTCAGCGAAGCAGTGCAGTCCCTTTCACAAAACGCATCCGGGATGATCTCCTTTATGGAAGAGACGGTGCTGACGGATTATGATGCCTTTGCGAAAACAGGCGAAAAATATGAGCAGGCCGCAGAGGAGATGAGTCAGGTTTTGGAAAGACTTACAGAGGGCGATCTATCATAAGCTTGCAGATCGGATGATGCAGGGCGGAAAACTTTGCTTCGTACTCTGTCATAATATTTCCTTCGGACAAAACAGGATCATGATGCAGATCATAGGTGGAGGCGATGAGCCTCCATTTGCTGTTTTTGACCTCTTCCAACGAAAAATCAAACAAGGCGCGGTTGTCTGTCTTGAACTCGATCCGTCCGTTTGCGGATAAGATCCTGTCATAACGCTCCAGAAACGCCATAGAGGTGAGACGCCTCTTTGCGTGTTTGGTTTTCGGCCAGGGATCGGAAAAATTCAGGTAGATCCGATCCACCTCGCCTTCTGCGAAAAGCTCCGTCAAAGAGTCCGCATTCACGCAGAGGAAGCGGAGATTTGAGAGAGGATGTTCCTCGATTTTCTGGATCGCGCGAAACAGCACGCTGGGAAACAGCTCGATGCCGAGATAGTTGGTGTTCGGATGAAGCGCCGCGAGCTGCATGAGAAAAGTCCCTTTTCCCATGCCGATCTCGATATGAAGCGGCATGGGACCTGCTGCCGGCGGTTCTTCGTTTTCTTCCCTCAGTTTTGCGAAGAAGCTCTGCCACTGTCCCCGGTATAAAGTAGGCGTTTGTACGCAGAAAACGCTGTTATTCACAGCCTCTTCCGCGCCCTTGACCTTGCGTAATCGCATCGTATTGCACCTCACATCAGATCATAACACGAAGAAAAAACCTGTGTCCATAAAAATCTTTACATCCCATTTTTGCGCGGTTATAGTAGTACTATGAGACATTTATCGGGGAAAAATCGAACGAAACGGCTTTTATCCTTCCTTCTGGTCTTTTTCTTTTGCATGACACCGCTTTTTCTGCCGGTGGAAATCCCGGCCGCGGAGACACAGGAGAATGCAGTGACGGAAGGCGAAGCGCCGGAAGAGGCTCCTGTGGACGATGCAGCTGCGGATTCGGCAACGCCGGACGGTTACTGGCCTGAGGGGATCGAGACTTCTTCCCAGTCGGCCATCGTGATGGAAGCATCGACGGGTACCATCCTCTACCAGAAAAATATTGATGAGCCGCATTATCCGGCCAGCATCACCAAGATCCTCACCGCATTAATCGCCTTGAAGTACGGCAATATGAGTGATATTGTGACGTTTTCCAAGGAAGCGGTCTACAATACCGAAGGCTCCAGCATTGCGCGCGATGTGGGAGAACAGATGACCCTGGAGCAATGCCTGTACGGCATGCTTCTGGAGTCTGCCAATGAATGCGCTTATGCCATCGCGGAGCATATTGCGGGCAGCGTGGATGCATTCGTGGATATGATGAATGAGGAAGCGGCCGCACTGGGATGTACGAATACGCATTTTTCGAATCCGCACGGACTGCCTGAGGAGACGCATTATACTTCGGCGCATGACATGGCGCTGATTGCGCAGGAAGCATGGAAAAACGAGACTTTTCGCATCATCACAGGGACAAAGCGTTATGAGATCCCGCCCACCAATAAACACAGCGAGATCACCTATCTGCAGAACCATAACGAGATGCTGAATCCCTATAAATCGACGAAGTATCTCTATGAATACTGTGTCGGCGGCAAAACGGGCTATACGGAGGTTGCGAAAAGCACGTTGGTGACCTATGCCCAGAAGGACGGAATGACACTGATCTGCGTGGTCATGTACGCAGACAAACCGGGCCATTGGACAGATACCATCGGCTTGTTTGAATACTGCTTTGCCAATTTCGGCCTGTTCAATGTTGCCGAAAATACGCTTTCCATCACGGAAAATGAAAAAGGCCAAGGCGGACTGCGGGATTATCTGCCCTTTGCGCAGCTTGATCCGGATGCGCAGATCGTCCTGCCGCTTACGGCTTCCTTCCAGGATGCTGTGCCGGAGGTCGTCATCAATACCGAGCCGGGAGAGGTTGTGGGAACAGTTTACTATACCTACGCCGGACATTCTGTCGGATGGGCTGATATCCTTGCCACCGGCGCCATAGCGGAAAGTTATCCCTTCAAGGTGATTCTCAGTGAGAAAGCGACCGGAGATGGAGATGACGGGCGTAAAAAACTAATCCTGATCACGCCGAAGAAGGTGCTGCCGGTTCTCCTGATCATTGCGTTTGGGGCACTCCTCGTATTTCTGATCGTGAAGTTTTCGTCGCGGCTGCGTATCCTTCGCAGGAATCTCTATCGGCGGAAACGGACCAAAACGCCCTATCGCCGAATCCGAAGCCGCGGCTTCGGCAGACGGAGGCGCAGAAGACGTCGGTAATAGATGGTATCGACATCACTTTGGAAAATGAGTTGAAAAAACGACAGTATCAGACAATGATACTGTCGTTTTTAAGTAAAAGAAGACATGAGAAAAAAGATGCTACAGATTCGCATCTCCTTCTGGAGTTGTCTGAATAATCAGTGTATTCTGGATATTTGTCAGAAGTCTTTGTTTTTGTTTCGTATAGAGGATCAGTCCGTTTCCGGTCTCGACGATGGTCACAATCTTGTCGGAAAAAGTTTTGGCATGCAGAAGCTGATGCATCAGATAGGTTCTGCAGTCTGCGCTCACGCGTAAAAAGATCTGTTCGCATTCTGCCAGGTCTGTCACGGTGACCTGATATTTTTCGCAGAGAGAACGCATTTCTTTATCTTCCGCCACCTGCGAACCCGTTTTGTTGATCATGTAAAACCCGTTTTCATCTTTCGGGAGATCCATGGATTTCACCGCGCGCTGTACCTGTTTGGTCAAGCCCGGGGATGCCGGATAAAGGGATTCAAAATAATTCATGAAGCTGGCAGCGTTGCGAAATTGGGTGTTTTGTCCCTTTTCCAGAACCTCTGTGACAAGGATCCGTTTGATGATCTTTTCACAGGCCTCACGGGAAGGGTTTTTGTGCATGGTTGAAGTGTCTTCTGGCATGAAGCGCTCCTTTCTGTATGAAAACGACAATTCAATCTGTCCGAATTACATTATATCTCTCTTGTACAGACAAAACAAGTCCTCTTCTTTACAGAAGGGAAGGGAGCGTTTATACTGAAAAAAGATACTTTCCGCATTACAAAGCGGAAAAAATATGGAGAGTGAGAGTCATGGGGAGACGAGGAATCAGACAGGAACGCAGAGAATTGATTATGGAAGCGGTGGAAGCCCTGATCCGTGATCGTGGCGGGATTGCCAAGGCTTCGGAGCTGCAGGAGCTGGGGTTGGACTATCGGAAAGTCCAGGCTCTGGTGCGCGACAAATTCCTGCGAAAGGTGCGAAACGGGTATTATGCCCTGTATGAAAGAAAGATCGACGAAACCGAATGGATCGCGGCGATGTTTCCGGACGGAGTGCTTACAATGGAAAGTGCCTGCTATTACTATGGATATTTGGACGCAAAGCCGTTTCAGTGGAGCATCGCAGTGGATAAAAATACTTCAAAATCCCGGTTCAAGATCGATTTTCCGGCAATTATGCCGTATTACACCGAGCCCGGGATCCTGCAGCTGGGTGTGACCAGCATTCCTTTAGGGGACGGCGTCATGAAGATCTATGAAAAGGAACGCCTGCTCTGCGATCTGTTCAAGTACGAGGAGCGTGTGGACAGGGAAACCTTAAAAAGCGCCATGAGAGGATTTCTTGCGGAGGAGCATATTGATGCGGCGAAGCTGATGGAGTACGCCAGACTACGGAAGGTGATTCATAAGGTACACGAACGGATCGGAGTGTGGATGTGATGAGTTCTGCTGAGATCGCATTGTCTGCGGTAAAGTCAAAAAGCGCGGAGCTTTCCATCCCGTTTTCCAATCTCGCCTCCGCTTTTATGCTGGAGGAAGCGCTTTCCGTGATTGCGGGATCTTATTACGGCGACCATTTTATCCTGCGGAACGCGTCGGAACTGTCACTGGCGGTGTACCGGAGGAAGCTGGTGCATGCATTGTCCTTTTACTATCACGGCGCGTTTACCGTGCGGGATCTCGCAGTGGTTCTGACCAGGGCTTTGATCCGGGAAAAGCAGAGCGGGATCAACTGGGAGATGTCGCTGCATATGACAGGGGAGCAGACGGCGCGCGTTTTGATGAAGGGCGATCTGAACGGGATATCGGTGCCGTTTGAATTGACCCTGGAGGCGGTGGCGCCGGATTTTCCCGTGAAGCAGGAGACCTTTCGTCTCTTTTTTACACCGGAAACACAGCTTTCCTATTACGCTTATCCGAAGGAACAGCTGCTGACGGATGCATTTGTGGAGATCATGCAAAAGATGGAGCTCATCCACGATCTGCGGCCCTATGACACGGTTTATGGGATTTTGCGGACAGAGTCGCTGGACGGACGCCATATCAAAGAACATCTGACCAATGCGCTCTTTGACCGCCAATTGACGCTGGACAAAAAGCGGTGGAACATGCTTCTTAATTACCGGAATGACAACTATATGAAGAAAAAGTGGAAGATCTATCTCCGGGGAGAAAAGAAGGACACCCCTGCCTGGGATGAGGTGATGGATCTGCTGGAGGCTTTTTTCGGTCCAATCTGGGTGTCCATGAGTGAGGACCGGGTCTTTTTCGGGGATTGGATGCCGGATATCAGGCGGTTCTTGTAAAATATGAATAAAACGCTTGATCAACAATTAAAAGAATATG
This sequence comes from Lachnospiraceae bacterium, assembly GCA_017431515.1. Taxonomy (GTDB): domain Bacteria; phylum Bacillota; class Clostridia; order Lachnospirales; family Lachnospiraceae; genus RUG12461. Next base: position 125,810 of record JAFRKV010000040.1, read on the forward strand.
CGACAAAGGATTATTATCCTTTTCATATGCCGGGCCATAAGCGAACGGATCTTTCTCTGGGAGAGCCGTCTCTGATCGATATCACGGAGATCAACGGGTTTGATGACCTTCACCATCCCACCGGACTGATCCTGGAAACCGAAAGAGCGGCATCTCGCCTTTGGGGTGTAAAACGAAGTTTCCTGCTGGTAAACGGCAGTACGGTGGGGATTCTTGCCGGTATCTCAGCGGCGTTATCGCGGCGGGATACGATCCTGATCGGAGAGAACTGTCATAAATCCGTGAAACACGCCTGTTTTCTGAACGAATTGCAGATGAGGACCGTCGCCCCGGTCCGGACAAGCTTTGGCATCCCGGGGCAGATCACGCCGGAGGCTGTGGAACAGGCCTTTTCTCAAGATCCCGGCATCAAGGGCGTCGTCATCACATCGCCGACCTACGAAGGGATTGTTTCCGATATCGCGTCCATTGCGGAGATCGTGCATCGTCACGACGCGGTTTTGATCGTGGATGAGGCCCACGGGGCACATTTCGGGATGCATCGGGATCTTCCGGTGTCCGCTGTGACGCAGGGAGCGGATCTTGTGGTGCAGAGCCTCCACAAAACCCTGCCGAGCCTGACCCAGACGGCGGTATTACATCTTGCGACCGATCGCATTCCGGAGAAGCGGGTCTCCCAATACTTGGATATTTTTGAGACCAGCTCTCCTTCTTATGTACTGATGGCAGGGATGAGCCGCTGCATCCGCCTTTTGACGGAGCAGAGAGAACCGCTGTTTTCGGACTACCTGAAAGCGTTGCAGTCATGGTATCAAAGCAGCCGGGATCTGAAAACCCTTTCTGTGCTGCAGGATCGGGACCTGACCAGGGAAGAGGCATTTGCAAAGGATCCCGGCAAACTCGTGATCCGTTCCGATCAAAATGGCATAGACGGATACGCCCTGGCGGATTGCCTGCGGGACGTTTATCATCTGGAAACAGAGCGCGTTGAGGGACAGATGGTGATCTGCATGACCAGTATCTGTGACCGGACGGAAGGTTTCCGGCGACTGAGCGCCGCATTGCATGAGATTGACGCTGATCCGGCGTTGTGCAGGGACTATGTCACGGATCGATCAGAGCAGTCTTACGATATTTACAGAGGCGATGATTGTGAAACTTGGCCGGTTAGGATATAATAAACCTATCTATGGGCAAAATTTATTATCTTCTCGGAAAGAGCTCTTCCGGAAAAGACAGCATTTATAAGCAGATCATCCAGGATGAAGCCTTGTCGCTCCGGCGGATTGTGTCCTATACGACGCGTCCGATCCGCACCGGCGAGGAAGAGGGCAGGGAGTATCATTTCACGGATAAAGAGCACCTCGACCGCCTGGCAGCAGAGGACAAGGTCATCGAAATGCGCACCTATCATACCATGCGCGGAGATTGGCATTATTTTACAGTGGATGACGGACAGGTGGATCTTAATCAATATGATTATGCCGTGATCGGTACGCTGGAATCCTACCTCATGGTACGCAATTTCTACGGAAAAGAGCATGTGCTGCCGATCTATATTGAGGTGGATGACGGTATTCGTCTGATGCGGGCCGTCAAGCGCGAGATGAAACAGAATCCGCCGCATTATACCGAGGTGTGCCGCCGCTTTCTGGCGGATGATGAGGATTTTTCCGAAGAACACTTAAAAAATGCGGGCATTACCGTACGCTTTGCGAATGATGAGTTGGAAAAGACCATTGGCGCGGTGAAAGCGTATATTCAGGATAACCGTTAGGATGAAGGTTTTGCGGAGGTTGTGGCGATGGAGATCAGAGTCAACGACGTTCAGCAGGTAAATCAGATCACACAGACCGAGCGGCCGGAAGCAGCGGACGACTCTTTTAAGTTTACCCTGACCAGCGCGATTGAGGATACGGAGCTTCAGGAAAAGCTGAACACGATGCTGAAGGACATCTCCGTCCAGGGCAATCTCATTGCGCGCCATATGGATATTTCCGAGATGAAGAAATATCGGGCAAAGATCAAGGAGTTTTTGAATGAGATCGTAAACCGCTCCCACAAGTTTTCCCGTGAAAACTTTCTGGATCGCAAGGGGAGGCATCGGGTTTACGGGATCATCCGCCTCATTGATGCCAATCTCGATGATCTGGCGCAGCTTTTGATGGAAGACGAGAAGAAACACATCGACATCCTGAACAAGATCGGAGAGATCGAAGGGCTGTTGATCGATATTGTGACATAACAAATGGTATGGCAGATTTTCAGGACATTATCGGACATCAGAATATCATCCGGCATTTTCAAAGCGCGATCGCGCAGGGAAAGGTAGGACATGCTTATATTTTAAACGGTCCAGACCGCGCCGGAAAACGGTTGCTGGCGGACGCCTTTGCCCAGACTCTGCAATGTGAGTCACCGGAAGCAAAGAAGACCGGCAGTCCTTGTCACGCCTGTCGTTCCTGTAAGCAGGCAGAGTCCGGCAACAATCCGGACATTATCAACGTCCTGCATGAAAAGCCGAATACGATCTCGGTGGAGGATATCCGCACGCAAGTGGTGAACACCGTGGATATCAAGCCTTATGCCTGCGCCTATAAGGTTTACATCATCGATGAAGCGGAAAAAATGAACGTTCAGGCGCAAAACGCCCTGCTGAAAACGATCGAGGAACCGCCGCATTACGCAGTGATTTTGCTGCTTACCAATAATGCGGATCTGTTTTTGCAGACGATCCTTTCCCGCTGTGTGCGGTTGGATCTGACGGCGGTTGCGGATGAAGTGGTGCGTTCGTTTCTGATGAAGCAGGTCAGGATCCCGGATTATGAGGCGGATCTCTGCGTGGCATTTGCGCAGGGAAATGTGGGAAAAGCGATCACTCTTGCCACTTCCGAGGATTTTCATGATATACGGGAGTCTGTGATCGATCTCATGAAGTGCATCCATGAAATGGATCTTGCGGAGCTGGTGGCAGCAGTCCGCCGGATTAGTGATGAAAAGCTGGTGATCCAGGATTATTTTGACATTATGATGATCTGGTTCCGGGATGTGCTGCTATACAAGGCGACAAAAGAAATCGACGCGCTGACCTTTAAGGACGAGATCATGGAGATTAAGAAGCAGGCGGACAGGAGCACTTACCAGGGACTGGAAGCCGTGATCGAATCCATCGGTAAGGCAAAGGCCAGACTGCAGGCGAACGTGAATTTTGAATTGACATTGGAGATGCTGCTTCTGACCATAAAGGAAGCTTAATCAGATGTTGAGGGCAAAAGTGCCATGCGGTGAAACCGCATGTGCACTTTGCGTGGAAAGGCGCCATGACATGCTAGCATGTCAGCGCGCCTCTTCACGCAAAGGTCACAATGTCACTTCGTGACATGTGACTTTTGCCCTCAACATCATAAAAATAAGGAGAGAGCTATGACGACAATCATCGGAGTCAGATTCCGGAATATGGGAAAGATTTATTATTTTGATCCGAAGGACTTTGAGATCAGCCGCGGGGATCATGTGATCGTGGAGACCGCGCGGGGTGTGGAATACGGGACAGTTGTGCTGGAGCCGAAGGAGGTGCCGGATGAAAAGGTGGTACAACCCTTGAAACAGGTGATCCGTATGGCTTCCGTAGAGGATGATGACCGTGTGACGGGCAATCGTGAACGTGAAAAAGAAGCCTATCAGGTCTGTCAGGAAAAGATCAAGAAACGGGGTCTGGAAATGAAGCTTGTGGAGGCAGAATATACCTTTGACAACAGCAAGCTCCTGTTTTACTTTACAGCAGACGGGCGCGTGGATTTCAGAGAGTTGGTCAAGGATCTGGCAGCGGTTTTTCGTACAAGGATCGAGCTGCGTCAGATCGGCGTCCGTGATGAGACCAAGATCCTCGGTGGGATCGGGATCTGTGGAAGGGAGCTTTGCTGCAAGTCCTATCTGACGGACTTCATCCCGGTTTCGATTAAAATGGCAAAAGAGCAGAACCTTTCCCTCAATCCGACCAAGATATCCGGCAGTTGCGGGAGACTGATGTGCTGCCTGAAAAATGAGCAGGATACCTATGAGTACCTGAACAGCCGTCTGCCGGGCATCGGTGATAAGGTGACGACGCGCGACGGCCTGACCGGAGAGGTACAGTCCGTGAATGTCCTGCGTCAGCAGGTGAAGGTGCTGATCGATCTGGATGATTCCAAGGAGCTTCGCGATTATCCGACGGAGGAGTTGACCTTCAAGCCGCGGAAGAAAAAGGGACAGAAGAAGAACGCGAATACTGCGTATCCTGCAGAGGAGAAAGAGCTTGCTGCCCTTGAAGAGTGACATCGCGTTGAATCCCGGAGAAAGGCTGGATGATCTGGAGCGAAACGGGTTACGCATTATCCAGCGGCCGGATCGCTTCTGCTTTGGCATGGATGCGGTGCTGCTTTCCGGATTTGCGTGGATCCGCGAGGGGGAGGACACCATCGACCTCGGTACCGGCAACGGGATTCTGCCGCTGCTTCTCTCGGCAAAAACAGAGGGTCGTACCTTTACGGGGCTGGAAATTCAAGACGAAAGCGCAGAGCTTGCGGAACGGTCCGTCCGGCTGAACGGGCTCACAGACCGGATTTTTATCCGGAAAGGAGATATCAAGGAAGCGGCAGAGCTTTTCGGTGCGGCTTCTTTTGATGTGGTGGTGACGAATCCGCCTTATATGAAAGGCGATCACGGGCTGACAAATCCAGACGATGCAAAAGCGATTGCCAGGCATGAGATCTGCTGCACATTGGACGATATTCTGCGGGTGAGCAGGAGGCTCCTGAAAGCAGGAGGACGTTTTTTTATGGTGCACCGTCCGTTCCGTCTGGCGGAGATCTTCCGTACGATGAGCGACAACGGGATCGAACCGAAGCGGATGCGGCTTGTGTATCCGGATGTGACAAAAGAACCCAATATGGTGCTGATCGAGGGCAGAGCCGGCGGCAAACCCTCTCTCACTGTGGAGAAGCCTTTGATCGTCTGGCAGGAAAAAGATGTATATACCGAGGAAATGCGGACGCTGTACGGGTTCTGACAGACAGCAGCATAGGGAGGACTTACGATGTTTAACGATATTCATATAGGACCGCTGACTTTACATATGTACGGGATCATGATCGCCGTCGGTTTTATCGCGGCACTGCTTCTTTGCATCCGGCGCGGGAAAAAGAGAGGGCTTTCCGAGGATGCATTTTACGGGATCTTTGTCTGCGCATTGCTGGGCGGGATAGTGGGCAGCAAACTCCTGTACTGGATCGTCTCCCTTCCGCAGATCATACAGAATCCCTCTCTCATGTTAGATTTTCGGAACGGATTTGTGGTTTACGGCGGGATCATCGGCGGTATTTTCGCCAGCTGGATCTACCTTCGCGTGAAAAAGCAGAACTTCTTTGATTATTTTGATGTCGTGATGCCGTCCGTGGCTTTGGCGCAGGGATTTGGCCGTCTTGGCTGTTTCTTTGCGGGATGCTGCTACGGACGGGAAACGGACAGCGCTTTTCATATTGTCTTTACCCACTCCGATTTTGCGCCGAACAATGTGCCTTTGATTCCGACACAGCTGATGAGCAGCGCCGGAGACTTCCTGATCGCGTTGGGTTTGATCCTGTTTGCAAACCGGAATCCGAAGAAAGGGCGTGTCGGAGCGCTTTATCTGATCCTGTACGGCTGCGGACGCTTTGTCATCGAGTTTTTCCGCGGAGATCCGAGAGGATCCGTGGGTGTTTTGTCCACGTCGCAGCTGATCTCGCTGATCATTGTGGCGGCGGGGCTGCTTTTGTTTTTCCTCTTTCCGAAAATGGCGCAGAAGACCGGAACAAAGGAGCGTTCGGAGGAGCCCCGGGAAGACAGGGACGGAGAGAATGCATGAGCGGGACTTTGTATCTTTGCGCGACACCCATCGGGAATCTGGAGGATATCACCCTTCGCGTGCTGCGCGTGTTGAAAGAAGCGGATCTGATTGCGGCAGAGGATACGAGGAATTCCAGAAAGCTGTTGAACCACTTTGAGATCCATACGCCCTTAACCAGTTACCATGAGTACAATCGCGTGGAAAAGGCGCATGAGCTGATAGACCAGCTTCTGGCAGGAAAGGATATAGCATTAATCACCGACGCCGGAACGCCGGGTATTTCGGATCCGGGAGAGGTACTGGCGCAGTTTGCGCTGGAGCAGGGCATCACGGTGACAAGTCTCCCGGGTGCATCTGCCTGTGTCACGGCGCTTTCCGTATCCGGCCAAAGTGCGAGGAGGTTTGCGTTTGAAGGATTTCTGCCCGCAGAGAAAAAGGCTCGGCGCGCTGTGCTGGAGATGCTGAAAGAAGAGACCAGGACCATCGTGTTATACGAATCTCCCCACCATCTGCTGAAAACGCTGAAAGACCTTCTCGGGGAGCTCGGAGAACGCTCTGTCACGATTTGTCGTGAATTGACTAAAATTCATGAGGAAATCAGAAAATCGACACTATCTGATGTCATAAACTATTATACAGACAATGAGCCCCGGGGCGAATACGTATTAGTGCTGGCGGGTGCTGATGAAAAGGAGCTTCTGGAAAAGCAGCAGGCGCAATATCAGGAGCTTGCTGTCGCGGCGCATGTGGCGCAGTACGAGGCGGCGGGAATGGATCGAAAGGAAGCCATGAAGGCGGCAGCGAGGGATCGCGGGGTCGGAAAACGCGAGATCTATCAGGCGCTGCAGGAAAGGGATCAAGATGAGTGAAACCATGCAAACGGAAAATAAAATGGGCATCATGCCTGTCAAAAAGCTGATCGTGACCATGTCGCTTCCGATGATGATCTCGATGCTGGTGCAGGCGCTTTACAATATCGTAGACAGTATTTTTGTCTCCCAGATCAACGAAAATGCGCTGACAGCCGTGACGCTGGCGTTTCCGATGCAGATGCTGGTCATCAGCTTCGGGGGCGGCACAGGGGTCGGTATCAATGCGCTGCTCAGCAAGGCCTTGGGGGAAAAACGGTTTGACCGGGCAGATAAGGCAGCAAATACCGGGATTTTCCTGACGGCAATCCATTATGTGGCGTTTTTGCTGCTGGGGGTGTTTGCGGCTGGTCCGTTTATCCGGACCCAGACAGATGATCCGGAGATCATCGCCTTCGGAACCTCCTATCTTTCCATTGTTCTGGTGCTTTCCTTCGGGGCGTTTACACAAATGCTGTTTGAACGGCTGCTACAGTCCACCGGCAAGACCTTTCAAAGCATGATTACCCAAATCACCGGCGCCGTGATCAACATCATTCTGGATCCGATCCTGATCTTCGGACTTTTTGGCATGCCGAAGCTCGGCGTCTCCGGCGCGGCCTACGCAACGGTTTTCGGGCAGTTGACAGCCGGGATTCTCGCGCTCATCTTTAATATCCGGATCAATAAAGAGATCCATCTGACCCCCCGCCTGATCTTTCACCCTGACAGATGGACCATCGGCCGGATCTATGCGGTGGGCGTTCCCTCCATACTGATGATGTCCATCGGCTCTGTGATGACGTATCTCATGAACCGGATTCTGATCGTTTTTTCCACCACGGCGACAGCGGTCTTCGGTGTATACTTCAAGCTCCAGAGCTTCTTTTTTATGCCGGTTTTCGGCTTGAATAACGGATTGATTCCTGTGCTCGCCTACAATTACGGTGCAAAAAAGCGGGAACGCATTCAGGAGGCGCTGCGGTTTTCCATTCTACTGGCGTTCTGCATCATGGTAGTCGGCATGACGGTCTTTTTGCTGATTCCGGGGAAACTGCTGGATCTTTTCAGCGCATCGGATGCCATGAAGGCAATCGGTATCCCGGCGCTGCGGACGATTGCGATCCATTTTCCGATTGCTGGTATCTCCATCGCGCTCGGATCCACATTTCAAGCCTTCAGCAAAAGCGTCTATGCGCTGGTCATTTCCGTGAGCAGACAGCTTGTGGTACTGATTCCGGCGGCGTTTCTGTTGTCCCTGACGGGCGTGCTGAATCTGGTGTGGTGGGCATTTCCCATTGCGGAAGTGGTATCCCTTTTGTTTTCCGTCTATTTTTACACGCGGATCAAGAAAGGCATATTGGAAAAACTATAAACGTGGCAGGATGATAAGATGTCTGATTTTCATGTCTCTTTAAAAAAAGTTGTGGATGATTCCTACGATATCGCAATCGGCGCGGCGCTTGCCGAATCATTAAAAAATGATCTTCTTGACGGGCTGCTGGGGAAGATACAGCGATTTGCCATTGTGACGGACGATCTCGTGAAGCCGCTCTATGCGGATCAGATCGCAGCGCTTCTTTCAGAGGCCGGGTTCGAAACGGAAATCTTTGCGATTCCTCATGGCGAGAAGAATAAAACCCGGGAAAACAAGGCCTGGCTGGAGGATGCTATGTTATCCCGCGGATTCCGGCGGGACTGCGGAGTGATCGCAGTGGGAGGTGGCGTGGTGACGGATCTCGCAGGTTTTACCGCAGGGACCTTCGGACGCGGCGTTCCGTTTGTGAATTACGCCACGACGCTTCTGGCGGCGGCTGATGCGTCCGTGGGAGGCAAAACGGCCGTGGATACGCCACTTGCCACGAATCTGATCGGTCTTTTTTACCAGCCGAAGAAGGTGTATATTGACGTAAAAGCGTGGGAAACGCTGCCGGAACGGGAACTTCGCTCCGGTCTTGCGGAGACCATCAAGCATGCGTGCATGGCGGATGCGGATTTCTTTTCTTATCTGGAAGCACATCTGGATACGCTGCTTTCTGTGAGCCGTCAGGGATCCGCGCAGGAGAGAGAGGCGCAGAGCGCCGTCTGCATGTATGTCGCGGAAAAAAATTGTCAGATCAAGTATCAGGTGGTGGAGCAGGATGAAAAGGAAACCACGGGGATGCGGGAGATTTTGAATCTTGGGCACACCGTGGGACGCGCGGTGGAGACAGTCAGTGATTACCGGCTGCTCCATGGAGAAGCCGTGGCCATCGGTCTCATGTTTCAGGCGCGTCTTGGAGAAAAAGGCGGTTATCTCAGCGCCGGCGAGGTATCGCGTATGAAGGCATTACTGGAAAAAGCAGGGCTTCCGGTGGAGATTCCGGGTTATATCGACCGGGAAGCGCTGGTAAAGAAACTTTATACAGACAAAAAGGTGCGCAATGGCGCGATCCGTTTTGTATTTCAAAAAGGCATCGGTCAGATGATGCGGTTTGAAGACGGGTCCTATGCCAGAGCGGTTTCCGAGACTGAAGTAAGGAGCGTATTATGAAAGGAAAAATCACCGTACAAAAAATCGTGTTTCTGGGGGTACTGCTGGCTTTGTATCTTGTCTTGAACGAAGTATCCAAAATGCTTTCCCTGCCGCTGGGATCGAATCTTCGGATCGGTCTCACATTTCTGCCCGTGGTCTGCGCCGCGATCCTTTTCGGACCGGTGGAAGCAGCGATTGTCGGTGGACTTGGTGACATGCTGGGCGCATTTCTCTTCCCGACAGGTCCGTTTTTTCCGGGATTTACGCTGACAGCGGTACTGACCGGCTTGATCCACGGCTTCTTCTTGCGGAAAAAGGTGACGATCCCCCGGCTTCTGCTGTCTTTTGGAATCGTGCAATTTGTCTGCGGCATGCTTCTGAATACGCTGTGGCTCAGTATCCTGTACGGAAAAGCCTTTCTGGTTTATCTCCCCGGCCGCGCGACCCAGGCAGCGGTTTCGTTTGTTGTGGAGTGTGTGTTGACTTATATCCTGAATCTGGTGCTGTTCCAAAGATTAAAAAAAATGGTGCATAAACCCAGTCACAAAAGGTGAGTTTCACGGAAGGAGGCGCTTATGTCAGAACTGGAAACCTTACAGAAGTGGATTGATGAGTCGGAACGAATCGTCTTTTTCGGAGGCGCGGGCGTTTCGACCGAGAGCGGGATTCCGGATTTCCGCAGTCAGGACGGACTGTACAATCAGGAATACAAGTATCCGCCGGAGACCATCGTCAGCCACAGCTTTTACCGGGCGAACCCGAAGGAGTTTTACCGGTTTTACCGCAATAAGATGCTGATGCCGGAGGCGCAGCCGAATGCGGCGCATAAGAAGCTGGCCGAGCTGGAAGCGGCAGGGAAGCTGACCGCGGTGGTGACTCAGAATATCGACGGCCTGCACCAGAAAGCCGGTAGCAAAACGGTATATGAACTGCACGGCAGTGTCATGCGTAATTATTGTGAGCATTGCCACCAGTTCTTTGATTTGGAATACATGCTGAACTATAAAAACGAAGAGAACGGGGATGTGCCGCTCTGTGACGCCTGCGGCGGGCCCGTCAAGCCGGATGTGGTGCTGTATGAGGAGGGTCTGGATGACCGCGTGATTTCCGGCGCAGTAGAGGCGATCTCCCATGCGGATATGCTGATCATCGGCGGCACGTCGCTTGTGGTCTATCCTGCCGCCGGATTTATCAATTATTATCACGGAAACAAGCTGGTTTTGATCAACAAATCCGAAACTTCCGTGGATTCCCGCGCGAATCTCGTCATCCATGATCCCATCGGCCAGGTGCTCGGTCAGATCAAAGTGCGGTGAATCTGTTAGCCGGCAAAACAGGTGAAAAAGCGAAAGAGATCCTGACATGAAGTCTCAACAAAAAAAGATCAAAAACCAAATCGCGGAGGAGATTCTCCGTTACGGCGGCGAAGTAATACGTTCTGATGCATTTCGGGCATCGTCACAGGAAACGCACCATTTGAAAGGAAATCTGGCGGATCACATTTTAAACGTGACGATTGCCGGGGTGTCTTTTTGCCATCGACTGCAGAAAAAAAGGATTGAAGTGGATGAAAAAACGGTAGTCATTGCCTGTCTGTGCCACGATCTCGGTATGGTGGGCAGAAACGAGAAGTATGAGAGCCGCTTGAAATCCTGGCGGCAGCATCCGGAAGAGTCCTTAAAGCAGGCAAAAGCCATCTGTCCGGAACTGGATGACAAGACTTCTCAGGCGATTACCACACATATGTGGCCGATTGCAGGTGGTTTGCCCCGTTCCAGGGAAGGACGTGTTGTTCTGGCAGCGGATAAATATGCCTCAATGATCGACTGGATCTCTTATGTAAAAGGGGAGCCGTGGCAACGGGAGATTAAGGAAGCAATACAAAAAAAAGGAGGAAATGGAAATGAATGAAAAACTGAAAAAGATTCTTTTGTTTCTTTGCGGAATCGTCCTGATCGTTTTTGGGATTCAAGTGCTTCTGAACTGGTCCATGCGGATTTATTTTTGCGGGATCGCACTGATTATCTATGGAGGAGGTTCTCTTGTGATGTGGTTTGACCACAAAAAAAGCGGAACCGCCAGCAGATGGTCCTTCTGGATCGCAGTCGCTTCCATCATTTCCGGTATCGCAATATTTGTGGGAGGTTCTTTGAACCTTGTCACGGTCGGCTTCGTCATGCTGATCTTTGGTATCTGGCTGATCGTGTCCGGCGTTCTGGAAATCATCGGTGCCGTCATCTATCGAAAAGCAATGACCACCATAGAGCTTGGCGTCCAGGCGCCGGGATCCATGCTGTCCATTGTTTTCGGCGGGATCATGATCGGTGTCGGAGTGCTTGTGGTGCTGATGCCGGTATTTGCGCTTCTTGTAACGACGATTATCCTCGCCGTTGCGATAATCGTGGGAGGAGTCCGGATGATCCTGGGCGCTTTCTCTACCGGATCCATTACGAGAAAGGAGGAGAACGCATGAAACGAGGAGTTGTACTGAGCGGCGGCGGCACGAAAGGTGCCTATGAAATAGGGGTCTGGCGGGCATTGAATGAGCTGGGCATCGATTATCAGATCGTGACCGGAACCTCCATCGGCTCCATTAACGGCGCATTGATGACGATGCAGGATTATGAACGCAGCGAAAAGATGTGGCTTGGCATGCAGATGGGCGATCTTATGAATGAATCTTATCAGAGAGGCCATACGATGCAGGGTTTCGTAAAAAGCCTTTTCTCGCCGGGAGAGTTTATGAGGAGCAAGGTCTCTGCTGGCGCAGTGGATAATTCTCCTTTTCCGGAGTTTATCCATACCAATATTGACGAAGAAGTGATCCGGAAATCTCCTGTTGACTATGGGCTTGTCACCGTGCGCAACCGGGATCGAAAGCCTTTCTCTCTTACAAAATCCATGATTCCGGAGGGATTACTTCCGGACTATATCATCGCTTCCTCTTCGGTTTATCCTGTATTTCCGATGCACCTGATCGGTAATGAGTATTATATTGACGGCATGTATCATGACAACCTCCCCATCGATCTGGCTGTTTCCATGGGGGCAGGGGAGCTGATCGTTGTGGATCTGCATCAGGAGGCGCAGCACCCGGATTACGAAGGCCGCCCCTACGTCACTTATATCACCCCAAGCGAGAACCTGGGCGGGATTTTGGCATTTGATCCGGTGGTCATCCGCAGGAATATCGAGATGGGCTATCGTGATGCCATGCGCTGCTTCGGCAGATACAAGGGATATGTCTATTGCTTCCAGCCGGAGAGCCTGCAGGGCTTCGATGCCGCAGTAGAGCGTTTTAACCTGTTTTGCGCACAGGGTCAGGCAATTGCAAATCTGAACGTCAAAACCAAGCTGAAACGATCCATGGATGTCAATCAGATGTTTAAGCTGTTGGAAAAGTACGCCAGAGGACACGCGGTCAAAAAGGAAGATTACTTTATCCGCGGCGCGGAGATCGCAGCCGAAGTTTGCGGCCTCAGCCATGAAACAATCTGGGATATGAAGGATCTGGTCACCGCTGTGAAAGAAAAGATCGGTTCCTTCGAGTCTTATCCGGATCAGAAAGTGTTTGACTGTGAAAATCCGAATGCTTTGTACAGGCGTATCAAGGCGCTGAAAAAGGAAAAGGAGCCGGTTTATCTGCTGGGATGCCTCTATCATTACGGTAAACATTCTGATCCCGGCTATGAGATCATGCGTGGAATTATGTGGTCTCTGCCAAGAGAGCTTGCCGCCAGCATTTTTTTGCGTTCGGTGGAGTAGCGGCTTTCGCCGGAATCATTCCCTACGCAGTTCTGTGCATAAAAACAGCCCGAAACACCTCTACAGTGCTTCGGGCTGTCTTTTTTCTCCCGGATTAATCCGCTACATAAGGCATCAGTGCTACGTGACGTGCTCTCTTGATGGCAACGGTCAGAGCTCTCTGGTGCTTTGCGCAGTTTCCTGTGATTCTTCTCGGAAGGATCTTACCGCGCTCGGAGATGAATCTCTTGAGCTTATTGGTATCCTTGTAATCAATGACGTTGTCCTTTCCGCAGAACACACAAACCTTTTTTCTTCTGTGCATCGGGCGTCTCCGTGCCGGAGCCTCGCCCCCGTCTTTTCTATTGTAAGGCATTTGTTGATCTCCTCTCTCCGGCGCTTCTCTCATGCGCCGTCCTGTTTCGACTAATTGAACGGTAACTCTTCGTCAATCCCGTCCGGAATGTTCATGAACCCGTCACCTGCTGCTGAGGGCATCTCCGTCGGAGCCTGAGCGGAAAAACCGCCGGCATTGCTCTCGGATGCTGCCTTGCTTTCTGCAAACTCCTGCTCCTCCACAACAACATCGGTCGTATAGACTTTCTGTCCTTCTTTATTCGTGTAGGAACCGGTCTGGATCCGGCCTGTGATGGCGATTTTGATTCCCTTATGGAAATACTTCTCGGCAAATTCACCGGCTCTTCCAAAAGCAACACAGTTGATGAAATCCGCTGTCTGCTGTCCGTCGTCGTTATTTCTGCGGCCTCTGCGGTCAACTGCCAGTGTATAACGGGCAACTGCCGTGGACTGCTCTCCTGCGGAATAGCGGACATCGGGATCACGGGTCAGACGACCCATCAAAATGACTTTATTCATAGACGTTCTCCTTTTTTAAGCCTCTTCCTGCTTCACGCATAAGAAACGAAGAACGTTGTCCATGATGCGGACGCGCTGCTCGATCTGTGCCGGAGCATCGGTCGGTGCATCAAAGTGGATGAAATAGTAGAAGCCTTCGTCCATCTTCTGGATCTCATAAGCGAGCTTCTTTTTGCCCCAGTCATCCACGTCCGTAATGGTGCCGCCGAAACGAGTCACATACTCTTTTGCTTTCTCGACTGTCGCATTACGGGCATCGTCTTCGATTTTTGCATTCACAACAAGTGCTAACTCATACTTGCTCATGCTCATCGTACCTCCTTTTGGTCTCTGGCCCTCCCTCGATGGAGAGAGCAAGGAAATTCACTATCACAAATAAGGATAATAGCACGATTTTTCACAGGATTCAAGAAAATATTTCAAAAATGTTTCAAAATTTTTCTAAAGCCTACTTTGAAAAACAACGATTTGCGTGATAGGATAAGACGTGAAGTTGTTGACATTCACACAACTGATCGGAGGATGATGATGAAAAAAAGGCTTTTGGTGATATGGATTGCAATCATTTGCGTCATTGGTTCAGCATGCGCCGGCATGACGAGCGAGGAACAGAAGATGCAGGGAAAAGAGTATGCCGAGGTACGATCTTCCCATGCAGAAGCCAATCAATATCAGACAGATGTGACTTTGTCCGAAGAGGAACAGCAGCTGGATCAAAAACTTGCCGCATGGAAAGAGGCTTATAAGACTTCCTGTGATGGCGCAGTTCCTTATGATATGCCGGTTCTGACGGATGAGAATATCTGGGACAGCGAATTATATGCATTTTGTGAGCGGCTGCCGAAAGGTTCCGACCTTCATATCCATGGCATGGCCCTGATGCCGTTTGAGGAGCTTCTTGCTTTCGTGACTGCAAGGGATGACCTGTATATCGGAACAGGAGACAAAAACCGGTGTGTGCTTGCTTATCATGAGGATGCGAAAGAAGCGGCAGAAGATGAGTTCCCTGTGAAAGAGGCTCTTGCACGGGGCTTGATTGATAAAAACGAGCTGCGAGATCAGTGGACGGTTCTGGGTGGTAAAGAGGCTCCGGACATCTGGGTGTGGTTTGAGACCCTGTTTGATAAGCAGGGCGCATTAAGCGCATCGCCTGCCTTGATCGAGGCATACTATCAGGATGCATTCCGCTATTATTGCAGAAATCACATATTACATTTGGAAGTGCGTCAGCTTTTCTTCGGTTCTCATGAGCAAGCAGAGGAAAATGCCAAAGCGATTAGAAATGCCTACTATGATGTCAGAAAAGAGTATCCGGGGTTCCTCGTCAGTCTGGTCGGCACAGGGCTGAAATATGCTTCCCTGGACAGGGGACTCACAGATACCCTGTTAGATAACGCGCTTTATGTCCGCGATCATGTCAAGGATGAATTTGATCCGGACGATATTCATGATTTTCTGATCGGCATCGATCTGGTGAATGAAGAGGACAAAAGCCGTCCTCTGACAGAGTTTGCCGATCAATTGGATCAGATTAAGAAAGAAAATCCGGATCTGCACCTGATGCTGCATGCGGGAGAGTCCTTGAATGCCGATTCAGACAATGTGATTGATGCATACCTGCTGGGCGCAGACAGAATCGGACACGGGCTGAATCTTTACAGATTTCCGGATATCATGGATCTTGTGAAAAAAGACGGAATCTGCCTTGAGGTGTGTCCTGTCAGCAATCAGACCCTCCGCTATGTCAACGACCTGCGCAGTCATCCTGCTGTCGAGTATCTCAAGCGCGCCGTGCCGATCTCCATCTGCTCTGATGACCCGGCATATCTGGAACACGAGACTTTAACGGATGATTTTTTTGCAGCGATCCTCTGCTGGGATTTGGGTCTTGAGGAGATTAAGCAGCTATGCATGAATTCCATTACCTATTCGGCTGTCGATGAAACGCAGAAAGAAGAGCTGATGAAGAATTGGGAGGAGCAATGGAAAGCATTTCTGCAGGATGAAAAGGAAAGAGACGCTGGTTAATCCGGCTTTCCGTGTTATAATAATCCCATCAAAGAGGAAATACATCTGAAGAAGAATCAAGCAAAAGTCTACGGACGGAAGGAGATAAGCCATGAAACATACGAAGGAATATCGATTAAGCCTGACGGATGAGGCCCGGAAGATCGTCGAAGGGATGACACTGGAGGAGAAGGTCAGCCTGATGGGCGCCAACTTCTATATGAATCAGTTGCAGGAGCTGCTGGACAGCCTCGGCGCTGAGGGCACCCATTATAACATCGAGCCCTATCCGGCGGGAGGCATTGAGGGTGTCATTCCACCGGTGCAATTCTGTGACGGCCCGCGCGGCGTGGTCTGCGGCATCGGCAAGACCACCTGCTTCCCGGTTTCCATGGCCCGCGGCGCGACCTTCGATCCCGCGCTGGAGGAGCAGATTGGCCACGCCATCGGCAAGGAGGTCCGCGGCTTCGGCGGCAACCTGTTCGCGGGCGTATGCATCAACCTGCCCTACAACCCCGGCTGGGGACGCAGCCAGGAGACCTACGGCGAAGAGACCGTGCACATCGGCGCGATGGGCGCGGCGCTGACGCGTGGCGTGCAGGACGAAGACGTCATGGCCTGTGTCAAGCACTATGCCTTCAACCAGATGGAAAATGCCCGCTTCAAGGTGAGCGTATACGCCGACAAGCGTACAGAGCGCGAGGTATTCCTGCCGCACTTTAAGGACTGCATCGACGCGGGCGCAGCCGCGATCATGAGTTCGTACAACCTTTATAACCAGGTGCAGTGCGGGCATCACAAATACCTCTTGAGCACTGTGCTCAAGGGCGAGTGGGACTTTGACGGCTTCGTAATGAGTGACTTCATCTACGGCGTCAAGGACACCGTCGAGGCCGCCAACGGCGGACAGGATATGGAGATGGTCATCACCAACTACTTCGGCGACAACCTTGTCAAAGCCGTGCGAGACGGCTTCGTGCCTGAAGAGAAGGTGGACGAGGCGGCGCTGCGCATCGTGCGCACGATCATGGCGTTTGACCGTGACCATAAAACCTACGATATGTCTGTCGTGGGCTGCCCGGAGCACATCGCCCTTGCCAAACGCGCCGCTGAGGAGGCGATCACGCTGATTAAGAACGAAGGCGTGCTGCCGCTGGACAAGAACGCGATTCGAAAGCTCGCGGTCGTCGGCAAGCTTGCGGATAGGGAAAACATCGGCGACCACGGCTCCAGCCGCGTCTATCCCGCCTACACCATCACGCCGCTGCAGGGCATCGCGAAGGTGGCTCCGGACGTGGAGGTCGTGTACACAGATGGCTCAGATATCGAGACGGCAAAGCGGGCCGCCGCTGAGGCGGACGCCGTGCTCATCGTGGCGGGATTCGATTGCGACGACGAGGGCGAGTACATCGCGGGCGACGACTTCGGCAGTATGTCCGGCGCGGCGATGAGTGTCGGTGGCGACCGTAAGGGCGGGCTGTCCCTG
This sequence comes from Lachnospiraceae bacterium, assembly GCA_017431515.1. GTDB lineage: Bacteria > Bacillota > Clostridia > Lachnospirales > Lachnospiraceae > RUG12461. Next base: position 143,149 of record JAFRKV010000040.1, read on the forward strand.
CATGCGGACGACATCGCCCTGATCCGGGCGGTTGGGCCGATGAACCAAAAGTCCGCCGTGGTAATGATCGGCGGCAATACGATCACCACGAAGGAGTGGCAGGACTGCGCCGGTGCGTTGCTGATGGCTTATTATCCGGGACAGGAGGGCGGCACGGCCATCGCCGAGATCCTGTTCGGTGACGTGAATCCCTCCGGCAAACTGCCTTTTGTAATCCCCGCAGATGAGAAGGATTTACCGCAGGTGGACTGGGAAGCGACCGAGCAGTATTACGGCTACTACCACGGCTATACCAAACTCGACAAGGAGGGCGTCAAGCCACTGTATCCCTATGGCTTCGGCCTGAGCTATACCACGTTTGAAACCGGCGCGCCTGAGGCGAACGTCGATGGAGATCGGCTGCTCGTGAAGGTGACCGTCAAGAACACCGGTGAGAGAGAAGGAGATGAGGTCGTGCAGGTCTACGCCGGATATGAAAACAGTGCCGTAGACCGGCCGCTGCGCCAGCTTTGCGGATTTCAGCGTGTGAACCTCGCTGTCGGAGAGGAGAAAACCGTGGAAATCGCCGTACCGCTGCAAAAACTCAAGTGGTACAACCCGATGAGCCGCGAATGGGAGCTGGAAAAGATGGGGTATACGATTTACGCCGGCACCAGTGAGGCATTGGAGGACCTCAAGGGCACGGAGATCCAACTTGGCTGAATGCTCGCAGACTGGCTGTATGCATAGAAACAGAAAACATCGCTGATGACCGAATAGACTCCAAAAACGACCGAATAGACAAAAGTGGTTGAACTGCTTTTTTTCGACAATTATAATCATAGCATCATAAAAAAGCCGAAGTGCATCAAAACTCCTGAAAGCAGTCATTGCAATTAGGAGGGAGCTTTGGCAAAGGAAACGGCGATAGAATGGAGGTAAAGGGAGATGAAGAATATTTCAACAGGTACACTCGCTGCTATCATCAGCATGTGTTCCGTAGTGGTGTTTTTTGTATGGGGATGGCTGGACACGTATCAGCATTCCTGGATTGTGTTCATGATCTGCGGAATTGCAATTGCCGCTGTGAGTATGATACGAAAAGATAAAGACAAAGCTGCAAAAGCGGATTCTGAAGAAGAGAACAAGGAATAACGATTGATAGCCGTATCAATTTTGTGGAAGGCATTCCGCTACTTTGCATACAGCCAGTCCATGTAGGCATCGTCCTCCATGACTGCCAGCTCCACATGATGGTAGCTGTAAGTGGAATCCGGCGCGGCATCTGCACCGGCGGCATTCATTTCGTCGTCACTGTACGCCGTAAAGTTGACTTCTTTTGCGCCGAGTTCCTGAAGCTTTTCCACAGCCTTCCTGCTGTTTTCGATCGGGATCGTATTATCATGCTCCGCCTGGGCAAACCAGATGGGAATATCCTTGATCTTCTCAAGCTGTCCCATGGCGGTATTGGAATAATTCAGCGCCGGACAAAGCGCCAGAATTCCTGCCACCGTATCTGGATACTGCTCCGCAAATTCAATGGAAGACATGCCCCCGAAGGAGTTGCCCATCACATAGATCCGATGCGGATCTGCTTTCCCCTCTTCCACCATCTGATCCAGCAGCGCTTTCAAGGGCGTGAAAATCGTGTTTCTGGCGGAATAATAGGTATTGTCATCAATGACAGGCGCAATGACGTAGCAGGGGCGGACCTTCTGATTTTCGGGTTCCGCCCATTCCACGGCGGTCCGGTAGGTCAGAAGGTTTTCCGTATCTCCGTATCCATGGAATACAACAACCACGGGCATGTTTTCTTCTGTTTCAGGCGTGTAAAGATGATAAGTAAAATCTGCGCCGTCTTCCTTGGTAAAGGTTTGGAAGTCATCCACCACGGCAGTATTTACCTTCTCGACATCCTGCTTTGTAAAGGAAAGCGCATCCTCTTTATCGCAGGAAACCGTAAAATCCTGCACATAGAAGTATTTCTCCGGAAAATCCTTCGGATACAGCACAATCGTATTGCCGTCATTTTCAAGCTTCTCAAATTCACAGGAAAACGCTCTCGTGTCATCGCTTCCCCACATGCCGGCTGTTCCCTTCATGTGGAAGTCTGCCCCGGATAGATCGAGGCTTGCTGCATCAACGCCTGCCGGAATCGGGATTTTGATCATTTCCGGGTATTGACCCGTGGTGCGTACTGTTGCATCAATCACAATCCCATCTGACATCGTCTGATCTCCTCCTGTCATATTCTGCGCTGTTTGATCCGCTGCCGCATCAGCCGGCGTCCCGCAGGAAGCCAGCAACGCTCCCGCAACCAGCACGGCGACCACTGAAATCATTTTTTTCATAAATATAATCCTCTCTTCACGTTGGATCGTCTTTTGTGATCTGGCAGGTCAGTTCTTTCATCGCACCGGCCTCCCTTCATTGACGATTTTCGATCATCCATGCATAGTATAACACGAAAAGCAGGCGTTTCTAATATTTCCAAACATTTTCTTTGCAGCAGAAAGATACAGCTCTTCCGCGTGATCCATGGCTTCCGATAGTGGCATATCATCCGATTTTGTGGCGTAAAGCCCCGTGATACCGTATTGCTTCAGTGCTTCTGCACCGGGTGCAATCGACCCGCATAACCCTATCGCAGGAATTCCGGCTCTCTTTGCGCGCAGGCCGATTCCCTGCATGACTTTTCCGTGGCAGCTTTGTTCATCTGCCCTGCCCTCACCTGTCACAATCAAATCTGAGTCATTTAGGAGACTGTCAAACTGCACCAGATCAAGCATCGTCTCAATCCCGGATTTCATTTCGGCCTGAAGAAACACATGCAAAGCAGCGCCAAGACCACCGGCGGCTCCTGCACCAAAAAAACTGTCACAATCGATGTCATAACGCATTTTGATGACATCCCGATAGTTTCTCATCCCTTGTTCCAGCACTTGAAGAGTCTCTGCTGACGCTCCTTTCTGAGAACCGAACGCCATAGTGGCGCCATCTTTCCCACAGAGGGGATTCGTAACATCGCTCATAACGGTAACGGTTGCGTTCTTTGCCTCTTTCAGCAAGTGCGTATCGTCGATGACTCGTACTTTTTCGAGATCCGCTCCGGTTCCATTCAGCTCCACACCGTTTTCGTCAAGAAACCGCATCCCCAAAGCGCGCATACAGCCCATGCCGCCATCGTTTGTCGCAGACCCTCCAATGGCAACGGTGATCTTTTCACATCCGCGAAGCAAAGCATCCCGGATCAATTCTCCTGTTCCAAAGGTTGATGCATCGAAAGGATTTCTCTCTTTTTCTGAGAGAAGCGTAAGCCCGGATGCCGCGGCCATCTCAATCAACGCCGATCCATCAGACAGGATCCCGTAAGAGGCCGAAACCATACGATGCAAGGGATCATGTACCATTATGGTCTCTTTTCTCCCCTGCTCCGTGTACAGCACTGCATCAAGCGTTCCCTCTCCACCGTCTGCGATAGGCACGATCACCGTTTCACAGTCTCCATAGGCCGATAACGCTGCGATCCGTAATAGTTCACCCGTTCTTTTGCTGGAAAGACTTCCCTTGAAGGAGTCTGATGCAAATATGAGTTTCAATTCTTCTCCCCTAGATCAATTATTATCGCCATCGGCATATTGTTTCATCTTTATATTGATTGTAGAATGCAAGATGAAACAATACAAGAGATGAAACAACCGTTTAGACATCGAAATCGACCGAATACGCAGAATTTGTGACGGAGAGATTTCCCGGCTCGTATAATAAGGCAAGAAACAAAAACAACCGCAACTGAAGAAGGAGGAAACGAAGATGGCTATCACAAAGGAAGAACATCAGGGCTTATTAAATGGAGAATTACCCAAAGGATTGAATGTTGCAGTATCAGACGAAGACATGGCGAAAGCAACAGGTGGAGCCTCACAAGGTATTCACGAACCAAAATTCAATATCGGTGAAAGAGTGCGAGTGCTTGAAGATGATTGGATTGATGATGCTTATATCACAGATCGAAAAATAGTCGGAGATGACAACTGGATGTACATACTTCGCGTACATGATATTGAAGAAGGCTGGTACGAAAATTACAAAGCGTTAGAGATATGGCTTGAAAAGTACTGATAACGATATGCAACTGTTTTTATTTTCTTTTCAAACGCTTCTTCACCTCCACGACCACAACCGACACCCCAAACGCCACCCCATAGAACAGGATCCGTAAGGGAACGGCCTGGGCGGGGGGAAGGAAATCCGTGCCGGCAAGGTGCTCGAGCTTAAACGGGATGTAGCCGAGCAACGGATAGAAGATGAGAGAATGCTTGCCGAGATAGGAGAACGGTGTCAGCAACGGTGTTTTGGTAAGGAGCCGCGACAGAATGATCGTAAAGAAGATCCCGCAAAGCGCCGTGGCGTAGTTCAGTAAGATATCGTAAGAGGTGGCGCTGTTGAGATCCAGCGTCGTCCCGAAAAGCTGCACCAGCACATAAGTGCCGAGAATATTAAGCCCAAGGAATACGGGGAAGAGATACCATTTTTCACGGGAAGTCATGGTATGGAACGGTTTCCAGTCGGACATCAGGAAGCCGAGATAGTAGAAACCGCTGGAATATAGGATCGTGGCGATCTTAAAGCTGTTGAAAAAGAACAGCCGGTGCAAAAGGAAACCCGCGATGACAAAGCCGAGGAAAATCAAAGAAAGCGCGATCCTGTTTTTAATCAGGCGTTTTCCGATGTCCAGCAGCAGCCGGTCAAAAAAGAGCACAAAGAAAAACCAGAGAATCGCATAACCCCCCTGCCCGGTGAGGAACAGCTTTACTTCCAGACGGGGGCTGGAAAAAGGATCCCGAAGGAGGACATCCAGCAGGATAAAAACGGCGGAAAACACGCAATACGGAACCAGAAGCCCTTTCGCGTTCTTTTTCAGAGCGGTAGGAAAGGGTTCGCTGGTTTCTTTTTTTACAAACAGGCCGGAAAGAAAGAAGTACAGCGGGATATGGAACGAGAAGATCCATACCAGAAACGGGAAAGGCAGCTCCTGCACATGACCGATCACAACCAGAAGGACGCCGATGCCTTTTGCGATATCATATTCCGGAAACCGCGGTTTTCCGGCATTTTTCGCGAGATTTTTAACCATAAGATAAGTATATCACATTGTCAAAAAACGTGGTATAATAGACAAGGTTTTGTTACAGAAAACGGAGGCACGGCAGAAAACCGATATGAAACGAAAGATAAACTACCGGGGCAGGCTTTTGGTTTATATGATCATGCCCCTTTTGATGCTGATTCCCTTTGGTGTGATCACGGGAATCGCCTTTTATCTGAATCTGCAGGTGGGACAGGCCGTCCTGCTGATGATGCTGATCTATGCCGCAGTGGTCATCGCGATGTATGCGGTCAATCAGGCAGTCTTCTTTCAGGAGCTGATTAATTTTGCGACGCAGTACGGCAGCGTCCAGAAGGATCTGCTGGATGGTTTTGAGGTGCCTTATGCCCTGCTGGATGCAAGCGGCAAGATGCTGTGGGTCAATCAGCGTTTTACGGCACTGACCGGAAAAGAGAAGACGTATCATAAATCCATCACGACCGTGTTTCCGTCCATCACAAAGGAGCTCCTGCAAAAGGAAGAAGTGCACAGTGTGGCAGCAGTGCTGGAGGAGCGCAACTTTCGCGTGCTGTTTTCCAGGATTGCGCTCAGCAATCTTGTACAGGGCATGGATATGATGTCGATCCAGCCGGAGGATGCGGCGGATTATCTGACTGCCCTCTATCTTTTTGACGAGACGGAGCTGAACCGCGTCAATATTGAAAACGAGGAGCAGCGGCTTGTGGCGGGGCTCGTTTACATTGATAACTATGACGAAGTCCTGGAGAGCATGGAGGATGTCAAGAAATCCATGCTGGTAGCATTGGTGGATCGCCGCGTCAATAAGTATTTTGCGGATTCGGATGCCCTTGTGCGAAAAATCGAGAACGATAAGTACTTTGTCGTGTTTAAGAACCGCTTTCTGCCGAAGATGGAGGAGGATAAATTCCATCTTCTGGATGATGTCAAAACCATCAAGGTCGGGAATGAGATTGCCGTCACCTTGAGTATCGGTCTCGGTGCGACGGCGTCCACCTATGCCGAGAACTATGAATATGCCCATGCAGCCATCGATCTTGCTCTGGGACGGGGCGGTGACCAGGTGGTCGTCAAAGAGGGGGAAGAGATTACCTACTATGGCGGTTCTTCCAAGCAGGTGGAAAAGAATACCCGTGTCAAAGCGCGCGTGAAGGCGCATGCGCTGCGGGAAATGATGGAAACCCACAGCCGTATTCTGGTCATGGGACATCACCTCAGTGATCCGGACGCCTTCGGCGCCGCCATTGGTGTCTGCGCGGCCGCCAAAGAAGTCGGCAAAAAGTCTCAGATCGTTCTGAATGAGATCACGGCCACGCTCCGCAGGGAAATGGAGAGTTTTACGCCGGAAAAGGGATACGACGCGGATCTGTTCGTCAATAGTGAGCAGGCGCTGGAATTTGCCGATCGCAATACGCTGGTGATGGTGGTGGATACCAACCGTCCTTCCTATACGGAATGCCCGGAATTATTGAAGCGGGGACTGAATATCGTCGTGTTTGACCACCACAGACAGGGGAATGAAGTGATCGAAAGCCCGCTGCTTTCCTATATTGAGCCCTATGCGTCTTCCACCTGCGAGATGATCGCAGAGGTTTTGCAGTATTTTTCGGACAATATGAAGCTCTCTGCAGAAGAGGCGGATGCGATCTATGCCGGGATTCTCATTGATACCAACAATTTCATGACCAAAACCGGTGTGCGGACCTTTGAAGCGGCGGCTTATCTGAAGCGCAGCGGCGTGGATGTGACGCGGGTCCGCAAGATGATGCGAAATGACATGGCGGCTTATAAGGAACGCGCGGAAATCCTGCGGAAGGCGGAGGTTTACCGCAATGCGTTTGCGATTTCCGCCTGTGATTCGGAAATGGTGGAAAGCCCCACCATCGTCGGCGCGCAGGCGGCGAATGAGCTTTTGAATATTATCGGGATCAAGGCATCCTTCGTTCTGGCGGAGTTTCAGAACAAGATCTTTATCAGTTCCAGATCCATTGATGAAATCAACGTGCAGCTGATCATGGAACGGCTCGGCGGCGGCGGCCATGTCAGCGTAGCCGGAGCGCAGTTTACAGACTGCACCATCGAGGAAGCGAAGCAGCGGGTCCGGGATGTGCTGGATGCCATGATTGAGGAGGGAGATATCAAGTTATGAAGGTGATCTTGCTTACAGATGTGAAAAATCAGGGAAAGAAGGGCGATATCGTCACGGTCAGCGACGCCTACGCCCGGAATGTCCTTTTCGCGAAGAAACAGGCGGTGGAAGCCACCAGCAAAAATCTGAATGATCTGAAGCTGCAGAATGCCCACGAGCAGAAGGTGGCGGAAGAGAATTATGAAAATGCCTGCAAACTGGCGGAGGAGTTGAAGGATAAGCTGGTGAAGCTCTCCATCCGCGCCGGAAAAGACGGCAAAACCTTCGGCTCTGTCTCGACAAAGGAGATCTCGGAAGCCTGCAAAAAGCAGTTCGGGATCGAGCTGGACAAGAAAAAGATGGTGCTTTCCGATCCGATCAAAACACTGGGCACCTATGAGGTTACCGTAAAGCTGCATCCCAAAGTGACCGCGACGCTGCGTGTGAATGTGACTTCGGAGGAATCATAAGATGGATAACGAAGCCCAGATCAGGCGGTTGATGCCAAGCAGCCTGGAAGCGGAGCAGGCTGTCGTCGGCGCCATGCTGATGGATCGGGATGCGATCATTGCAGCCACGGAAATATTGCATAAAGAAGACTTCTACCACGGTGTTTACGGGACGCTGTTTGAAGCGATGAAGGAGCTTTTTGACGCGGGACAGGCCGTGGATACCATCACGCTTCAAAATAAACTGCGTGAAAAGAACGTGCCGCCGGAGGTGTCCTCTCTGGAGTATATCGGGGGCATCCTGAATGCGATCCCGACGTCTGCGAACGTCCGGTATTATGCGGGAATTGTGCGGGATAAAGCAGTTCTCCGCAATCTGATTAAGACGCTGGAAACCCTTGAAAATGAGTGCTACGCAGGAGAAGAGCCGGTGCCCCTCGTACTGGAGGATACGGAGAAAAAGATCTTTAAGATCATTCAGGATTCCCGCGGTAATACAGACTATGTGCCCATTCGTGAGATCGTGCTGAATGCGCTGAAAAAGATCGAGATGGTGGCCAAGACCGAGGGGAATGTGACCGGAATCGCCACCGGCTTTACGGATCTTGACTATCGTACTGCGGGATTACAGCCTTCGGATCTCGTGCTGGTGGCAGCCCGCCCTTCCATGGGGAAAACGGCATTTGTCCTGAATATCGCGCAGCATGTGGCGTTTCACAGCAATCTCTGCACCGCGATCTTCAGTCTGGAAATGAGCAAGGAGCAGCTGGTGAATCGTCTGTTTTCGCTGGAGGGACACATTGATGCCCAGGCGATCCGGACAGGCTCTTTAAAAGACGCGGATTGGGAAAAACTGATCGAAGGTGCCGGTGTCATCGGCAATTCCAACCTGATCATTGACGATACTCCCGGAATCACGGTTGCGGAGCTGAACTCCAAATGCCGAAAATACAAACTGGAGCAGGATTTGAAGCTGATCATCATCGACTATCTGCAGTTGATGAGCGGGAGCGGCAGAGGATCTGAGTCCCGCCAGCAGGAGATTTCCGAGATCTCCAGATCGTTGAAATCCCTTGCCAGAGAGCTGAATGTGCCGGTGATCGCATTATCCCAGTTATCCCGCGCGGTAGAACAGCGTCCGGATCACAGGCCCATGCTCTCCGATCTGAGAGAGTCCGGTGCCATCGAGCAGGACGCGGACGTGGTGATGTTCATCTACCGGGATGAGTATTACAATAAGGATTCCGAGAACAAAGGCATCGCCGAGATCATCGTTGCAAAACAAAGAAACGGCCCGATCGGGACCGTCAATCTTGTATGGCTGCCGGAGTACACACGCTTTGCCAATCTGGAGCGGCAATCCGGTCCGAGACCCTGAGGATTTGTGACAGAATCACTCCGGAAATCAAAAAAACACCGTTTCCCTTGATTCATTGGGAAACGGTGTTTTCTTTTGTGCTGATCAGCCCTGCTCGATCGCACCTGTCGGGCAAACGCCAGCACAGGTACCGCAGTCTACACAAGCACCTGCATCGATCTGGTACTTGTCATCGCCCTGAGAAATAGCGCCAACCGGGCATTCCGGCTCGCAAGTGCCACAGGATACGCAGGAATCACCAATTACATATGCCATTGTTTTTACCTCCTTTGATAGTTGAAAATAACTGTAGATCTATTGTAATACAGAATCTACCGTTTCACAAGGTTTATTTATCCCGGTTCAGGAATGCATTGATCCGGTTTACAAGTTCATCGGGATCGATCCCGTGCACCATGGCTGCCTCTTCGATGGTCTCCATCTGGGAGGAAGGGCATCCGAGGCAGTGCATGCCGATCTCCATCAGGATCGGCGCCACATCGCTGTCGATGGACAGGAGCTGACCGATCATCGTTTCTTTGGTAACCTGTGCTGCTTGTGTTTCTGTTGCTGTTGCTGTGTCCATTGGGTAGACCTCCTCATGTATTCATAAATTAATGTGTTTCAGCGGATTGCGCCAAGTGTCTGTATCGCCCGTTCCGGCAGAAGCAGCTCGAAATGCTCATGAAAATAGGCTTCTTCTGCGGAGGTGTACTTTTCCTGAACAGCGTATTCCGTCAAGATATTGCAAACCTTGTTGTAATCCTCCGGTGAATGGCTTCCCTTGCTGATCACCAGATAATAGCGGTTGTTTTCCGGATTCTTGTATAGAAGATTCTCTTCATTATAAAAGCCGTATAAAACCCGGGAAAGGCGGAGGATATCCTCCATATCACGGAAAACAAACAGCTTTGTGACGTCAAACTTCAACGCCGGCGCGTCGCTAGGCACCGCTTTGACATCGGAGGGATCCACGTCTTCGATCACAGGTACAGTTTCGGAAAGCGGCACAAACCGGTCATCGGTCATCGTGCCCGTGGGACGTGTCTTTTCATGATCCTCACGGATCTTTTTGAATAGATCCAAAATCCCGTCCGCGCCCTCCGGCGGAAGGGTATTTCCGGAGAGATAGGAACTGCTGCTGTCATTTCCGTAGTCATCCGATCCCTCGGAGAACCGGGAAAACCGTGTATCCAGCTCTTCCGGATAATCCACCTTGCTGATGAGAAGGATCACGGACTCTGCAGACATGGGAATCGCTTCGATCATCAACGGAAGATCATCGGTTTCAAAGCCGAATTCAAAGGACGCCTGCTGCATCATGTCCCGAAACAGACTTTTCGCTTTTTCCGAACCGTAAGCCAACTCGCTGAGCCGCAGCTGCCTGGAGATAAAATCCTCTTTTGTGAGGATGCAGCGGATCTGATTGTCGTTGATTTTTTCTATTTTCATAGGATGATTCCTCTTCTGATTTCTTTATGATAAGCAAAAAGAAAGGGAAAAGTCAAGAAAAGGGCATAGATTTTAGAAAACTTTTAGAAATTCTTTAGAAAAATTTAATTGATTGTGTTCTGCCGATATGATATAAGTGTTATCAGCGCAGTTGGTTTTGACGGCTGTGTGTCAAAGAGAAGCGGATTCCCGCTTTTTCTTCCCATTATGATAAGAAGAGATCCTTTTTCAAAGCAGGCCCTGCCCGGTTAGGGTGATTGATGAAGAACGCTTTTGGAAGAAGGAACAGATTCGATCCGGAGGTGATGCAGCGCCCGAAGAGGTTTCCTGTTGGTTGGGAGAATCACAAAGAAAAAAGAGATAGTAAAGGGACGGATTTATGCCGCCCTGATAAAAATAGCATTCGGGCAAAGAACAGGAGAAGGTAATTATGGGGTTTTGATTGCGTTTGGAAATTCCTATCATAATATGAAGCAGTTCATGCAAATTGTACCGATTACGCAATCATCAAAACAGACATTGAGTAACGAAGATACCGCGGAGATTCCATGCCCGCGGACACAAGATGACGGCGACTGATTTGAACAGCCGCCGTTTCTGTGTTAAAATGATGCAATCTGAGTGAAATATTGGGAGAGAATGACGTTGGATAAAAGAACACCAACCAGGCAGACACCGACCAAGCAGACACCAAACCGGCAAGCACATGACCGGAGAGCGCCGAAGAGAAAAGCAGTCAGGAAAAAATCCAAAGCCCCGCTGATCATCATTGTGATCATTCTGATCGCTTTGATCGCGGTTGCCATGGTTCTGATGGAAAAATACACGCCGACAAAAGAAAGGGCGGATTTAAGCGACTATTTCGGGATTACTTCTCCGGAAGAGGTGGTCATCATCCGCAATCACGCCATCATGGATCAGAGGGCGAGAGACATCAATGGTCATCTCTATGTGTCCTACCCCATGGTGCATGATACCTTAAATGACAGGTTTTATGTGGATCAGGAGGGACTGCTGCTCTATGCAAAAGATCAGAGCGAGATCCTTGTGAATATCGCGGAGCAGACCTCTTCCTATACGGAAAATTTTTATGAAAACGGCGAAGTCACGCAAACAGAGGTGCCATTCGTTTGCGCGCCGGCCGGTCTGATTGACGGGGAACTGTACTTGTCGTTGGAATTTGTGCAGCAGTTCACGCCCTTTGACTTTTCTTATTATGAAGAGCCGAGCAGGATTGTGCTGACGACGGATTATGGCACGGTAAAGGAAGCTGCGGCTACAAAGGATACGGCGCTGCGTGAAAAGGGCGGGATCAAAAGCCCGATCTTAAAAGACCTGACCGCCGGCGAACAGGTACAGATCCTGGGTGAGGAAGAAAACTGGTACAAAGCCTTTTCCGCAGACGGCATCACAGGCTATGTGGAGAAGAAATCCATGGGAGAGCCGACGGACGTGGTTCTGACAAGCAGCTTCCAGGAAGAGACATTTACCCATATCCTGCATGACGGCATTGTGAATATGGTCTGGCATCAGGTCACAAATATGGACGCGAACGGGAAGCTTTCCGAGGTGCTTGCGGATACGAAGGGCGTCAACGTCATCTCGCCAACCTGGTTTTACCTGGAAGACACACAGGGTGGCATCCATGATCTGGCTTCCAAAGATTACGTGGAGACCTGCCATGCGAAGGGAATACAGGTTTGGGGCCTTGTCAGCAATCTGGAGAGTACGGATCTGGATGACGAAGCGTTCCTGTACCAGCGCAGTCTGCGGCAGAATTTTATCAATCATCTAATGGAAAAGGCGCAGGAATACAATCTCGACGGCATCAATCTGGATTTTGAGTCGATGTCCCAAGAAGTGGGAGAATCTTATGTGCAGCTGGTGCGTGAGCTGTCCCTTGCCTGCGGAAATCACGGATTGATCCTGTCTGTGGATCATTATGTGCCGACGGAATACACGGCGCACTATGATCGGGAGGAGCAGGCGGATTTTGCGGATTACATTGTGATCATGGGCTATGATGAGCATTATGCGGGATCCGGTGAGGGATCGGTGGCCTCGCTCCCCTTTGTGGAAAAAGGCGTGCAGGACACCATCGCTTATCAGGTGCCGCCGGAGCAGATCATCCTCGGGATGCCCTTCTACACCAGAATGTGGGTTGAGACCCCGAAATCCGGCGCCAGCGACTTGGAGATGGCATCCGATGATTATGTGCCCTACGAACTGGTCTCGAAGGCGCTTGGAATGATCGATCAGGACAGCCTCATTGCGCAAAAACAGCCGCCTGTGGTCTGGCTTGAGGAGTTGGGTCAAAATTACGCGGAATGGCCGGAGGACGGCACAATCTGTAAAATCTGGATGGAGGATGAACAGTCCCTGGAGTTGAAACTTCAGTTGGTACAGAAGTATCAGCTGGGCGGCGGCGCGTTCTGGAAGATCACGCTGGAAGATCCGTCGGTGTGGGATGTGATACAGCAGTATCTGGGATAAAAAAAAGCGGCTTAAAGCCGCTTTTTTGTTATATGTTATATGTGAGGATGTCGTGGTGAAAAGTCACATGTCACGAAGTGACATTGTGACCTTTGCATGGCACTTTTGACCCCGGCATCATTCGATCAGATTGTCGAGAAATTGTACACCGTATTCGACCGGAACTTCTCTCCTTTTTTCAGGACAATCGACGGAAATTCCGGATGGTTGATGCTGTCCGGATAATGCTGCGTCTCCAGGCAGACTGCGCCGAAGGGCTGATAGTCAATGCCGCCTTTTCCTTTGTTGTGCAGTACGTAGTCATATACATAAAGCTGCAGGCCGGGTTCATCGGTAAAACAGGTCATCCGGATGCCGCTGGCAGGGGATTTCATGACTGCTGCTTCTCTGAATCCGCTTCCGCTCAGCACCAGACTGTGATCGTAAGTATTTCCTTTCATCTGGGGATGGATACCGTGGATATCGCGTCCGATGGGCTTTGCCTCGGTAAAGTCAAAGGGCGTGCCTGCGGTCTCACTGATCACGCCGGTGGGAATCTGGAAATCGTCAAAATCCGTCATGGAATCGGAATCGATCATCAGAAGCTGATCCAGGACTTCGCCGGAATCATGTCCGTTCAGATTAAAATAGGCATGGTTGGTGACATTTAAGATCGTATCCGCATCGGAAACTGCTTCATAAAGGATGGACAACTCATTGTCCTCGGACCAGTGGTAGGTAACGGTCAGCGTCAGTGCGCCAGGAAAGCCTTCCTCCATATCCGCGGAATGATAGGTGAGAATGAGGTCGTCTCCTTTGATCTTCCCGTCGAAAAGCCGGAGTCCGAAACCGGTGGGGCCTCCATGCAGAGAATTCGGACCGTTATTGATCGCAAGGGTGTAATCCGTTCCGTTCAGAGAGAAATGCCCTTTTGCAATCCGGTTTGCCACTCTCCCGCAGACTGCACCGAGCGCAGCGTCGTCGTTCAGATAGGCCTTCATATCCTCCAGACCCAGCACGACATCGGTCAGTGTGCCGTTCTGATCCGGCACGACAAGGCTGCGGATCCGCGCACCGAAATCCAGAATCTCCACATAAGCGCCATTGGAATTTTCCATATGATAGAGGCTGACGGGACGTTCGTCGTCCATCACGCCAAACGGTTTTTTTGTGATCGCCATAAGTTGATCTCCTTTTCTGAAAGATTTCTCGACCTATTATCCCACAAAGTGCCAAAACACGCAAGTTTGTTGCGGTGAAACGTGAAAATGTGTATGATTGGGATTATGAAGACGGAGATAGTCAAGATCCATATCAAATCGGACGGCGTCGGGATCGAACAGCAGGATCAGATTCAAAAAGCCGGTCATATCCTGAAAGAGGGAGGACTTGTCGCATTCCCTACCGAGACGGTCTACGGACTGGGAGGCAACGCGCTGCTGCCGGAGGCGTCCCAAAAAATCTATGCAGCCAAAGGGAGACCGTCGGATAATCCGCTGATCGTCCATATTGCGCGACACGAGGCGATGGAAGAGATCGCGTATCCTGTTCCGGAAAGCGCCTATCGGCTTGCGGAACGGTTCTGGCCCGGACCGCTTACGATAATCCTGAAAAAGAAGGATCTTGTCCCGCCGGAGACCACAGGGGGGCTTTCCACTGTTGCGATCCGTGAACCCTCCCACCCGGTGGCCCGGGCATTGATTCTGGCATCAGGCGGGTTTGTGGCTGCGCCCAGCGCCAATCTGTCCGGAAAACCCAGTCCCACCAATGCAACGCGCGTGATCGAAGACTTGTCCGGCAGGGTCGATATGATCCTCGATAACGGTTCTGTCGGCATCGGGTTGGAATCCACCATTGTGGATCTGACAGAAAAGATTCCCGTGATTTTGCGGCCCGGATTTCTGACCCTTGAGATGCTGCGTGAGGTTTTGCCGGATGTGACTCTGGATCCCGGCATCGCAGGCGCGGATACGGCTGCTCCGCCGAAAGCCCCGGGCATGAAATATCGCCATTATGCGCCGAAAGCGCCTCTGGTACTGGTGGAGGGACCGGCGCAGAAGGTGATCGCAAAGATTAATGCGCTGGCGGCAGAGGGCGAGGCAGACGGGAAAAAGGTGGGAATCCTTGCAACCGAAGAGACAGAACGCTATTATAGTAAAGGAACGGTTCTTTGCATCGGAAAAAGAGCGGACGAGGAGTCGGTTGCCCGCAATCTGTATGAATGTTTGCGCAGGTTTGACGAGCTTGGCGTGGACCGGATCTATTCCGAGGACTTTCCGGATCAAGGGCTGGGACAGGCGATCAGAAACCGGCTGACCAAAGCGGCCGGTCATCAGGTAATAGAGGTTTCATAGGCAATATGGCCGGTTATCAGCGATATATTTTTGTAGATGAAAACGGTACCTGCCGCGCACCTATGGCGGCAGAACTTTTGAAGGACTGTCTTCCGCATTATGCCGGGGAGATCATCGCAAGGGGTCTCGTGGTGTTGTTTTCGGAGCCTCTGAATCAAAAAGCGGATGCTGTCATGATCAGCAACGGCATTCATCTGGAAAATTACCATTCTAAAGCGCTTTCGCCGGAGGACGTGGACGAAGATACCTTTGTCATCTGTTTTGAGGATGTCCAGAAAGAACGGATTCTGAAGGTGCTTCCCATGACTTTCCCGGAGGGACAGGTGCAGGTTTTGCACGAACTGATCGGAGATGAGCTGGAGATCATGAACCCTTACGGTGCACCTCTGACAGCGTACGGCCTGCTGTTTGAATCTTTGAATAAAGCAATCTATAAACTGGCAAAACAGATGGAAGAGTAAGTGAAGGAGGAGAGGGATGTCAAAGGTACTTGTTATGGATCATCCGTTGATTCAGCACAAAATCGGGATTTTACGCAGAACGGAAACGGGGACAAAGGATTTTCGGGCGCTGATCAGTGAGATCGCGATGTTGGAATGTTACGAAGCCACAAGAGATCTGAAATTATCAGATGTGGAGATTGAGACGCCGATCTGCAGGGCGACGGTGAAGGAACTTTCCGGCAAGAAGCTGGCCATCGTGCCAATTTTACGCGCCGGTCTTGGCATGGTGGACGGGATGCTGACGATGATACCGGCAGCAAAGGTCGGACATATCGGATTATATCGCGATCCGGAGACCTTAAAGCCGGTGGAGTATTACTGCAAGCTGCCGGATGACTGCAGTGAACGGGAAGTCTTTGTGGTGGATCCGATGCTGGCAACCGGCGGCTCCTGTATTGCGGCGATTCAGATGCTGAAGGATAAGGGCGTCGGACATATTCATCTGATGTGCATCATCGCAGCGCCTGAAGGGATTGAGGCGATGCAAAACGCCCATCCGGATGTGGACATCATCGTCGGCGCAAAGGATGAAAAGCTCAACGAACACGGTTATATTGTACCGGGACTCGGCGATGCGGGAGACCGGATCTTCGGTACTAAATAAAAGGAGGAAAGCAGCGTGTCAGACAAGCGAACAGACTATATCAGTTGGGATGAATACTTCATGGGCGTGGCGATGCTTTCCGGCATGCGAAGCAAGGACCCGAATACACAGGTGGGTGCCTGCATCGTCAGTGAAGATAATAAGATCTTGTCCATGGGCTACAACGGTTTCCCGAACGGGTGCTCTGATGACGAATTCCCATGGGCCCGGGTGGGAGATCCCCTGGATAATAAATACCTCTATACGACACACAGTGAGCTGAATGCGATTCTGAACTTCCGCGGCGGGACATTGGAGGGCGCAAAGCTTTATGTATCGCTGTTTCCCTGCAATGAATGCGCGAAAGCCATTATCCAGAGCGGGATTCGCACGATCATCTATGATGATGACAAATATGAAAAAACCCCCAGCGTGATCGCGTCCAAGCGTATGCTGGACGCTGCCGGGGTTCGTTATTACCGGTATGAACATTCGGGAAGAAAGATCCGGATCGAGCTGTAAAGATTACAGCTCGATCTTTTTATAATTCTTCTTTCCGCGCCGCACGATCATGCCGCCGGAGAAATCGTCTTTTCCAAAGGAAGCACGGATATCAGCGCATTTTTCATCGTTCACTGTAACGCCGCCCTGCTCCACTGCGCGCCGCGCCTCGTTTCTGGAAGCGGAAAGGCCGGATCTGGTCAGGATCGTCAGAATATCGATCCGGTCGTCCCTGAAATCCTCCTCCGTAAGACGGAAGGTGGGCATATTTTCAGTGCTGCCGGATCCGGAGAAGAGAGCGCGGGCACCTTCTTTGGCTTTCTTTGCCTCCTCCTCGCCATGGACGAGCTTGGTCAGTTCAAAAGCGAGGATTTCTTTCGCTTCGTTCAGCTTCGCATCTTTCCAATCCGCCATTTCATCGATCTGTTCCAACGGGAGGAATGTCAGCATGCGGATGCATTTCAGCACATCGGCATCCCCCACATTGCGCCAATACTGGTAAAAATCAAAGGGAGAAGTTTTGTTGGCGTCAAGCCACACAGCATTGCCGGCGGTCTTTCCCATCTTGTTGCCCTGCGCATCCGTCAGGAGCGTGATCGTCATCGCATGCGCGTCTTTGCCGAGCTTGCGGCGGATCAGCTCTGTCCCGCCAAGCATGTTGGACCACTGGTCGTCGCCGCCGAACTGCATATTGCAGTCATAATGCTGGAACAGATAATAGAAATCATAGGACTGCATGATCATATAATTGAATTCAAAGAAGGAAAGGCCCTTTTCCATCCGCTGCTTATAGCATTCGGCACGCAGCATGTTGTTGACGGAAAAATGAGGTCCCACCTCCCGGAGCAGTTCGACATAATTCAGATTCAGCAGCCAGTCGGCGTTGTTGACCATCTGCGCTTTTCCCTCGCCGAATTCGATGAAACGCTCCATCTGGCGGCGGAAGCAGGCTGCATTATGATCGATGTCTTCGCGGGTCAGCATTTTCCGCATGTCGGTTCGACCGGAAGGATCGCCGATCATTGTTGTGCCGCCGCCGATTAACGCGATCGGCTTATTTCCCGCGTCCTGCAGGCGCTTCATCAGCGTCAGCGCCATGAAATGGCCTGCTGTCAGAGAGTCTGCGGTGCAGTCGAAACCGATATAAAAGGTGGCTTTCCCGGCGTTCACCATGTTTCGGATTTCTTCTTCGTTTGTGACCTGGGCGATCAGCCCTCTTTTGACAAGCTCTTCGTAAATTTCCATTTTCTATTTGCCCTTTCTGATAGATCATCTGACCTTTTCTATGATAAAAGTGGCGGGAAAGGTTGTCAATGGAAAAGACAACGTGCTAAGATATATGAGTTAACTTGTGCTTTCAAAATGCAGGGCTCGATGGGGAGATGAGATGTGGCTTGACATTGTGCTGATCGGAATCGGCCTTTCCATGGATGCTTTTGCGGTGGCGACCTGCAAAGGCCTTGGTATGCGAAGGATCCGATGGATGCAGGCGATCGTGATCGGTGTCTATTTCGGCGGATTTCAGGCGATGATGCCGGTGCTGGGATGGCTGCTTGGCACCCGCTTCCGGGTTTATATCGAGAGTGCGGACCATTGGATCGCATTTGGCCTGCTGGCATTCATCGGCGGGAAAATGATTTTCGAGGCGGTCCGGAAAAAGGAAGAGGACACGGAAGAGAAATATGATCAACCGCTGAACCACAAGGAAATGTTCGTTCTTGCCATTGCGACCAGCATTGACGCGCTGGCGGTGGGGATTTCCTTTGCAGCCCTCGGGTCGCCGATCGTTCCGGCGGCTCCGGTGATCGGGGTGATTACCTTCGGTCTGTCTGTTGCGGGTGTCTGCATCGGCAACCGGTTCGGCAGCCGCTTTGAAAAGAAGGCGGAGATTGCCGGCGGGGTGATTCTGATCCTGATCGGTGTGAAAGTGCTGATAGAACATATGGGAGCATAATATCGTTATATGATAGACGGATAGAGGAGGAATCTGATGTCACCGGTTTTGACAGTCATTATTGCCATCATTACACTGATCGCAGGGTTTATCCTGTTGATCAAGGGCGCGGACGCTTTTGTCAGCGGGAGTTCTGCAATCGCGAAAAAACTGCGTGTGCCCCCGATTGTGATCGGATTGACCGTTGTTGCCATGGGGACGAGCTTTCCGGAGCTTGCTGTTTCTTTGACTGCTTCGATGTCCGGGAGCAATTCCCTTGCGGTCAGCAATGTGACAGGATCTAATCTGTTTAACCTGCTTGTGGTGCTCGGGATGAGCGCCTTGTTTGCGCCGCTGGCGGTGGGGCGGAATACATTACGTTCGGATTTCCCGTTTTCCATTGTCTGCGCCTTTTTATTGGCGGTATTCGGCTATACCAGCAAGACGCCGAAAGACCCATCCAAAGGGGTCATTGGCATGGTGGGGAGGCTTGAGGGCGCGGTGCTTCTGGTTTTGTTTGTGTTGTTTTTGGTTTCGACGGTTGTCGTAGCCCTGAAAGCCCGAAAACAGGAAGAAAAAACCACAGAAGCGCAGGGGGAGACCGGAAAGGAGATGCCTGTCTGGCGCTGTATCCTGTATATTGTGCTTGGCGCTGTGGCCATCAAATTCGGCGGCGATTTTGTGGTAGGCGATATTTTGACCCTTCCGAACGGGATCGAGGTGCAATACGGCGCGACGGCCATTGCCAGGATCGTGGGAATGTCGGAAACCTTGATCGGTCTTACAATTGTGGCAATGGGCACCAGCCTGCCGGAGCTTGTGACGTCCATTGTGGCTGCAAGAAAAAACGAAGTGGATATGGCGGTGGGCAATGTGATCGGGTCGAACATCTTCAATATTCTTCTGATTCTGGGCACAGCTGCGGCGATCAGCCCCATCGACTTTATCATGGAGAATCTGATCGACATAGCAGTCCTGATTGCAAGCAGCCTGCTGGTATGGATTTTTGCATGGACCAAGGGCAGGATCACACGGGCGGAAGGCTGCATCATGCTTTCGATTTATGCCGGATACATGGTGTATATCTGTCTGCGATAAAAGCGTGCGATGCAAATGCGCAGTATATCTGACGGCTATCGGGGAGGAAACATGGACAAAGAGCGACTGAAAAAACAGCTGGCCTTTATTCTGGAAACGGACAAAGAAAAAAACATCATCCGCCAAACCCATCTGACGGAGCACGGCCGAAGGGAAAATGACGCGGAGCATGCGTGGCACATGGCAATCATGACGTATCTGCTGAAGGAATACGCCAATGAGGAGATCGATCTGGCCAGAACCATGATGATGGTATTGATCCATGATATCGTCGAAATCGATGCCGGAGATACCTACGCCTATGATCCGGAGGCCAAAAAGACACAGGAACAGCGGGAGGCAGCCGCGGCAGACCGGATCTTTTCCCTGCTTCCCGAGGATCAGGGGGAGGAGCTTCTGGCATTGTTTCGGGAGTTTGAGGCAAATGAGACGCCGGAGGCGCGGTTCGCAAAGACCATGGATAATATGCAGCCGATGCTGCTCAATCACAGTAACGGCGGCAGCGACTGGAAAGAACACGGGGTCGCGAGATCACAGGTGATGAAAAGGAATGAACGGACTGCTGCCGGATCCGAAGTCCTGTGGGAATACATGAAGGGACTGATCGACGGTCATACGGCAAACGGGGAGCTGAAGGACGAATAAAAAAGGACGGGGATGCGTATGAAAACAAAATGTACCACACTTTGCTATATCGAAAAAGACGGTGCGTATCTGATGCTGCACAGGACAAAAAAACTGCATGACATCAACGCGGGAAAATGGATCGGTGTCGGCGGCCATATCGAAGAGGATGAGACCCC
The DNA here is from genome assembly GCA_017431515.1 of Lachnospiraceae bacterium. GTDB lineage: Bacteria > Bacillota > Clostridia > Lachnospirales > Lachnospiraceae > RUG12461. The sequence continues at coordinate 163,889 of JAFRKV010000040.1, forward strand.
AGAGGAATGCGTGCGGCGGGAAACCAGGGAAGAGACCGGTCTGACACTGACGTCGCTTGCCTTCCGTGGTGTTATCCATTTTATCTGTCCGGATGAAACGGAAGAAATGTTTGTTTACACCTCTGACAAATTCAGCGGAGAGTTGAAGGAATGCGCGGAGGGAGAGCTGTCCTGGGTTACGAAGGAAAAAGTGGAAGAACTGGATCTCTGGGAGGGAGATCGGATCTTTCTGCCGCTTGTCATGCAGGATAACGCGTTCTTTTCCTTTGCACTCAGCTATGATGCGGAGGGAAATCTGCTGTCGAATCCGCTGGAGAGGAAACCGATCATACCCGGCGAAAAGCCGGCTGACAGAAAGGAACTTGTGATCCTGCAGGAGAGGGATGTCGTTGCGCACTATGCGAAACTGCTGAAACCGTTTGGAAAACGCGCGTTGATCGTGACCGGAACGAATTCCGCAAAGGTCAGCGGAGCGCTTTCGGATGTGGAGGCGGCTTTGGATGCAAACGGCATTCATCATGTGGTCTTTAGCGAGGTGGAGGAAAATCCGTCAACGGACACGATCATGCGCGCGCGGGAAATGGGTGTCATGAGTCAGGCGGATTTTGTCATCGGCATCGGCGGCGGTTCGCCGCTGGACGCGGCAAAAGCGGTCGCTTTGATGATCTATCGCCATGATGAGGAAAAGGAATATCTCTATGAGAGCCGGCATGAATCCCATGCGCTGCCTGTGGTGGCGGTTCCGACCACCTGCGGCACGGGGTCGGAGGCGACGGGTGTGGCGATTCTTACCAGAAAAGAAAGACGGACGAAAGGGTCGATCCCGTTTAAAATCTATCCGGGCCTGGCGCTGGTTGACGGCAAATATCTGCAGACCGCTTCTCTGGAGGTGGTGGGAAATACGGCGATGGATGCGCTTTCCCATCTTCTGGAGAGCTATTTTAACAGCAATGCGACGGAGCTTTCCTGTGCTTATGTGCTGCAGGGGCTTTCCATCTGGCGTCGTGTGAAGGATGTGATCCTCGGCAGGCGGGAGATGACGGAAAAAGACAGGGAAGATCTGATGACAGCCAGTACCCTTGCGGGGATGGCGATCGCGATCACGGGAACCTGTCTTCCTCATGCGCTTTCCTATACTCTGACGGTCATCGGGGATATTCCGCATGGCAGGGCAGTCGGCTTTTTCCTTTCCCGGTTTCTGCGGGAAGCAGGAGATGAGGGGCTGATGCTGGCGCGTGCAGCCGGCTTCTTTGATCTGGAGGAGCTGGAAGGCTATTATCACGCGGTCTGCAAACCGGGCAGCATCGAGAAGGAGATCAGACTGCAGGCTGTGGAAGCAGTGGCGGTCAATCCGGGAAAACTCTCCATAGCGCCGTTTCCGGCGGATCGGGAAGTCTTGATGCGGATTGCAGGATTGAACGAATAAAGAAAAAGCCGTCAGAAAAGGACTGACGGGATCGGAGGAGCAATATGCAGGAAAAAGGAAAATACTACATCACAACGGCGATCGCCTATACATCCGGGAAGCCGCATATCGGCAACTGTTATGAGATTGTGCTGGCGGATGCCATCGCCCGTTATAAGCGCGCAGACGGATATGACGTCCATTTTCTGACCGGCAGCGATGAGCACGGACAGAAGATCGAAACCCGCGCCATTGAAGAGGGCATGACGCCGAAGGAGTTTGTGGATGCAACGGCGAAAGTCATCAAAACCCAATGGGATCTGATGAATACTTCCTATAACCGTTTTATCCGGACCACGGATGCGGATCATGAGGAACAGGTGCAGAAGATCTTCAAAAAGCTTTATGACCAGGGCGATATCTATAAAGGCGCCTATGAGGGTCTTTATTGCACGGAATGCGAGGCTTTCTACACTTCCTCCCAGGTGACGGAGGAGCATACCTGTCCGGTCTGCGGCAACCCGATGCATCCTGCCAAAGAGGAAGCGTACTTTTTCAAAATGCGCAAATATGCGGATCGTCTGATCGCGTATATCAACGAACATCCGGAATTTATCCAGCCTGTCAGCCGAAAAAATGAAATGATGAACAACTTCCTTCTGCCGGGACTGCAGGATCTGTGTGTTTCCAGAACCTCGTTCAAATGGGGGATTCCGGTCACTTTTGATGAGAAGCATGTGGTTTATGTCTGGCTGGATGCGCTGAGCAACTATATCACCGGCATCGGTTATGATGCGGACGGCGGTTCCTCCGATCTGTACAAAAAGAACTGGCCGGCGGATCTGCATCTCATCGGTAAGGATATCATTCGTTTCCATACGATTTACTGGCCGATCTTTCTGATGGCGCTGGGAGAGCCGCTGCCGAAGCAGATCTTCGGGCATCCCTGGCTGTTGCAGGGCGGCGAGAAAATGAGCAAAAGCAAGGGAAACGTGATTTATGCGGATGATTTGGCAGCCCTTTTTGGTGTGGATGCCGTGCGTTATTTCGTGCTGCATGAGATGCCTTATGAGAACGACGGCGTCATCACCTGGGAGCTGATGATCGAACGGACCAATTCCGATCTGGCAAATACGCTGGGGAATCTTGTGAACCGGACCATCTCCATGTCGAATAAATATTTCGACGGCGAGGTGACTGACATAGGTGCGGCGGAGGCTGTGGATCAGGATCTGAAGGCAGTCTGCACCGGGGCCTATGCGAAGGTCGAGGCGCTGATGGAAAAGCTTCGGGTCGCGGATGCGCTGACCGAGATCTTTGCCGTGTTCAAACGTCTGAATAAATACATTGACGAAACAGAGCCCTGGGTGCTGGCAAAATCCGAAGACAAAAAAGACCGTCTGCAGACGGTGCTGTACAATCTCACCGAGGGGATCAGCATCGGTGCGGCTCTGCTTGCGCCGTTCCTGCCGGAGACAGCGGAACGGATCATGAAGCAGCTCAACGCGCCGGTTCGCGCATTTGATACCCTCGGCGTCTTCGGAGGCTATCCTTCGGGCAACAAAGTGACTGCGCAGCCGGAGATTTTGTTCGCGCGTCTTGACAAGGAGGAGATCCTGAAAAAAACCGCGGAGATTCAGGAGAAGCAAAAGAAAGAGTTTCTCGCCCATCAGGAAATGGCAAGACAGAATCTTGTCAAAGCCGGAAAAATGACGGAGGAAGAAGCCGCTGCAGCCCGGAATGCCGAGCTTTCGGAGGGGACGAAGGAAGCAGGCAGCGCTCCTGTGGTCGATCCTGAACCGAAACCGGAAATCTCGTTTGAGGATTTTGAAAAAATGCAGTTCCAGGTGGGGGAGATCCTTTCCTGTGAGGCCGTGGAAAAATCGAAAAAACTGCTGTGTTCCCAGGTGAAGATCGGCAGCCGCACGGTTCAGATCGTCTCCGGAATCCGTAAATACTATACACCGGAGGAAATGGTCGGGAAAAAGGTGATGGTGCTGGTGAATCTGAAACCGGCGAAGCTAGCGGGCGTGTTATCCGAGGGCATGATTCTTTGCGCTGAGGACGCGGACGGAAACTATGTGCTGATGACACCGGAAAAGGATTGTCCCAGCGGTGCAGAGATCGCATAGGTTGCAGGAACGATGATATTTGACAGTCATGCGCATTATGATGATAACCGGTTTGACGCGGACAGAGAGACGCTGCTTTCGGGTTTTCCGGTCCACCGGATCGGAGCAGTTGTGAACGTCTGTGCGGATGCGGATTCGCTTCAGACGACACCGGCCCTTGCCGAAAAGTATGAGTGGATCTATGCAGCAGTCGGGATTCATCCCAGCGAGATCGGGGATCTGGATGAATCGGTGCTGGATCTGATCCGACAGCTTGCCGGGAAAGAAAAGACGGTTGCGATCGGAGAGATCGGACTCGATTATTACTGGGAGAAGGATGAAAAGGTGCGGGAATCGCAGCGCTTCTGGTTTGAGAGGCAGTTGTCACTGGCAAAGGAAACGGGTCTTCCCGTGATCATCCATTCCAGAGAAGCCGCAAAGGACACCTTTGAGATCATGCGGAAGGCGGCAGCGGATCGGATTCCCGGGGTCATTCATTGCTATTCCTATTCAGCGGAACAGGCGGCAGACTATGTACGGATGGGTTACTGCATCGGGATCGGCGGTGTGGTGACCTTTTCCAACGGCAGGAAACTGCGGGAGACGGTGGAAGCGGTACCGCTTGACCGGATCCTTCTGGAGACAGATGCACCGTACCTTGCACCGGAGCCCCATCGAGGGGAACGCAACAGTTCTCTCCTGCTCCCGGCAGTGGTGCAGACCATCGCGGAAATCAAAGGCCTTTCTCCCCGTGAGGTGGAGGAGGTCACCTGGCAGAACGCCTGCGCTTTGTTCGGACTGACGTGGTTGAGGGCGGAGGAAGAATCGGGGGCGCAGACATGACGGAGTTGATACAGCCCCAAAATACGATTGCGGTGCTGCAGAAATACCATTTTCAATTTCAAAAGAAGTATGGTCAGAATTTTCTGATCGATCCACTGGTGCTGGACAAGATTCTGAAGGCGGCTGAAATCGGACCGGAGGATCCTGTGCTGGAAATCGGACCGGGAATCGGCACGATGACACAGGCGTTGTCAGATGCGGCGCAGCGGGTGGTTGCTGTGGAGATCGACCGGCATTTGATTCCGATCCTGCAGGAGACTCTTTCGAACCGGGACAATGTGGTGATTTTGCAGGAGGATATTCTCAAAACGGATATCCGCGCCCTTTCCGGGCAGTATTTTAACGGGAAGCCTTTCAAGGTACTTGCAAATCTCCCTTATTACATCACGACTCCGATCCTGATGAAACTTCTGGAGTCGGATGTTCCCATCACCGGCATCACAGTGATGGTGCAGAAAGAAGTGGCGGAGCGGATGTGCAGCAAGCCCGGCACAAAAGATTACGGGGCGCTTTCTCTGGCAGTGCAGTATGCATCGGATCCGAAGATCGTCTCTTTCGTTCCGCCGAATTGTTTTATTCCGAGACCGAATGCCCACAGCGCTGTGGCGCATTTACGGGTGTATGATACGCCGCCCGTGGCGGTAAGGGATGTAGAGCTCCTGTTTCATGTGATCCGCGCGTCTTTTGCGCAGCGCAGGAAAACGCTGCAGAACGGGATCAGTCATGCGCCGGCGCTTTCCCTGACAAAAGAACAGGCGGCAGAATGTATTGAAAAGTGCGGATTTTCGCCGACGGTTCGCGGTGAGACTTTGTCATTATCAGATTTTGCAAAATTGAGTGATCAGATTCAAGAGGTTTTGGGATAGTGGATGCATTTCATTTTGAGGAATACGGGGAATATGTGCAGGATCTGGCGAAACGGATCCTGATGAACCGCGGCGTGAATGCGGAAACGATGCTGGACTGCTGTGAAAAGCTGATCGAACGGGGCAAGAAAACCTCTGATAACATGCTTCTCGGGTTTGCCTATTATTTTCGCGCGGAAAATAATTATATCCTGAACCGGACGGAAGATTTTCTGCGGAATATCATGACAGCTTTGGCTTATCTGGATGCGTCGGGACAATGGGAGCTTCTGACGAGAGCATATAATCTCATGGCGATCACCTCCCTGAACCGCGGAAATGCCCCCTTTGCTATGGATTATTATCTTACTTCCCTGAAGTACTGCCAAAATTATCATCTCCATGAGATGGGGACAATCATCAATATCAACATCGGGACGCTTTACATGAATTGCGGGGATTATCAGCAGGCGGCGCGATTCTTTGAGGCGGGACTTGCGCTGCTGCAGAAATACCCGGAATTTCCCGGTTATGAAAGCCTGATCTTCAGCGCCAACATCGGGCTTGCCAATACCTGTCTCATGCGCCACGACCTGATGGCAGGCCGGGGCTATATGGATCGCGCGAAAAAGACGGGGCAGCTGGAGGAGGACCCGGTGAATCTGCTGGTTTACCGCTGTTTTGAGGCGCGTATCTATCACGAAGAGAAGAAATACTCCCTGCGGGATGATGCCATCGATCAGATTTCCGGTATGATGCACATGGAATTCCCGTTGATGGATATTTTTGAGGATATTTTCCGTTACTGCGAACTGCTCCTGGAGACGGAAAAGTACAATGAACTGTGGGTATTGCTCAATAAGCTGGAAACCTTCACCAAACAGTCCGGAATCCATAATCTGGAAAAGCGTATTCTGGGGCTGAAGATCAAGTATTACAAGGTTGTCGGAGAAAATGCCGGGTATCTGCAGGCAGCGGGTCTCTATTACGAGATTTCCGACATGATGGAAAAGGAAAACACCTATATCATCGGAAAAATGCTGAATATCCGCAGTTTCCTTGAGGAATCCACCCGGCGCCAGCAGGAAATGCGGGAAGAAAACGAGAAGCTGCAGCATCAATCACAGACGGATGCGCTGACGGGACTGGCCAATCGTTTCCGTTTGAATCAGGAGGCAAAAAAACGATTCGAGGAGGCCCGCGCAAATCAATCTGCATTTGGAATCGAAATATTGGATATTGATTATTTCAAGCAGTTTAATGACAATTACGGCCATCAGCAGGGCGATGCCTGTATTCAGGCCGTGGCAGAGAAGATCCGTTCCATGCAGGATCATCCGGGTGTTTTTGCAGCGCGCTACGGCGGAGACGAATTTGTCCTGATCTATACGGGATATACGAAGGAAGATGTGGAAGCTTTGATGGAGGAGCTGCGGGACAAGATCCAGGAGATGGGGATGGAGCACCGCTACTCCAAGGCAGCTTCTGTGGTTACGATCTCACAGGGCGCCTGTCTGGGCATTCCGCAGGAGAAGGATGAAGCAGCCGATTTTCTGCATCTTGCGGATGAAATGCTCTATCAGATCAAAAAAGTAAGCCGCAACAGCCTCAAAGTCTGTGCTTTTGATCCGAAGCAGGCAAAATCTCTCGAAGGCGCTTCTGACGTGGATCTCTCATGAAAAACTATACCTACATTCTGGAATGCGCGGATCATACGCTCTATACCGGCTGGACCAACGATCTGCAGAAACGGTTGGAGGCGCATAACAGCGGAAACGGCGCCAAATATACCAGACCCGCGTCACGCCGGCCGGTACGCTTGGTTTATTCGGAATTGTTTGATACGAAAGAGGAAGCGATGAAGCGGGAGTATCAGATCAAACAGATGACCCGTCCGGAAAAGGAAAAACTGATCAGTCTTTCTCCGGTATCACAGGATGGCTTGAAATAAGGCTGTAGCGGATGTGATCCGTCCATTTTCCGTTGAGAAAAAAGATTTTTCGCTCGATTCCCTCGTTTACAAAGCCCAGACGTTCCATGAGGCGGATGGAAGGTTCGTTGTCCGGCATCACTTCGGCAGTGATCCGGTGCAGCAGCAGTTCATCGAAGGCGATCCGGATGATCTCGCGCATGGCTTCTGTGGCATAGCCCTGATGGAAATAGCGTTCATCGAGTTTGTAGCCGAGGAGACAACTTTGGCGGTAATGGCGTTGAATATCCCGGAGACTGATGGTTCCGATGATTTCGGCAGGCGCTTCTTTGCGAAAGAGCCAAAAACGGCAGAGTGTGCCCTGCACGGCCATGTTATACTCCGCAGTCAGGATCGCCCGTTGATGCTCTCTGGTGTAGAATTGTTCCTGACGTTCCGGCTCACTTTGCTCAAACAGTTCTTTGTTGTCCAGATAAAACCGGAGGACGGAATCTGCTTCTGTCGGCTCAAGGATCTTTAAGATCAGCCGGTCTGTCTCATATCGAAATTTCATGATAGTAGGTATTATATATGAATTCTCATGAAAAGTACATGAAAGAAGCGCTGAAGGAAGCAAAAAAGGCGTTTGCACTGCGGGAAGTACCCATCGGCTGTGTGATCGTGCAGAACGACAGGATCATTGCCAGAGGATATAACCGGCGCAATACGGATAAAAACGTGCTTGCCCATGCGGAGCTTGCGGCGATCCGGAAGGCGGATAAAAAGACCGGAGACTGGCGGCTGGAAGACTGCACGCTGTATGTCACACTGGAGCCGTGTCAGATGTGCGCAGGCGCCATTGTCCAGTCACGAATCCCCGAGGTGGTGATCGGTGCGAAAAATCCCAAAGCCGGGTGCGCGGGATCCATTCTGAACCTGCTGCAGATGAAGGAATTTAACCATCAGGCGAGACTGATCGAAGGGGTGTTGGAAGAAGAGTGTTCTGAAATGCTGAAGGCTTTTTTTCGGGAGCTGAGAGGGCAATAAAAAAACCGGGCATCCCGCTTTGAACCCCGATCCAAACCGCTTTCTGCGCATTAGGCTCGGCTCAGGCGACCTCACGGCACACGAAAGGTTCTGCTTAGTGCTGCTTTGTTCCCAACCTGACACGATTCACAGATTTCCGTTGCGTAAGACCCAAACCTCAACGCCGCCTGCAAAGGGCTGCATTTGAACTGGAAAGTCCGAGGCGGGATATCACCCCAGCTATAGCGGATTGCTGGTACAGGGCACCGCTGACGCCCCGGCTGCCCGGAAACCTTATTATAATCGGTGGTTGCCGTTTTGTCAAAAGGAGTGCAGATTGTCAGATTTTATGCTAAGATAAAGTGATGGGGTTGTAAGCATAGTGCGTAGGTAGTGTAAAAGGCATCAGGACTCCGTCACCAACTTCGTTGGCGACACCTCATGCCAAGGGCTCAGGGAATGAAGAAAACGAAAGCGGACAGCTACGAAAAATATCGTTCCGATTATTATATGAGCTTAAACATGATGATGCAGAAACAGATTGAAGGCATCGTCTATACTGCCATGGAAAACGGTCTGGCGCCGGATCCCGTCATCATTCAAAGAGCGCTTCAGGATGTTATGGATCAGGGAATGGCCACATTGTCCATGGTGGACCGCCTGATGAATTATATGAATCTCATCGGCGGGGAAAATCTGGAAGAGCGTATTTATGAAGTGAAAGAGCTCATCCATGAGATCGAACAGGAAAATGATCTGAGCCGCGGGGTAGGGCTTGAAGTTGTATTTCAGCTGGCGGAGGAGACGCCGCCGCAGTTGTTTGGAGATGATATGAGGATCCGTTATGTAGTGAACGGCTTTTTGGGTCATTGCTACAACCGGATGAAAGGCGGCACCATCACAGTTCTGTTTTCGGCCGCGCCGCGTTCCTATGCATCCATGCTGACCATTACGATCATCGATGAAGGGGAGCCTCTGGAGCCGGAACTTGTGGATATGATCCGTAAATACGCCAGAAAAGGGGATCTTTTCTCTGTAGAGCGCAGTGACACCAAAAAGAGTGATCACGGGTTTTCCATTTTCGGTTATCTTTTGTATCAGATGTCCGGCAGGGTGCGTTTCAAAAGAGACGAAACGAAGAAACAGAATCTGGTTACGATCGAAATTCCGCAGCTTGCAATACAGCCCACCTGACCGTATCATTGCGGTCATGAGAGAGGAACTATGTCACAAGACAAACAGGAAGAACTGAATGTGATCGAACTCTTTCCGGAAGCGATCCGAAAAGAAGAGTTTCTCGTGTATTATCAGCCGAAGGTTGCGTTGCGGGACTACTCCCTGGCGGGCGCGGAGGCTCTTTGCCGCTGGCTTCATGACGGGAGTCTGCTTCCGCCGTTCCGTTTCATCCCGATCTTTGAGCAGAACGGGCAGATCGCGGAACTGGATTTTTATATGCTGGACCATGTATGCTGGGATATGCACGGCTGGATCAGCAAGGGCTGGAAGCCGGTGCGGACTTCGGTCAATCTTTCCCGTGTGCATGAGATGAATGAGAAGCTTGTTGCCGATATCCTGCATATTATTGACAGAAACGGCGTGCCGCGTGATCTTGTGGAGATAGAGCTGACGGAAACGACGGCAGATGTGGGATTTCATGACCTGAAGCTTGTGGTGGGCGGACTTTCCGAAGAAGGGGTGCATACCTCGGTGGATGATTTCGGAGTGGGATATTCCTCACTCAATCTGATCAGTGACCTGCCATGGAATATGCTGAAGATCGATAAAGGATTCGTGCCGGTGGATGGCGATATGCAGACCAGACACCACGTGATGTTAAAGCATCTGATCAATCTGGCGGGGGATATGGGTCTGGAGTGTCTTGCGGAGGGCGTCGAGACAGTGGAACAGGTCAAGATCCTGAAAGAGGCGCACTGCATGCTGGCGCAGGGATATTTCTTTGACAAGCCTCTGCCGAAAGCCGAATTTGAGACTCGGCTGGTATTTTGAACGCATATTTATCGGAAGAGCTCCATTGTTCTGAGACAATGGAGCTTTCTTTGCGTCAAGCCCTTTCGTATCTGGCGCTTTCCGACAGTCATTCTGACGAGAGGATCACAGCATGGGAAAGGCGTTATGCATTGCCCTGTGCCGACAGACGCGCAGGAAAAGAGATCCTGGGCAGGATCGAAGCGGAAGTGCGTGAGATCCCGCTGCCGCTCCTTTCCACATCGGAGCAGAGTCAGCGCGGAAAGAGCTTCCGTCCGGTGACACGGATTCAGATGGAGCAGGGCATTTCGAACCATCCGAGGGCAAAGCGGATCCTGTCGCACTTTCCCGGAGCCAAAATACAGGAGATCAGACATTATAAGGATGCATTCCGACGCGGCGCGGATCAGAGTGACAGCGCTCCGGAAGCCGGGGAAACAGGGCAGGGACGTACCTTGATCCTGGCAGAGAAGAAAGGGACGCTTCTTTACCCCGGCGCACCGGTTTGCCAGAGCTTCGGGAACCGGTATTTCTATTATGCTTCCCAGATCATGAACTGCATCTATGACTGTGAGTACTGTTTTTTGAAGGGAATGTATCCCAGTGACGCTCTGGTGGTCTTTCTCAACCTGGAGGATTATTTTGCGGAACTGGAAGCGCTTTTGAAAGCGCATCCGGTTTATCTTTGCCTTTCTTACGACACGGATCTGCTGGCGCTCGAATCATGGACCTCCTTTCTTAGGGAGTGGAACGTTTTTATCAAGGAACATCCCGCCCTTTCGGTTGAAATTCGCACAAAATGCGCGGCCACAGGATTCTTTGAGGAACAATCCCCATCGGAAAATCTGATTTTTGCGTATACCCTGTCTCCGGAGCCGGTTGCCCGTACATACGAGCACAGCGCGCCAACCCTTGCATCCCGTATGGCGGCGGCAAACGCTGCGATGAAAAAAGGATTTCCGGTACGGCTTTGCTTTGACCCGGTCTTGTACTGTGCGGACTGGAAAAAGATTTACGGCGCTTTTCTGGACGAAGTCATGGAAACGCTGGATCTTAGCTGCGTGAAAGACGTCAGCGCGGGCGTTTTCCGGATTTCCCACGGATATCTGAGACAAATGAGAAAAAAAGCGCCGGAATCCGCAGTTGCGCAGTATCCATACCGGAATGAAAGGGGTGTCGCCTGTTATGATCCCGGACTTGAGGAGGAAATCCACCGGTTTTTTGTTGAAAAACTTACGAAAAAAATCGGAAACGAAAAGATTTTTTGGTGGAAATCACAAGAGAACTGTGATAAAGTAGAAACGTAGTGTTGCACATCATGTCCAAAAACGGAGGAATGATCCATGGATAAATATGTATGCGAAACCTGTGGTTATGAGTATGATCCGGCAGTCGGAGACCCGGATAACGGGATCGCTCCCGGCACTGCTTTTGCGGATCTTCCCGCAGACTGGGTTTGTCCGCTGTGCGGCGTAGGCAAGGATGAGTTCAAAAAAGCGGAATAACAGCGTTTTCAGAGCATTCACGCTGGTGATGCAGTTCGGCATCAATATGCTGGTGCCGATTTTCCTGTGTCTGTTGCTCGGAATGCTGATCTACCGGAAGACCGGGGCTGCCTGGCCGCTGATCCTGCTGTTGTTCGCAGGGGCGCTGGCGGGGTTTCGAAACTGCTATGTCCAGGCGAAAAAAGTGTATGAGACCGATGAAAAGACTGATCGAAAAGCTAAATAGTCTGAATACGGCGCTTCCGGGACTGCTGCTCGGGATTTTGCTTTATGGGCTTCTGGCGGAGTTTGTTGCCGTCTGGTTTGTCCCGGACTGGCGGAAATATACCATTGGCCTGTGGATCGGGATTGCTGCGGCGATTTTCATGTCAGTGCACATGGCAGTTGTCATTGCCGATGTCACGGACTTTATGACGGAAAAACAGGCAAAGGCCAAAGCAGTACTGCATGCGATTTTGAGGTATGGCATCGTTGCCGTGGCATTCGGACTGATGACCTATTTTGAGATCGGGTATGTGCTGGCAGCATTGCTTGGGGTGATCAGCCTCAAGATTTCGGCTTATCTGCAGCCGTTTATGCAGAAAAAACTGGGCAGTCTGATCGGCGCCGGCCGTATCGGAGCTGTCACGAAAAAAGAGGAGGTGAGCGAGTGGAGATCCTGAAGAACATATTCGCGCCGGCGACGTCGCCGGAAGTGAACTTCATGATCAAAGGGTTGTTTTCCTACAGCTTTTTCGGACACGAAGTATGGATCACGACCTCACACGTCTGCATCATTATCGTATTAATGATCATTCTGGGTTTTTCCATCGCAGCAAAGATTCGCATGAAACGGGCGACGGAAGTTCCGGACGGCTTCCAGAACGTTGTGGAGCTGATCGTGGAAAAGATCGACGGAATGGTGGAAGCGGCCATGGGCAAGAATGCAAAGTTCTTTGCCAACTACATCGGCACGATCTTCATTTTCATTCTGATCAGCAACTTTTCCGGCCTGCTTGGGCTTCGTCCCCCGACAGCCGATTATGCGACGACCTTTGCGCTTGCGATCATGACATTCTCTATCATCACATTCCAGAAATTCAAGCATCAGCATGTGAAGGGTGTTTTGAAAGGTCTTTGCGATCCATGGGTATTCTGGGCGCCCATCAACCTGATCGGAGATGTGGCTGTACCGGTTTCCATGTCTCTGCGTCTTTTCGCGAATGTCTTGTCGGGCGTCGTCATCGAAACACTGGTATACACGCTGTTATGGAATCTGGCGCTGGTTTGGCCCGCATTTTTGCATGTGTACTTTGACTTGTTCAGCGGCGCGATCCAGACCTATGTATTCGCGATGCTGACCATGACGTATGTCAACCAGGCGATCGAGGACGGAGAGTATTGATATATCCCGGGAGAAAACCGGATATAGATAAATGTGTCAACAATTTTAAGGAGGATAGTAACTATGGATATTAACGGACAGGATTTAATCAAAGCTTGCTCAGCAATCGGCTCCGGTCTTGCATTGATCGCCGGTGTCGGCCCCGGTATCGGTCAGGGTATCGCGGCAGGACACGCTGCATCCGCAGTGGGACGGAATCCGGGTGCAAAATCCGACATCACCAGCACGATGCTTCTCGGACAGGCGGTTGCAGAGACGACGGGTCTTTACAGTCTCGTTACGGCGCTTCTTCTGATGTTCGTACAGCCGCTGGTAGGATAATCCTTTCAACATTCCAAAATTTAGAAAGGAGGTTCGGCAAAGTACGATATGGAAAGACTATTTAATCTGGATTTTCAGCTGCTCCATGATGCCATCTTTCTGGCGATTGCGGTATTTGTCCTTTTCTTTCTGATCTCTTATCTTTTATTTGATCCTGCGCGGAAGATGCTGCAGCAGCGTAAAGAAAAGATTGCTACCGAGATCGCTACCGCGGCGGAAGATAAAGAAGCTGCGGCTGCATTGAAGGCAGAGTACGAAGAGAAGCTGAAAAATATAGATAAAGAAGCGGAAACGATCTTATCGAATGCCAGACAGAATGCTTTGATGAATGCCGCCCGGATCGAGGACGAAGCGCGCAGCGATGCCAACAGGATCGTGCGCCGCGCCGAGGAGGAAGCGGTGCTTGAGAAGCAGCGCGTGATGGACGAGATGAAGTCCGAGATCATCAACATCGCTTCGTTGATGGCCGGAAAGGTCGTGGCTGCCAATATTGATACGACAGTTCAGGATTCTCTCATTGATGAGACGCTGAAGGAAATGGGTGAAGAGACATGGCAAAGTTAGTATCCAAGGTATACGGGGATGCGCTTTTTTCTCTTGCCACTACCGAGAATAAAGTGGATGAGCTGTTGCCGGAGGTGCGCGAGATCGCTGCGCTCCTGGATGAAAACAAGGATCTGATCCGGCTGCTCAATCATCCGAAGATCGTGAAAGAAGAAAAAGTAAAGGTCATTGAAGAAACCTTCCGCGGACGCATCGCGGACGAAGTGACAGGATTGCTGCGTCTTCTGGTGGAAAAGGGGCACAGTGAAGAGATTCCGGCGGTATTGCATTATTTTATCGATCAGGTAAAAGAATACAAAAACATCGGAACAGCGTTTGTGACCTCCGCGGTGACGCTTACTGACAGCCAGAAGGAAGCGGTGCAGAAGCGCCTCCTTGAGACGACAGGGTATGTGACCTTCGAAATGAACTATGACGTGGATCCTTCGCTGATCGGGGGTATGAAGATCCGCATCAAGGATCGTGTGGTAGACAGCTCGATCAAGAATAAGATCTATGAGTTGAAAAAAGAGCTTTCGCAGATACAGGTAAGCAATATCTAAAAACAAAGAAGGGAGAGACAAGCTCCATGAATCTGAAACCAGAAGAGATCAGTTCGGTCATCAAAGAGCAGATTAAGCGTTATGCATCCGAACTGGAAGTGGCGGATGTCGGCACAGTCATTCAGGTGGCGGACGGCATTGCCAGAATCCATGGTCTGGAAAATGCGATGCAGGGCGAGCTGCTGGAGTTTCCGGGCGAGGTTTACGGAATGGTGTTAAACCTTGAGGAAGACAACGTCGGCGCCGTTCTGCTGGGAAATCAAAAGAACATCAATGAGGGCGATACCGTGAAGACCACCGGCAGAGTGGTGGAGGTTCCGGTAGGCGACTGCATGCTTGGCCGCGTTGTCAATGCGCTGGGACAGCCCATCGACGGAAAGGGACCCATCGAGACCGATACCTACCGTCCGATCGAACGTGTGGCCTCCGGCGTGATTTCAAGAAAATCCGTGGATACGCCGCTGCAGACAGGTATCAAGGCAATCGACTCCATGATCCCCATTGGCCGGGGTCAAAGGGAGTTGATCATCGGTGACCGTCAGACCGGAAAGACAGCGATTGCGATCGATACGATCATTAACCAGAAGGGTGAAAACGTAAAATGCATTTACGTGGCGATCGGGCAGAAGGCATCGACGGTTGCTTCCATTGTAAAGACCCTGGAAGAGTTCGGAGCCATGAGTTACACGACGGTCGTTGCCTCTACGGCCAGTGAGCTGGCACCGTTGCAGTATATCGCACCGTACGCGGGATGCGCCATCGGTGAGGAATGGATGGAAAAGGGACAGGACGTGCTGGTGATCTATGATGATCTCAGTAAGCACGCGACGGCATACCGTACACTTTCCCTGCTTCTTCGGAGACCCCCGGGGCGTGAAGCATATCCCGGTGACGTTTTCTATCTGCATTCGAGATTGCTCGAGCGGGCAGCGCGGTTGTCCGATGCGCTTGGCGGTGGTTCGCTGACGGCGCTTCCGATTATCGAAACGCAGGCGGGCGATGTGTCCGCATATATTCCGACGAATGTCATCTCCATCACGGACGGTCAGATCTATCTGGAAACAGAAATGTTCAACTCCGGCTTCCGTCCGGCTATTAACGCGGGCCTTTCCGTGTCCCGTGTGGGTGGCGCGGCGCAGATCAAGGCAATCAAGAAAATCGCGGCGCCGATCCGTGTCGAGCTTGCGCAGTATCGTGAGCTGGCAGCCTTTTCTCAGTTTGGATCCGAACTGGATGCGGACACGAGAGAGCAGCTGGCGCAGGGCGAGCGGATCCGTGAGATCTTAAAACAGCCGCAATACAAGCCGATGCCGGTGGAGAAACAGGTTATCATCATCTATGCCGCGACCAAGAAGTACCTTCTGGATATTCCGGTAGAGGACATTCTCCGCTTTGAGGAGACACTGTTTGAATATGTGGATACCAGATATCCGGAGGTTCCGCAGTCCATCCGTGAGAAGAAGGTCATGGAAGATGATACGGAGCAGAAGCTTGTCAAAGCCATTGAGGAATGCAAGGCGAACTTCAAATAAAGGATCATGACTTTCAGTAAGTAGTAGAGGAGGAACGCCGCAATGGCTTCAATGAAAGATATCAAGCGTCGCCGCAGCAGTATCCAGAGCACGCAGCAGATCACAAAAGCCATGAAGCTTGTTTCCACCGTAAAGCTCCAGAAAGCGAAAACACGCGCGGAGAAGACGACACCGTATTTTGATCATATGTATCAGACGGCCAGTTCGATCCTTGCGCGCTCGGGAACGATCAATCATCCCTATCTGTCGGCAGGAGATTCTCCGAAGGCAGCAGTAGTGGTGATCACCGCGAACCGCGGTCTCGCCGGTGGTTATAACAGCAATGTCGTGAAGCTGCTCACCCAGGGAGACCTTCCGAAGGAAAATCTGGAGATTTATGCGATCGGTACCAAGGGCAAAGATGTGCTTGTGCGCAGAGGATATGATATCAAGGAGGATATGTCCGGTATCATTGACGCGCCGACGTATGCTGACGCAAAGGCAGTTTGTGACAAGGTGCTGCAGTCCTTTTCAAACGGCGAGATTGGAGAGATTTATCTGGCATACACCTTTTTCAAGAACACGGTGGCGCATGAGCCCCGGCTGATGAAACTGCTTCCGTTGGAGTTTTCAGAAGAAGAACTGGCGGAAATGAAGCAAAGTGGTCAGGATGACAAGCTCATCATGAATTATGAGCCGAACGAGGAAGAGGCGCTGGAGCGGATCATTCCGAAGTATGTCACCAGTATTTTCTATGGCGCGCTGGTGGAAGCGGTGGCTTCCGAAAACGCGGCCAGAATGCAGGCAATGGATTCAGCGACCAGCAATGCGGAAGACATGATCAGCGATCTGTCGCTGAAGTATAACAGAGCCCGTCAGGGTTCGATCACGCAGGAGCTTACGGAGATCATTGCCGGAGCCGAAGCAATCAGTTAGTTAAAGGAGAGAAAACATGGCAGACAAGAAAGTGGGTAAGATCATCCAGATCATCAGTGCCGTATTGGACATCAAGTTCGAGGAAGGCTATCTGCCGGAGATCAATGATGCGATCCGGATTCCGCTGAAGAACGGAAAAGAGCTCACCGTTGAGGTGGCGCAGCATTTGGGAGATGATACGGTCAGATGTATCGCAATGGGACCGACAGACGGTCTGACGCGCGGAATGGAAGCAATCGCAACCGGCGCACCGATCGCTGTGCCTGTGGGTGAAAATACACTGGGAAGAATCTTTAATGTCCTCGGTGATCCGATCGACGATCAGGATGCACCGCAGACAGAAGAGCGCTGGCCGATCCACAGAAAAGCGCCGACCTTTGAGGAACAGGCGACTTCTCAGGAGATGCTGGAGACCGGAATCAAAGTCGTGGATCTGCTCTGCCCCTATCAAAAGGGTGGAAAGATCGGACTCTTCGGCGGTGCGGGCGTCGGCAAGACGGTGTTGATTCAGGAGCTGATTCATAATATTGCGACTGAGCACGGCGGATATTCCGTATTTACCGGTGTAGGGGAGCGTACCCGTGAAGGAAACGACCTTTACTATGAAATGAAAGAATCGGGCGTTATTGATAAGACCACCATGGTGTTCGGTCAGATGAATGAGCCGCCCGGAGCAAGAATGAGAGTCGGACTTGCAGGACTGACGATGGCGGAATACTTCCGTGATCGCGGTGGTAAGGACGTCCTGCTGTTCATTGACAACATTTTCCGTTTCACGCAGGCTGGTTCCGAGGTTTCGGCATTGCTGGGACGCATGCCCTCGGCCGTTGGTTATCAGCCGACACTGCAGACGGAGATGGGTGCGTTGCAGGAGCGTATCACATCCACCAAAAACGGTTCCATCACGTCGGTTCAGGCAGTATACGTGCCCGCAGACGACCTGACAGACCCGGCTCCGGCGACGACATTTGCCCATCTGGATGCGACGACGGTGTTGGAGCGTTCCATCGCAGAGCTTGGTATTTATCCGGCTGTGGATCCGCTGGCATCCACCTCCCGTATTCTGGATCCGCGTATCGTCGGCGATGAGCATTTCGTCGTAGCCCGCGGTGTGCAGGAGATTCTCCAGAAATACAAAGAATTGCAGGATATCATCGCAATCCTCGGTATGGAAGAGCTTTCCGAGGACGATAAGCTCGTCGTGAACCGCGCGCGTAAGGTACAGAGGTTCCTTTCACAGCCGTTCTTCGTCGCGACACAGTTTACCGGCATGGACGGAAAGTATGTGCCGATTACGGAGACGATCCGCGGCTTCAAGGAGATCCTGGAAGGGAAACTGGATGATGTTCCGGAGCAGCATTTCCTGAGCGCCGGTACCATCGATGAGGTTCGCGCAAGAGTAAAATAGGGGACGGGGACGATGGCAGATATTTTTACAGTTCAGATCATCACGCCGGATCGCATTTTTTATGAGGGCGAGGCGACGATGATTGAATTCAATACGGAAGCCGGAGAGATCGGCGTGTATCCGAGACATATCCCGCTGACTACCGTGATCCGTCCGGGAGTTGTAACAATCCACGAGGAATCCGGTGACAAAAAAGCAGCAGTGCATGCCGGATTTGCGGAAATCCTGCCGGATAAGGTATCAATCATGGCAGAGATTGCCGAGTGGGCAGATGAGATCGATCTGGAGCGCGCGGAAGAGGCAAAGAAACGCGCCGAAGAGCGTATTGCCGAAAAGACGCAGGACACGGATATGGATCGGGCAGAACTGGCCTTGAAGAAGGCGGTTGTCCGTATCCAGTTAGCCGGAAAATAACGTTTCCAATGCATACAGGGCTGCCCCGAGGGCGCCGACAATCTGAGGTTCCCCGGGGAGAAACAGCTTTGTGTGAAGCAGCTCCTCTAAAACGGCGACGACACCTGCATTTTTGGCGACGCCGCCGGTCATCATCAGGGTTTCTTCCAAACCGACTTTTCGAAGCATCCCGATTGATTTTTTGGCGATGGCTGTATGAACACCGCGGGCAATGTCCGCGGTTTCTTTATTTTGCGCAATTAGGGAGATGACTTCGGATTCTGCGAATACCGTACACATACTGCTGATCTCCACTGTTTCTTTGGATTGAAGTGAGAGCGGGCCCAGGGCATCAATGTCCACCTCCAGTGAGCGTGCCATTGCCTCCAGAAAACGGCCCGTGCCGGCTGCGCACTTGTCATTCATGACAAAATCCACCACATCCCCTTTTTCATTCAACCGGATCGCTTTGCTGTCCTGCCCGCCGATATCAAGAATGGTACGGACGGCGGGATTCAGAAAATGCGCGCCTTTCCCGTGGCAGCTGATCTCCGTCACGTTTTTGGAGGCAAAGGGAATGCTGACACGGCCGTAACCTGTGGACACGATGCAGCATAGGTCATCCTTTGAGATGTTTGCGGATTTGCAGGTCATCTCGAGGATCCGGGATGCGCTTTCTGTTGATTTCGCGCCGGTTCTGATGATTTCACAGGCAAGGATCTCTTTTTTTTCATTGAGAAGAACGGAGTTGGTCGAAGTGGAACCGCTGTCAATGCCAAGCGCATACATGGGCTGATCTCCTTTCGCAGAGCCGATCTGAAACGATTTGTGAGGGAGGCTTTTTTTGGCGGACAGCTCTTCCAGAAAGGCATCCAGCCTGGTGGAAAGCTGCCCTGCAAAAAGGCCTGTGTAATCCGTTTCGATCTGCAGGATCGGAACAGAGAGGGTTCTTTTGAAGTCCGCATATTCAAAAGAAAAATTGTCGCAGAACTTGATAGTATGGTAAAGGATGCCGTCCAGACGGTCTGTAAAGCCATCCGTCAGTAAAGAACGTCCGCTTGCTTTCGTCATGCGCATGCAGGGGAACTGATTTAAAAGGCGAAACGCATAACCGGAAAGAGGAGAAGCATCTGTTTCTTCCGTTATGTTCTGCGGCAAAAGCTCCCGTGTCATGCCGTTGCAGGTCAGATCAAACAGGATCTCCACATTTCTTTCTGTCAGCAGTGTCCTTACCTGTGTCGGGATGCGCGCCCCCATGAGGCCGATTTTAAGAGGCGCATCCGGCGTGGGCTCTTCGGGACGGCAGTTTTTTTCTTGTTCTGACAGGAATTGCTGCAGAGCATCCTCAGCATCCGCCGGGGAAAAGGAACCTGGGTCTGCCGCCGAAAGGGTCAGGAGCATATCCCGGATTTGACGCGCATACAATTTGCCCGCGAATTCATTGGATTGGCGCGGGATATCCAAAAGATAAAAAAACCTGTCCGGATACTCCGTCCTGAGGCGGTCATAGAGACGGCGGATACTGTCGCAGCAGGTGGTAAGGAGGATGCCGCACAGCGCATTTTCACCCGTAAAAGCGGCAGAGGATGACTCCAAAACCGCCTTTGCGTAGGAACAAACATTGGGATGGAGGAGCGCATCCGCCGTCGGAAAGGCAGCGGCGGTCTCATCCAGCCGCACCATCTCATAGCCCAGCGCTTCCAGGAGTTCCACCGGCGTATATTTACAGATATAACCGAGTTTTTTTCCGTTTCTCATGAATTATACCGCTCCGTTTTCATTCAGGAGTTCTAAAAAAGCATCTAATCTGGTGCGGATCTGACCATCAGCGCTGTTTCTGCGGTCAATGGCGTCACCGTCCAGCAGAAGGATCGGATAACCGGCAGCTGCGGCAGCTTCTTTTAAACGCATGGCGCCGCCGATGGATTGCTTGCATCCCCAATGACAAAAATGAATCAGCCCGTCCGAACGGAGCTCATGCGCTGTTTTCAGCACAAGGTCGATTTTTTCCTCAAAGGGGCGATTATAAATATTTTCGATGAGTTTTTTGGCAAGCGCTGTAAGCGGATCAGAAAGATCAAGCGGTTTGGTGTAATCTATGTTCATTTCAAATCCCTGCAGCTGCCAGGTGTCGCTGAGATTAAAAACATTCTGCAGGGTGTCATGGTAAAACGGCAGCAGATGTACCCAATAAATGCGTTTGCCGTGAAAAGTGGGACACGACCGGACTTCGTCATAGAGGGACTGAAAGAAATGCAGCGCCTCCACGGATCCGATCGCAAGATGTGTGGCAAACAGTTCATACATCTGTAATGTCAGCGTGGTGGGATAGGTTTTCTCCGCTTTTTCCAGAAGATAGCGGAGATAAAGGTCTTTTGACTGGTTTTCCCGTTGGAGGATCTCCCGGAGACGATCCACATCAAAGGATTTTCCGGTGTGTTCCTCCAGGGTATGAATCAATTCCTTCAACTGCGCAGACACGTATTGGATGCTTTCCGGCGTGGAAACAGCCGGAATATCAAGAAATACCGTCGGAATCCGGCAGTGCTTTTCAATGAAACGGAAGGTGTTGAAGTTGGCGTCGCAGACTGTGGAAGTCGTGACGGCAAAGGAAGGCGTTCGCATCACACCGGAGAGCGCGCTGCCGAGAAAGCATTTGTGGTAGGAGCATAACGTCGGCGCGAAACCGGCGGCTTCCGCATCATCAATGAAGCGATCCTCGATAAAAAAGCCGGACCAGAAGGAGGATAATGCTTCCGCGGAGAGGCAGAACAGGTCAAAACACTGGAGGATCTCCACAGGCGTGAAGAGATTTGTCCATGCAGTGGTTTCCGGATGCTTCAAACCGTGCAGAATCTGGCCGACAGCAAGCGTGTTCAGTTCCACATAGGCTTTCGGAATTCGTTGATCCGACAGATGCCGGGCGCGGAAACGCTCCAGAAAAAGACCGGCGGTGATCATCCGCCGGGAAACCTCCGGATGCGCGGGTTGAAAGTGTTTGATGATGTTTCCGTAAGTTTTCACAACGCCCATAACAGGGAAAGGATAACATACTATTTTTATAGAAATCAACCTACGGTTATGGTATGATGTAGTTGTTCGGGGTTTTCTTACGATAAAAGGAGACTTAACACTGTGAGTTTACAGGACAAGCTGGAACAGATCCTTAGAGAGATCCATGTACTGATCGCGGAAGCGCAGGTTTATAACGCGGCGGAAAACCAGATCATCATCGACAAAAAGCTGATGTATGAGCATTTAAACCGCTTGAATGTAGCGATCTATGAGATTATGGATGAGTATGAGCTGACCCAGCAGAGCCGAGACAAAGCGGAGCGGGATGCAAGGAAGCTCGGGGATGATATTGTGCATCAGGCGGATCTCAAGGCAGAAGACGTTTATGCCGCCTCCATCCTTTATACGAATGAGGCATTATCACGCATGCAGTACATCATGCAGGATGCGATCGACCATTTTGAGCTGGCCTGTAATGAAGCGAAGGAGCTGCTTGAGGAAGAAAAACGGACTGTCCGCTCGAACCAGTCTGAGTTGAAGGGACAGCTGCAGGATTTCCGGGATACGGAGAAGTATCTGAATCTGATCCGTTCCGCGAATAAGGAGATCGAGAAGGAGCGGGAAAGAGAACGGAAAGAAGAGCAGGAGGCGGAGCGATCGCATTACAGCGAGAGCAAACCAGAGATCAAGATCAATCCTGCTTATTTTGAGCGGATCGGTGTCCCCCTGGATGAGGAAGGGAATCCTCTGATGCCGGGCTCAGAAGAGCAGCAGGAGAAGCTGTCCGATGGATCCGCAGCGTTTCCGGAGGAAGGTCTGCCGGATGAATCGGATTTTACCTATGTCGACCTGGAAGAGAAGCCACCGGCGCCCAAGCCTGAGATCAAAGTGAATCTTGACTCCGCGTATTTCAAACGCATGCGGAACATGAAAAAGCCGTGATCTTTTGACGAATGAAGGCGGATTCTTTATAATTGTAAGGATAAAGAGAAGGAGCACAGTAAACAGATGAAATTACATGACAGCGGAGTCTATCTTGTCCATGGCACGAAATGTATTGCGGAAAACGATCCGGCGCTGACACAGGAGCTTGGTCCTGATGTATCAAAGGATTCGGCAAGACAGGGAACCATAGCGTACCGGATTTTAAAGGAGCATAATCAATCCGGCAACATGGAAAATCTTTCCATTCGTTTTGACAAGCTTACCAGCCACGATATCACGTTTGTCGGGATCATCCAGACAGCGCGGGCTTCCGGGCTTACGAAGTTTCCGATTCCCTATGTGCTGACCAATTGCCATAACAGTCTTTGTGCAGTCGGCGGCACGATCAATGAAGATGACCATCTGTTTGGTCTGACCTGTGCAAAAAAATACGGCGGCGTCTATGTACCGCCGCACCAGGCAGTCATCCATCAGTTTGCCCGCGAGATGCTCGCGGGAGGCGGCAAGATGATCCTCGGATCGGATTCCCATACCCGTTATGGCGCCCTTGGCACGATGGCGATCGGCGAAGGCGGTCCGGAGCTTGTGAAGCAGCTTTTGAGCAAAACCTATGATATCAAAATGCCGGGAGTGATCGGGGTCTATCTGACCGGAACCCTTGCCCCCGGAGTCGGTCCGCAGGACGTGGCGATCGCGCTGATCGGAGCTGTCTTTGAGAAGGGCTATGTCAAAAATAAGGTGATGGAGTTCGTCGGACCGGGCGTGGCAGGGCTTTCCGTCGATACGCGGATCGGGATCGATGTCATGACGACAGAGACGACCTGCCTTTCCTCCATTTGGCAGACAGATGAGAAGGTGCGGGAGTTTTACCATATTCACGGGAGAGAAGAGGATTATGCGGCGCTTTCGCCGGCAGACACCACTTACTACGACGGTATGATCGAGCTGGATCTGTCCGAGATCAAGCCCATGATCGCAATGCCGTTCCACCCGAGCAATGCCTATACCATCGAGGAGCTGAACCGCAATCTCCTTGACATTCTGGATGATTGTGAGAAACGTGCCAAAGTCAGCTTTGACGGAGCGGCAAAGATTGATTTGAAGAGCAAAGTCAGAAACGGCAAGCTTTATGTTGATCAGGGGATCATTGCCGGATGCGCAGGCGGCGGGTTCGAGAATATCTGCGATGCAGCGGATATCCTGAGCGGCGCCAGCATCGGATCAGATGAGTTTACCCTTTCGGTATATCCCGCCAGCATGCCGATCTACATGGAGCTGGTGAAAAACGGCGCGGCAGCGAAACTCATGGAGACCGGCGCCGTACTGAAGACCGCGTTCTGCGGGCCCTGCTTCGGTGCAGGGGATACGCCTGCCAATAACGGATTCTCTATCCGTCATTCCACGCGCAATTTCCCGAACCGCGAGGGCAGCAAGATCCAGAACGGGCAGATTGCCTCGGTGGCGTTGATGGATGCGCGTTCGATCGCAGCGACCGCGGCGAATCAGGGAATTTTGACAGCGGCAACGGAGATGAATGTGCAGTATACGAAGCCGCAGTATTTCTTTGATCAGAAGATCTATCAGAATCGTGTTTTTGACAGCAAAGGCGTGGCTGATCCGGATGTGGAGATCAAGTTCGGCCCGAATATCAAGGACTGGCCTGCTATGCGCTCGCTTCCGGATTATCTCGTGCTGAAGGTGGTTTCGGAGATCCATGATCCCGTGACCACGACAGACGAATTGATCCCGTCCGGCGAAACTTCTTCTTTCCGTTCCAATCCCCTTGGATTGGCGGAGTTTACGTTGTCCAGAAAAGATCCCGCCTATGTGGGACGGGCAAAAGAGGTCCAGGCGGCGGAGAAGGCGCTGGAGGATGGAAAGGATCCCGTGTCTGTGCTTTCCGAACTGGCGGATCCGATCAAAACCATTCAGGAAAAGTATCCGGAAGCCACCGGAGAGAAGCTGGGGATCGGCAGTACGATCTTTGCGGTGAAGCCCGGTGACGGGAGCGCCAGAGAGCAGGCGGCTTCCTGCCAGAAAGTGCTGGGCGGCTGGGCCAATATCGCAAATGAGTATGCGACGAAGCGTTACCGCAGTAATCTGATCAACTGGGGAATGCTGCCGTTTCTGATCGAAGACGGCGCACTTCCGTTTACAAACGGAGACTATCTGTTTCTTCCGGAAATTCGGAAAGCGGTGGAAGAGAAAAGCGAAACCATCGAGGCATTTGCTGTGAAGGGCGGGGAGATGAAGCCTTTCACGCTGCGGCTGGGCGACCTCACCGAGGATGAACGCACGATCATTCTGGATGGATGCCTGATCAATTATTACAGACATTAATAAAGGATCTTTATTTTGGACGAAGAAAAGACGCAGGAACCTCAGGAAGAGGAAAAGAAAAAAGAGGGTGGACTGAAACCCGACCGGAAAACGCTGTTTTCGATCGGGCTGATGATCTTTCTCACTTTTTTTGCGTGCAACATCGTATTCTTCCTGTTTTATCGTTATGATGGTTTTACGGATGGCTGGAACAACCTTTTGATGGTTTTGCAGCCTGTCCTGTTCGGAATCGTCGGCGCGTATCTGGTCAATCCGATCATGAAGGCCTATGAGGCCAAGATGCTGCCGTATTTTCTGAAGAAGTCGAAAAATGAGGTGAGGACCAAACGCCACGTCCGTAATGTGTCGATCACCCTTGGACTGATCACGTTTCTTGCGATCGTTTCTTTGGTTATTCTGATCATCATCCCGCAGATGATTTCCAATATTTCGGATCTGACCAAAAGTGTGCCGAAAGAGATCGCCCAGGCAACGGACTGGATGGAAGCGAATTCGGATTCGACTGTGGTGAGCTGGTTCTCCGAACGGCTCAATGACTTGGCGGAGTCCTTTGTGGCTCTCCTAAAGGGCATATCGTTTGACAAAGGTTTCTCCTATATCACTTCTGTTGCCAGCGGTGTCTACATTGTGATACGTAGTATCATCAATCTGATCATCGGCCTGATCGTGGCGGTTTATCTTCTTCAGACAAAAGAAGCTTTTATCGGACAGGGCAAAAAGATCGTTTATGCGCTGTTCAAACCGGAGACCGGAAACAAGATCATCCATGTCATGCGGCGGTCGAACGAGATTTTCGGCGGCTTTGTCATCGGAAAGATAATCGATTCCCTGATCATCGGCGTAATTTCCTTCATTACGCTTCGTATTATGCAGCTTCCTTATCCGGCGCTGCTGGCGACGATCATCGGCGTGACCAATATTATCCCGATCTTTGGTCCGTTTATCGGCGCGATTCCCTGTCTGATCCTGGTTGTCCTGGCAAATCCACTGCAGGCGCTGTATCTGCTGATTTTTATCATCGTGCTGCAGCAGGTGGACGGCAATATTATCGGACCCAAGATTCTCGGTGATTCTACCGGCCTTTCCAGCTTCTGGGTCATTTTCTCGATCCTGGTCGCGGGAGGCTTTTTCGGGCTGCCGGGCATGATCCTCGGCGTGCCGGTATTCGCGGTCATCTATTATCTGCTGAAGCGATTCTTTGAGGGAAAGCTCCGCAAGAGAGAGCTTCCCACAAAAACAAAGGACTATGTCAGAGCGGTCAAAATGGATGTGGATACGCATCAACTCCGCTATCCGGAGGATCTGGACGAGCAGGAGATCGCGGCGGAGCAAGAGGGAAAGGTACAGAGAACCGGATTATTCAGGCTTGGTAATTTCAAGAAAAAGAAGAAATAAACCTCGTTTTATAGAGGAGGAGACGGATTTTGGATAAGTACGAGAGCAAGCTGAGACTTGACGAATTAAAGCAGCTCATTGGAGAAGAAAAATATTCGCAGGCGGCAGACCTTTGCGACGAAATCAACTGGAAAAAGATCAAAAATATCAATTCCCTGATGCAGGCAGGGGAGGCATATGAGAAGGTGGAACGTTTCGATGATGCGCGGGAGGTGCTTCTCACTGCGTATGACCGTTCCCCCATCGGACGAATGATCATCTATCGCCTGGCAGAGCTTGCGATCCGGACGAAGAATTTTGAAGAGGCGCAGGAGTATTACGATGAATTTGTGGATGTTGCGCCCCATGACAATCTGAGGTATGTCCTCCGTTATGAGATGATGAAAGCGCAGGGAGCGGAGATGAGCGAGAAGATCGCCCTCCTGGAAGAGTTGAAAGAAGAGGAATATACCGAGAAATGGGCTTTTGAGCTGGCGTTTTTGTATCATAAAGCAGGAGAGAGTGAGAAATGTATAGATGCCTGCGATGAACTTGTGCTTTGGTTCGGAGACGGCCCTTATGTGGAGAAGGCGCTGGAGCTGAAAATGCTCTATCAGCCGCTGAATAAGATCCAGGAACAGAAATATCGTGATTTCCGCATGCAAAAAGGAAGTTATGTGGAGATTCATTCCAACGACCGGGAGAGAGGCGGCGAAGTCTCCAAGGACACCGTCGTGATCCCGGATATCAGTATCAACACGGAGAAATACAATACGGTAAACCTGCAGCAGGAGCTGGCAAAGAGCATGCAGCAGATTGCCGAAGCCACGGAAAAAGAAACGGTCTCCGATACCATGGATATGATCAAGAAAATGGTGGAAGAGATCCCTTACCTCGCCTTGAAGCCGGAAGAAGAGGAGGAGGCAAAAGAGGAAGAAAAGCAGGGTCTGCTGGAAGCCGAACAGGAGATTAATCAGGAGATTGATCAGAATTTCCAGAAATACCTCTCAGAGGAGATCGACGGGCAGATGAGCCTGATGGTGCCATCCGGACGTCCCGCTGTGAAACAGATCACAGGACAGCTTTCCATTGATGAAGTGCTGGCGGAATGGGAAATGACAAGGCGCGCGGCAGAGGCAGCCATTGCGGATGCGGATCAGAAGAAGCTTCAGGTGGAGAAGGCAAAGGCGCTGCAGGAAGCAGAAGACATCATGAAACGGTTGTCAGAGATCGTACCGCAGCTGGATGCGGGCATGTCGCCGGAAAAGATCCTGGAGGAGCGGTATACGCAGAATCTTTCGGAGCTTTCCAAAGAAGACGAAAAGGCAGCCACCGAATACGTGGAGAATGTGAACGGCATTCTGCAGGAGGAGATCAACAGACTGTCGGCAGATCTGCAGGAAGACACGCTGCAGGAGGATATGGATGCGCTGTCGTCGGAGATTGAGAAGAAGACATCGGAAGAAGAGCCCGATGAGTCGGAGCCGGCAAAATGGGTGCCGAAGGATATTCATGATGTTGCGGATCAGACACCGCATGAAAAGAAGGTCGTGCCCTTTGTGCCCCCGGTGATTCATCCCGTGGAGAAAGCGCCGGAGATTCCGGTTCCGGAGCCTGCAATGACGGAAACCGGGATTTCGGGGTCTGCGGCTGAGGAAACAGAAGAGAAAGCGGAAGAGACAAACCAGGAGAGCATTCCCGCAGAGCCGGCAGAATTGGCAGTTGATACAAGCGATGCCGCAAAGGAAAGAGAGAAGGTTCGAATCCGTGATACCTCCGGGCTTCCGGACATGAGCGTGACGCTGAACACGGCACAGCTCCCGGATGTGGTGATGACGGAAGCGGAGATTCTGGCAGAAGAGAAAAAAGAAGAAGAAGCAAAAAAGAAACAGTCTCCCATGGAGAAGATGCTGGAGGGAAGACCAAAGGAGCTTTCCAGCGAAGAAAAGGAGATATTCTCCTATTTCACCGCAGTCAACGGGATGGAGGAGCAGATCACAGGTGTCCTGAACCGTTCCACCAAAAAAATCGTGACGCCCGGGCAGCACAGCGGTCATATTCTGATCCAAAGCGGCCACGGCAATGGTAAGACGCAGCTGGCGACCGATTTCGTCAAAGCTCTGCAGAAGCGCGCGGAAAGGAAGCTGGGTCATGTGGGACGGATCGAAGCCGCAGCGCTGAACCAGAAGGATATCGCCGATCTCCTGAAAAAAGTGAGAGGCGGCGTGCTGATCATTGAAAACGCAGGTGATCTGAGCCGGGAAGCAGCCGTAAAGCTTTCTCTGAACATGCAGAGCGACCAAAGCGGACTGCTTGTCATGATGGAGGATACCAGAGACGGCCTGAACAAGGCGCTTTCCAGAGATTCCTCCTTTGCCGAGAAGTTTACGGAACGGATCATCATTCCGAATTTCTCCATTGATGAACTGGTGGAATTTGCCAAGGCATATGCCAATGAACAGTTCTACGAAATTGATGAGATGGCGATTCTGGCGCTTTACGACAGGATTTCCCAGATCGAGCGTCTGGATGAGGCAACAACACTGGCTGAAGTGAAGGAAATTGTGGATGATGCGATCGGGCGCGCGGAGAAGATCAGTTTGCGAAATCTCTTCTCTTCCAAAAAAGCGTCAGACGGGGAATACACACTGTTAAAAGAAAAAGATTTTCTCTGAAAATAGGGGAGGTAGGAAATGGCTCGTTTTACGGAATTGGACAGATATCTTCTGGGACAGGCGACACACTACAATATTTACGAGAAAATGGGAGCGCATCCGCGCAAAGTGGGGAAAAAGACCGGCATCTGCTTTGATGTATGGGCGCCTCACGCGGCGCGTGTCTATGTCATCGGGGAATGGAACGGCTGGGAAGAAACTGCCAACCCGATGGAACGGATTGATGACAACGAAATCGGCATCTTCGAGGCTTTTATTCCGGAGGCGCAGGTAGGCCAGCTCTATAAATATCTGATCGTGACACCGGACGGTAGAAAGCTTTACAAAGCAGATCCTTATGCAAATGCTGCAGAGCTCCGCCCGGGCACGGCTTCCAGGATCGCGGATATCAGCAAATTCCGCTGGACGGACGATGCATGGATGAAAGCGCGAAAAAGCGGCGATATCTATGCGAAGCCAATGGCGATCTATGAGGTGCATCCGGGCAGCTGGATGCGGCATCCGGGTCGTGAGGATGAGGGATTCTACAATTATCGGGAATTTGCGGTTGCGCTTACGAAATATGTGAAGGATATGGGGTATACTCATGTGGAATTGATGGGGATCTCCGAATACCCGTTTGACGGCTCCTGGGGCTATCAGGTGACGGGCTATTATGCACCGACCTCCCGCTACGGCGCGCCGGAGGACTTTGCGTATCTGGTGAATTATCTGCATAAGCATGATATCGGTGTGATCCTGGACTGGGTACCGGCGCATTTCCCGCGCGATGCCCACGGGCTGGCGGATTTTGACGGACAGCCACTGTACGAGTATCCGGACCCGAAGAAGGGCGAGCATCCGGATTGGGGTACCAAGATCTTCAATTACGGACAGAATGAGGTCAAGAACTTCCTGATCGGAAGCGCGCTGATGTGGATCGAGCATTACCATGTGGACGGGCTTCGCGTGGATGCAGTGGCTTCCATGCTTTACCTGGATTACGGCAAGCAGCAGGGACAATGGGTGCCGAATATCCACGGCGGTCATGAAAATCTGGAAGCGATCGAGTTCTTCAAGCATATCAATACGCTGATCACGGGGCGTAATAAAGGCGCGATCATGGTGGCGGAGGAGTCCACGGCATGGCCGATGGTGACCGGCAAGGTCGAGGACGGCGGCCTGAACTTCAGTTTCAAGTGGAATATGGGCTGGATGCATGATTTCCTCGATTATATGAAGCTGGACCCCTATTTCCGTAAGGACAACCACAACCGGATGACCTTTGCCATGAGCTATAATACAGCCGAGAAGTACATTCTGGTGCTTTCCCACGATGAGGTGGTGCACCTGAAATGTTCGATGTTAAAGAAAATGCCGGGCCTCGAAGACGACAAATACCGGAATCTCAAGGTCGGTTACGGTTTTATGATGGGACATCCCGGGAAAAAGCTGCTCTTTATGGGCCAGGAGTTTGCACAGCCCACGGAATGGAACGAGGAGCGCGAGCTTGACTGGTATGTGCTGGATGATCCGCGTCACAAAGCCGTTCAGACCTGGGTCAAAGCTTTGCTGCACCTGTATCAGGAGCATCGCTGCCTCTATGAACTGGATTCCGAGTGGAACGGGTTTGAATGGATCAATGCGGACGATTCCTACCGCAGCATCTTCAGTTTTGTGCGCAAGAGCGCAGACGGCAAGGACAATCTCTTGTTTGTCTTCAACTTTACGCCGATGGAACGCAGCGACTATCGTGTCGGCGTGCCAAAAGACACGACTTATAAACTGGTTCTTGATAGCGATGATCCGAAGTACGGCGGCTATGGCGCACATTCAAAGAAGAGCTACCGTGCGGAAAAATCGCCCTGTGACAATCGGGACTACTCCTTCGCTTATCCGCTGTCTCCCTATGGCGTCGGCGTATTCAGCTTCTCCTATCTGGACGAAAAGAAGCCGGTGAAAAAGACTGCGTCGAAAAAGCCTGCCGCAAAGAAGCCTGCAGCGAAAAAAACTGCGCAGCCAAAGAAGGCGACAGTGGCAAAGAAAACGCCGGTGAAAAAGAAGGAACCTGCAAAAAAGAAATAATCAGAGAACCGGAAAACAACAGGTAAAACAGATCACTCAAAAAGGAAACGAGTGTGACACGAAAGATTCATTGACAAATCGTGTCACACTCTTTTTTTTATTATGTCATGTTAATACAATGAAGATGATATATGAAAAAAAACAGGAGATTCCATTTATGATCTGTCCAAAATGCGGCGTGAATATGCCGGAAGGAAAAAAATTCTGTACCAAATGCGGGACTCCGCTTTCGGGGGGTGCTCCGGTTCCGCCTGTGCAACAACAGCCTGTCTCTCAGCAGCGTGCGCCACAGCAACCTGTAAAACAGCAGCCGAATATCCAGCAGCAAAACTACCGGCAACCGGATTACCAACAGCAGAATGGTCAACAACTCACTTCCGGTGGTAACGGGAACATCAAGAAGATCCTGATCCTTGTGATCATCATAGCCGCTGCAGCCATCGTGGCGCTGGTGGTTTTGTTTGTAAAGCCCGGTGTTCTTGTAAATCAGGAACCGCAGCGCACTTCCTCAAGAGACCGTGACCGGAATGAAGATGATGAGGAGGAAGAAAGCGAAGAGGTAACGGAAGAGGAGACGGAAACCGAAACAGAGACAGAAGCGGAAACAGAAGCAGAAAGCGAAGCCGAAACAGAGACAGAGAAACCGGACAGCGGATCAAACGCTTCTGCACCGTCCATCGTAACGAAACAGGATCTTGCAGATTTTAACATGAATTACTACAACAGTGAGACTGATTACCCGACATTGGAGGATTTCGGGTGGTATTGGGATGCGTTGGAGTATGATGAACTGGAGGAAGGCTATTATTTCCCGTATCCCATGTATCAGTACGAGGAGATGACTACAGCGGATGAGGTAGCAGGAAGCTGGAAGATGGTGATTTATCTGGATCCGGAAAATCAAAGAAATCCGGAGACTCTGGATTTTGCAAAGGCGAATATTTCATTTAATCAGGCGGGAAGTATATTTGACTGCAAATTTCCTGCAGGAACCTCCTGGTTTCTTGAAAGCGGGCAGACACCGGACTGGGATGGGAAACAGTACGCATTGTCGTTCATGAGTGACGAAGATCTTGGGGTTCAGGATATTTTTATCGGATTCTTTTTTGAAACGCCGGATGGCAGACAGTATGGTGTCGGACAGGTGACGTTCGCAGGAGGAACCCTGGCAAATGTAGCATTGACCAGAACCTGAGTCGGACGGGAGTATCGTATGTCGGTGGAAGCAAGGACATTTCAGGAAAAACTAAATTTGATACTGGAAGAACTGGATGCGTCCAATTCGCAGATCGCTTCTCAGGCAGGATTTGACCGAACCAACCTCAGTCATTTCAGGAGCGGGAAACGTATACCGGAAAAAAATGGAACCGCAGCAAAAAAACTGGTGAATGGACTTCTTCAATATGCACAAAAAGAAGGAAAACTGCCGCAGTTGAAAGTTCTTATCGGTTTTAAATCAATATCCGGGGATGGGTGTAAGCCGGGAAATGCGCAGAATGAGCTTTCTGAGGCTTTCTTGAACTGGCTCTTTGAAGGGGTGGATGACGACTCTTCGATAGAAAAGGAAAAAAACAGAGAGGATGCGATAGCGTTCGGTGAACGGTTCGACCGGGTGATGAAGCTGGTCGAGATCTCCAATAACCGTTTGGCACAGCTCCTCAATGTGGACGCTTCCCGCTCTTACAATGATGACTCTGGAAGAATACAAAAAGCAGTACGGGGAATAAACAAGTGCCAAAATATTTCTGTTGAAAAGTCAATGAAATTACAGTAATATTTAGATGAAAAGTCAATATAAGTACGATTGAATTATGATGAAAAGTCAATGGAGTTTGAAAGTATATGCTTTTCCGGAAAATACAGAGCAGTATAGATGCATATCTAAAACATCCCGGAAATAAGATATTGCTCATTGACGGAGCAAGACAGGTCGGTAAGACATATATAATCAGGGATTCGGGCAGAAAGCTGTTTAAAAATTTTATTGAGATCAATTTGGCAGAGGATGAGATCAGCGACCGGCGTTTTTCCGATGTCCGCAGTGCTGCTGACTTTTATTTTCAATTATCAACGATTGCCGGATCCTCAATGAAAGAAAAGGAGAATACTCTTGTTTTTCTTGACGAGATACAGGTATATCCTCATCTGCTTACTTTGCTTAAATTTCTGAAGCAGGATGACAGGTTCACATATATAGCAAGCGGTTCTCTTCTGGGCGTAACACTTTCGCAGACATCCTCGATACCAATCGGAAGCATCATGGTCATGAGAATGTATCAGCTTGATTTTGAAGAGTTTTTACTGGCAAACGGATATGGCAAAGAGGCAATAGATGTATTAAGGCAAAAGTTCGAAAACCGTGAAAGCCTTGATGAAACTACTCACAACAATCTGATCGGAATGTTTAAGAAATATCTGCTTGTGGGGGGAATGCCGGATGCGGTAAATTCTTTTGTGTCTGAAAAAAACATCTATAACGTACGCCAGATACAGAAAGAGATACATGATTTCTACGCCGCCGATGCGTCAAAGTATGACAGAGCAAACCGGCTCAAGATCAGACGTATCTATGATATGATTCCTTCCACGCTTGAAAACAGAAAGAAACGCATAGTCATAAAGGATATTGACGGTGTCAAGGGAAAAACTTACAGTCAGTATCTGGATGAGTTTGAATATCTTATAAGCGCGTGCATAGTTCTTGGAGTGAAAGCAGTCTCTACACCAGTGTACCCGCTTGTTGAAAACAGCACAAAGAATCTTATCAAACTATATCTTAATGATGTGGGCATCCTGACATCCGTGCTGTATCCGGTCAATATCGACGCGATTCTTAAGGATATAAGCAGCATCAATCTGGGCAGCGTATATGAATGTGTGGTCGCTTCTGAGCTTAAGGCGCACGGGAATGAGCTGTTCTATTATGATAACAGGAAAAACGGAGAAGTGGATTTCCTGACAAATGACCATGATAATCTTAAGGTGCTTCCTATCGAGGTAAAATCAGGCAAGGATTATTATATTCACAAAGCACTTGATGTTTTTTTGCAGGGAAATAAATATCCCGTGGAGCGCGGTATCGTGCTTTCAAACGAGAGGATCATAAAAACCGAAGGCTGCGTGACATACTATCCGGTGTACGAAGTGATGTTCATGTAAAACAATACGTCGGATTTTACAGACCTCTTACATTTCGGAATGATGGGCGTGACGAGAATTGTCATTGACAAATCTCGTCACGCTCTGTTTTTATTTCATCACGCTGATACAATTAAAAGGGAACGTTTATCATTTTGAGATCGGAGGGGGAGATGCATAATGATCTGTCCAACCTGTGCAACAACAGCCTGTTCCACAGCAGCAACCTATACAACAGCAGCCGAACTATCAACAACAAAACAATCAGCAGCCGAATTATCAGCAACCACCTTCCGGCGGAAACGGGAAATTCAAGAAGATCCTGATCCTTGTGATCATCCTTGCCGCAGCGGCGATCGTGGCGTTGGTGGTGCTTTTCGTGAAGCCGGGGATCCTCGTGAATAAGGAGACGCAACGTACTGCTTCAAGAGATCGTGTCCGGGACGAAGAGGAAGAAGACGAAGATAACAAAGATGATGAAACCGAAGAAGAGACAGAAGAGGTAACAGAGGAAGAAACCGAAGAGGTGACTGAAACCGAGACGAAGGAAGAAGAGGGAGACTGGCTGGAAACGCATGACATCACCCTTTCACCCGTGGGGAAGTTTACCTTTACCACGATGATGAATGACAAGACCAAAGATACGGATGAGATGACCGTCTCCGCCACAGTGAGCATTACGGAAGAAAAACTACCCTCTTCTCCCGGCTATAAAAATGTGAAAGGGGTATTTGTTTATGACCTTTCCGAGGTCACACAGGCCGGGGTGTTGGCAGACGGTGTGCTTGACCGGTATACAGGGATTGCGATGGAGTTTGACGAGGATATGGAGGAGGAACTGTCAAAACTGTATCCGGGAGATGCCGATCACTTTGTCCGGATCACAAACGGTGATACGCATTACGATATTTACAAGAAAAGTAACATTGAAACCGAGATGCCGACCATGACCAAGACCTTTGAGATCATCTGCCCGGAGGATTATGACGGACTGGTCTTTTATTCCGGCTATGACAGTCTGGAGATCGAGAGACTCTATGATGCCATGGATATGGAGGCGCGTTTCTATACGTTTGATGAGCTGCCCTATTATGACAACGGACATGACTATTATTTTTTCACCTATGATGAGGAAGCCGCGGCAAGGGCAGGTGCGTCGGCAGCGACTTCTTCCGCCATGAAACAGGAAGATGGTGGCAGCGGTCAGTCGGACAGCAGCGGACAGACAGACGGAACCGGTCAGATAGATGCCGAACAGACCGGCGGTTCAAAGGGCAGCTATACGACGGATGATATCGTGGAACTCGCAAGGATATATGAGGGAGCGCCGGAGGCCTCTCTTGATTCCGTAGATCCCGACGGAACACTGAATATACATCTGTACGAGATCGGACAATCTAACGATGCAACGTGGAATTGGTATTATATCGATCCAAAGACACTGAAGGGAACAGATCTGTTCGGAAATGAAGTGGATTTGAACACGGTTGCCAGATAAAACGAAAAACATGGGAGGATAGCGTATGTTTTGCGGAGAATGCGGCGGTAAAAATGAAGATGGAGCGATGTTCTGCGGGTATTGCGGAGCATCTCTTGCGGAAGACACGCCGGGTATACAGATGAGTCCGGCAGAATTTGAAGGTACTGGGGCACCTTCACCCAGGGAAATGTCGACGGGAGAGGCTGTCCGGGAGGCATCTTCGCCTGCTGAGCCGGTTGCTCCGGGCAAGACCATGGCTTCTACCTGTCCGGCCTGCGGAGGCGGCATGGTCTTTGATCCGACCCTCGGAAAGTTGAAATGCGAATTCTGTTTTTCCGAATATACGCCGGAAGAAGTGGAAGCGGCATGGAAGGAGAGGGGGAAGAACGCGGCGGCTGGATTATATCATTCCGTTTGCGCATACCAAGAAAGAGGCGGAGGAGAAATATCTGTCCTTTTACAATAAACGTTTTCTTCTGCCAAACTCTTTTAAAACGGATAATCATGTGCAGGAGATCCAGGGCGTGTATGTGCCGTTCTGGATGTTTAACGGGCGTGTCTTTATCGACGGCGACTACATCGCTTATGACGAGAGCGAAGACAGCGATGGAAACACTCATAAATCGGCGCGTTTCAGCGTGCAGCGGAAGGGCTACCTAGATTATGAAAAGGTACCGGCGGATGCCCTCAAAGCGTATGGACGACAATCTCATGGATTCGGTAGAGCCATATCGGCTGGAGGAACTGAGAGATTTTTCCCTCACTTATCTCCCGGGATTTCTTGCGGAACGGTATGACGTATCCGAGGAGGAGTGCAGGAAACGTGCACATGACAGGGCGGAAGGTTCGATTCGGAAGCAGACAAGGGACACGATCAAGCACGACGGGATAGAGGAAAGCAAGGAATTTTTTGCCTATGAAGGGGAAAAAACACATTATGCCATGCTTCCGGTGTGGATGCTGACGACCCGGTGGAATGAAAAGACCTTTAAATTCGCCATGAACGGGCAGACAGGGAAAATGGTGGGGGATCTTCCGGTCAGCGCACCGAAGATGATGGCGGTCTTGATCCCGTTGTTTTTCGGACTGTTTATCGCGACGCTGCTTGTGTCAATCTTCATTGGCGATACGGAAACGCCAAAAGCGATTCTCGCAGCATTTGTCGTCGCCGGACTTACCGATCTCATAGTCGGCGCGATCATGTATTCCAGCATGAAATCCGTTCATAAAGCCGGAGTTGCGGAAGGGTATATCACGAAACCGCTGACATTGACTTATCAGAATGAAAAACGGATGACAATCCTGAACTCCGGGAAGATCAAAAAGCAGATGAAACAGAAGGGGGTGAATTCATGAGTAAGTTTTGTGGAGAATGCGGAGCGGAGATGTCCGATGAAAAAACCTTTTGCACCAACTGTGGGGCACCACTGAACGAAGCACCGCCGGTTCAGCAGGCACCGTTACCGCCGACCAGACCACAACCGCCGGTGCAGCAGCCGCCGGAACCGCCAAAGCAGAAGAAATCACCACTTTTATGGGTGATCCTTGCGGTCATAGCGGCAGCAGTTGTCGTCATCGTACTGATCATTGTGATGTCGACCAAAAATCAGACGGCGAAGAGCGCACCGGCAGAAGCTGTCGTTGAAGAGGGCGAAGACACGGTATCAGATGGCAGCAGTACGGATTCCGAAAGCATGGAGGATCTGCTGAAGATCCTGGAAGGTTGCTCTGATTATTTGGGAGAGGGTCATTTGGAGACCGATCCGGCAGAGGCACAGGAAAGTATTAAACAGGTGGAGGAATTTCGGAAACAGTTTCATGAGATCGAGGATCTCCCGGATAGCCTGAAGAACGCAACGGAACAGTATTTTTCGCTGGTGGGCAGCATCTATACGGACTGGGCGGATATTGTGACTTATATGCAGGGGATCGACGGTGCCATGGTGTATCTGAATGATTTCTCAGCTGCGATGAATGCGGATACGGTGGAAGAGATGTATACCCAGATGAATACGGCACTGACCTCGATGATGGAAGCCTTTGATGCCGTTGAGTGTCCGGCAAGCCTTCAGGAATCCTTCGGGAAAATGAAGGCGTTGTTTGCAAAAATGGACGAAGTCTCTTACCGTCTTGCGCTCGGGATCGAATGGAACGATACCTTAAGGCAGAAATCGGCAGGCTTTGCCATATCACATCTCATGACAGATGCGGGCAACAGTTTTGATGAGTTTTCGGACATCACAAAAGAAGCGATGAACTTTATGATAGAGCAGTCTGCCGCTGCGGGCAGTATCTATGGTCAGATCGAGAAAGCCGTGAAGGATGGAAATACGGACTGGGATACATTTGCGATCGAGGACGGATCCCTCGGAAATATGTATTTTGCTTACAATGCCATTGATACGATCTATCCGACGCTCTACAATTCCTACGATCAGTTTCTGGTTTTGAAGGCGGGCTGTGTCGGCGGGGAAAAGGATGTGATCGTGGAGGTGGAGATTCCGGAGTTTTCTCAAAGTTATTCGAGCAGTTATCATATCGGGAACGCACTGGATGTCATCTATATCAAGCCGGCGGCACTCGGGAATGCGGACATCAGCAAGCCCCGCGAAGCGCAGATGAATGTGAAGATCACGGAGAAGGACGGAACTGTTCTGGATTCCAAGACTTTTCCCGTCAAGCTGGAGAGTAAGAACGAGATGGCATGGTACAGCGATGAGTTCGGTGTATCCACGCAGGACAATATCCTGTGCTTCCTGGAACCGGAATCGGAGGAGATCGCAGCTTTAAAACGTGCAGCGGTGGAAGTGGTGAGCACGCTCACTGAGGGACAGGTTGAAAGTATCGCAGGATATCAGGACACGTTTGGCGCGATGGAACAGGATCTGTCGCCGGCGATCAATACTTACCTTCAGGCCGGTGCTATTATGAACGCTTTGTCGGAATGGCCGGTGCGCTATGTGAATGACAGTTACACGCCCGAGAACGGACAGCATATCCTGCTTCCATCGGAGGTTTTGGAGCAGAAAGCAGGACTTTGCATAGAGACGTCTCTTGTTGTGGCAAGTGCCCTCCAGAGCGCCGGGTTCCATACCTACATTGTCATGCCAACGGGACATGCACAGGTGGCAGTAGAGCTATGGGAAGACACCGGAGAATATTTCCTGATTGAGACGACGGATCTGCCGAATTCCCTTTCGGATATCGCAGCCTATGGTAATTATCAGTTCTTCGACGGAGAATATGATGAAAACGCGTTCTATCCGGTGATGTATCTCCCACAGGATGCCTGGGCGGAAATGATCGAATCGGATCCGGAGTACTATGTCATTGACTGTGCGGATCTGGATCTCTTTGGTTACACGCCGTTTCAGTGAGAAACGCTGTAGTTTTCAATGCAAAAGGGGGGTGACACCAAGCCGTGTCATCCCCCTTTTTGCTACAAGAGCCTAATTTTTTTCCCGGATCAGCCGAAATAAAGAGCGACAGTAACTATCTTATGTGGAGAATTTTATGCGCGTAGATCCGAATAATTTTCTGGAATTCACCAAAAACCCGAAGGGAATTCATCCCAGCGTGGAGCAAACCCCCTATTCCGTAACCCTTGAACATACGAAAACAGAGAGAGCCGCAATGATCGGCTCCGGTGTTTATACTCTGAAGGACAATACTTACGAGAGGCCGGCGGCAGACTCCAAGGAGGAGATTCAGGAGCTGGCAGGGGTTGCGGCAGGCAGTGCCGAGGCAAGGCAGAAAGAGATGGCGGTCCTGAGCAATTCCATGTCTCAAGAAGACTATCAGAAATACCGCGAAAACGGCGGTTCCCTTTCCGATGTGGACAGTGCCGAGATCGTGACAGTTGTGGATAAGATCAAAATCCATCTGGCGGAAAGCGGCGTGGATGTCGGAAAGATCACGGCCGGGAAAGAAGCGATCGAGAGCATCAGCAACGGCCGCGTGACAACGGAGCAGGCTTCGGCGGTGCTGACGGGCGCGGATCTGCCGGCAACGAATGAGAACGTATCGGATCTGAAAAAGGCTTTTGAGCTCGCATCTTCGCTGACGGAGTTCAGTGACGGTGCGGTGAAGTATATGACGGATAACCGTCTTCCGGCGGAGATCGAGAATCTTTATCGCGCGCAGAACGGCGCAGGGGCAGGTTTCGGCCTCAATGTGATGCCCGATGCGGTCGCGGAGGAGATGCGCCCGCAGATGGAGCAGATGATCACTGAGAGCGGCCTGCCGGTGACAGAGGATACGCTGGCAAACAGCCGATGGATGATCGCGAATGAGATTCCTTTAAATGAGGAAAATCTGGTGCGCGTGGATATGTTGAAAAAGATGGAGCTTCCCTTCCAAAAGGAGCAGATCCTGACTGCGATCACGGATGCGATCACAGAGGGAAAACGCCCCCAGGAAGCAAAGATGCTGGATTTTGTGACGGCGAAACGGACCCTGGAAGAAACACGCCTTGCCATGACAGAGGAAGCAAACCGGTCCCTTCTGAAGAAAGGGATGGAAGTGGATACGACCGCCTTGAAAGAAACCGTAGAGCAGCTGAAGGAGCAGGAGCGGACGTTCTATGCGCGGCTGCTTTCCGAATCCGGCCAGGAAGCGGATGAGGTTTCGATCCGTGCATTGAAGGAGACGGTGGATCAGGTCGATGAGATCCGTTATCTCCCTGCGTATGCGCTTTCCATTCCGGAAGCCGATACAAATACCCTTTCCGGGATTCGGGAGGCAGGACAGGCGCTGAAGGTCCGGATGGATCAGGCAGGAGAACGATATGAGATCATGCAGACCGAGATCCGGCGTGACCTCGGTGATTCGATCAAAAAGGCCTTTCAAAATGTGGACAGCCTTCTGGAGGAGATGGATCTGCCGCAGACTGCGCCAAATGAACGCGCGGTGCGGATCTTGTCCTACAACCGCATGGAGGTCACAGCAGACAGCGTCCTTGCGATGAAAGCAAAGGATGAGGAAGTACAGCGGGCGTTGAAGGCATTGACGCCTTCTGTGGTTGTGCAGATGGTAAAAAATAACCGGAATCCGCTGGATCTGAATCTGACAGAGCTCACAAAAGAGGCAGAACTTTTGAACCGGGAGTACGGGATCAAGGGCGAAGACCGTTTTGGAGAATATCTGTACAAGCTGGAACATAACCGCCAGATCAGCGAAGCGGAACGGGAATCCTATGTCGGTGTTTTCCGACTGATTACCCAGATTGAAAAGACCGACGGCGCGGTGATCGGCGCAGTGGTCAATCAGGGCGGGGATCTTACCATGAGAAACCTACTGACGGCGCTTCGCAGCACCAAAAAAGGCGGCATGGACTATCGGGTCGACGATGATTTTGGCGGCGTGTCCGTGAAAACCATGGGAAAAGATATCCTCTCTCAGATCGAAACAGCATTTGATGAGACGGCTTATCAGACAAATGTGATGCGTGATATTGCGGAAGAGTTCTCTCCGGAAGCCTTCCGGACGTTGATGAAAAACGACGCAAACTGGGAAAACCAGACGCCGGAAGGGTTTTTGGATCAATTGAGACAAGCGGATACGACAGAGGAAGCCGCGCAGTTTGCAAGAGGCCAGATGGAGCAGCTGGCGGAAGCAGCTGATACGGAGCAGCAGGTCTATCGTATGCTGGAGCAGTTTGACGTGCCGAATACGGTATCTAACGTTCTGGCCATCAAGCAGATGATGGAGTATCCGAATGTCGCCATCCGCAGACTGTTCGGCAGACCGGTGGAAAATTACCGGGATGAAAACGGAGAAGTGGATTTTCAGGAAGTGAAAAACAGCCTGCTGAAAGAATTCGGTGAAGCGGTTTCAGAACCGGAGGAACTGGCAGAAGCGCAGAAGAAGCTGGCAGACGTGGCGGAGAACGTGATGAAAACTATGCTGGCATCGGATGACACATCCACAACAGAGCTGGATGTGAAATCACTGAAGATGGCGATGAACCGTTTCCAAATCGCAGGAAAGATGGCGGAAAAGGAGCAGTACCATATTCCTGTGCTGGTACGGGGCGAGACCGGTGAGATCAACCTAAAGATCGTGAGCGGCACGGAAAAGAAAGGGATCGTGGACATCATGTTTTCCTTGTCCTCACTGGGCAGTGTGGCAGCAAAGCTGAAGGTGGAGGACGGAAAAGTCTCCGGTTTTGTGGCTGCTGACCGGCAGGAAACGGCAGAGCTGTTTTATGAGAAGGGAACAGATCTTGCTGCTGCGCTGACTTCCGTGGAAGGCATCAGCGCTGTCAACATGAACCCGATCTGTGATGAAAAACTGGAACTCCCGAAGTTTTCCGCGGCGACGGATACGGAAAACGAAGCCTATCTCAAAGCGAACGGAGTAACGCCGGAAAACCGCACTCCGACACGGGTTTTGTATCAAATTGCAAAAAGTTTTCTCTCGGTGTTAAGTAGTTTTTGAAAAGACCGATATACTATATAGTGAGAGACAAAGGAGTTGCCTCTCAACAGATGTAAAACAGGAAAAAGTGTGGTCACGGATGACCTCTCATAGTATGCAGGGATGCGATTCAGACAAATGAGGGAAGTTTTATGAAGATCAATCATAATTTGTCCGCAGTCGTAGCGAATAATAAGCTCCATCAGAACGAGGACGTTGTCGCGAATTCGATGGAGCGTCTTGCGTCCGGGATCAGGATCAATCATGCCAAGGATGATCCGGCCGGAATGGCAATCTCCAACAGAATGACCACGCAGATCGATGGTGTGGATCGCGCTTCACAAAACTCCAGCGACGCGGCAGCCATGATCGAAACAGCAGACGGCGCACTGGGAGAGGTGACAGAGATCATCCAGCGTATGAGAGAGTTATCGGTGCAGGCGGCGAATGACACCAATGCGCTTTCCGACAGAGAGGCGATCCGGAAGGAGATCGCGGAACTGAAGAAGGAGATTGACCGGATGTCCCGGGACACGGAGTTCAACACCAAGGGGCTGTTGGACGGGACGCTGGATAACCGGTTTTATCCGACAAAGTCGATAAATGACCCGGGCACAGGGTGTTATGTGGCAGATATGACACGGATCTCTGTGTCGGATTATGTGACGGCGGGTGATTATACGATGAAGATCAAAACCGCCACACAGACCGTGCTCGAAGGCAGTGGAACATTTGGTATCGACCCGACGAGCACGACGAAGATCGGTGAGGCAAATGCCGGCACGATCAACGTGAACGGATTTGTGATTGAGATCAATGCTGATGATACGGAAGCTTCCGCCTATCTCAAAATCTGTGACGGGATGGAGAAAGCGGAGGTCCAGTTCGACGTGGATAGCACCAATAAAACAACCTTAAGATCACAGTTCTACGGCTCCCAGCATACCATCTCCGTTGTGACTTCCAATCCGAATCTGGCTGCGCTGATCGGACAGATCGAGACGGATCCCTCTGACCCGAATCACGGGAATGTCACAGCGGGAAACGATGCAACCGTTATTCCGGATTCCACATCCGCTTTTGGAGACAAAAACACCTCCTATACGGCGGACGGAAATCATATCACGATCCACCAGCCCGGCGGGTTTGAGATTGATTTTCTGGCGAATGCACAATTATCCTCGACTGCGGAGAGTGAGATTACGCTCCATGTCACCACCATGGGAGCCATGCAGGTACAGATCGGCGCGAATGAAAATCAGACCACGCATATCAGGATTCCGCGACTGGATCTCGAAACCCTGTATCTGGATGACCTGGATGTCACTACGGTAAACGGCGCGGATCGTGCCATCGGCAAGCTGGACTATGCGCTGAACAAGGTCAGCTCTGTCAGAGCAAAGATCGGCGCATACGAAAACCGTCTGGATCACGCAGTTGCG
Source organism: Lachnospiraceae bacterium (assembly GCA_017431515.1). Classification (GTDB taxonomy): domain Bacteria; phylum Bacillota; class Clostridia; order Lachnospirales; family Lachnospiraceae; genus RUG12461. The sequence continues at coordinate 207,468 of JAFRKV010000040.1, forward strand.
TCCCTTGATCAGAGCAGCGAGAACCTGACGAAGGCCTTCTCCGATCTGGCGGATGTGGATATGGCGGAAGAGATGACGAAATACACGCAGTATAACGTGCTGGTACAGGCTTCCACAAGCGTGCTTGCGCAGGCGAATGACCTGCCGGAGTCTGTGTTGCAGCTTCTGCAATAAAGAGTCTGATGTAAAGGACAGGCTGCGCCGTAAGGAATCTGTGGCAGATTCTGCGGCAAACGCCGGGAGAAGAGAATGCAGAAAGAACAAATACAGCAGTTTACCATGCGAATCACCGCCGGAAACCGGACAGAACTGGTCGCGATTATGTATGACATGATCGATACCTATCTTGCGGATGCCATTCGAGCGAGAGAAGCGGATCACCATGATGAATTTCAGAATCAGGTACGCTATGCGGATCGTGTGATCAAGGAGCTCATGGATATTCTGGATTTTAAATATGAGATTGCGGCGGATCTGTATCGTTTATATCAATTCTGCCGGAAGCGTCTGGCTTTCAGCCTGGTGAAATATGACATTACGGGGATAGAGCAGGCTCAGCGCGTATTGACGCCGCTGGGGAAATCCTTCCGGGAGCTTGCGGCGCAGGATCAGTCTGAGCCTTTGATGAGCAATACCCAGAAGGTTTCCTATGGGGCAACCTACGGAAAGTATGATGTTTCGGAAGATCCTTCATTGGATCCCAACAGAGGTTACTTTGCTTAAGCTGGACTACCACCAGTAAGCTTTTCTTTACAGAAAAGGGTATCGGAACGGATTCCGATATCCTTTTTCTGTATTTGACTTCCCTTTATTTCAGAGTACAATGTGTCTATGAGTAAGACATTGACAGGAAGAATGACGGAGGGGAAACCGCTCTCCCTGATCCTGCGGTTTGCATTTCCGTTGCTGCTGGGAAATCTTTTTCAGCAGACCTATAACATGGTGGATGCGGCGATCGTCGGGCAGACGCTGGGCGCGGATGCCCTTGGCAGCGTCGGCGCTTCCACAAGCGTACAGTTTCTGGTGATTGGCTTTTGCATCGGTGTCTGTGCGGGCTTTTCCATTCCGGTGGCGCAGACCTTCGGCGCAAAAAAGTATGAAAATCTCCGAAAGTATATTTATCATGCGGTTCTTTTGACAACGCTGTTTGGCGCGATCATCACAATCGGCTGCGCCCTGCTCTGCGGGGCAATCCTGGATGTGCTGCGGACACCGAAGGAGCTGTTTGCCGACGCATATGCCTATCTTCTCATTATTTTCCTCGGGATTCCATTTAATCTCACTTATAATCTCAGCTCCAGCATTTTGCGCGCAGTCGGGGACGGCAGAACCCCCTTTCTCTTTCTGGCATTTTCCGCGGTGCTGAATATTGCGCTGGATTTTCTTTGTATCATGGGATTTCATTGGGGGACGGCGGGCGCTGCCATTGCGACGGTTTTTTCACAGGGCTTGAGCGGGATCCTCTGCGTCCTCTTTATGCGAAAAAAACATCCTCTTCTGACTGTTACTGCGAAAGAAAAGCATTGGGATGGCCAGTTTGCAAAAATCCTCTGCGCCATGGGACTGCCGATGGGACTGCAGTTCTCTATTACCGCCATCGGCAGTATGGTGATGCAGAGCGCCAACAATTCCCTTGGCCCTGTTTATGTCTCCGGGTACGCCTCCGGCATGAAGATCAAGCAGCTTGCGATGTGCCCGTTTGACGCGCTGGCAACCGGCGTTTCCACCTTTGTGGGTCAAAATTACGGCGCAAACCAGATTGACCGCGTGCGGCAAGGCGTGCGGCAAGGAGTCTGGGCCGGGATTCTTTACGGAGCTGCCATTGGCGTCGTTTTGATCTTTTTCGGACGGCCGATGTCGCTGATGTTTGTCAATGCAGAGTACACGCAGGTATTGGATGCCTCCGGCCAATATCTCAGAGCATTGGGCTTTTTCTACTGGGTGCTGGGGATTTTGAATGTGTGCAGAATGAGTGTGCAGGCGCTGGGCTTTTCCATTCGCGCCGTCTTCGGGGGTGTGATGGAGATGATCGCCCGTACGGTGGTCAGCTTCATCTTTGTCCCTTATTTCGGCTTCAACGCGATCTGCTGCGCGGACCAAAGCGCCTGGATCGCAGCGGCAGTGTATATTTCCATTACGCTGCGGTGGTGTCTGAAAAAGATTGAAACCAGACACGCCGCGGTTTGAGCTGGAAATGAGGGAAAAAGAAGCTATGCTTAAAGTTTCATGCGTTCGACAATCTCATTCGTCACGCTTTCGAAGAAGCCGTCCACATCGCTTCGCAGATCCCGCCAGAGGATCTTGTCGATGCTGTAAAGATCCACGGGCGCATCGCGAAATACATCTTCCGTAATGGTGCTTTTCGTCACGTTTCCCTTAAAATAGCCGCTTGCAAGCAGCTCTTCGTTGCGTAAAACTTCCAGATCGTGAATCTCAAGATCCGTGCCTGTATCATTGGATTTCCAGGTGGCGCGGCTTGTCATGTGGTACTGATCGCCGTTATAGGTGTCGTAAACAGCATCCAGATGCAGAGAATTGACAGAGATAATGTCTCCGTTCCGGACAGCGGTTACGGTGGCCTTTTCTTCATCGGGCAGGGTCACTGTCAGGATGGCGGTGCTGCAATCCGTGCTGTCGATGGTGAGAAACGCTGTTTCCAAAGAAGAGTCCTTGAGTATTTCGGTGAGATCCATCTCGATCCTCCGTACCTGACATGCAGGGGTCAGAAACAGATCCAACACCACATCATGCTTCGGGGCTTCCATCCCGAGGAACTCCCAGATAAACATGCCGCAGCCTTCGGGGATCGTGATCTGATAACCCGGGCTGTTCCAACGGCCGTCTGAGACGGTTCTGCCGTTGGATATGATTTGGATCTGTTTTGTAAAGGTGACGATATTGTCCCAGTTTTCCTGAAACCAGGCGGCTGTCAGATCCGATGTGAGTTCCGGCGCCTTCCAGAACAGATCGATCCCCGTATCGAAGGCATAGGAGAGGTTATCCAGCATCGGCACGATCATATACAGATCCTTGTTCTCTGCGTAAAAGTCAAATTCGCCCATGTGGAGCGCCAGCACGCTCAGATCCGCCTGACAGGCGGCTTTCTTCTGCGCAAAGGACCGTTCGCCGGAGATCTTCATATTCATTGTGTTTTTCACTTTTTCCACATCATTCAGCATTGCCTCGCCGCGCAATACCGTATCTCCGTTCAGATAATCCCGGCAAAGCTCCATCAGATCCACTTGATACGCTATATAAGACGGATCATTCAGCGTTTCTCCGGAGAAACGGATCGTGCTGATAAGGATCTTCAGGCGCGGATTTTGCTCCACCGTAGCGAGCAGCAAGAGGAATAAGAGCAAAAGGACGGCAAGGAATCTTAGAAATCGTTTTTTTCTGCTTTTCATGGTTTCCCAATTATAGCATATTTGTTGTATAATCGTAAAAGAAGGGGGTTTTAGACCATGAAGACGTTTTTTCTGATCCTGTTTCTGGCGGTTGCTATCGTGCATCTGATCCTGTGTCTGCTGGAGAATGAGAAGTCCCGGAAGATCACAAAGCCGATGCTGATGTCGACACTGATTCTGTATTATCTGACTGCGGCGGATCCGATTGTACTCCTGCTTTTGATCGCATTGATTACCAGTCTGATGGGAGACATTCTGCTGATTCCGACGGGAGAGAAGTGGCTGACAGCCGGCGGCGTGTTTTTCCTTGCCAGCCATATCATCTATATTCTGCTCTATTATCCCGGGATTGTGTTTGTGGAGGTGCGCTGGTTTATTGTGGTACCGGTGGTGGCCGTCTATCTGATCACGGCATTTCTTGTGATCCGGCTGATTAAGGATACGACGCCGAAATCCATGCTCGGCGGACTGTATCTTTATCTGGTGATCAACACCGTGATGAATACCTTCGCCCTGATGCAGCTGATGTCCTTAAAGAACACGGGGGCGCTGCTGGCATTCTTCGGCGCGATCTGCTTCTTCGCTTCTGACTGCATCCTGTTTGTGGTGCGTTATTACAAAAAGAAAGAAAAGCTCTGGAAAGGAGCTTTTCTTGTGATGCTGACCTATCTGGCCGCACAATTTCTGATCACACAGGGCATGCTGATGAACATGGGCATGCATTAATCATTCGTCCATTTCAAGATATCTCTTCAATGCGGGCATACGGCGTTTGGCGTCTTCGTAGCCGAGGTAGTAGATCCCGCCGAGCTTTTCCATATCACCCTCCAGCCGGCTGATGATGATCGGCTGGGAGGGGCTGATGACAAAGACGCGTCCTTTTTTCTCCAGTGATTGAATTTCATCGCACTGGTGGTTGTACTTTTTATCCGCAACCGCCAGTGTATGGGCGAATTCCGGATAATCGCGATAGAACCGGCGCGGTGTCCTGGAAGGCCTGTCCTTGACGGCTTTGCGGTAATCGGCAGGCCGTGTGCGGATGATCACGATCTTTTCGAATTTCTCATGAAGCGCAAAACGGTAGGGAATCCGGCAGGCGCAGCCGCCGTCGAGATACGGTCTGCCGTCCAGCTTGACCATGCCGGAAAGATAGGGCATGGAAGCAGAGGCTCGGACAGCCTGCATGATATCGCTGCATTTGCCTTTTTCAAAATAATGCGCCTTTCCGGTCAGACAGTCTGTGGCAACCGCGATATAGCGGCGGTTGGGATTCCAGAAGGTCTCCGCGTCCAGCGGATCCTCCTTGCCGAATTCATGAAACGCAAAATCAAAGCCAATGACGCCGCGGTTTTTCAGGATCGCTCTTCCGCCCACGTAATTGTCATCGTGACGGTAGCGCAGGTTCAGGCGGGCGGAACGTCCGATCTGTCCGGAAACATAATGAACGCCGTTCATCGCGCCGGCGGAGACGCCGATGGTACAGGACAGGTTGATGCCTTCCTCCATCAGCGCATCCAGGACGCCTGAAGTATACAGCCCGCGGAATGCGCCTCCTTCCAGGACCATGCAGCCGCGTTGGATTTCTTCTGTGGCATGCCCGCTCGGAAGCAGATCAATGCCGGAATAAATAGGATTCTTCATAACGTCTGCATCATATCACAAAGGAAACACCGAAACAAGAAACAAAATGACAAAAACGTCAGCGGTCCGTATTGCAACTGACCGTGGCGCTTGCTAAAATGAAGAAGTGGCTATCAATCCCAAAACAGAGGAGGAACGGCATGAGAACATTTGAAGGATACCAAAAAGGAATCAATCTGGGAGGGTGGCTTTCCCAGTATAACGATACGACAAAGGAATACTATGATACCTTTATTACGGAGAAGGACATTCAGACCATTGCATCCTGGGGTCTGGACCATGTCCGCGTGCCTGTGGATCATCTGATGCTGGAGGATGAAGACGGCAATCCCGTCGACAAGGGGTTTTTCTATCTGGATCAGTGTGTGGAGTGGTGTAAAAAGGCCGGGCTTTCCATGGTGCTGGATCTCCATGACACCCATGGCTATACCTTCGACCCGCTGGTCAAAAACATAGACCGGGAGGCATTTTTTAAGGATCCTGACCTGCAGGAGCATTTTTACCTGTTATGGGAACGTATTGCGGGGCGATATGCAAAGGATCGTGGAATGATGGCGTTTGAACTGCTGAATGAAGTGGTCAGTCCGGCGATCGCGTCGGAATGGAACGAGATCGCGGAGCAGGCGATCAAGAGACTGCGCGCGCTGGCGCCGGAGAGCTATATCATCGTGGGCGGCACGCGCTATAACAACGTGATCTCGGTTCCGGAGTTAAGAAAACCTTATGATGATCATGTCGTTTACAACTTCCACTGCTATGAACCCATGATTTTTACGCATCAGAGCGCATACTGGGTGGAAGGCATGCCGCAGGATTTTACGCTGGATTATCCCGGATCGCTGGAGGATTATCGCACAAAGGCGCATAGCCTCACCGAGGTGCTGGGGGGCGCCATCGATATCCCCAGTCTCACCTCCATCGGGCCGGATTTCTTTGAGATCCTGTTTGCACCGGCACTGCAGGCGGCAGAAGAAAACAATGCACCGCTCTACTGCGGAGAGTACGGTGTGATTGACCGCGCGCCCCTCGCTTCCGTGGTGAAGTGGTATCGTGATATTCACGGCATTTTTGAAAAATACGGCATCGGACGGGCGGCATGGAATTACAAGGAAAAGGATTTCGGCCTTTCCGGCGCGCATTATGACAGCGTCCGGGATGACCTGATCCGCCTGCTGTAAGAAATCCGGCATGCAGATCTGTTCAGAATGCAGCGTGTCGTTTAAGGAGTTTCATGAAAAAAACATGTCAACGCATCTGCATCCCGTTTCTTTGTGCGGTGATGCTTCTGCTTTGTGCGATCCCTGTTGAGGCATCCGGGTCGAGCGAGAATTTCCAATCGGAGCACGAGGCGGTTTTATACGGATCCGGAAACGGATTGGTTTCCGCGGAGGCAAATACGATCGCGCAGACAAATGACGGGTATATCTGGGCGGGCACGTACTCCGGCCTGTACCGGTATGACGGGGTGCGTTTTGAAAAGTTTGATGCGGATCCGAGATTATGCGCGATCATGCAGCTGTTTGTCGACAGCAAAGGAAGGCTCTGGATCGGGACGAATGACGCAGGTGTTGCCTGTTATACGCCGGACACCGAAGAGATTGTTTTTTACACCATGGAAGACGGTGTGGCGGCTGATTCCATCCGTTCCATCACGGAAGATCTGCAGGGCAATGTCTATGTGGGAACGGTCTCCAGCCTGACGATGATCACACCGGAGGGTGAAGTCGAAAGTCCTGAGAAGTGGGAAGATTTAAATGGCGTCGGATCCCTCTGCTGCGGTACTGACGGCGTGGTTTGCGGGGTTACTAACGGCGGCGCGCTTTTCTTTCTGGTGGATGGCGAGATCGTTTTTCAGCGGGAGTTTGGCAGAGAGGGATTCTATTATACAACGGTGGCATCTGCCAGGATGAACAGTTTTCTGGTGGGAACCTCCGGAAATCAAGCCGAATGGCTGGCGTTCAATGGGAAGGAAACCACCCGTCTGGAGCTTGTGACCAATCCTTCCATCTCCTATTACAATCAGATCCTTTATGATCCGGAGACCGGTGCGGTCTTTTTTTGCGCGGAAAACGGATTGGGGCTGCTGACTTCCAACGGGACGAAGATGAATCTGACCCGCGAGAAATTTGACAGTTCCATTTCCGATGTGATGAAGGATTATCAGGGCAATGTCTGGTTCACCTCCAATAAGCAGGGGATCATGGAGTACACGGCGGATCCTTTCATTGACATTTTTCTGCGCGCCGGGCTTTCCAGCGAGGTGGTGAACGCGCTGCTGGTAAAGGACGGAATGATCTATGTGGCCATGGACAGCGGCCTGAAAATCCTGGATGCACGGACCTGTCAGGAGATGGATTATGATTATCTGTCCTATTTTGAAGATATCCGGATCCGTCATATCACAGAAGACAGCAAAGGGCAGCTATGGATCAGTACCTATGGCCCGGACGGACTCGTGCGCGTTAATCCGGACGGTGAGGTGATGCTGTTTAATGAGTCTTCGGCCGGGACGCTGGGCGGCCGTTTCCGTCTGGTACTGGAGCATTCGGACGGGCTGATCTATGCCGCCAGCAATATGGGACTTTCTGTCATCCGCGGGGATGAGGTGGTGGAGACGATCGGGCAGGAAGAAGGGCTGGAATCCGCCCAGATCCTGACGATGGTGGAAAAACCGGATGGGACGATACTTGCAGGATCAGACGGTGAAGGGATCTATCTGATCAAGGACGGCGCCATTACCGGACATATCGGCATGGAGGAGGGATTGGAAACCCTGGTTGTGCTTCGGATCGTGCCCTGCAGGGAAGGCTATCTTTATGTGACAAGCAACGCCCTGTACTATGATGACGGTCAGGAGATCAGGCGTCTCACGGCATTTCCTTATACCAACAACTATGATGTGTTTCTTTCCGAAGAGAACGAGGCATGGGTCATGTCCAGCGCCGGAATCTATATTGTGAATCTGGATGAGCTGCTTGCGAACGAGAGCTGTCACTATGAACTGTTGGATTACTCCCGCGGGTTCAATACGACATTGACGGCCAATGCCTGGAATACGCTTCTCGATCAGGACGGAAATCTTCTGCTTTGCTGTACGGACGGCGTGCGGCGGATATCGACAAAGGATTATGATGCCACGGATCTGGACTATTTTATCCGGGTGCATTCCATCCGTTACGGAGATGAGACCGCGATACCGGATGAGAATGGGCTCTATACCATTCCGTCTACCGCGAACCGTATCGAAATACAGGCTTCCATCCTCAATTACAGTCTTTCCAATCCGTTGATCCGTCTGTATCTGGAGGGAGCCAAGGACGAAGGCGTGACGGTTTATCAAAATGTGCTTTCGCCGCTGACTTATACCAATCTGCCTTACGGCTCCTATACGCTGCACATTCAGGTGTTAGACAGCACGGAAAACACGGTGTTGCGCGATGAGACATTTCCGATCTACAAGGAGCCTCGATGGACGGAACTGCCGATTTTTCAGGTGATCGGAATCATCCTTGTAGTGACACTGGCGGCGCTGTTTGTCTGGTGGATTCTGCGTTCCACCATCATCCGCCGGCAGTACGCCGAGATCCGCGCCGCGAAGGAAGAGGCGGAACGGGCCAACACCGCGAAATCCAGATTTCTTGCCAATATGTCCCATGAGATTCGCACGCCGATCAATACGATCATGGGGATGGATGAGATGATCCTGCGGGAAGACAGGAACGAGCCGAAGAGCCGTTATACCTCGTCTGTGTCGGGATATGCCAAATCCATCAAGCGCGCTTCGGAATCACTCCTCGGTCTGATCAATGATATTCTGGATCTCAGCAAGATTGAATCCGGCAAGATGAATCTGGTGGAGGAGGAATATGATACGGCAGAGCTTCTTCGCGCGATTGCCGTGATGATCCGCGTGCGAAGCAATGAAAAGGATCTCGGCTTTTCCGTGGAGATCGACCCTGCGCTGCCGAAAAAACTATACGGAGATGACGGCAAGATCAAACAGGTATTGTTGAACCTTCTCACAAATGCGGTAAAATATACGGAAAAGGGTTCTTTTGCACTGCGGGTGACTGTAGAGGAACAGACAGCGGAAGGGGTGACCGTCCATTACAGCGTGAAAGACACAGGCATCGGGATCAAGCCGGAAGATATGGACAAACTGTTTTCTGCATTTGAGCGGCTTGAGGAGCAGCGGAACAGCGGCATCCAGGGAACCGGGCTCGGACTTGATATTTCAAGGCAGTTTGTGGAACTGATGGGAGACCGTCTGCAGTGTGAGAGCGTCTATGGCGAGGGGTCGGATTTTTTCTTCACCTTAAAGCAAAAGATCGTGGATCCGACGCCCATCGGCGTGTTTGTCGAACAGGAGGAGACGACGGAGACGGACGGGCCCTATGTGCCGCTTTTTGCGGCGCCAGAGGCGAAGATCCTTGTGGTGGATGATAATGAAATGAATCTGCAGGTGCTTTCCGGATTGCTGCGTCCTACGAAGGTGCAGATTGAGACAGCGCTTTCCGGGAAGGAATGTCTGGCAAAACTTGCGGAGGATGTCTATGACCTGGTGCTGCTGGATCATATGATGCCGGATATGGACGGGATCGAGACACTGCATGCGCTTCGAAAAACAGATGAGACCATTCCGGTGATCGCATTGACTGCGAATTCAGCGGAGAATGGGGAAGCGTTTTACCTTGGCGAAGGGTTCCAGGGGTATCTCGGGAAGCCGGTGGATGTCAGAAAACTGGAGGAGATGCTGCGGCGTTTCCTCCCGGAACAGAAACTGCTTGATCCGGCGGAACTGCCGCAGGAAGAGCAAAGCAGCGCCGAAGGCGCGGATCCGGAGGATGTGGTTCCGGCATGGCTGTATGAGACAGAGGGCATTTCTCCGGCGGAAGGGATCCGTCATTGCGGTTCACCGGAAGGGTTTTTATCGGCGCTGCAGACATTTTATGAAACGCTGCCGGAAAAGGCTGATGAGCTGGAAACTGCTTACGTGACTGAGAATTGGGAGTTTTATACCATCAAAGCGCACGCGTTGAAGAGCGCAGCGCGTCTGATCGGCGCGGAAGCGCTCTCTAAAGGGGCAGAACGGCTGGAAGAAGCGGGAAAAACAAATGATATCGGGACGATCCGTCAGGAAAGCGGCGTCTTGCTTCATGATTTTCGCATGTATCGGGAAAAACTCGCCCGGCTCCTTGACGCAGAAAACGGAGAGAAAGAACCTGTGGATCCGAGTCTGCTTGCAGAGGCCTATGAGGCGCTGGGAGAATTTGTCAGCGCGATGGACTATGACTCCACGGAAATGGTGCTGGACTCTCTCAACGCATACCGTCTCCCCCCGGAAGAGGAAGTGCGTTTCCGGGAGATGCGGATTCAGCTGAAGCAGTTGGAATGGGAGAAGCTCGCAGAGCTTCTGAAGAAGGAAGAGAAAGAGGAAATGTAACATGGCCGGACAGAACCAACAACAATTGATGCTGCTGGGCGCGAAGGAATCTTTTTTGATCATATCCCTCGAAAAGAAACTGGAAGAGGCGGGGTTGAATAACTTTTTTCAGGCACTGAATGTGGATGGGATCAATCAGGGAATCGAGAAAGCCGATCTCCTGGTGTATTATCTTGAGACAAAGGAAACCTTGAAGCCGGATGTGCTGCACTATCTGAACGAGCGGCTGATCGAAACGAACAAAGGGATCATTCTGATCGGGGAAAGAGAAGATACGGACAATGTGACGGACCAGATGCATGGGGATCTGATCCGAAAGGTTTTTCCGAGACCTTTGGATACCGAGGCGTTTCTTGCGTTTGTGACGGAAGAACTGTCGGCGGAGAGTCTGGAACTAAAGAAAAAGAGAATCCTTATCGTGGATGATGATGCGACATACATTGGCGTGGTACGGGAGTGGCTGCGCGGAAAATACCGGGTCTCTATGGCGAATTCCGGGTTGCGGGCGATCACATGGCTTGCCAACAATCCGGTAGATCTGGTTTTGATGGACCATGAAATGCCGGTGACATCCGGCCCGAAGGTGCTCGAGATGATGCGCAGCGAAGAAGCAACAAGCAAGATTCCGGTCATCTTTCTGACCGGGAAAAGTGATCGCACGAGCGTGATGGAGGCCGTGGAACAGAAACCGGAGGGATATCTTTTGAAAACTATAGATCGGGAAAAGCTGTTGGCGGAGCTGGACATGTTTTTCCGTAAACATCCGGGCGATATCATTTAAGTGGGATACTTGAGGAGGAAGAAAATGGCACAGAGAACAGACATCAGGAAGGTATTAATTATCGGATCGGGACCGATCGTGATCGGTCAGGCATGTGAATTCGACTATTCGGGGACGCAGGCGTGCAAAGCGCTTCGGAGTCTGGGATATGAGATTGTGCTGGTCAATTCCAACCCCGCCACAATCATGACAGATCCGGAGATGGCGGATAAGACCTATATCGAGCCGTTGAATGCGGAACGAGTGACGGCGGTCATAGAAAAAGAGCGGCCGGATGCGCTGCTCCCGAATCTGGGAGGGCAGTCCGGATTGAATCTCTGCGCGGAACTTTACAAAAAGGGAGTGCTGGAAAAGTATGGGGTCAAGGTCATCGGCGTACAGGTGGATGCGATTGAACGCGGCGAGGACCGGACGGAGTTTAAAAAGACGATGGATGCGCTTGGAATCGAGATGGCGCGATCCAAAGCCTGCTATAGCATCGAGGAGGCGCTTGCTGAGGCGGATGTCCTCGGATATCCTGTCGTTTTGCGACCGGCCTATACCATGGGCGGCGCCGGCGGCGGACTCGTCTATAATAAGGAGGAACTGCAAACCGTCTGCGCCAGAGGGCTTGCCGCCTCTCTGATCCATCAGGTGCTCGTGGAGGAATCCATCCTCGGCTGGGAAGAACTTGAGCTGGAAGTGGTCCGGGACAAGGACAATCATATGATCACAGTCTGCTTTATCGAGAATGTGGATCCGGTGGGCGTCCACACCGGAGATTCCTTCTGTACGGCGCCAATGCTGACGATCGACGAGGATCTGCAGAAGGAACTGCAGCGACAGGCCTACCGGATCGTGGAACACATCGGTGTTATTGGCGGGACAAATGTGCAGTTTGCGCATGACCCGGTTTCCGGGAGAGTCGTGGTGATTGAGATCAACCCGCGCACTTCGCGTTCTTCCGCCCTTGCTTCCAAAGCGACAGGCTTCCCCATCGCGCTTGTTTCGGCGAAACTGGCGACAGGGCTGACCCTTTCGGAGCTGCCGGATTCCAAGTTCGGGACGCTGGATCGATATGAGCCGAACGGGGATTATGTTGTTGTGAAGTTTGCGCGGTGGGCATTTGAGAAGTTTCACGGTGTGGAGGACAAGCTCGGCACCCAGATGCGCGCGGTCGGAGAGGTCATGAGCATCGGCAAAAACTTCAAGGAAGCCTTTCAGAAGGCGATCCGGTCTCTGGAGAAAGACCGGTATGGTCTCGGAAATCTGAAGAAATACCGTGAAATGGAGAAAGAGGAACTGCTGCGCCTTTTGAAAGATGCTTCCTCGGAACGGTATTTTTTGATGTATGCCGCCCTGCAAAAGGGTGTCACGGTGGAAGAACTGTGTGAGATCACGAAAGTGAAGCACTATTTTCTGAATGCCATGAAAGAGCTGGCAGATGAGGAAACGGCATGGGCAGAACGCTTCAAAGGATCTGTGCCGGATGCGGATACGATCCGTCAGGCAAAGGAGGACGGGTTTTCCGACCGGTATCTTTCCGGTATCCTTGCGGTATCCGAGGATGAGATCAGAAAGGCCAGAGAGCAGGCGGGCATCACCGAACGATGGGATCCGGTGCATGTTTACGGGACGGAGGACAGTTCCTATTATTACTCGACTTATCAGAAAAACACTGCGCAGGGAGCGACAGACGGCGCGGATCATGTAGAAGGCCAAGGAGAGAGGTCCCGCGGCAGGATCATGATCCTCGGCGGCGGACCGAACCGCATCGGCCAGGGGATCGAATTTGACTACTGTTGTGTGCATGCGTCGATGGCGTTGAAAAAACTCGGTTTTGAAACGATCATCGTCAATTGTAACCCCGAAACGGTTTCCACGGATTATGATACCTCGGATAAGCTTTATTTTGAGCCCCTGACGCTGGAGGACGTGCTTCAGATCTACCGTGAGGAAAAGCCCCTCGGCGTGATCGCCCAATTTGGCGGACAGACGCCTCTCAATCTGGCGGCGAAACTGAAAGAAGAGGGGGTTACGATCCTCGGCACCACGCCGGAGGTGATCGATCTTGCAGAAGACCGGGATCAATTCCGGATGATGATGGAGAAGCTTTCCATTCCGATGGCGGAGTCGGGTATGGCTTCTGATGTGGATGGCGCAAAGGAGATCGCGCGGAGGATCGGGTATCCTGTCATGGTGCGTCCGTCCTTTGTACTCGGCGGCCGCGGGATGGAAGTGGTGCATGACGAAGAAAGCATGGAAGAATACATGAGGGCAGCAGTGGGAGTGACGCCGGATCGGCCGATTTTGATCGATCGCTTCCTCCAGAATGCGCTGGAATGTGAAGCGGATGCGATCTCGGACGGAACGGAAGCCTTTGTGCCGGCGGTGATGGAGCATATCGAACTGGCAGGAATCCATTCCGGAGATTCCGCCTGCATCATTCCTTCCAAACATATCCCGGAAAAGCATTTGCGGACGATCGAGGAGTATACGAAAAAGATCGCGGTGGAGATGCATGTTGTCGGCTTGATGAATATGCAGTATGCGATTGAGAACGATACGGTTTATGTGCTGGAGGCGAATCCCAGAGCGAGCAGGACAGTGCCGCTGGTATCCAAGGTTTGCGGGATCCGCATGGTGCCGCTTGCCACAGATATCATTACAGCGCCTTTAACCGGGAGGACGTCTCCTGTGCCGGAGCTTTTAGCCGGGAAAAAGACAGGGGAGCCTGCGTATTTTGGCGTCAAAGAAGCGGTCTTTCCGTTCTCCATGTTTCCCGAAGTGGATCCGGTGCTCGGTCCCGAGATGCGTTCCACGGGTGAAGTGCTGGGACTGTCACAGACGAGCGGGGAAGCATTTTATAAGGCGCAGGAAGCGACCGGGCTTGCGCTGCCTTTGTCCGGCGCGGTGCTGATCTCCCTGAACGATGCGGATAAGCCCGCAGCTGCGGAGATCGCAAAGAGTTTTGCGGCGGACGGCTTTGAAATCTACGCAACCGGCCAGACCTATCAGGTCATCACGGAGGCAGGCATTCCGGCAAAACGCGTGATGAAGAATTATGAAGGCGGGCGTCCGAATGTGGAGGATGTGATCAAGAACGGGGAAGTGCAGCTGATCATCAACTCTCCGATCGGCAGAGGCGCGGCGCATGAGGACGGATATCTCAGAAGAGCCGCGATCAAGGCGCGCATTCCGTATATTACCACGGTCGCAGCCGGAAGGGCTGCTGCAGAGGGGATTCATGAGATGAAGACGCATGGCAGCACCAATATCAAACCATTGCAGGAGTATCACGGGCAGTAATATCTGGTCCGACGGGTTGTCGTTGATTGAGGTGGGCAGTGTATGGAGATACACAGTTTTTATGACCTGTATGCGAATACCTATATCACGAATTTGATTCTGGTGATTGCGATTACCGGACTTTCCGTTGTCATGGCGATCGTCCTCCCGCTGTTGGATGGCGCGTTATGTCAAAAAGCGGGTGTCAGCCTTCGGGGCGGCATCCACGAATCAGAGCATGCGCTGCGTTTCCTGCGGATTCGTAAAGGTGTTCTGCTGACGCTTTTCGGGATATATCTGCTGCTGTTGTGCTATGTGGTCTTTTTTTCCCGCGGGGTGCAGGCAGATTATCATATCACCAATTCCATTGAAAGCTTTGCAGATCTAGCGCTGATCGATCTGATCTTTCCCCGTACGGAGCTGATTGAGTTTTATCTGAACGTGATGCTTTTTATTCCCATGGGATACATGCTGCCGTATTTGTTCCGGTAGTTTCGCGTTCGCGCGGCAAGACGTTCTGTATTGATCTGCTTCTTAATCTCCATCGGGATCGAAAATATTCAGTTAATGACGAGAAAAGGCAGCTATGATACGGGCGATATCCTTTCCAATACGACCGGTGGGCTGCTGGGCGCAGCGCTTTTTCTATGGAAGGCGTATACGCTGACCAATCCGGATTGGAAGAAACTGATGAAAAACCGCCGTCGGTACCGGCATCGGGCGAAAGAAGGCGCATTGTTTCCGTATTCTTCCAGATTACACGTGATACGGACAACTCTTCATGCCACGAAAGAAGAGACGATCTGGGAGTTCTACGTGTCAAAGCTGGGATTACAGCTTCATAGACAGCTTGTGCCGGAAAATTCCGGAGAGACGGCCTTTCTTTTTGCCGTAGGAAGGTCTCAGATCGAGATCCTGTGCTCCAATCGTGAGGAGGAGCTGCCGGAGCAGACCCTGATTCTTTCCTTTACCAATCTGGATAAAGTAAAAGAACATCTGGAAAACAAAGGCATTCAGACGAGCGATTATCAGATCGATCCTTACAGCAAGCATCGCAGGTTTTCCTTCGATGCGCCGGATCATGTGAAGGTGACGCTGATCGAATCGTAGCCGAGCCTTGACAAACAGAGAAAATTGACTACAATAACGTGGAAAGATTTCTATCTATTAAGGAGGAACTGTGAAAATGTATATGGAAGATATTTTGGGGCTGATTAGCGGTATGATCATCGGGATCGTCATTGCTGTTTTGATCGGACTTGTTTTTTGGATCCTTGAGATGATCGGCAAGTATAAGGCATTCACGAAGGCAGGACAGCAGGGCTACACGGGACTGATTCCGATGGTAGATGAATTCGTGATGGGACAGCTTTCCGGCGCAAAGAAAGATACCATGGTGCTGCTTTTGATGAAGACTTTCGGTGCTTTCCTGGCATTCATTCCGTTTGTGGGCGGCATCGCATATGCGGTCATCGTCATTATTTTTTCATGCAAGCAGCGGTATGCGGTGGCACAGAGTTACGGTTACGGTGTCGGCATGACGGTACTGCTCGTTTTGCTCTCCCCGATCGCATGGATGATTCTTGGATTCGGAAATGCCCAGTATGTCGGACAAAGCAGACAGGCATAATTGAACTGCAAAAAAGGCGGGGCGATTTGCCCCGCTTTTTTGGTTGTGCTAAAATGCATGTATTATGGCAGAGAGGAATCGACACGGGCTGCATGCGGTTCGCGAGGATGAGATTAAGGAAATAGAACAGTCTTCGGATTTTAAAGCGCAGATCCGATCACATCGTTTCAAGGTTTTTTTACGCACAATCATACTGATTGGCGCTCTGGTCGGGATGATTGTCGGGATTGTGCTTTATTTTCGGTATCGCAGTTACAGTGATTACGAGGTGCAAAGCGAATACGAAAGAACGGATACCGCTGCAACGCTTTTTGAGGAATACGGGGAAGGACTGCTGAAATACAGCAATGACGGTGCATTTTATACAACGTTGGATAATACGCCGATTTGGAATCAGACTTATGAAATGGAGCATCCAAAGGCGGATATTGCCGAACGTTATGTCGCCATCGGAGATATCGGCGGAACGGAACTTTATATTCTGAACGAAGCCGGTCAGCAGGGGAAGATTTCCACGGTACTTCCGATTTACCAGTTCAGTATCGCCGCGCAGGGTACCATTGCGGTACTCCTTGCGGATAAGAATGACTATTATCTGAAGCTTTTTGACGCGGCGGGAAATGAGCTGGCCTCCGGACAGCTTTATGTGAAAAACAGCGGCTATCCGATGGCGCTTGCGTTGGCGCAGGATGGGAAGAAGCTTGCGATTGCGTCCATTAACCCCACCGGAAATTCCGTACAGAGTGAGATCACGTTTTATAATTTCGGTTCTGTCGGCCAAAACGAACCGGATAACATTGTCGGTACTTTTTCCTATGAAGATCTTGTGATCGCGCAGATGTCGTTTATGAATGCGGACACGCTGGCAGTGTTTGGGGACAAGGAGGTCCAGATCTATGGCGGTGCGGAAAAGCCGGAGTTGAAAAGCACGCTTCCGGTTGACCGGGAAATAAAGAGTATCTTCTATAATGATACCTATTTCGGTCTTATATTTAATAATGAAGATGAAGAAAACTCGAGACACCTGGAGATCTATGACAAACATTGCAAAAACGCGCTGAATCAGGATTTTCAGATGGATTACCAGAAGGTTTATTTTTTAAAAGACAATGAGGTGTGCCTGCAGAACGATTACGAATGCAAGCTGATCGGCATGAATGGCGTGGAACGGTTTTCTGCCCAGTTTGACGTGCCACTGATCAAGATTGTAGAGGAATATGTCGGTATGTACTATACGTTTGTGCTGGAAGGCAAAACCCAAAAGGTGAGGTTGATTTGAACGCGGTAATGATCGGCGTGCTGGTCACGCTGCTGTTGTGCGGGATATACGGAGCGCTGAAGGGTGCATTACGTATTGTTTTTGCATTCGCGGAGGTGTTGGTGCTGATCATCGTGGTCGGCTTGCTGACGACGGATTTCAGGGCGTTTATCGGTATCTTTATCATGACGGTGATTGCATTGTTTATCATTTCGCGCTTTATTCCCTTCTTTTCGAAGCTTCCCGTGATCAGAACCGTCGACCGTTTCTTCGGCACATTGATCGGGCTTCTGTTGGGACTGTTGTTTATCTGGGTTTTCTTCATGATTGTATCAGCTCTGGCGGGCACACCTTTTGGCATGACGACGATCGGCATGATCCGGGAAAACCCGTTTCTGTTATGGTTGTATGAAAACAACGGAATAGAGATCTTCGCAAGACAGCATTTTTCGTGGTATGAAGCAATCGCACCAAGCGGAATTTGATTAGCACACCGCAAGAGGCATGTGACTTTTGGCGAGTGAATCATTTTTTTTAAAAAAGTTGTTGACAAAGGAAAATGCGGGTGATATTATTATCAGGCTGACACGCCATGCGGGGAAGCAAAACCGCAAAGAATCCGCGACAGAGGGAATCTTGCGGAGGACCTTGATAACTGAATAGTGAAACAACCTTGAAAGGTTTTGATTAAACTAAGACATCCATCAATCTTTTGAATGAGATGCGACCTAAAACAGTAAAACTTTTCGGATATTAAGCCAAGCTTAATTCTGAAGGGAGAAATCTCGAAATGAGAGAAGGTTCGACCACACTAAATTCAAGCATCGCAGCAAAAGCTGCTCGCTTTCATTAAGTTGTGGCGAACGATTTTTCTACTAAGCTCAACTTAGCAGTTTCGCTAAGTAGAAGAATATCAAACATGAGAGTTTGATCCTGGC
>JAFRKV010000041.1 GCA_017431515.1 Lachnospiraceae bacterium
ACCGTTCCCGCTAACTTGGGTTTTCCAGAACAGAGAAGTAGCGTTGATCTACTTTCCTATGAAAGCGTTGATCTACTTTCCTATGAATAGGAGTACAATCATTCTCGCGGCGGTGGCCGTCGTAGTGATTATGAACATAGTATCCTTTGCACTGATGGGGCACGACAAACGCTGTGCTCGTCAGGGAAAGTGGCGCGTACCGGAAAAGACGCTGTTTTTGGTGACGGCGTGCTTTGGGGGACTGGGCGGCGTGCTGGGTATGAAGGTGTTCCATCATAAGACCCAGCACTGGTATTTCAAGGTGTTCTTTCCGGCGCTGCTGGTCGTGCAGATTGCCCTGTTGGCGGTTGGCGTGTACATGCTGATGCGATGAAACAAACCATTAAATCGAAATCTGGGGAGATGGCGTATGGCAATGGAAACTATTCGCGCGCGCATAGATGCTTACACAAAAGAAAAATACGGTATTGATCCAGAGATTCTTCCATTTTCCCATGAGGATTATGAAATCTACCGCCATAAGGAAACCGGCAAGTGGTTTGCAGTATTCATCGTGAAAGAACGTAGGGCATTCGGCCTGGACGGAGAAGGGACAGCAGAGATTCTAAGCGTCAAGCCCAAGGATCGTTTCCTTGCCGATTTTATGATGCAGCAGCCGGGATATCTGCGGGGATATCCCAGCGGCAAGTGGAATTGGGTATCTATGGTGCTCGATGGTAGCGTTTCATTTGAAAATATCTGTAGATGGCTTGATGAGAGCTATTTGGCAACCCAAACAAAAGTCGGGAATCAAAAAACACCTTTGCCGAAAAGAGAATCTACCAAGTGATCAGTAAGTTCCAGTTTTCCGGATCAACGCGCCGCAAGGGCGCATACATTGCATGATGACAGACGAAACCATCAACGAGCAAAATCGAAATTCCCATCGGTTCCGTTCTGACCGAACGGAAAGGTGCTGGCGCGTGACATTCCCGGACAAGAATGCCGAGAAAGGTGATCGACATTCCGGAGAACGACGAGGAGCGAGAGCGGCTTGAAAAGCGGAACTATCAGAATACAGCAGAAGATACTTACACAGGCTGAGATGAAATGAGATGGATTCTAGCTTGTTCAGAGACAACATGCGGGGAGGAATTCGGGTGAAGCGAAAGACGGCGAAGGAGCTGCTGGCGGAATCCTTTCGGGAGTTGGCGCAGGATCGGGAAATCGATAGGATCACGGTGCAGGATATCGCGAAGAACTGCGGTTATTCCATCGCGACATTCTACCGACAGTTCAGGGACAAATACGACCTCATCGCCTGGGATTATGCCCGGGACGTGCAGAAGCTGCTGGATCAGGAGGACGGCACCCCAAAGGATTGGCGGCAGTCCCTTTCAGAAGCGGCGAATTATTACGATGAGCAGCGGGAATACCTCGCCAATCTGCTCACCAATACGAACGGATACGATTCGTTTATCCGGTATATGACGGAGATCCACTTCAACGCCCTGATGAATCGCATTCGGGCGGCTTCCGATCCTGATGGACCGGACAGGAAGACGGAGATGCTCGTGAGATTATATGGCTTCGGCACGGTCATGCTCACCTGCGAGTGGATCCTGGGGAAATACCCTGTGAGCCGGGAAACGCTGACAGAGGTGTACGCCGCCTCGCTGCCGGAGCCGCTGCACATCTATTTCCAATAACAAATGACAGGATGTCGCTGTTTTTTCTCATAATGAGAAAACTTGGCGACATCCTGAATTGATTTATTCCCACCGATCATTACAATAATAGTTGTGATTGCACACAATCAAATGATATGGAGGGAAAGACGATGACGAAGATTGAGTTTCTGCAGGCACTGGCAAAGGGCTGGTTCGGCAATTCCCAGCAGCATTCCATCCAGGCGCAGCTTTTGAAGCAGCGCGGCTTCGGCAAGCTGGCGGACAAGATCATGGCGGAATCCGACGAGGAGTGGGACGAGGCCAAGAA
>JAFRKV010000042.1 GCA_017431515.1 Lachnospiraceae bacterium
ACGAACGTGGCGATCGATCTTGCCCGGATGGGATATCATTCCTGTCTGATCGGTATGATCGGGGACGACTTTCACGGCGACGGCATGGTTAAAACAGCGAAGGAAGCAGGCGTAGACACATCCTGTGTGATCCGGAATCCGGACGTGACATCGACGATGACGCTGATCTTGTATACCAGAGACGCGAAGAATGCCAGTGACCGGCACTGTTCCAGAAACGAAGGCGGGAATGCGACGCTGAGCGAAAAGGATATTACGGATGAAATGCTGGATGGAGCGGCGCATCTTCATTACGGATCTTTCGGACCGTTGAAGAATCTAGACGGTGAAGGCGGCACGCGCCTTCTGAAACGCGCAAAAGAGGCAGGACTTACGACGAGTCTTGACGTTAAGGGGCTTGGCAGGGATTATTCCAAACTGGAACCGATGCTTCCGTATGTAGATTATTTTATGCCGAATATTGACGAAGTGACGGATCTTACAGGCTTGACGGATTTGGCAGAAATAAGAGAATTTTTCAAAGCAAGGGGCGTCGGTCTGCTTTGCCTCAAGATGGCGGAGAAGGGCGTATATATCACTGATTTCAATGAGGATATCTTGCTGCCGACTATGACGAGCCAGGAAGAGATTGTGGAGATCATGGGTGCTGGAGACGCATTCTGTGCTGGATTCATCGTATCGTCGCTGATGGGGCTTCCCCTGAAAGAGCGCGGCGTGATCGCATCTCTATGCTCAAGACGCTGCCTTTTGACAGCCGGCGCAAGCAGGTGGAGTGCAACGATCGGGGAACTGATCGAGGAGAGCGCAAAGATCCGATAACTTAAAACGGCTGATATGAAATGATGAAAGACTGGATGCGGAAACAGCATTCAGCCTTTTTTGCTGTCGAAAAAGGTTGACTGACAGAACGCTCCTTGGTATGATTTGTTATACAAATCATACCAAGGAGCGATTGGCAATGAAAAAACCGAAGGGAAAACACGCATGGAGCGTTACAGTAGGAACAAAGGGACAGATCGTGATCCCTGTGGAAGCAAGAGCGATTTTTGATATACATCCCGGAGATACCCTGCTGCTTCTCGGGGACGAGAAGAAAGGGATCGCTATTCCGCCGAAGAGCACGTTCGCTACGTTGTTTTCACATATCTTCAACGGAGATGAACTGAAAAACGGGGAGGAGGAGTGACGATGGCGGTACTGGAAGTGGAAGGCCTGACCAAACGCTATCCGTCTTTTTTGCTGGATCACGTGAGTTTTTCACTGGAACAGGGACATATTATGGGTTTGATCGGAAGAAACGGCGCTGGAAAGACCACGACACTCAAGTCAATATTCAATCTGGTGCATCCGGACGAGGGATCGATACGCATGTTTCATCTGAGCATGCCGGAGGATGAATGGGAAATCAAACAAAGGATCGGCTTTACAGGCGGCGCGGTCGATTACTACCGACGGAAAAAACTCCGGGAGATCGTTGCGGTGACAAGAAGATTTTACGACACATGGGATGAGGCGGAGTACCGCAGATTTC
>JAFRKV010000043.1 GCA_017431515.1 Lachnospiraceae bacterium
AAGCGATCTATTCCCTGCGGGTCAGAGGCGCTCCGGCCATCGGCTGCACCGGTGCCTATGCGTACTATGTCCTGGCGGACAAACTGGACACGGCGGATATGGATGAGTTTGTAAAGGAATGTACCAAGATCATGGAGTACATCAATTCGTCCCGTCCCACCGCTGTCAACCTGAGCTGGGCTTTAAACCGGATGCACAGCGTATTGTTGGCGGAGAAAGATTCCAAAACTGTTGCAGAAATGAAGGTCCGTCTGATGGAAGAAGCAGACGCCATCCGGGAAGAGGATATCCAGATCAGCAGAAATATCGGCAAGTACGGATTTGAACTGCTGGAGAAACTCGGGAAAGGCGTGGGCATCATGACCCACTGCAACGCAGGTACCCTGGCCACTGCCAAATACGGTACAGCCCTGGCACCGATGTATATCGCCATTGAAAATGGCTGGGATCCGAAAGACATGCATGTGTACTGTGATGAGACCAGGCCATTGCTGCAGGGTGCAAGACTCAGCGCCTATGAGATGCAGGCAGCAGGCATCGACACTTATGTGCAGTGTGACAATATGGCGTCCTACACGATGAAGTCCGGCAAGGTGAGCATCATTTTCGTAGGCTGTGACCGTGTGGCGGCCAACGGCGATTTTGCCAACAAGATCGGTACCAGCGGCGTCGCCATCATTGCCAAATACTACGGCATCCCATTCTATGTATGCGCGCCGTCCTCCACGATCGACATGACCATGGAATCCGGAGACGAGATCCGCATCGAGCAGAGAAAAGCGGAAGAAGTGACGGAAATGTGGTACAAGGAGCGGATGGCTCCGGAAGGCGTCGGCGTAGTGAATCCGGCTTTTGACGTCACGGACCACGAACTGGTTACGGGCATCATTACCGAAAAAGGGATCGCTTACGCACCGTTCAAGGAATCCTTTGAGAAAATGGGGATCCTTCCGGTGGAGAAGTTCGTAGATAAGAAGGAAGATCAGTAGATCTGAACTGCGTTTTCCTGCAGGAATCCGACCCATTCCGGCGGAAACGGACTGTCCATGATGATGCCGTTCAGTTCGGATACAGGAACGATGGTGGCAAAGGAAGTGCGGTTCAGTTTGGACGTGTCGATGGCCAGGTATTTTTCTGTGGCATGGGCAAGAGCCAGTTTGTGAAGGAGCGCATCGCTGTCATTGGTGTCAGTGAGGCCTCCTTCCATGGAAACGCTGCGGCAGGAGATAAAGGCTTTGTCTACGTAGTAGCGTTCCAGATTCCGGATCGTGTTGCCGCCTTTGAAGCTGCCGGATGAGGCGTTGTATTCTCCTCCTACGGCAAACAGCCTGATGTTGGAACAGGAAGCGAGCAGGTTGATGATCTCCAGAGAAGGCGTCAGGACAGCAATGTTGCGGTGCATGACTTCCCTGGCAATGAACCAGGCGGTGGAAGAGTCATCCAGAAAGATATAATCTCCGTTTTCGATCAGGAAGGAGCATTTCCGGGCGATGGTCTCTTTTTCCTGGATCCGAAGGACCTGACGGGTGGAAAGATCCAGATCGTTCTGGACGCCGTCCAGGATATAGGCACCGCCGTGGGTGCGGATGAGTTCTCCGCTTTTCTCCATGGATCCCAGATCCCGGCGGACGGTCTCTTTCGTTACCTGAAGCAGATCGGCCAGTTCCGCAATGCGGACACTTTTGTGTTCTTTCAGCTGTTCTCGGATGATCTTCT
>JAFRKV010000044.1 GCA_017431515.1 Lachnospiraceae bacterium
AAACCTGTGTGAAAAATGTAAAATTCTACCTGAATTTAAAAATTTCAAATATGTAATCGTCACATTAATAAAAAGATACCTACCATATATAGTGGCCGGATTTATAATAGCTTTAAGGTTTTCAATTGCAATATTGGGAGTCCCCGGGGACCACTATAGCGTGAAAAAAGAGAGACAGAGAATCTACTCTGTCTCTCTTTTGATTTGCGTTATATAAGTCGGGAAAATGAACCGCTGACTCCGTCCCTGAGGATCACTTAAAAGGTTTGATGAGGCGGTTGAGTTGGTTTTCTTGTCTCACGGCCGTAAAAGCCAAAACTGGCGGGCTGAAGCTCCTTTGTGCGATTATCTTTATTCCAATATAATTGACGACTTCAAAAAACACCCCACAGAATAAGAGTGAGGTGTTTAAAAACCCTGTTTAACCTTCCTATACCACACTTATCGGAAAGGGTATTACATTATTTGGCTCATGCTTTCGTGCATTCCATAGAGTGAGCTTCTGCTGCATATTCATCCAGCTCTCTACAGAGGTATTTGTTGCCTTGCCTATTCTTAAAGCCATTTCAGGACTTAATGAAGACTTCTCATTTATGAATTCAGACAAGGTTTTTCTGCTCACACCAAGCATACTTGCAGCGTCAGTAACAGAAAGATTTAACGGTTTCATTACATCTTCTAAAAAAACAGCTCCCGGATGTGTCGGTTTTCTCGTCATCTCAGAGTTCCTCCCTTCTTAATGATAATCCATATAATCAACAAGATATGCATCCTGATCTTCAAAATAGAATGTCATCCGCCAATTGCCATTAACCCAAACAGACCACATATCCTGCTTATCACCTTTCAACGGATGTAGCCTGTATCCCGGCAGGTTCATGTCTTGTGGGGATGTACTTGCATCTAACCTATCGAGCATTCTTTCTAACTTTGATGCATGCTCTGCCTGTATTCCTCTTTTTGAACCGGTTTCGTAAAATTCTTTTAAACCTTTGTGTGCAAATGATTTTATCATATGTGTATTATAACCCGTAACGTTACACGTGTCAATCGTATCTTGCGATAAACTGGAAGATAATTATATACAAACTTTATCATGATTCTTGACGAAATCAATGGGATTAGGTATAGTCAAAACGAGCTGGACAACGGTAATCTTACCGCCATACAGCTCGTCAATTATCTTAGGATATCTTATTTACAGAAAAACTTTCACACACTCGTCACCATCTATCCAGTAGAGCATTACATAATCGTGTTTCAAAAAATGGATTCTCTTTAGCCCTCTTTCTCTTAATTCGGGTTCTGGTGGATCTTGCAGTGATCCGGCTACCCGTGACAATTCTTCTATTGTCTTAAAGTAATCCTCTTCGACTGCATCATATGCTTGTTCATTTCTTTTTACAAACAGCAAATAAGATTGATATTGGTAGAATTGTTCCAAAGCATCCGGTGTGACAACGACCTTATATTCTGTCATGAACGCGCCACCATTCTCTTTGTCTTTTCAGTATGCATTGCATTCATGGCTATATATCCAGCCTTAAGTTCTTTGGACATATCCTTAACAGCTTGCACCGCATCTAACCTCTGACCATTCTTTGCCTGATCCAAGCTATGATCCACTTCTTTAAGAAAATCTTCCTTTGTTTTGGGTTCAAACATACTACTCATATCGTTGTGCTCCTTCTGCTTTCATTATAAATCCGTCAAGAACTCGATTGCAAGCAGTTCTCATAAAAATAGAGGCATTGTCCCGCTGGCGAATACCCTTGATAATCAAGTTCCTCTCCGTACGTCCGAAATCGGGACGGGGTCTACCTCCGTTTTGACTTCATCACGGTCTGGCATAGACCGAAAGCCGTAAGGGCGTCCGTCACGATATCGGATGTCGTGGCAAGCTCCTCACCGGATGCCGCCATGCTCTGCAAAGCGGTACCGGCACGGTCTGCCTCCGTGGTGAGGTTTTTCAGTTCGTTTTCGGTTTCAACGATCTCCCTTTGCAGGGCATCGTACTGGTCTTTTGAAATCTCTCCCTTGGCAAGAGCCTCGTTTGCCTGCTGGGCTACGGTCTTTAAAGTTTCAAGACGCTCCTTTGTCTCTTTAACCGCATCACCAAGGAGCCTATGCTTTTGTGCCATCAGATCCGTATTCCCCGGATCGAGCTTCAGCATCTTGTTTACGTCACGAAGCTGCGCCTGTGTGGATTTCAGTTCCCTGTCCACGTTTCTTAAGGCGGTTTGAAGTTTTGTAGTATCACCACCGATCTCGACGGTGATCCCGCGAATTCTACTCGTCACGGTTCTCCCTCCTTTCCGGCACAAAAATAGCCCGGAAATCCGGGCAAGAAAAAAGCACCTACCGTAAGTAGATGCTTGTTTGATTACGTTTATTATGACCCGTTCAGCGGATCGTGTGATGCCTTACGATTTTGGGACGATTCGTCCTTCAATTTCTTCATAATACCCTTTATAATTTGTTTCCACCCCTTCAAGTCGGTATATTACTGGATTGCCATAAGTTACGACTTGATTGTCTCCATTTAAGAATTTGTGTTGTGTCGGTGTAAACTCTCCACCACTCACCATGCTCATCTCATCATCAGTAAGTTCCATACCAGCATGGGCTATGATTTCTTTAGCCTGTTCTTTCGTTTCTGCTTTTTCGACTTTCTCTTTCAGTTTTCCAACGAGTTTCATAGGGCATCTCCTTTTGCAGATTTAATGGTTCTACTGTATTATACGATAAAAAACGGACGATGGCACTGATTACATGAAAAAAACATCACCGAAGTGATGCTTCATATCATTCTGTCAGATGTACGCCGTCCACTGGTTCCTGGTCAAAGAATATAAAAGCCATAGCCTTTGCGGTCGACCGAATACGTGGATCATGCACTCGTAGGAAAGCATGTCGTTCGTCACGGTGACACCGTTTGGCATCTGGTATGCTCCCTTGTAGGACAGATCCTTATATCCTTTGATCATATAGGTCTGGTACTCTCCCTCCTCATCCTTGATGCGGATGCGAAGCGGGATGATTGTACCATCACTTTTATGCTGGCATATGACATCCAGTTCCTCCACCATTTTCATGATGCACACCCCATTCCTGTGTACGATCATTATAGAACATATGTTCTGTTTTTGCAAAGGTTTATCTGCTCTACAAACGAGAATTATAACTTCATTTTATCGTTTCTTCTCCATTTTCTCATATACAAGCTTGACACCATTTTCAAGGTCATATTTCCCATGTCCAATTGTTTTATACCCTCTATGCTCATATAAGAAAACTGCAGCTAAAGATGCATCCAACAAAACAGTATCATGGCCTTTTAATATCTCTTTCTCCAGATGATCCATAATCTTCGTTCCGTATCCTTTTCCTTGATACTCCGGTAGTACATATACCCCTGTAATCTCATTTTCATAATAACATCCCGTCCCAACTACTATCTCGCCATCAGTTAGCATTCCCATTCGTCCAGTTGCAATGCCTTCCTTGATATGCTCTGCGCTATGATACTCGCAGAAAAAATCCACAACCTCTTTGGGATAATATTTTGGATAAACCGATTTTATTGTCGTATGCAGAATATTTCGAATGACATCGACCATGTCCGCTGTTGCTGTTAAATATTTCATGTTTTATACCTCTTTATTAAACTACGATTTGCTTAATTTTACCAAAATCAGGCAATGGAAAAAAGCAGTTTTGAATCAGAAATTCTCATAATCCGCCTGTGTAGCAATCTCCGGATACTTCTCATCATCATTTCGGCTCTCTGCGTACATGTCATTGACCATCCCGATCGTCAAGAGATCCAGCTCACTGATGTGGATGCCAAGCTGTACGCAGCGGAGCAGAAACAGCGGGGTTGTCATTTTCCGATCAATCGGCCGGAGTTTTTTTTAGCCTCGACATCCGTTTTGACGTTCAATCCCCAGAGCTCAATCAACTTCGGGAGCACCTGATAAATGGAGAAGGTGTTGAACTCATCCAACCAGTCTTAAGTCCTATGAGAAAGAAAGTGCACAATAATATAGCAGGTTCCCCGCGTAGTGTTACCATAACACATCATCACTTGAGTTTACCTTGACAAAAAAACTTTATGCCATAGAACTTAATCAATATCGAGGAATCGATAGGGGCTGACCGAAAGGTCTGGTCCACCGGCACGCGTAAGCAACGAGCCGATGAGACATAAAAGAGCAGCGCTCGCTCGGGCACGCGTAAGCAACGAGCCGATGAGACATAAAAGAGCAGCGCTCGCTCGAAATTGCTTCGCAATTCCTCGCGTCGTGCTGTCGCACTATAAAAGAAAAAAGACACACCGTATGGCAAATAAATTTGCCTCCGGTGTGTCTTCTTTCTTTTGCACTGCTCTTTTATGGTCGATCAGTTCGTGATCGTCAGCTCCGTCTCTTTGTCGAAGACATGAATCTTCTGCGGGTCGAACGCCATCTTCACATGATCGCCCATGCGTGCAGCCGTGCGGCTGTCAACCTTTGCGGTCATGTTTGCGCCTGCGATGGAGAAATACAGGAGCACTTCCGCGCCGAGAAGCTCGTATCCGGTCACGTCCGCTTCGATGATGCTGTCGCGGTAGGTCTCAATGTCATGCTGGGAATCGCTGATGTCCTCAGGTCTCACGCCAAGCACAACCGTCTTGCCGTTGTAACCGCCGTCGATCAGCTTCTTTGCCTTCTGCTGCGGAAGAACTACGGAGAACTCGCCGAAGGTCAGGGTAACTTTCTCGCCCTCTGCCTTTACGGATGCATCTACGAAGTTCATCTGCGGAGATCCGATGAATCCTGCCACGAACAGGTTGTCCGGCTCGTTGTATAACTTCATCGGGGAATCCACCTGCTGGATGATGCCGTCCTTCAAAACGACGATTCTGGTACCAAGGGTCATAGCCTCGGTCTGGTCATGGGTGACGTAGATGATCGTTGCGCCGAGTCTCTGGTGAAGACCTGCGATCTCGGAACGCATCTGCACACGAAGCTTTGCATCCAGGTTGGACAGCGGCTCGTCCATCAGGAAGACCTTCGGGTTACGTACGATGGCACGTCCCATAGCCACACGCTGTCTCTGTCCACCGGAAAGAGCCTTCGGCTTCCGGTCAAGGAGCTTCTCCAGATCCAGGATCTTTGCTGCTTCATGCACCTTCTGATCGATCTCTGCCTTCGGCACCTTGCGGAGCTTCAGACCGAATGCCATGTTGTCGTACACGGTCATATGCGGATACAGAGCGTAGTTCTGGAATACCATTGCGATATCGCGATCCTTCGGCTCCACATCATTCATGATCTTGCCGTCGATGGAGAACTCGCCGTCGCTGATCTCTTCCAGACCTGCGATCATACGGAGCGTCGTGGACTTACCGCAGCCGGACGGTCCGACGAAGATGATGAACTCCTTGTCTTCCACTTCGAGGTTAAAATCCTTGACTGCCTCAAAGCCGTTGGGGTACTTCTTGCATACATTCTTTAACTTTAAACTTGCCATGTTTCTCTCCCTCCTAAATAATTTTGAAATAGGCAAACTTTTTTCCGTCTTTTACATCTTATCCATTCGCGGTTCTTTTTTCCATAGATGAAACTTCCAAAGTTTTCTGTCAGAGTTGTGCGATATGTCAAAAAAAAGCCCAAAAAAAAGCCGTTCCGTCAATCTGACGAAACGACCTCATTTTCGTTGTGCGATATGCCGAGTTTCCTAGTTTTGCCCGGTAGATCCGAATCCGCCGCGGTCGAAATCGTTTAAGTGATCCCGCTCTTCAAACTGCAGCGTCGGCTGGTTTTTCATGATCCGAAACTGGCAGATCCGGTCATTGACATGGATCACCGTATCCCTCGTAGCATACACCGGCATTCTCCAGATATCATTGTCGCCGGAATAAGAGTGATCGATCACACCCATGGAATTGGTCTGCAGGATCCCCCAGGTCTTAAAGGTGGAGCTTCTCGGCACCAGATGTGCTTCATATCCCTCGGGAATCATCATGGAAACGCCGAGGCTGATCAGCGCAAACTCTCCTGCATGCAGCGTCACCTCTTCCGCTGCGCGCAGATCCACCCAGTCGGATTTTCCGTCAATATAACGCAGTTTTTCTATCGCATCTGTATGATATTTGATGGCAATGGTCTGTTGTTCCATCTGTCCTGTCCTCCGTTTATTCAATCCGTTTTCCATCTCAGTCTGCTGTGTTCACTCCGTTTATCGCGGATCATCAGTTCCCTCACGGCATCCGCCGCACTCTTCCCGGAAAACAGCACCTCGTTCACTGCAGTAATGATCGGCATCGGTACCCCTTCTTTTTCCGCCAGAAGCTTTGCGGCTCTTGCACAGTTGACGCCTTCCACGACCATACCGACCTCGGCAAGCGCTTCCTCCACGGTTCGGCCTTGTCCGATCAGCATCCCCGCCTTCCTGTTTCTGGAATGGCGGCTTTCACAGGTGACGATCAGATCCCCGATCCCCGTCAGTCCCGAGAGTGTTTCCGGGGCACCGCCCAGCTGTACCGCCAGTCTGGTGATTTCTGCAACACCACGCGTGATCAGAGCGGCCTTGGTATTGTCTCCGTAACCGAGTCCGTCCGCCATACCGGCAGCCAGCGCGATTACATTTTTCAAAGCACCGCCCAGCTCCATGCCGATGAGATCGGGGCTGGTATAGACTCGCAGGTATTCATTCATAAATACATTCTGGATCCGCTCGGCTGTCTCCTGTTCCGATGCGCCTGCAACCAGTGCCGTCGGCAGGGACTGCGCCACTTCTTCCGCATGGCTCGGTCCGCAAAGCACTGCCACCTGACAAAGAGGAAGTTCCTCCGCTATCACCTGTGAGAGTCTGAGCAACGTTGATTCTTCAATCCCTTTCGCCACGCTGACAATCGTCTTTTGACGCAGTTCTTCCTCTGTCAGTTGCAGAAGTGCGATCTTCCTTGCCGTTTCACGGATCGCCGTAGACGGCACAGCAAATACAAGCAGTTCCTTCTCACGAACGATCTCCGAAAAATCCGACGTCACTTCGATAGACTCCGGCAGCCTTAACCCCGGCAGGCTTTCCCCGATCATGCGGGTCTCCCGGATGAGATTCATCCTCTCTTCCCGGTGCCCCCAAAGCGTAACCTCATGTCCGTTTTTTTCCAGATGGTTTGCCAGTGCAGCGCCCCAGCTCCCGGCGCCAAGTACTCCGACTTTCATATCGAATGCAATCTCCCTCGTCTTTCTTAATTCTTTTCCACCTTGGGATGCAGGCTGAACTTATTTTCTTTTCCTGCGATCAGCCGTCCGATATTCTCCCGATGCCGCACAATCCCAAGCACCATCACAAGCGCCGCAAGAATCAAAAGCTCCACGGCCTCTCCGGTGGTGAGATTCCCAAAAGGACGCAGCGTCAACGCAAAAATCAGCGTCTGTATAAAGAAGGAAGTCACGATCAGAATCGATCCCAGCGACACATATCTGGTAAGTGCCAGCGCCAGCAGAAAGAGTCCGATGGAAATGGGCAGCTCCCACCACGCAAAAGCCGCGATGAGTCCGACGGTACAGGCAATGCCCTTTCCGCCTTTAAACTTCATGGGCAGCGGAAAATTATGGCCGAGGATCGCGCCGAATCCCGCATAAAGCATAAACAGACGGATCTGATCCGGGTAGCTCTGATGAAACAATAGCCAGGAAAGGAAGATGGCCAGTGCCGCTTTTCCGGCATCTCCGAGCAGCGTGATCAGCCCTGCCTTCAAGCCGAGATTCCGGAGCGTATTGGTCATTCCGATGTTGCCGCTGCCTTTTGTGCGGATATCCACGCCCTTGCTTTTTGCATACAGATAGCCGGTGGCGAACCACCCCAATACATAACCGATCGCAAGTGAACTCAGTCTCGGTAGCATAGAACCTCCTCCAACAACTGCTGCTATGATCTGGATCAATCCGACTCTTTGCGTTCCCGTGTGATGAACTTCAGCGATGTGCCTCGGAAGCCGAACGCTTCCCGGATCCGATTTTCCAGATACCTGGTATAAGAAAAATGCATGAGTTTTTTGTCATTGACAAACACGATAAACGTCGGCGGCTTGACTGCTGCCTGGGTCACATAGAAGATCTTGAGACGTTTCCCTTTGTCTGTCGGTGGCTGCTGCATCGCCACGGCTTCCGTCACGATCTCATTGAGCACGCCGGTGGCGATCCGCATGGAGCTGTTTGCGATCACCATATCGATCACATCAAAAAGCTTATTCACGCGCTGCCCGCTCTTCGCGGAAATGAACAGGATCTCCGCATAAGACAGGAAACTCAGGACGCGCCGGATCTCTTCTTCATGCCGCTTCACGGAGTGGTTGTCCTTTTCCACAGCATCCCACTTGTTCACGGCGATGATGATGCCCTTCCCTCTGTCATGGGCCACGCCTGCGATCTTGGCGTCCTGCTCCGTCACGCCCTCGGTGGCATCAATTAAAATCACCACCACGTCCGCGCGCTCCACCGCGCTTACCGCCCGGATGATGCTGTACCGCTCCAGATCCTCTTTGATCTTGCTTTTGCGCCGGATGCCGGCGGTGTCGATAAAGACATATTCTTTTCCGTCAAATCTCACATCCGTATCGATGGCATCCCGTGTCGTTCCGGCCACATCCGATACGATCGCGCGGTTTTTGCCCGTCAGACGGTTGACGAGAGAGCTCTTGCCCACGTTCGGCTTCCCGATGATTGCGATCTTCGGGCGGTCATCCTCCTCCTCGTCCTCGTCCTGCTTCGGAAAATGAGAAACCACTTCATCCAGCATTTCCCCGAATCCCAGTTTTCCGACGGAGGAGACCGGAAACGGCTCCCCGATCCCCAGCTGGTAAAACTCATAGACGTCCGGCATGTATTTTTCAAAATCATCGACCTTGTTCACCACGAGAACCACAGGTTTCCCGGACCGCCGAAGCATATTTGCCACTTTCTCATCCGCATCCACAAGACCCTGCCGCACATCCGTCAGAAACAGGATCACGTGCGCGGTCTCGATGGCGATCTCCGCCTGCTCCCGCATCTGCGAGAGGATCACATCACTGCTCTCCGGCTCGATCCCGCCGGTATCCACCAGGGTAAAGTCATAAGAAAGCCAGGAAGCGTCCGCATAGATCCGGTCTCTCGTGACACCCGGCGTGTCTTTGACAATCGCGATCCGCTCCCCCGCCAGCGCATTAAACAGCGTCGATTTTCCTACATTCGGACGGCCCACCACCGCCACGATCGGTTTCTTTTTCATGGCTCACCATTCTGCGTTAATGCCTGTCATTGCCGCAAGCAAACTCTGACCGCTTGATTTTACAATATCCACAGGTACTTGTAAAGCATCCGAGAGGGCGTCTGTCGTGATGTCATCCAGCAAGACGCGCTCTCCGGAACGCAGCATATTCACCGGCAGATAAAGCGCATCTCCCAGCGGTTTTCCTTTCAGCTGTGCGAGGATGTCCTGCCCCGTGATGAGCCCGGACACCGTGATCCGTTCTCCGAAAAAGTCATTCCGAATAGGCGCTATATGTACGACAATCTCCGGAAATGCTGCCGTGCATTTTTCCGCCAGGGCAGTCAGAAACGGCGCCGCCAGCATCCCTGTTGCAAAGGTCACTTCCCGCGTCGGCAGTTTCTGCGCGCCATTTTTTTTGCCATCGGTT
Source organism: Lachnospiraceae bacterium (assembly GCA_017431515.1). Taxonomy (GTDB): domain Bacteria; phylum Bacillota; class Clostridia; order Lachnospirales; family Lachnospiraceae; genus RUG12461. Next base: position 9,671 of record JAFRKV010000044.1, read on the forward strand.
TGAAAAGCCAAAAGCGCTTCCTCAAATTCCTCCATCAAAAGCCGGAGCATCCCGACCCCGTTTTCCAGCTGCAGATATCCGTCATAGCGTTCCGCCTCCGGCAGCTCCTGCTCCGCCAGAAGATACCATTCATCTCCCCCGTGGACAAAATGCAGGCCGTATTGTTTCATGCACTTTTCCTGCCAATGGTGAATGATCTCCAGCACTTCCTTTGCGTCTTCCTTTCCGAAAGGCTCCAGCGGATACAATCCGTCACGGTATTTGGTGAGTCCCACGGGCACCACGGAAAGGCTTCGCATCCCGGGAACAAATGCAGTGAGGTCCCGGATCGTCCGCTCCAGCTCCGCCCCGTCATTGATGCCTTTGCAGAGCACGATCTGTCCGTTCATCTCAATGCCCGCTTCCGAGAGCATGTTGATCTTTTTTAGGGCTTCCCCGGCGAAACGATTGCGCAGCATTTCGCAGCGCAGTTCGGGGTTGGTGGTATGCACAGAGATATTGATGGGCGCCAGATGATAATGAATGATCCGTTCAATATCGCGGTCCTTCATATTGGTCAATGTCACATAATTCCCCTGCAGGAAAGAAAGACGGCTGTCATCATCCTTAAAGTACAGGGTGTCCCGCATCCCTTTCGGCATCTGGTCAATGAAGCAGAAAATGCAGTGATTCGTGCAGGACTTATAGTCGTCCATCAGCCCGTTTTCAAACACCAGTCCGATGTCCTCGTCGTAGTCCTTCTCGATCTCCAGTTCCCACTCCTCGCCGTTTGCTTTTTGTACCAAAAGAAGGACTTCTTCGTCATCCGTCAGATAATGATAATCGAAGATGTCCTCGATGGTTTGTCCGTTCACGGAAAGCAGGATGTCGCCGCTCTCGATCTCCATTTCTTCGGCGATGCTTCCCGGGGTCACGCTTTTGATCCGGTGAACCGGAGGCTTTTTACGAGGATGGTGTTTCGTTTCCTGTAGTTTCATAAGAAGCGCTTTCCATGCAAAATCCTATGGCATGAGGAGTTTCCATGCCCTCTATCCGAAATATGCCCCTTCATAGGAAAAAGCATTTATGTGATGGCGGATCTCCTCTCCGTCGATAGCGATCACGTCAAACCGGCAGGGCGCATCCATCCGTCTGATCCGCGTTTTCAAATAATACAACGCCACTTTCCCGATTGTGCGCTGTTTTTTACAGTCCACTGCTTCCTCCGGCAGGCCCGCTTTATGGTTCACCCGGTACTTCACTTCCGTAAACACCAAAGTATCCCGGTCTTTTGCGATCAGGTCGATCTCCCCCATTCTGCAGCGAAAGTTGCGTTCTATGATCTCGTATCCTGCTGCTTCCAGATAGTCTGCGGCGAGCTGTTCTTTGTCTTCTCCGAGTTTTCGTTTGTTCATTCACACCACACTACGCGCCCAGTTTGGATTTCAGTTTGTCCATGTCATTGACAAAGACCAGAATCTCTGCCACCACCTCATAAAGCTCCGGCGGGATCATCTCTCCGATTTCCAGTTTGCTCAGGGTCTCTGCCAGTTCCGAGTCCGCATACTGCGGCACATCATTTTCTTCCGCAACTTCAATGATCCGCTCGGCCACCGCGCCTTTTCCCGTGGCAAGGATCTTCGGCGCACGCTCTCCCGGAATGTAGGCCAGCGCCACCGCGGTTTTTTCTTTTCCCTTTTTCTGTTCCTCTGCCATCGCAAATCCTCTCAGGCGCCGGGCCGTCCTTTACGCCTTGATATCAAACGAATACCGGTGGATCATCTGACCGGCGTTCTGTCCCTGTTTCAGGAAATCATTCACAGGATTCATTTCCTTCGCGTCATTCACCGCTTCGATCTTGCAGCTGTACCCTTTCTCCTCCAGGCGCTTCGCCAATTCATCCGCATGAGCCATCACAAGGTCAAAAGCCTCGTCGCTCTCCATATAAAACTTCGTGTTCACCGCGCGGTTTTTCATCCGCACGGACACGTCCGTCGCGCCGAGATGCTCCATATCCAGATGCAAAAATGCCGTCAGCTCCGCATCCGGATCCTGCAGATTTTTCTTATTCGTAAACACATACAAATCACTGTGGGCCGTCTGGTTCTGAAACTGCAGCGGGATCTGGAGATAGGTGTAATTCTGATTGACCATGTCCATAAACTCCAGATTGTTTTTCAGATCCGCCACGGACTTTGCAAGATCGGTATCCTTTAGTCCCATCTCCCGCAGCATGGTCTCGGTCTGGCGCATCTGACGGTCCAGGTTTTCATAGAGATCCTTCATGCGGTCTCCGGAAAGCTGCTCCGGCTTCACCGTCCACTGGTCTTTTGTCATCTCCTGTAAGACATGGAGGTATCCTTTCCCTGACAGCAGATTTTTCAGCGCCGACTCGTCCGGATTCTTCAGATCCTGCAGACCGGCGTTCAGGCGTTTCGCAAACTCCTCCGGCGAAAGGTCAAAAGAAAGTCCCGCCTTCGCAAGCGATCCGTCCTGGTCCAGCGTCTTGATGTTTTTCACCAGCTCCTGCATTTCTTCTTTGGACAGGGTTTCCCGCAGCGTCCCTGCCGCAACGGTCTTCTGCGCATTTTCCCCCTCTGCGGGAAGCTTTGCCGCCGCATCCGGATTCTCCGGCAGCAGTGCCTCCCCCTGCGAAAGGATCTTGCCCTGCTGTGCGCTCTGTTCCTGCGCGTCCGGTGTCTTCAGCACGCCGGCTGCATCCGCGGCCTTCGCGTTCTGTGCTGCGCCTGCGTCCGCCTGTGCATTTGCAGCGCCTGCCGCGGCTGCCTCTCCGGCATTTCCCGCGGCCGCTGTCTCTCCGGCCGTCGCCGGGCCTGCCGCCTCTCCGGTCATTTGCGCAGTCTGCGTCGTTTCACCGCCGGACAGGATCTGGATCAGTTTCTCATTCAGCGCCAGGGCATCCTTCCCGCTGGTCTCTCCGCCGCCCAGCGTGTTGGTGACGCTCTCCAGGATCTCGTTCATTTTATTTAAGATCTGGTAGGAGTCCGTCTTGTAGTTTTCAAACTGCGCCGCCATCTCATCGGAAATCGGGAAACCGAGTTTCGTCATTTCAATCAGCGTGGAAGGTTCAATTCCCGGATTGTTTGAGACCAGCCGCGCCATGCTGCCGAGAGACTGTTTGTCGATGGACATCTGCTCCTGCATCAGCGTCTGCACCATCTTCATATGATCCGGCGTCGCGGAAAGCCCCGCCGCATCCAGTGCGGAAAGGATCGTGGGGTTGGCAAGTCCTCCTGCGGTCTCAAAAGGCTTGATCTCAATTGTGCCGCCCTCGTTGGATTTCACCTCAAAGAACAACGATTGTCCCTGCTGCAGCGGCACATTGCCGCCAAGTCTGGCGGAGATGGTCGCGCCGTTTGAAAGCTGCAGCTGCACCTGTCCGTTTTTGACCGTGCCCACCGTACCCTCAAAAACCTGTCCTGCCTGCAGACCGGAAAGGCCGCCGGTACGGTCCTTATTCTGCACCGGCTGCTCTTTTTGCGTCGCAGCAGCGCCTGCGGCGCCGGGCGTCATATTCGTATTGTATCTGCCGAGTGCGTCAGAAATCTGCATACCATTCCTCTCGCGCGAGATTTTGCAGCGTCAAAAGCGTCATGTGACTTTTGACGCTCCCTCATATAAAGTTCCCGATAAAGCTTCTCCTGTGGATCGGCGTCGGTCCGTAAGTTTTCAGCGCTTCTATATGTGCAGCCGCGCCATATCCTTTGTTTGACGCGAAGCCATATTCCGGATACTGCGCATCATATTCCACCATCAGATTGTCCCGGTAAACCTTTGCCACGATGGAGGCCGCCCCGATGGAAATGCTTTTCGCATCCCCTTTGATGATCGGCACCTGGCGGATCGAAACCTCCGGGATCGTCACTGCATCATTTAATAATATATCGGGCGTGACACCGAGATTTTTAATGGCCTGCCGCATCGCATCATAGGTGGCATTCAGGATGTTGATCTCATCGATCCGCTCCGGAGAGACGATCCCGATCCCCACCGCCACCGCTTCCGCGCGGATAACCCGGTCCAGTTCCTCGCGTTTTTCCGGCGATAGCTTTTTGGAATCATTGATATAAAGGATCTCACAGCCTTTCGGCAGGATCACGGCGCCTGCCACCACGGGTCCCGCAAGGGGCCCCCGTCCCACCTCGTCAATCCCGCAAATATAGGCGCAGTCTCCGTACTTTCGCTCATATTCCGAAAGCTGATAGATCCGTTTTTTTTCTTTTTCCAAAGCATCCAGCTGTTTTTTCGCCCGGGTGATGAGCGCGTTTACGCCGCTTCTGCCGTCGTTCTCATATTCCGCAATCAAAGAAGGCAGCTCGTTTGTATCTGCTGCCTGAAAAACCGATCGTATTTCCGAAATGCTCTTTGCCATGTCTTTACTCCTTGGGCATCTCCAACGTAATCCTTCCGACGCGGCCGTTCCTGAAATCATCCAGCAATAGTTTTGCCGCTCTCTGACAGTCTATCTCATTTCCCTTTTTTTGACACCCTCTGTTTTCCGCAATTTTTTTCAACGTCTCTTCGGGCTGTTCCGATTCCACCGCCTGGTATTTCCGGTCAAGGACACCCGGATAGTCCGCCTGCAAAAGGGTGATCAGTTGAAGCGCCAGTTCCTCCGTGTTTAACACCTCTTCCTTGATGGATCCGGTCAACGCAAGAAAAAGGCCCACCTGTTTGCCTTCAAACTTCGGCCAGAGGATCCCCGGCGTATCCAGAAGTTCCACATGGGAATCCAGCCGGATCCACTGCCGGCCCTTCGTGACCCCCGGTTTGTTTCCGGTTTTGGCCACGGCCTTTCCCGCGAAAGAATTGATAAAGGTGGATTTCCCGATATTCGGGATTCCCGCCACCATGGCACGGATCGGACGGTTTAAGATGCCGCGTTTCCGGTCGCGTTCTATCTTTTCCCGGCAGGCCTTATCGATCGCCGCACGCACAGCTTTCAGGCTGCGGTTCGCTCTCGCATCCGTCGAAGCGACGGCGTACCCCTGCTCCTCAAATGCGGTGATCCAGCGTTCCGTTGCGGAAGGATCCGCAAGATCCGCTTTGTTCAACAGGATCATCCGCGCTTTTTGTTTTCCCAGTTCTGAAATGTCCGGATTACGGCTGGCACGCGGGATGCGCGCATCCACGATCTCGATGATCAGGTCCACGAGCTTCAGATCATTTTGCATCTCCCGCTTTGCCTTTGTCATATGCCCCGGATACCATTGGACTTCCATATGCGCCTCCATAGGAATGGCTGTCAAACGCCACCTGTCACGAAGTGACATCTATTGTCAGATGATCCCCATGCGTGTCTTGGGCTTCACGATTGCCCAGGCCTTCCCGATGATATAGTCTTTGCTGATGTTGCCGATGTTCGCATAACGGCTGTCCTCGCTGCTGTCCAAATTATCGCCCAGCACAAAAAACTCATCGGCGCCGAGGGTAATCTCGTCCTCCGCGATTCCAGGATCCGTCACGGCTTCGTATTCCAGTTCGCCATGATACTCCTCCCCATTCACATAGACGGTGCCGTTCTCGATCCGCACCGTGTCCCCGGGCACGCCAATCACGCGCTTCACATAATAATGTGACTTTTCGTTTCCGTTTGGCAAAAATACGATGATGTCATCCCTTCTCGGATCAATGAGTTTATACACAAACCGATCCACCAGGATCTCATCCGTCCCCCGTAGCGTCGGCTCCATGGACCGCCCGATGACACTTGTCCGAAGACCGACAAAGTAGACCAGCACAAATGCCAGCGCAAGGACGATGGCGATTTCAATCGCCCACGTCAGCACTTCCCGCACAATTGTGAAATTAATTTTCTTCTTTTCATGGGTGCGATTAAAATTCAGCCCCGATTTTCTGCGCCTCATGTGTTTTCTCCGGCTTTCGGCCTTTACACTACCTTTTTTTACCGGCAGGAAAAACCCTGCCCGCCAATTCCTCATCCTTCAAAAAAAGCGCGACCAGATCAAACGATCCATCGCGCATTTTTTGACTTTTCATCCTTCGTGACGTTATCTTACTACCTCTTTGACCTTCGCACGTTTTCCGACGCGACCTCTTAAGTAGTTCAGTTTTGCCCGGCGCACCTTACCTTTGCGCACCACTTCGATCTTGTTGACGTGCGGGGAATGCAGCGGCCAGGTTTTCTCCACGCCGACACCGTTGGAAAATTTACGAACGGTGAAGGTCTCGCGGTTGCTGCCGCCCTGTCTCTTCATAACCGTTCCTTCAAAAACCTGGATTCTCTCGCGGTTCCCTTCCTTGATCACGGCGTGTACCTTGACGGTATCACCGACACGGAACTCCGGAATCTCCTGCTTCAGTTCTGCATCTTCGATGCTTTTGATGATTTCATTCGCGTTCATTTTAATGCTCCTTCTTTCGAACACCGCAGAAACGCCTTTCCTGCGGCGATTGGTATTCTGGACGTTCATAGAGCCCGAAGCTCCAGCGGACCATCGCGTTTATCGCAACGTGAGCATTTTACCATAATCTCCGGGGGAATGCAAGGAAAAACTTTTTGCCTCCTCCGTGATCGTTTCGTTCCTCAGCCTTTGAAATCCACATGCGAGCCCACGAGTCTTTCTTCGTCTGCCAGCACGTGCTCTGACGCATGATCAAAGGAATAACTGCGGACTTTGGAAAGCAATTCCTCCATCGAATCCGCTTCAAACGTCAGCTGTTCTCCTGCTTCCTTCTTTTCGACAGGCGCTTCCTTCTTCCCGTGCTGCTCCGTCTTCCGTTCATCCCGGCTCTTCTGGATGCGTTCCTCTTCCGCCTGCTTTTCGGCCTTCTTCTTTTCTATCTTCCTCTGCTCTTTTTTCTCCGCCGCTTTCTTTTCGATCCGTTTCTTCTGTGCATCCAGAGATTGCTCAACCGTAGCGAAAAAGGTTTCTTTCCCATTTGCATCCACGGATATGCCGAAGTTCCTGATATTCGCTCCGCTGGTGGCGAGGCTGTTCTTCGCTTCCGCCAGCTTCGATTGTGACATGGAGATGATCCCCTCATATTTCTTGCGGAAGGATTCATCCTCTGCCATGCGCTCCAGCTTCTCCTCGTCGATCAGCACGACCATTTTGTTCGCATTTCCATAGGAGGCCGCATTCTGCTGCGCCTGCGATTTCATATCCTTGCTGACCGCAATAAACTCCATATTGTGGAACTTCGCTTTCAGCTTGTCATAGTACTCCTTCGCCTGATCGGAAAGCTTCACCTCACCGATGGTATTCCCGTATTCCGTTGATCGTGGGATCAGTGAATTCTTGATGTCGAGGGGCGCATAAGACTTTACTTCCGCCTTGGAAACAGCCTTCTCCCAAACAGAATTTTCCTGCCCGCTTTTTCCCGCAGCCTGAGGTTTTCCGTTCTCCCGCTGCACCTTCCCCGCGTTGTATGATTGATTTGCCTGCTGATATGCAGAAATGCCGTAGATTGCCATATCTTCCTACCTCCTTGTATACTACCACGAAATCCGTTTCCTGTTTGCAATTGACAAATTGAGACGATACGATCCGTTTTTTATATCGGCAGATTGGATCGTTTTCACAATAGTTTTAAGAGGTTATGTTTCGAACTGGATGGCGTCAATTTCACTTTTGTACTTGTGACGCAGCAACCCAACCAGAGGCTCCCTGATATTCTGTTTGCAACCATACTTCTTCTTTTGGTGTTGCAGATTTCGTTTCCGGCGAATATGAAAAAACTACAACAAATACCACTACAACTATCACCATTGAAACAAGTGACGTAATCATTCCGGCCACTGCGCATCCGATATCGGCCACTTTCCGGTCACTTTCTCCTATCTCATCGCATTGTAAATTACAACAACTATTGTGCTCTCGTGCAATATTATTTTTTGAAAATCGCATAAGATTGTTGCATAGGAGAGACATATGATCGAGGGAAAAAACTCTGACCGGGTGATACAAGTCAATGATGTGTTCATCGGCTCCAATATCCTAGATCTCAGATTGAAGGCCGGACTTAAGCAGGTTGAACTTGTTCGTATGCTTCAGATAGACGGTCTTGACATTTCTGTTTTTTCATATAACCGAATCGAGAAGGGCACTCAGAATCCAACGGTCTCCGTTCTCCTTCGCCTCTGTACCATACTAAACTGCGATATGAATGACATCTTTGGGATAGATCACAAACCCTTCTAAATCAACGCTGTTTCAAAAAGCAACAGTAGATCAACAGACTACCCCGTGGTCTACTGCTATTTTGTTGCGGCTCTGGATATATCAGTAAATATACTGCTTTTTCTGTTGACCAATTGTATTTGCGTATGGTATGCTTTGGCTAAGAGGAAAGGAGATGATTTCTATGCCATCTGTTGTCAGTGCAATTCAAAACACCGTACCTATCACACAATTCAACCGTGGTCTTGCCGGTCAGATCTTCGAGGATGTGAAAGCCCATGGTGCAAAGGTCGTCATGAAAAACAATACCGCTGAGTGCGTTCTTCTCTCACCTGATGAGTATATGAAATTAATGGATGAATTAAATGATGCACACTTGGCAGCTCTCTCCACAGAGCGTCTTGCTGATTTTGATCCTGCCGCACTGATTCCCGAAGAAAAAGTCTGGGAGCATCTTGATATTACAGAGGAAGATCTTGCATCAGTCGGTGAGGTGGATTTTGAATGAATTGGAAAGTAGTATATTTGCCGGAAGCGGCAAAAGATCTCGATAATCTGTCTCATCAGCAACAAATTATTGTAAAAAAGGCTGTAAAGAAAGTACAGGAGAATCCGCTGCCGCAAAGCGATGGCGGCTATGGAAAACCTCTCGGTCACAAGCACGGCCTGAATCTTACAAACCTCTTAAAAATCAAAATACGCGGCGAAGGGATTCGCATCGTCTACAAACTCGTAAAGACCGAATCACAAATGCTGGTGATTGTTGTTGGCGTCCGTGAGGATGACGAGGTTTATGAAATAGCGTATTCCCGAAGGACGAAACATCAACTGTAGGAACTGATCGCCCCTATCCCGAATATCTGGCAGACCTGCCGCCGGCATTCAGGTTTTCTATCTCCTTCAGCCGTCCTGAAGTTCCTTGCGGAGAGTGGGACTTGCGATGCGTGGGTCCGTCGAAATCGTCATCGCTTAACGCGCCTTTTCAAACCGATACCTTTGCGTCGCTTCCGGATATTTTTTCCGATCGGTCTCACTCATGAACATCTCATATGGGCGGGCATAGATCCCGAAGTCCCCGTACAGCGCCTGGTAAATCATCAGTTTTTCTTTGGTTTCCGTATGCTCGGCCGTGCCCACGATGCGATACAGATATTTGTTTGTGTTTCGTTCATCCTCCGAGATCATGTTCCGTTTGAAATGCTGCACAATATCTCCCGGATGAAAGATCCTTTCTTCTGGCATCTTCCGCCTCCTGTTACAGGATTTCCAGTTCTTTCAAGAATGTCACTTCCCATACGCAATTTTAATGATATCATCAATTCCGGCTTCCTCGATGGAGACATCCCGGCTCTCCTCGATACTCTGGTGTACCGGCCACCCGGCGATGGGACCCACATCGGGGTCACTGGCGTATTTGTATAAATCTTCCGCATCGTTTTCCTCCCAGCGGCGCAGGATCAAGCACTTTGTTTTCAATTCCATGTCTTCCTCCATTTCCAAATCCATAGTCTTTCTTTAGCATTATACACCCCACACACCAGACAACAGCGGCGTTGAGAAATATCGTTCCGCGGTATCCGGCAGAACCGTCACCACGGTCTTTCCCGGGCCGAGCTCCTTCGCAAGGTGAATGGCCGCTGCCACATTCGTGCCGCTGGAGATCCCGCACATCAGACCCTCCTCTTTGGCCAACCTCCTGGCCGTTTCCAATGCTTCCCCGTCACTGACGACATAGATCCTGTCATAGATACTCTGGTTCAGGATGGAGGGGATAATGCCATCGCCGATCCCCATCTGCATATGGGTGCCCACCGTTCCTCCTGCAAGCAGCGCCGCATTTTCGGGCTCCACTGCCCAGATCGTGATGTCCGGATACTGTGCCTTCAGCACCTCGCCGACTCCGGTGATCGTGCCTCCCGTGCCGATACCCGAGCAGAACCCGTGTATGGGTTTCGCAGCCTGCTGCATGATCTCCATGGCCGTGTAGCATTTCTGCGCCTGTGTATTGTCTTCATTTTCAAACTGCTGGGGAACGAACACTCTCGGATCCTCTTTCTGCATCCGCGTCGCGATCTCCAGACACTCCTCGATGCACGCGCCGATATCTCCGGCATCATGAACCAGCACCACCTCTGCGCCGTAGTGTCTCACAAGTTTTGCCCGTTCCTCGCTCACGGAATCCGGCATGATGATCACGGTTTTATATCCTTTGACCGCCCCTACCAGAGCAAGTCCGATCCCCTGATTCCCGCTGGTAGGTTCCACAATGATGCTGTCCGGTTTGATCCTGCCGCTTTTCTCCGCACTGTCCGGTTCCCCCATCCTGTTAAGCCGTATCAGTGGCGTGTTCCTCAAAGCGTTTCTTTTTCGGCTCGAACGGCTCTTCTTCCGTGATGCCTACCGGCAGCATGCATACCAGTTCATACGCATCCGGCACGCCGAGGATCTTTGCCATTTTGTCCCCGATCCTGTCGGCATCCGTCAGAATCGCTTCGTCATCCACTGCGATCAGACTGGTGGTTTGCTTGTTGCAGCCGGAAGGCGCCGCCAGACCTGCCTCCATGATCGCCGTCAGGTGCTCACGGGGGACCTTCACATTCTTGTACTTTCCACGATAGCTTCGACGCTTCAGTATGGTTTCCAACATCATTCCTTTTTTCTCCCTGAATTGGCAGCCCCTCTTCTCCAGAAACATCGGATTCTTATCCGGCTTCCCTATCATAAATAAATCCTTCACCACAAATTATAGCATAAAAGAAGCAGCCGCTTCCTGAAGATGAAAAAGCAGCTGCTTCTTTATTTTGCGGCATTTATGGTTAATCTCACACGCAAAAAGCCGGCAAAATATGTGCCTTCCTAAATGCATTTTTTCACCATTTCCCCATCATTTATTGCAAGATCAAGCAATCTGCTGAGCAGTCCTGTATATCCTCTGCCGTATTGCTTCGCCTTTTTAAGCGTAGCAGGAGTAATGCGAAGCGAGACGGTTGGTTTAGTTCTGTTTTCCCGGTTGATCCTCTTGAACTGCATTAACTGTTCCATAGTCATCTCAGGAGCATCCTCATCAAATACAGGTTCTTTTTTCTCGGCCAAGAAACTTTACACAATTTACCCTGAATGACAGGGAGTCCATTGCTATCGGGATCATGCGATGCCAGTCGCTAAATAAGATCGCGGAGCATATCGGAAAACATGCCGCATCCGTGGCAAAGGAAATCAAGAGACACCGCATCTTTGTGCGCGGAAGCTACTATGCCGAAAAAAATGACCCGATCATATGATTTTTCGGATCATTTCGTGATACAGGCCGTCAGGTGTTGCATTTACTCTGACAATCAAGCCTCGCCGGGAATCCATGTTCATTTAACGTATTCAATTAAAGTAATATATCGTATTCTTACCCGGCGGGTTCCACTGCTCTCCCCCAGCCACCTGATCCAGCTCCGCGTCGTCAAGGATCATTCCAGCTGCTTCTATGGTCTTCTTCGCTTCTTCTTTGCTCTCGGTCTGCTCGACCTTCTCTTTCAGTTCTCCTGTGAGTTGCATATCGTTTCCTCCTTTTGGGCGGATTTCATTGTTCTATTCTATTATACGATGAAAATGTCAGGCTGGCAGTGTTTTTGAGAAAAATATGTCATTGCAGGCACATTTTTCCTTGTAGCTGTCAAAGGGTCGCGTTGACCTTTTCATTCAAGGATGTCAGAATGTCATCAATATACTTTACTCAGCATAGCGGCAACCATTCCAGCACCTTCTGAATCTGGCAATCCCAGAAGTTCCAGTCATGTCCGGCATCTGCCTCGTCCCATGTTACGTCAATATATAATACCAGACCAGAGTGGCAATAGCACCACAAAGATTATGTGTGCCACAAATATAAAAAAAATCAAGATTTGTGGCACATATTTTGCATTCGGGAAAGTATGTTTTTGCGAATAAATTATCAGATTTCTTTGTTCACAGTATCAAATGTAAAGGTGTTCAAAAACTTTCTGGCCCTGTCGGTTTTCGGAAGGGTAAAAAACTCTCCCGGATCAGAATCCTCCACGATATGACCGCCATCCAGAAAGATCACCCGATCCGCGATGGCCCGGGCAAACGCCATCTCGTGAGTAACGATCAACATAGTACGGTTCTGCCTTGCAAGATCGAGCATCACATCCAGAACCTCCCTTACCATCTCCGGATCCAGGGCTGCGGTGACTTCATCAAAAAGCAGAACCTCCGGATGCATGATCAAAGCCCTTACGATGGCGGCACGCTGCTTCTGTCCCCCCGAAAGCTGTCTCGGATATTGACTCATTTTTGCGGAAAGTCCCACTCTCTCTAGGAGTTTTTTTGCTTCCTCGTTCACTTCAGCCCTTTTTCTTTTCTGAACTTTCATTGGTGCAAGGGTGACGTTTTCCAGGATCGTTTTGTGAGGAAAGAGATCGTAGCTCTGGAAAACCATTCCGATGCGCTCCCGGATCCTGGTAATGTTTTTCACGGAAGGGTTCACTGTCTCCTCACCAAGATAAACATGTCCATCATCGACCGCCTCTAAACCATTGAGGCATCTTAAAAGCGTACTTTTCCCACAGCCGGAAGGTCCGACGATCACGATGATCTCTCCCTCATGTACCGTCAGACTGATGTCATCCAATACGTTAAGTTGGTCAAACCCTTTGCTGATGTGCTCTATCTTCAGTACTTCTTTTTCTCTGTTCATAATCGTCAGCTCCAACGTTTCTCAAGATATTTTGACAGCTGACTGATAGGCCAGCATACCAGAAAATACAGCAAAAACACTGTGGCAAAGACTCCGAAAGCCACATGAGGAGAGGTCCGACGGTTTGCCTCTATGATCTGCTGTCCGGCTTTCAGCACCTCCACGATCCCAATCATCATGATAAGACTGGTGGTCTTAATCATCCTGGTGATCAGATTGATGGAAAGCGGGATCAGGCGCCGTATGATCTGGGGAATGATCACATAAAGGTAGGTTTTGGATCTTCTCATACCAAGAGCATAACTGCTCTCGTACTGTATCATCGGAATACTGATCAGACACCCCCTGACCAGATCTCCCATCTCTGCAGTCCCCCAGAAAGAGAACACGATAATGGCACTTGCTTCCGCCGGAATATTGATCCCCATCACTTTGGAAAAACCAAAAAAGACAATGAACAACAGCACCATCTGAGGCATGATGTGCACGATCTCCAGATAGATCCGCGACAAAACGGTTATGACAGGATTCTTTAAAGACATCAGGGTCCCGAGTATCATACCAAGTACAATGCTGATACCCACGGATATCATACTGATCCTGAGGGCCACTCCCAGTCCTTCCAGAAGTCTTATGAAATTTGTTCCTTTGAATAAAACTTCAAAACCCATAACTCATTCATCCCATCAGCTTCCGAAGATCTTGTATCTTGCTTTTTTCTCGATCACCGTCCCGGCGATGGACACCGGTAAAAGGATAATGATATAAAAGACTACCAGCAAAAACAGACTTTCCGTCGTATCATAGTAGAGCCCAATCAGATCCTTCGCGGTAAACATCAGGTCCATCAAACTGATGGCGGAAAAAACGCTGGTCTCCTTTAATAAAAATATGACATTGGCCACTAACGCCGGCACGCTGGTGGAAAACGCCTGGGGCAATATGATCATCCAGAAAACCTGGGGGCGGCTCATTCCCAGTGCAATGGCGCTCTCGGTCTGTGAAGGGGGGACCGCGTCAAGACCGCTGCGTATGGTCTCCGTCATGTAACTGCCGCCTAAAAGGCCAAGTCCCACGATACCGCAGCCTTCTGCAGACACATGAAATCCCAGCACCGGCAGTCCGTAATAGATAAAGAACAACTGCACCAGAAGGGGTGTGTTCCGAAAAAGCTCCACGTAGACCTTTACCACGGCCGACAAGACCGGCACTTTAAAGTGCAGTACAGCCGATGCTATGATACCGATCAAAAAAGAAAGCAGGATCCCCAGCCATCCGATCTTGACTGTCAGGAAGAACCCATCCACGAACAATGGGATATAATTTGTGATCACATCCGTATCTATCATTTTCTGTTACCGTTTTTTCCTATGATCCAGCCGGCCGCTGAAGTACATGCCAAGATTCTGTATAACCTGAAAAATGACGATCAAAAGCAGTACCGTTACAACCATGATATCCGCCTGCCATCTGTAATAACCATAACGCACCGCAATGTCTCCCAGTCCGCCGCCGCCGACAGTTCCGGACATTGCCGAATATCCGAGGAGCAGTCCGGTTGTAATGACGGCTCCCGTAAACAGCGACACTCTCGCCTCCACAAAAAGCACTTTGAAGATGATCTGCAGCGTGCTTGCTCCCATTGCTTTTGCCGCCTCAACGACACCCTCATCCACTTCATTCAGGGAAGACTCCACAATTCGTGCTATGTACGGCGCAGAACACACCACAAGGGGAACAATGGTGGCGGTAGATCCGTAACTTTTTCCAACGATAAATCTCGTAAACGGGATCAACAGTATCAGCAGGATCAAAAAGGGGATGCTCCTTACGATGTTGCATATAAAATCTCCGATCCCATATACAATCTTGTTCGGGTGAAGCCCGTTTTTTCTCGTAAGATTCAGGATCACGCCAAAGGGAAGTCCGAGAAGATAGCCGAAAAGTGTGGATACAAGCGTCATGTATAATGTGTCTTTCGTGCCGATCAACAGCATTTCCGCAACTTTTGGATCAAACATCACCGATCACCTCCGATACCACCAGACCCTTTTCCCTGAAGTACGCTATAAAACTTTTTTTGCTATCCTCATCTTCCGGAAGACCCAGGATCATCTCTCCACGGGCTGTTCCTCCTACATTTCTCGTATCCGCCATTAAAATATTCAAAGGCTTCCGAAGGGTGAGCACCGCGTTGGCGATCACAGGTTCATAGGAAGAGTTTTCTTTGAAAACGATCCGGATCTGATTGCTGGTCTTCAGGGCTCTGACAGGAGTGATTCCCTCTTTCTTTTCATAGATAAGCTCCTTCGCGGCATCACTCTTTGGTGACTCAAAAATCTTATCCACGTCTCCCTCTTCTGCGAGGGAACCGTTGTCTATAATGGCGACCTTTTGACAGATCTCCGTGACCACCGACATCTGATGCGTGATGATCACAATAGTGATTCGGAATCGTTCGTTGATCTCCTTCAGAAGCTTCAGGATCGATTTTGTAGTCATGGGATCCAGCGCGCTGGTGGCTTCATCACAGAGCAGGATCTTCGAGTCGGTGGCAAGGGCTCTTGCGATAGCGACCCGCTGCTTCTGCCCTCCCGAAAGCTGCGATGGATAGGCTTTTTCCTTTTCTTCCAGACCAACGGTCTTTAAAAGCTCTCTTGCGTATGCCTTTGCATCCTGTCGATTTCTTCCTGCGATCTCCATGGGAAAACAGATGTTTCCGAGTACATTTCTCTGCTCCAGAAGATTAAAGTTTTGAAAGATCATGCCAATCTCACTTCTTTTTTTGCGAAGCTCCACAGGGCGCAGTCCTGCCAGATCCACTCCGTCGATCAGAACCTGTCCATCCGTGGGTTTTTCCAGAAAATTGATGGATCTGACAAGGGTACTTTTTCCGGCGCCGGACATACCGATGATCCCGTAGATCTCTCCCCGCTCTATGGAAAGGCTGATGTTGTTTAGAGCGGTTATGGTATCACCCTTCACCTCAAATTGTTTTGTCAGGTTTTTTATTTCTATATGACTCATGGCTCATGATAAGGGAGGACCGAAGTCCTCCCCTGGAAAAGTTATTGGTTAGTTTTCAAAGAAAACGACTGCTCCATCATAGGTATCTTCAATGAATTGTTTGATATCGTTCGATCTCAGAACACTGACAAGTGCTTTGATCTTATCGCTGGATTCATTGCCTTCCAGGACACCGATGATGTTCACATAGGTTTTTGCCGCAACGGAATCGCTGGCCTCATATGCAATGGAGTCCTTTCCGACAGAGAAGCCGGCTTCCAATGCGTAGTTTCCATTGAGGACCACATACTCCACCTCATTCACGACTCTTGCCACCTGAGCTGCCTCCAACTCAACAAATTTGATGTTGTAGGGGTTTTCTACGATGTCATTCACCGTTGCGGTCAGACCTGCATCGTCTTTCAGCTTTAACAGACCATTGTCCTGAAGAAGCAGAAGCGCTCTGGCTTCGTTGGTGGTATCGTTTGGAACTGCGATGCTGTCGCCATCCGCAATATCATCAAGGCTGCTCTTCGTTCCGGGGTAGATCCCGAATGGCTCGTAATGGATGCCTCCCGCATTTACGATATGGGTACCCTGCTCCTCGTTAAAGCTGTCAAGGTAGGGAACATGCTGCATATAATTCGCATCAAACTCACCGGATTCTACTACAAGGTTCGGCTGTACATAGTCTTCGAATTCCACAATATCCAGTTTGTAACCATAGGGATCCAGGAGCTCTGCTGCCTTTTCAAGGATCTCCGCATGTGGGATGGGAGAAGCTGCGATTTTGATGGTTTCGCCGTTTCCGGGGACAATCTCAAGTGCTCCTTCTGCTGTGCCTGTAACGTCGGTTTCCTTGGCAGCAGCGTCTGCAGTTGCCACTACACCACCCTCAACTACAAGTGTGTCCTCATAATCCGCACCATAGGTTGCGAGCAGGGTTGCTTCATAATCAGCATGGAAGAAGTTTTCGTTTCCGAGGCTTCTGATCTCATCATTCAGCCAGTTCAAAAGTGTATCGTTTCCTTTGGAGACCGCCGGGGCGATGGTGTCCTGGCTTCCCAGAGAGGGAATACCAACCACGTATCCCGGATTCTCGATGGCGTATGCGATGACTTCCGTATTATCATTTGCCCAGGCAACGCCGGTACCATTCTCAAAAGAGGTCTTCGCCGTTGCATAGGTGTCAAATTTCTGCAGTTTGATCTCAGGATTGTTCTTTTCCAGATATGTCTCTGCCGTTGTGCCTGAGATTACGATCACCTGATCATCCGCTCCGATCTGGGAAAGGTCGGTGATGACATTGTTCTCGGGAGATACTACCCCAAGAGCCACATTCATGTATGGCAGGGCAAAATCCACTTTCTCTGCTCTCTCGTCTGTTACCGTAAAGTTTGCAAGGACAATGTCGACTTTTCCTGTCTCCAGATACTCTACTCTGCTTGCTGCCTCCGTAGATACATAATTGACAGCAACACCGAGATCCTGTCCGATCCGCTCTGCAAAATAAACATCGTATCCCTGATACTGTCCGTTTTCATCCACATACCCAAAGGGGTTCTTGTCGGAGAAAACACCGATGTTGATGGTCTTGCTCTCTTTGATCTCATCCAATGTACGATAAACCCTGCCGGCATCTGCAGCTCCGGAAGCTCCCGCAGTATCTGCGGTCTTTTCTGCAGCAGCACCGCATCCTGCAAGAGACGCCGTCCCCAGCGTCAATGCAAAGATGCCGGCTGCCAGTTTTCCAAGAAATCTTTTTTTCATAATAGGTTCTCCTCTTCTTTTGTCGCTTTTTGCGATTGTTGTAAATTGATGGGTTCCATTGCTCTGATCCGGACTCTCTTTTGGGCAAAAGAAAAGCCCGGGATGTCACTCCCAGGCATTGGTCTCATAAACTGACGATCCGATCATTTTATGTGAGCGCATGACAAATGAGTCAAACGCCCGACCACACTTACTGCCTGGGAGAAAAGCATTCGACAACACATCTCCATATAACACATACAGGTTTCATTCATGTTACTGGTCGTTTTCATTTGTCAGGTCTCCTTTCATCAATTTTTGCCTATGATAAACCTATACAACTAGTATGTCAATACCTATTTTAAAAAATACCGGAAAGATCATTCAGGATCATCGCGTGTTCTCCTTAATAACCCCGAACGGTAAGTCTAATTGAATCCGTGATAGAGCATCTCGTTATATGCCGCATTGGCTTCCTCACTGGCCTTTTTCTCCCGCCAGGCTTCAATCTCGCTGCGGATCGCCAGCATCTCATCGACGATCAGTTCTGCTTTTTTCGGTTTTACGTAGGAAAGATAGGAAGTCATTCGCTGCATCGCTTTTGGACTGCCAAGATTCTTTACGATCTCGTTTCCCAGTTCTTCCGGAAATCCGAGGTCCGTAACGGCTTTCACGAGTTCATTTTTTGCAGAATTCCACATTTTTTGATCTGTTGTCATCACACACCTAATATTTCGCAGATTTCCGGATGGGATGCACCAGTCCCGCGCTGATAGATCGCGATATGGTCGATATCCGCACTCCTATGGGAAAAGGACGGATAAAGGAACCCGCACTCCGGCTCTCCCGGCTCATTCGGGGCAGTCTGTGGGCAGACTGCAAGGATCAGAAACTGATAAACCTCTTCCGATTCCCACTGTCCTTAGTTATGAACTACCCACACCCAACGTAAAACTTATGGGAGGGGTTTCTGCTATGCCGCTGATCGGCATTCACGATCTTCTGTGCTGTAGCAATCAGCAATTCGTTATCGGTTGCTTCATTACCCTGTACGATATAAAATACGTTTTTCGTATATTCATCAACCTTTGTCTTCTCGACCTGCCGAATCTCCAGGCGACAAAGTACATCATTTGCATCGTCACAATAACTGTACTCATGAGAATTATTTGGAACAGGCTCAACCAAGTCATTTCTACTCTCATTTCTGATGCAGTCGTAGAGCCAATAGAAGAGTATGTTAATTCTAAAACAAAGCTATTGTTTGGGCATTTCGGATTCTTTCATATATTGGTATCAATTTCCTTTCGCACATCATGTCAGAATGTCATCAATATACTTTACTCAGCATAACGGCAACCATTCCAGCACCTTCTGAATCTGGCAATCCCAGAAGTTCCAGTCATGTCCGGCATCTGCCTCGTCCCATGTTACGTCAATTCCTTTTTCCCTTAGGAAATCCCTGAAATCCTCATTCACTCTCATCAGATCGTCCTGTCTGCCACAAGCCATGTAGAATGCGGGAATGTTCCTTTTATCCTCGAGCATTTCCTCTACCGCAATCCGCGGATTCAGGTTTGTCTTAGATGCTTCCTGCAGATTATCAAAAAGTCCGATATCATTTTCTTCTGACAGATCATCAAAGAGATGCAGGGCAGACGAAAGACCTGCCACATGGCTGAATGTATCCGAGAAAACAGTGCCGTTTCTGATCGCTCCGTATCCTCCCATAGACAGACCGGCGATATAGGTATCCTCCCGCCGCTCCGATAAAGGAAACATTCGTCTGGTAATCTCCACCAGTTCCTGCCCGATAAAGGTTTCATAATTGTTCCAGGGGGTTCTTGATCTGAAATAAAAAGAATTATCTCCTGAGGGCATCACCACAACAAGATTCTTTTCCTCTGCCCACATTTGAATCCGTGTTCTGCTTACCCAGTCAGTATAATTTCCCAGAAGTCCATGCAAAAGATAGAGCGTCTGAAACTTGTGACCTGCCGGTATTAAATATCTGTTTGTATCTGCGTCAAACTTATCTGACGGCAGAATCACATTGACCGGTACAAGCCGGAATAATGCCTTTGACATATAGTTCATCTGGATCAATGCCATACTCTGTTCCTCCTCTATTGGACTCTCGCCGCCAGCCGCGCGGTCTCCCGCTTTTTGACGACAAGGTATAACACAAATGCCAACGCCCCCGTCGTGCCCCAGGCAATGGCATCTCCGCCGACTGCCAGCGCATAACTGCGAAGGGATCTGGACAAGCCTGCGCTGACAAGCCTTGCGGCCAGTTCCATAAAGCCCAGCACCAGTGTCGTCTTGCCGTATCCGCAGCCCTGCATCGCATTGCGGTAAATAAAGATCATGGACAGCGGAATGTAGAAGAACACGCATTCATAGCAATAGATGCGTGAATACGGGAGATACTGTGTCAGATCCACGCCGCTGTCAAAAAAGAGACGGATGATATACGGGAGCAGCACCACAGAAAGGATCCCGGTCGTCACCGAATAGATCACAGCGATCAGCATCGCCGCTTTCGTCCCTTGATGGACGCGGTTCATATCGCCGTAGCCGTAATTCTGTCCGACATAGGAAGCCATGGTCTGCCCGAAAGCCGGCATGGCTGCCGTCATCAGGTTGATCACCTTGCTGGCTGCCGTAAAGCCGCCCACGGCGATGGATCCGTAAATATTGATGGACGCCTGCATCACCATGGTTCCGCTGGCCGTGATCCCGAACTGCAGCGCCATCGGCACGCCGATATTGAGCTGCTGGGCAGTATAGTCCCGACGCAGCCGGAAGTCCCCTTTTTGCGGACGCAGCGACGGCACTTTGCGAAGAATATACACAAAACAGAGCAGCGCCGACGTCCCCTGCGCCACATTCGTTGCCAGAGCGGCGCCCATCGTGCCGAGTTTCAGCACAATGATAAAAAACAGATCCAGCACGATATTCAAGATCGTGGAAACCACCAGGAAATAGAGCGGATGCCGGCTGTCTCCGATCGCGCGGAGGGATGCCGCGAAAAAGTTGTAAAACACGATGGTGCCGCAGCCCGCGCATATCGTAAAGATATAGGCATACGCATCCTCATAGATATCGGCTGGCGTGCTCATCACATGCAGGATCGGATGCATCAGAATCAGGGAAATCGCTGTCAGCACAGCGACACTGATCAACGAAAGCAGGATCCCGTTCGCAAAGGAACGGCGTGTCGCAACCGCATCTCCGGCGCCGTAGCGCTGGCTCGTCAGTACCGCAAATCCGGTGGCAAGCCCGATGGCAAGCCCTAGGATAAGAAACATGATGGTGCCGGTGGAACCCACGGCAGCAAGGGCGTCCGGTCCCACAAAACGCCCTACGATCACCGTATCTACCATGTTGTACAGTTCCTGAAAAAGATACCCGAAAAAGATCGGGATCATGAATTTCAGGATCAAGGTCAGCGGCCTTCCGCTGGTCATCTTCACGCCCATGTCATTCCTCCGTGTCAAGCCTCACGGTTTCTGCTCATAACCCTGTTTCGAGCAGATCCACTTCACGTCTCATTTTTGAATGCTCTTTCGCTCTTCTTCTGTCAAAACCGCCTGATCGAGAAGGTCCGGCCGTCTCTGCACGGTACGCAGGATCGACTGTTCCCTTCTCCAGGCATCCACCTTCGCATGATCACCGGAAAGCAGGATCTCCGGCACTTTTTTCCCGTTCCACTCCTCGGGTCTAGAATACTGCGGGTATTCCAGCAACCCGCCCTCCAGGGATTCCGTTGTGCCGGACTCCTCATTGGTGAGGACCCCCGGCACCATGCGGGAGATCGCATCGCAGAGTACCATGGCAGCCAGTTCTCCGCCGGTCAGCACATAATCCCCGATAGAGACATAATCCGTCACGATCTCCTCCAGCACGCGTTCATCCACGCCTTCGTAATGGCCGCAGAGCAGGATCAGATTTTCCTCCTCCGCCAGCTCTTTTGCCATCGCCTGATGAAATACCGGCGCCTGGGGCGTCAGATAGATCGTCCGCGCCGGCGAAGCGCATTTCTTTTTCACCGCCTGCCATGCGTCATAGATCGGCTGCGCCTGCATCACCATCCCGGCGCCGCCGCCGTAGGGATAGTCATCCACCTTTTTGTGACGGTCGGTGGTGAAATCGCGTATATTCACCGCTTCCACAGACAGAACTTTATTTTGCACCGCTCTGCCGATGATGGAAGTCGTCAGCCCCTGCTCCACCATTTCCGGGAACAGGGTGAGGATATAAAAGTTCATGAAGTCTCCTTTTCATTCAGTTCCATCAGCCCCGGAAGCAGATGAACCGTCATTTCCCCTGCCTCCACGTCGACCTGCAGAATGCAGTCCGGGATTGCGGGGATCAAGATCTTCTTTTTGTTTTCCAGCGTCACCTCATAGACATCGTTGGCGCCGGTCTGCAGCACATCCGTCAGAGCGCCCAGCCGCTTCCCATCCTCTGTAAGAACCGAAAGCCCTATCAGGTCCGCGATAAAGTACTCATTCTCCTGCAGGGGCACCGCGTCTTCTCTTGGCACAAAAAGCGCGCTCCCGCGATAACGCTCGGCGTCATCCCTTGTTTCAATCCCTTTCCATTTGAGCAGCACCGTATTTTTAAAAAACCGAGCGGATTCCACCACAAGGGTTTCCTCCGCTCCGTTTTTCTTCTGTACGATGACCTGTTTCAGCTTTTTGTAGCGGCCCGGGTCGTCGGTCATGGGAAAAACCTTGACCTCACCGCGTACGCCGTGAGCGGCTGTGACCGCCCCGATCTGAAAACGATCCGTCATGTCAGTCCTCCGCGATTTCCACGATGACTTTTTTGTCCTCGCGCATGGATGCCGCCTTGACGACAGCGCGGATGGCCTTTGCAATACGGCCCTTCTTTCCGATCACTTTTCCCATGTCGGACTTCGCTACAGAAAGCTCAACGATCAGGGCGCGATCACCCTCTCTCTCCGTAACCACGACTTCATCAGGATGATCTACCAGTGACTTTGCGATTACTTCAACTAATTCTTTCATAAACGCCGCCTTTCATCCTTTTACTTCGTGATCCCGGTAGCCTTGAAGATCCTGGCAACCGTAGCTGTCGGCTGTGCGCCGCTTGCAAGCCACTTCTTAGCAGCCTCTTCATTCACATGATACTCAGACGGATCTCTCGTCGGATCATACGTGCCGATCTCCTCAATGAAGCGGCCGTCTCTCGGAGAATTGGAGTCAGCGACCACGATTCTATAGAAAGGAGCCTTCTTCTGTCCTAATCTGCGCAAACGAATCTTTACCATGTTTCTTTCACCTCCTTAAAAATGTTTCTATATCAAGGCCAAAAGCGCCATGCGGCTTCTGTCCTCAACATCACTCTTTATGCAAAAGGAAAATTAAATTTTCCTCTTCTGCCTTTCTTGCCGCCCAGCAGACCCGGCATCTGTTTCATCATCTTCTTTGCCTGCTCAAACTGCTTGACGAGGCGGTTCACTTCCGCGATATCCACCCCTGCCCCGCGGGCGATCCGGTTCTTGCGGCTGGGATTTAACAGGGCCGGGTTGCCCCGCTCCGCCGGTGTCATGGAGAAAATGATCGCTTCGATCCGCGCCATCTTCTTTTCATCCACTGCATCCTCGATCTGCTGCATCTGCTTCCCGCCGATGCCCGGCATCATGGAAAGGACGCTGGAGAGTCCGCCCATTTTTTTCATCTGATTCATGGAGTCCAGATAGTCATTGAAGTCGAATTCCGCCTTCTTGAACTTCTTTTCCATTGCACGGGCTTTGTCTTCATCAATCTCCGCTGCCGCCTTCTCGATCAGCGTCAGGACATCGCCCATGCCGAGGATCCTGCTTGCCATGCGATCCGGATAAAACTGCTCCAGATCGGAGAGCTTCTCCCCCATGCCGACGTAGAGAATCGGCTTGCCTGTGACCGCGCGGATGGAAAGTGCCGCGCCGCCTCTGGTATCGCCGTCCAGCTTCGTCAGGATCACGCCGTCGATCCCGATCTTTTCCTCAAAGGTGCTGGCCACATTCACCGCATCCTGTCCTGTCATGGCATCCACCACCAGGATCGTTTCGGTCACGGTCAGGGTCTCCTTGATCCGCTGCAGCTCGCCCATCATCTCCTCATCCACATGGAGCCGTCCGGCGGTATCCAGGATCAGCACATTGCAGTCATTTGCTTTTGCGTGCGAGGCTGCCTCCTGCGCGATCTTGACAGGATCCTTGCTTCCCTCCACGGAAAAACAGGGCACACCCATTTTTTCAGCATTAATCTGCAGCTGCTCGATGGCTGCGGGACGATAGACATCACACGCCGCCAGGAGGGGCCGTCTTCCCTTTTCCTTCAACTTCCCCGCGATCTTCGCCGCGGTCGTCGTCTTACCTGCGCCTTGCAGACCCGCCATCATCAGGATCGTGAGCTCATTGGACGGGAGGAGGGTCAACTCCGTCGTCTCCGATCCCATGAGGTTGACCATCTCTTCATTGACGATCTTGATCACCATCTGCCCCGGATTCAGTCCGTTCATCACGTCCTGTCCGATGGCGCGCTCCGTCACGGTATTGGTGAATTGCTTCACCACCTTGAAATTGACGTCCGCTTCCAGAAGGGCCATCTTGACCTCTTTCAGCGCTTCCTTCACGTCCGATTCGGTCAGGAGTCCCTTGCTCCGGAGGTTTTTGAATACGTTCTGCAGTTTATCCGATAAGCTGTCAAAAGCCATATGATCATTTCCCCATCTGGCAAAACTTCTTCCGCATAGCACCAGCCGTTTCAGAAGCTGTCCATGATCTCCTGCGCAAGCGAGCGGATCTTCGGATCTTCGGAGGCGGATGCAATCGCTTCCAGCTTCTCTTTTGCCGCCTGAAACTTTTCAAACAGTCTCAGCTTTTCTTCATAGGTCAGGAGCTTCTTTTCACTCCGGCTCACCAGGTCAAATACGCCCTGCCGGGTCAGATCCTCCCGCTCCGCGATCTCGGAAAAGGACAAATCCTCAAACAGATGCTGCTCCAAGAGCCGTTGCTGCCGCTCATTCAGCAGCTCTCCGTAAAAGTCATACAGATATGTCAGGCGAACCTTTTCTTCCATTTCCACATCACTTTCGTTACGCACTCGACTATCATACTACCGCCGTGCAATGCTGTCAAGTTTTTTTCTTGGCAGACCGAAGTTTTGCTTTTTGATGCCTTTTCCGGTATAATATGCACATACTTGGCCGGCGGCCATATTTCACCGCAGGATCGTTCTCACTACAATGAAAACGCAGCGGTACTAACCTCGCATAATACGCTCGCTAAGTACCGGCGTTTTCAATGTTCCTGCTTGTGAAATATATCCGCCAGCCGAACAGCGAAAAAGGAGTAACCCCATGGAATCACAAGACCGCATTGCTGTGTTGATCGACGCAGAAAACATCAGCAATCGTTATATCAAACTGATCATCGACGAGATCACCGCCATCGGCGTCCCGACCTACAAACGGGTTTACGGCGATTTCTCCAACAAGAGCGTCAATGCCTGGCAGGACGAGCTGCGCAGTTACGCGCTGACGCCGGTATTTCAATTTAACTACACCAAAGGCAAAAACGCCTCGGACTCCGCCATTATCATTGACGCGATGGACATCCTGTACTCCGGCAATGTGGACGGGTTCTGCCTCGTCACCAGCGACTCGGATTTCACGAAACTGGCGCT
The DNA here is from genome assembly GCA_017431515.1 of Lachnospiraceae bacterium. Lineage (GTDB taxonomy): Bacteria > Bacillota > Clostridia > Lachnospirales > Lachnospiraceae > RUG12461. Next base: position 34,978 of record JAFRKV010000044.1, read on the forward strand.
CCGCCTCCGGGAAGCCGGGATGAAGGTGATCGGCATGGGAGAGCAGAAAACACCCACCTCCCTCGTCTCTGCCTGCGAAACTTTCAAATTCCTGGATCTGTTGTATCGCGAGGACAACGCCGCGGAGGAAGAGGATGCGGCGTCAACCAGCCAGAAAGCCGATAAGAAAGCGATGCCCACCAAGAAGCAGCTTCGCCGCGAGATCATCGCCATCATCGACGCAAAAAGCGATGAGGACGGGTGGATTGATCATTCCGTCATCGGAAGCCTCCTCGGCCAGCGCTATCCGGGATTTGATCCCCGCAACTACAAGTTCAGCAAGCTCAGCAAGCTGATCGAAAGCTATGATTGCTTCGAGGTGAAAAAGGAGAATAAAAAGGGCACGACGAATGTCTATTTCCGAATGAAATAAAGTAGAAAAAAAACCGGATCAGAGCCGGGGAAGAAAGACCGATAGAAGCGTGAGAGCTCCTGAGATCAGAAGAAGGATCATCAGGAGCTTTTCTGTTTTTCCTTTGGTGCAGAAATACAAAAAGGACAACAGCAAAAAAGCTGCGCCGCTGATCGCCGTCGGAAGAAGCGACGGAAATACGAACGTCTGATGCGTGAAGCGGGATACGCCATAGGAAAACAGCAGCCCGCCCGCGATGGACGCAGCCAGCGCAAGCAGGATCAACAGCGTCTTGATCCCCCGGGAGAGGCGTTTCTCCTCCGGCGGCTGATAGGGACGGCGGATCTCCGCCAGCAGTTGTCTGTAATCCTCCGCCTCCCTTTCCTTCACGGAAAGTGCCGTTCCGGCAGCGCTTTCAACGGTTTCCAGGATCTTTGGCTGTCTGCCGGTCAGCTCCGACACCGTCACCACATGATCCGGTTCATAGTCCACCGGCGCCTCCTCGGCATCACTCTGAAAAAATCTTCCCTTCCACTCTTCCATCACAGATTCGTCCTTACCACGCGAGGCCGATAGCCTTCTGTTTCCAAAGTAGCGATGATCCGTTCCTTATGCTCCGTGCCGAAGCTTTCCATGGTGATCACCAGCTCCACCGCCGCATTCCGGTTGGTGGTGACAAACTGGTTATGCTCCAGTTTGATGACATTGCCCTGTTCTTTGGCGATCACGCCGGCCACGCGATGCAGTTCGCCCGGCTTGTCCGGAAGCAGCACCGATACCGTAAAGATGCGGTCGCGCAGGATCAATCCCTGCTGCACCACAGAACTCATGGTGATCACATCCATATTGCCGCCGGACAGGATCGATACCACGCGCCGGTTCTCCGGTTTCAGGCGCTTCGCCGCCGCTACCGTAAGCAGTCCCGCGTTCTCCACAATCATTTTATGGTTTTCCACCATGTCCAGAAAGGCGGCGATCAGTTCATCATCCTCCACCGTCAGCACCTCATCCAGATTCTCCTTCAGATAAGGGAAAATCTTTGCGCCGGGGGTCTTGACCGCCGTGCCGTCTGCAATGGTGTTCACCGTGGGAAGCGTTTTCACCTCTCCTGCTTCCAACGATGCTTTGATGCAGGCCGCGCCCGCAGGCTCCACGCCGATCACACGGATCTTCGGGTTCAGCAGCTTCGCCAGCACGGAAACTCCCGTCGCCAGTCCGCCGCCGCCCATGGGCACCAGAATGGTTTCCACCAGCGGAAGCTCCTTAAAGATCTCCATCGCGATGGTGCCCTGTCCCGTAGCCACCGCCGGATCATCAAAAGGATGAATAAACGTGTATCCGTGCTCTTTCGCCAGATCACAGGCTTTTTGATAGGATTCATCATACACGTCACCATAAAGGATCACCTCCGCGCCGTAGTTTTTGGTGCGGTTGACCTTGATCAGCGGTGTGGTGGTGGGCATAACGATCACGGCCTTGCAGCCGTAGCATTTCGCCGCGTATGCCACGCCCTGCGCATGATTGCCTGCGGAGGCCGTAATGAGTCCGCGGTTTCGTTCCTCATCGGTAAGGGTGCTGATCTTGTAGTAAGATCCCCTCACCTTATAGGATCCCGTAAACTGGCTGTTCTCCGGCTTCAGATAGACCTGATTGCCGGTCTGTTCACTCAGGAAGTCACTGTAAACCATTTTGGTCTCCAGCGTCACTTCCGAAACCTTTTTACATGCTTCCTCGAATCTGTCTAATGTCAGCATCCTTCGTCCTTTCAGCGTTCAAACAGCGCATCCACAAATTCATCCGGATCAAAGCGCTCCAGATCCTCGATCGCTTCCCCGACCCCGATATACTTCACCGGAATCTGCAGTTCCGACTGGATCGCCACCGCGATGCCGCCCTTTGCCGTTCCGTCCATCTTGGTCAGCACGATGCCGGTCAGCTTCGCCGCTTCCGAAAACTGTCTCGCCTGTTCCAGCGCATTCTGTCCTGTGGTCGCATCCAATACCACAAAGGTTTCCCGCGCCGCATCCGGAAATTCCCGGGTCAGAATCCGGTCCAGTTTGCTGAGCTCTGCCATCAGATTCTTTTTGTTGTGAAGCCGCCCTGCCGTATCCACGAGGAGAATATCCGCGCCCCGCGCCTTTGCGGCCTGCGCCGCGTCAAACACCACGGATCCCGGATCCTGCCCCTCGGCGCCTCCGATCATTTCCACCCCGGCCCGGTTGGCCCATTCCTTAAGCTGCTCCATGGCTGCCGCCCGGAAGGTGTCCGCCGCCGCCAGGATCACCTTTTTCCCGTCCTTTTTCCACTGGGCCGCCAGTTTTCCGATGGTCGTGGTCTTTCCGACGCCATTGACGCCCACCACCAGCACCACCGCTTTTTGATTCAGGAAATCATAGCCCGTGCTGTCCACATGCATGATGTCGCGGATGCAGTCCACCAGCGCGCCGCGGCATTCCTTTGCGGTATAGAGGCCTTCTCTCTCCATGCGTTCCTTCAGGTCCGTCAGCAGCCGGTCTGTGGTGCGCACGCCCATGTCGCCGCAGATCAGCGTCTCCTCCAGTTCCTCATAAAATTCGTCATCCACCGCATGCATGCTTTCGAAAAGCACATCAAACCCTGCGACGAAATTTTCCCTTGTTTTTTTCAGCCCGTTCTTGAGCCGTTGAAAAAATCCTGTTTTCTCTCCCATATTATGCGTCCAGCTCTTCCTCAATCAAATTCACGGATACCAGTGTGCTGATTCCCTTTTCCTGCATTGTGATTCCGTACAGCCTGTCTGCCGCCGCCATGGTGCCGCGGCGGTGCGTGATCACGATAAACTGCGTGTTTTTGGTCAGCTTGTGCAGATATTTTGCGAAGCGTCCCACGTTGGAATCATCCAGCGCCGCCTCGATCTCATCCAGCAGACAGAAGGGCGAGGGCTTTAAATTCTGGATCGCAAACAGCAGCGCGATGGCTGTCAGCGCCTTCTCCCCGCCGGAAAGCAGCTGCATGCTCTGGAGCTTTTTGCCCGGCGGCTGCGCCGAAATCTGGATGCCGCTCTCCAGGAGATCTTCTCCCTCCGTCAGCATCAGCTCGCCCTTTCCGCCTCCGAACAGTTCCCGGAAGGCATGATTGAATTCCGTCTGTATCGCCTTGAACTGTTCCGAAAATTGCTCCCGCATCCCGTTGTCCAGATCCTCGATCACCAACAACAGGGTCTTCTCCGATTCGATCAGGTCATCATGCTGGTTTTTCAGGAACTGATACCGCTCGTTCACTTCCTGGAATTCCTCGATGGCATTGACATTGACATTGCCCATCTGCCGCAGCTCGTCACGAAGCTTCGCAGACTGCCGTTTCAGCTGGGAAAGGTCGTTGCGTTCCGGATCCTTCAGCGCCTCTGCGTTATGATACGTCAGTTCGTACTCATTCCACATGTAATTGATCTGATAATCCTTCTGCTCAGCCAGCTTTTCCCGCTGTGTATTCAGGCGGAAGATCTCCTTGTCCAGACCGTTCTTTTGTTTGCTGATCTCCTCCCGCCGCTCGAAGAAACCCTTGTATTCCGCCTGACGCTCCTCCTTGCGTTTCCGGATCTCCTTCAGTTCCTTTTCCATGGATCCGTAGGACTCGTTGGCGGAAAGGATCGTCTTTTGGATCTCTTCGATATCCGTCTTTTTCTTTTCCACATCCTTCAGGGATTCCTCCCGCTGCGTGATCAGGCGCTCCGTCTCCGCCTTGAGATCGGCAAGCTCCTTCTCCACACGGGTGCGGTTTTCTTCCGAAAAGGTCTCTTTCTGGGACAGGCTTGCTTCTTCCATCTGCAGCTCCGTCAGGGTACGCTGTGCGCCGTCCTCCAAATAGATCTTTTCGTCCAGGGTCTTCTGAAGCTCTTCGCCTTCCTTTTTCACTTCCTTTTCCCGGGCATCGGAAGCCGCCAGTGCTTCTTCTATCTCTTTTTTCTCCGTATGGATATTTTTCACCTGCGTATCAATCTCGGCGCTGTCTTTTCGGAGCAGTTCAAAGCGCTTTTCGCTCTCTTCCCATTGCTCTTTCGCCTTTTCCATGCTGATGCGCTCGGTGTTTTCCGCAAGATAGGCCTCCTGCAGCTGCTGCTTGTTTTCCTGCTGCTCCTCCAGCAGGAGCGAGAGCGCGACCCTGATTTCCTCCCGCCGCGCCTTGATGGCTTTGATCTCCTCTTCTCCTTCTTTCACAGCCTTCGTCAAGGTGTCAATCTCGCGTTTCCGGCCGAGGAGATTGCTGTTGTTTTTAAAGGAACCGCCGGCGATGGATCCGCCCGGCGCCAGATATTCCCCCTCCAGCGTCACGATATGGAGGCCGTACCCGCTTTTCCTGGCCAGCGCCACTGCATGATCCACATGATCCACGACGATGACGCGCCCCAGCAGATAGGAAAGCACTTCAGAATACACCTTATCCGCTTTGACAAGCTCATTCGCAAAGCCGATGGCGCCGGGCTCCGAGAGGAAGCTCCGGTTCTTTTCGTGATCCTTTCCCTTCACAGAAGTCAGGGGCAAAAAGGTCACCCGCCCGTAATGATTTTCTTTCAGATAGGTGATCAGCCGTTTGGCGGTCTCCTCGTCCTCCGTCACCACGTTCTGGATATTGCCGCCAAGTGCGGTCTCGACGGCTGTTTCGTATTTCTTTTCCACCTTCACCAGATCCGCCACGACGCCGTGGATCCCTTTTTCTTCGCCTTTCTTTTCCATCACCCGCTTGGTGCTGTTGCCGTAGCCCTCATAACGCTCCGCGATGTTGCGCAGCGACTCCAGCCGGGACTGGTTCTGATGAAACCGTTCGTATGCATCGGAAAGGAGGTCATTTTCTTCCTTTTCCTTTTTTTCAAAGGTATGCTGCTTTTCTTCCTGTTCCTTCCGCGTCTCTTCCAGGCTCCGGATCTTTTCGGTCACTTCGGCCATGCGTTCCTCATGGGTCTGCAGCACGCTCTTCAGATCCGTTTCTTCGTTTTTGCGCTGCAGGAGGTTCCGGTTCAGCTCCGCTTTGCGGATATTCACCTGCTCCAGCATCGTATCGGAACGTTCCATCCGCCCTTTGATCTCGGTCCGCTTGGAAAGAAGCGCGATGATCTCATTTTTGCCCTTCTCGATTCCTTCGTTGCAGCGGTTGATCTCCTGACGGATATTGTTCAGCGTGTCCTCGGCGGATTTCCGTTTCTCCACCATATCGGACAGTTCTTTTTCCAGCGTTTCCTTCGTCTTGTCGTAAGCGCCCTTCTGCTTTTCCTTCTCGGCGATCTCTGCTTTGATCGCATCCAGACGCCCGGTAAAATGCTCATCCGACGTCTCCGTCATCCGGATCTGCTCCCGCAGAAGGTTGATCTGCCCTTCCAGTTTTTCCTTCATGAGCCCGGCTTCACTCATGCCGTTCTGAGTCTTTTCCAGTTCCGCATCCAGATCTGCGATGGTCTGCTCGATCTCTTCAAATTCCTTCTTCAGCTGCTCCTCTTTTTCGCCGGTCTCTGTGAGATCCTTGGATGCGATCTGGAATTTTTCATCCAAAGAAGCAAGCCGCCCGTCGATGTCCTCCACCTCCAACAGGAATCGGTTGACATCCGCGCTCTTTAATTCCTCTCTGATATTCAGATATTTCTTTGCAGTCTCCGCCTGCTTTTCCAGCGGTCCCACCTGCCGCTCCAGCTCGGACAAAATATCATTGACCCGGACCAGATTTTCCCGTTCCTCGGCAAGTTTCTTCTGGGCTGTCGCCTTGCGGCGCTTGAATTTTACGATCCCGGCCGCCTCGTCGAACAGTTCTCTGCGCTCCTCCGGCTTGCCGGAAAGGATCCGGTCGATCTGTCCCTGGCCGATGATGGAGTAGCCCTCTTTTCCGATTCCCGTATCATAAAAAAGTTCCGTTACATCTTTTAATCTGCACGGACTGCCGTTGATCAGATATTCACTTTCTCCGGACCGGTAAACCCTTCTTGCGATGGTCACCTCTTCGAACTCGATGGGAAGCATATGATCCGCGTTGTCCATGGTGATCGCCACATAAGCGTAAGACAGCGCCTTTCTGTTCTCCGTCCCGGAAAAGATGACATCCTGCATGCTGACGCCGCGAAGCTGTCTGGCGCTCTGCTCCCCCAGCACCCAGCGCACAGCATCCGCGACATTGCTCTTGCCGCTGCCGTTCGGTCCCACAATTCCGGTAATTCCGTTGTGAAATTCAAACAGGATTTTATTTGCAAAGGATTTAAATCCATGCACCTCAATGCTCTTTAAATACATCCACAACTCCTTTTTTATGTATCTGAACCAGCGTCTGATAGGCCGCGTCCTGTTCCGCGGCTTTCTTGCTGTGTCCGGTTCCGCTGCCGTATTGCGTTTCCCCGATCCATGCCGCCACGGTATAGCTCCGGTCATGATCCGGCCCTTCCTCCGACACAAGGCGGTAAGTCAGGGCTCCCTTCCCTTCGGCCTGCACCAGTTCCTGCAGGATCGTCTTGCTGTCATGAAACAGGCATTTCTGATCAATGTCCGTCAGCACCGCGCGATGGACAAAGGCCGCTGCATCCTTGATCCCGCCATCCAGATAAATGGCGCCGATCAACGCTTCAAACGCATCCGACAACACAGACGGGCGCTTCCTGCCGCCGGTCTGGTCTTCGCCTTTCCCGAGGCGCAGATTCGCGCCCAGGTCGATCTCCTGCGCGCAATGAGCAAGCGTCTGCTCACATACCAGACTGGCTCTGAGCTTCGTCATGGCGCCCTCCGCCAGCTGCGGATAATTCCGGTACAAAAAATCACTGCTGACCAGTTCCAAAACGGCATCCCCCAAAAACTCCAGCCGTTCATTGTCCTGCGCGTTCCTTCTCTCATGCGCAAAGGAACTGTGGGTCAGCGCCTGTAAATAAAGCGCTCTGTCACGAAAGGTATATCCGATTCTTTCTTCCAGTGCCGCCATATCTCCGACCATCTTCCATCCTCCTCATGCCTTTTGTCTCGTGATTACACAAAAGGAACGGGGGATGGATCCATCCCCCGTGATCCCGCCTACGCTATTTACTGATTGATGGCCTTCTTGACAAGTTCTACGGCATCGCCCACTGTGACGATCTTTTCGATCGCTTCCGTATCCATATCTTCTTCATCCAGCGAGAAACGCTCTTCGATCCCCAGCACGATCTGGAACAGATCCAGCGAATCCGCGCCCAGATCATCCACGAAGGTGGTATCCAGGGTGATCTCCTCCGTATCCACATTCAGCACTTCCGCGATGACTTCCTTAATGGTTTCCAGCTCCATACTCATCCCTCCTCCTTATTTGACAATAACTGTTCTTTGATCTTTCCGTTGATATCCGCCTGCACAAAGGTCTTGCACTGCAGGATTGTGTTTTTGATCTCCAATGCTTTGGAACTGCCGTGGGTCTTGACGACCAGGCCGTTTAATCCCAGCATGGGGGCGCCGCCGTATTTGCTGGCGTCATAATCTTTTAAGGTCGCCTTCAGGGCCGGTTTGATGAGAAGCGCCCCCAGTTTGCTGCGAACCGTGCTCATCAGCCCTTTCTTGACTGCGGACAGCAGCATCGCCGCCGTCCCCTCGTACATCTTGAGGATCACGTTGCCGGTAAAGGCTTCACAGACCACCACGTCTGCCGGGCCCATGGGGATATCCCGTGCTTCCACGCTTCCGATGAAGTTCAGATCCTCCTGCTCTTTCAAAAGCGGGAAGGTCTCTTTCACCAATGCGTTGCCCTTTTCTTCTTCCGCACCGATATTGACGATCCCCACTGTCGGATTGGCAATCCCCATCACATGCTTCATGTAGATGGACCCCATCTGCGCAAACTGAACCAGATGGCTTGCTCTGGCGTCCACATTCGCCCCGCAGTCGATGAGGAGCGTCACGCCGTTTGCGGTGGGGATCAGCGGTGCGAGAGGCGGCCGCTCGATCCCGCGGATCCTGCCGATCAGCACCTGTCCGCCCACCAGCACGGCACCCGTGCTCCCTGCGGAGACAAAGGCATCTGCCTGCTGTTCCTTCACAAGCTTCATGCCCACTACAATGGACGAGTCTTTTTTCTTTCGGATGGCCGCCACCGGCGGCTCCGCCATTTCGATCACTTCCGTGGCATTCACCACCGTGATCTGTTCCTTCGGGTAATCCAAAGATGCCAATGCCGCCTGAATCTTTTCTTCCTGTCCGACCAGCAGCACATGGACTCCCGAGTCCTCTTTCACCGCGTCCACTGCGCCTTTGACGATCTCACCGGGCGCATTGTCTCCGCCCATGGCATCCAGTACGACGCGAACGGTATTTCCCATGTCGTGTCTTTCCTTTCGCTGTCTTTATGCTATACGATACTATAAAACGATTGATAATTCAATACGACGATTCCGCACCTGTCCCGGCGCGAATCTCACACTTTTTTGTTCACACCGTTCACCACGGCGTACTCGTTTTCCTTCATCGGGATCACAAGACACCGTTCTCCGTCCACCACGGCGCTCCTGATCTCCCGCTCTTTTTCAGGCTTCACCCGAAGGACGACATCGTAGGTTTTTTCTTCCTCATCATAGGCCGCCACCCGTTCCTCCAGCTGCTTGACCTTGTTTTTCAGTGCCTTCTTTTCCAGCTTCGCCGCGCCGTCCCGCAGGGTCTTGGCATCCACAAGGTGCTCCGCCGCAGGGAGTTCTGTTTCAAAAGCCTCTGCATACCGCCCCGCCACAAGCGCCGCTTTGGCTTCGTCCATTCCGCTGTCGGTCATCAGCTTCTCGACCTCCGGCTTCCCCAGGATCAGGTCCGTATCCTCGTAATCATCCGCCTTTTCCTCCATGACCTCCGTCACCATGTCGGACAGGTTCTGCTGAATATCCACATAGAGTTCGTCCGCTTCCTCACTGTCAAAGGCCGCCGTGACGATGCTGTGGAAGGTCTTTTTCTGCTCCGTCGCCGTCTGTTTTGCCGGACACCCCAGCATCTTTTCCACGAACTCATTGTGTGGTTCCTTCGCGTCCTTCGTGTAAAAGACCACAGAGTGGATATCTGCGCTGTGATCATGAAACGCCGGGAACAAGAATCCGCTCTCCGGAAGCGAAACGATTCTGTCCCTGAGCCTCGGCCCGATCTCATTTTTCTGTTCCAGATAACCAAGGGCCGGCTTGCTGAGTACGATCGGGCAGATAGAGCAGATGAGATATTCATAAACCTCCTCCGACTCATCCAGCTTCTGGCGATCCGTCGTGCGGGTCATGATATCATAGACATCATGAAACAGCAGGATCAGATAGCTGCCGGCATAGTCATAGCTCTCGATCACCAGATCAAAAAAGCGGTCCACCAGCTCCTGGTTTTTCAGTTTGCTCTCTCTTAAGCCCAGCAAAAACTGCTGCGTGCCGCCCGCTTCTTCCTGCTCTCTCGGAAAATCCAACGGCAGAAGCTGATCTCCAACGGCGCCGGAAAGGGTTTTCTTTGCGATCTCCAAATATTTATAAAACTCGTCATCCTCCAGATTCAAAAAGGTTTTGGCGAAATTGACGACCTTCTCTTTATCCGGATTGACATAACACCCGCACATTCTCGTAAAGGTGCAGCCGTCCTTCTTCATTCTTCTTGTCAGTTCCAATGCGTCACGTTTTTTCATGATGTCTTCCTTTCTCTTTCTTCTCTTTCTTTTTCCAGTTCACTGTCAAAGCTGATCTTCCCCACCGCCAGAAATAAAATGGCGGCCAGCACGCCCACTAGGCTTAGCGCCAGTCCCTGTTTCAGGCAGGGATAATGCATGGTGATGACAGTCTTGCCTTTCCCCACCTGAAGCATGTGGTTCACACTTTTGATCGGCTGCGTGCTCTCAAACATATCGTGGAACGCGAGGGTCGTATTCACCCCGTCGCGGTCTGTTTCGACCACGATCGTCCGCGGCCCGCAGGTCACCGTAACCGGAACCAGTTCTCTCACGGGCAGCTCCTCTGTATCAAGCCGGATGATGCTGTCTAGGATCTCCTGCGCATTCGGATCGCCCGTCAGCATATAGTGGTAGACCATGTTCAGCCCGATGATCGTGATGTTGTCATTATACACCTTTCCGAGAAACGATTCCTGCAAACCGTTGTCAAAAAAATACCCCTCGATCTGATCCAGGTTGTTGACGAACACCGTTTCCCAGTCCTCATACCCGTCCGCAAAGAAATCCAGATCATACCGGGAATCTCCCACAAACAAAAACGGATAACCATTTTCAAACAGCACGCGGCTGCAGTTCACGCCCAAAAATTCCTGCACCTTGGTCAGCCCGTTGATCGGGATCCCGTCTGCGTTCATCACGATCCGCACCCCTGCATCGGCAAGGTCCTTTACAAGCTGTTCTGCCGTGTCCTTGTCTTCATAGGTAAAATGATCCAGATAGATCATCTCATAGTCCTTCAGTTCCTCAAAGGTATAGTCCGTCAGGCAGTCGGATTTCCCCTCCTCCATGATGGGATAATGCAGCTGGATTTCGGAGCTGTTGGTCCCGATCCCGATGCCGCGGTAAGTGCTGACGGTGCCGTAACCCGTCATGCCGGTGTCATAATGATACAGCAGATACTCCGGGTTTTCCTCCACAAGCACATACCCGCACATCCCGGCACAGTAGTCCAGATATGTAAAATCCTCCCCTTCCTTTTCCATCAGCTTTATGGGAATCAGCACTGTGTCATCTCCCATCTCCAGACACCGGTCAAACAGGTAGAGATAAGCGCCGCCGGAAACTGCGTCCTCCAGCATCAGCACATTCTTTTTTGTTTCCGCCGCCTGCCATCCGTACCCGAAGGATTCCGGAAGCCTTGTTTCTCCGAAATCGGAGATCACATAGTGGGGTGTCGCCCCCGTTAGTCCCGCGTCCAGGATTGCAAGCCGCTGGGTGGTCACTTCTTTTGCTTTTGTGATCAGGAGGTCATCAGAAAGCGCTGTAAGCTGCTTTTCCATATGGTTCTCCGCCCGAAGCCCCTCATAAAGCAACGGCACGGAGGGCAGCACATCCAACACCAGCAGCGCCGACACCAGAATGACGATCCATGTTTTCAGAGAATCCCAAAGTAAAAAGGAAAAGAGGATCATGGCAGCGGCAATGGACAGAAACCGCAGCATCCACAGATACTGGCTCCCCGGAATCCGGGAGAGCAGCGGATAAAGAAGCATGGTCGTGCAGAGAAAGATCAGAATTCCGTTCCAAAACCCGGGCATGGATTTCCGTTTGCTGCAGACTACGCCGAAGACCGCTAGGACAAACGCCGCCAGTCCGAAATAGAACGCATCCTTTACCTCCAACCGGTACAACGGGTTCAGGGAAGTCAGGCCGGACTGGAAGAAGGTCTTCATAATCCGCGTGCTGTCGGTTGCGGTCACGCCGCCCTGCAGCGCCGGGTAGACCCAGATGCCGCACAAAAGCCACGAAATGGCAAATGCGAAGCATATCGCCATTGCACCGCGTTTTCGCTTATTGAGGAATTTATCCAGCAGCAGATAAAAGAGAAGCGCCAGCGTGATCATCCCCGCATATCCGGTATGACTGAGCAGGATCAGAATGTAGCAGAGCATGATCAGGGGCATATAGCCGAAACGGCGCGTATCCAGAAACGCCACCACAAGATACAAAAGCATCGGCAGAAGCGCAATGGCAAATGCGCGGGAAAGATCCCCTTCTCCGAAGAAATTCGTCAGATTGGGCGGCATAAAAAACCACAGAACTCCAAGAAAGCCGCCCAGCAGGATCCGCTTTTTCCGGATCCCGACATACAGCCAGACTGCCGCGCCGAGGAAAAGAATGCCTGCCAGATAAAGAAAATACCCCAGCAGCGCACTCTGTCCCGCAAGGGACGCGCAGAGCGCAAGAAGGTAGGCCGTCAGCGGCGAAAAATATCTGAGCGGCTCCACGCCGTTGTACCAGAAAGGATCATACAACGGAAAGACCTCTCCGCTTTGGATGGACGAAAGCAGTCTGTCCGCCCGATAGATATGATACATTGCCGCCTTCCCCTGCGGGTAGTTTCCGCCCCGGTACACAAGATATGCGACCGCAAAGGCAGCAGCCGCATACAGTGCAAGAAACAGGAAACAAAGCAGCACCCGTAAGCTCTTTCGTTTCAAAGTGTCAGCCCCTCTTATTCCTCGACACCGATGATCCCGTCCAGCACGGAATCGATGATCATGGAAGTCACTTCTTTGGAATTCTGCTTAATCGTATCCTTAAAGTCCAATTCTTCTTCAAAATCCAGCACATAACTCCTGGTGGGTGTCTCCGAGCTTTCCATCAGGATTACCTCGCCTCCGATGTCACGGATGATCCTGCGAAGATGCTCCCCGAAATAGTCGGAAACATTTTCCAGTGTCGGCACGATCTTGTCAAAGGGCGGGATCTCATTGACGATCTGGTTCTGGTATGGTGCGATGAATTCCTCAATCGCCTTCTCAAATGCATTGAAACGGATAAATCCCGATCCGACCCTGGTCACGCAGATCGTGAATTCCCAGGTATGCGGATGCACCTGCCCTTCTTTTCCATTGATGATAATGAAATGACTGCAGTTCAAATATGCTTTGAATTTGTATTCCCGGTTAAATCCGCCTTCCATCTTATTCGAAAAACTCCTTGTCGATGCTTTCCATATCCGCGTCAGATTCCACAGCCTGATGCTTTTCGATCTTCATTTCTCCATACAGTTTGATCCGTTTCAGCGCGGTCTTTGCTTCCGTCTCCGTATACTGCAGGAAAATCAAAATCAGCGTGGTTTCGGAAGCCGTCATGAACCGCAGCACCTTCTTATCCAGCATCATCTGCGCGTGCTCTAAAAATTCGTCCCGGGTCCTGCTCCGGTCAAAGGAAAGCTTGATAAGCTGCATCGGATAGGTCTTGCGCTCCCGCAGCTTCTCCAGAAAGGTCTGCAGCACCGAAATATGATACGCGTTCAGCCTCGAGGAATACTGCTCCTGCTCCAGCATTTCCTGATCCAGTTCTCCGATCTTGATATTCTGCTCCTCAATATGCGAATTCAGCTGGTCGGATTCCTTTTTCAGCTTGTCCATCTCCACCGACAGCGTCAAGAATGCCACGAGGACAATCACAAGGATCAGAATCAGCATAATGGAGATCGTAATCTTTGCGGAGAGAAACGCATTGTTGTCCAGTACCACACTGGTATTGGTCAAAAGACAGATCCGATAAGGCGTCCCGTTATAGGTGAACTCCACGCCCGATGCAATGTAGGTATCTCCGTCCATTTTGATAGTGCTGTGGGTCACCCAGTTTCTGCGGAGATTGTTCAAAAAATCATCCGCACTCTGCTCCACCATATAGGTAGACGTGGTAAAGCCCTTGTACCGGTTGGTCTCCAGGACATCCTTTACAAATACAAGATAATCATCTTTGCTGAGTGTCCAGTATTTACCGGAGGAAGCGTCCAGCGTCCCGAGAATCTGCTTGATGATCTCGTCATCGGTGGCCTCTGGATCACGGAGGGCGATCTGCTCCATCACAAGCTCCACATAGCCGTCCTGCTGATCCGCATAGATTTCCAGCACGCCCTGATCATACCGGTAGAGGGAAAACGCCGCCACCGAAAGGCAAAACGCCACAAGCAGTATGACACAGATCGCTACGGCCTTAAACCGGATCCGTTTCCTGCCTCCGGTTTCATTTTTCTTTTTTTCCGGATCCTGAGCTTTCTTTTCTTTTCCGGCCATGGTTGATACACCCCTCTTTATGATTTGATTTCCGTCTCCTCAGGTTTATTGACAAACATACGGACTCTGCGGATAGCTTTCCCGAAAACGCCCAACTCCGATGCTGCCGCCTCCTTAAAGGCCTGCCCTTCCTCCGTCAGATTTTTCACCTTCCAAGAGCTTTCGGTATCGATGCTGTTGATAACGCCGGCAAACCGGATAAAGAACACCAGCAGGTTAAAGAACGGCAGGATCGGCACAATATACCATTGCTTTCGATAATAATTGCGCACCTCTTTAAATTCGGACAGGAATCCGTTGATTGCAATGTAGTAGAAAAAGCCGACGATGATGTAGAGCAAAAACAAAAAGGCCGTGGAATAGGCGATCATCGTAAACGAGTAATTCATCAGCATCAGGCAGATCAATGCCAGATACCAGATCATGCGCGGGAACGCAAAGGTGTGATCATACATCAACGTCCGTACATTTTCATCACTCAGCATCTTATGCGGTTTGAGATCCTTTTTCAAAAACAGGGCAGACACTTCCAGACTCCCCCGCTGCCACCTCTGACGCTGGGTGTAAAGCTTATTCATATCCTCGATGGGATCCACGAAAAAGATGGCGTCCTCGCAGATGCTGACCTTCAGCCCCTGCAGATATTTCATCTGGAATGTGATCTGGGTATCCTCTCCGATGGTGTCCGTATTATAGAGCTGGGACTTCAGCACCGCGGATTTCCGGAACGCGGAAAAAGCGCCGGACAGCGTATACATCATATTAAACTCAGACGCGTAGTTACGGCCCGCAAGGAACGCCTGTGCATACTCCATGAATTCCAGTTTGCGCAAAAGCCTTGGAAACAGCAGCGGGTATTCCTCCACCTGCTGCGGGAAGGTCAGAATCGACCCCGTCATGCAGTCGGTGTCCTTGTCGCCCTCAAATTTATGGACGATCTTTTTTAAGGCCGACTTCTCCAACTGCCCGTCGGAATCGATATGAATGATATACTTTCCGTCACTGTTGAAAAGTGCCATGTTGAGGGCTCTGGATTTGCCCTGTTTGGCGTTGAGCCACTGCATCATGAGATCCGGATATTTTCTCTGGCATTCACCAAAGACCTGAAAGCTATTGTCTTTGCTCTGATTGTTCACGCAGAAGATCCGGATCTGGGAGTTGGGATAATCACTTTCATCAATAGATCGGATGCATTCCTCCAACGTATCCGCGGAATTGTAGACAGGGATCAGCAACGAGATCTCGGGCTCGAATGCCGGCACGGGATAGTGTTTCGGAAAAAGGCGCTTTTTCAACAGCACCAGCATACTGCCGATGGACGGCACCACTTCCATCACCACCGGAATGATGATCCACGCAGCCCAGAAAATAAAAGATCCGAGAAAACTGTTCAGGAAATTATGAAGAGTGTCCATATTTGAACCCGCCCACTTTTTGTCTGACAACCTGCGTCCGTGTAAAGACGTAGAAATACAATGCCACGGACAGAGCATAGAATACGATCCGTCCCACAAAGGTGTGCGCCACGTAGTACGTGGACGTGCCGCCGTAATGGATCATCAGGCAGATGATCGTGATCCGCAGCGCATTGAATAGAATCAAAAGAATGGTTCCGACGGAACCCACGATCAGTTTTTCCCGTTTGGTATAAGCCTTGAAGAAGATCAGAAGCGACAGGAATGCAAGGATCTCCAGGATCCCGGAGCACTCAAAGTCAATGACCAGCGTCATGGAATCTCCCATGACCGTGTTCACAAAAATCACGCCGTATTTGAAATAGGTGGAATAAAACCCGGTGATCTGGCCTAAGATTCCGGAGATCGCAGCCACCACCTGCGCCAGGGGATGGGTCAGAAACGGACGGATCCACACCATGCCGAAAATAAACGTTCCGGCGCTCCCTACCAGGAAACGCCAGAACGATAATTCACTCTTCGTCAGAAGATGCAGGACATATAGCCATACCAGAACTAATACAATTGTAATAATCACTGATACGAGCATACGGTTATCCTTGTGCCGAAACTTCGCCTTTCTCTTTCTTCTTATAACCCCATGCTGCCAGCACTGCGATGCCGGCACCCATCAAGATCCCCGGAACCGGTCCGGTCGAGGTGCCTGCGCAGGAAATCCACTCGTCACCAATATTCACAAACTTTGTCTGGATGTACTTCAGATCGGTGGTATCCACCTTTCTGCCGAGCTTGTTGGACAAACGATCCGCCAGCTCATTCATATCCGTCTGCACTTCCATTTCCGTGCCGGTGGGTGTGACCTTGATGATGATCTTGCCATAGATCCAGTCATGCTTCGGACACCACTGATTCTCAAACAGATCGGCATCATTGATGTTTTTGCCGTTCAGCCCCCAGCCGTTCAGGTCATAGAGATAATACTCATAGGTGCCCGGCTGTGTCTGATAAAGATCCTGCCAGGACGGATAGGAAATATTGCCATTGGCATCCACGGACATCATCTTGATATTGATCGTGTGGTTCGGATCCTCGTCATGGTTAAAGCGGATCGCAATGTCCTGATAGAAATTGTTGATCTGGTCACGACCGCTTGCCTTGTAGGTCTGTACATGCATCATCAGCTTGTCGCCGTCTGCATAAAGCGCACCCTCTGCGTCCGCGTCATGATCGGAATACTGGATCAGATGATGGCTGTAGCTGTCCCAATCTCCGTAATTACCATCAAAGGAGATCTCGTTGGGCGTCGTGCCGATCCCGCTCTGGGAAAGATCCGCCACGTTGCTGATGATCTGGCGCTGGATCTGATTGCCGTCTTCATCTCTGACAACATTGCCGTTGGCATCCTTCTCTGCATCTTCATAGTAGCCCAGAGAGATCGTCTCCTTGTACTGCTTGAGTGCTGTGGAAGGAATCTTGACCTCGAACTGATGCGTTGCATTGTCATAATAAACTTCCGATCCCTCGATCTCGTTGCCCGCACGGTCAGTCACATAATTCTTGTCAGCACTCAGATAAAAAACCAACTGACGCCCGGTGTCTGTGGTCAGCACAAACATACCGTCACTATGGACGCCTGCTCCGGTTGCGATATCATTCGTACCCCAATCGACATGCTCGCCCTCTACATAAATATAAACATCCTTATCAAAGACCATTGCAATATTCTTCACATTGCCGTCTTCTACGGTCGTCTTCTCCACCGTATCCCACTGCGTGAAATCACCGTTGATCTCGATCCCGGTGAAAGCCGCCGTCGGCTCAGCCGCCGCTTCAGAAGCCTCCAGAGAAGCCGACGCAATCCCTGCCTGTCCTTCATCATCCGAAAGGGGAGACAGCATCGCGGAACTCAATCCCTCGCCTGCCACAGCGGATGTGCTGGCCGCCGCTGCCACGTCAGTTTCTTCCGCTTCTCCTGCTTCTATGTCTGCGGGTGCTTCCTCCTGCTTCTCGGTCGATGCAGGTGCTTCGGATCCTTCCACAACCGGAGCTTCCGGTGTCGGCTCCGCTACCGGTTCTTCTGCCACCGGATTCTCCACAGCCGGTACCGTCACCGGTTCTGTTACCTGCGGCTCTGCTGCCGGTACCGTCACCGGTTCTGTTACCTGCGGCTCTGCTGCCGGTTCAACCGTCACCTCCGATGCGGGTGCCACAGGCTCTGTCTGTGTCCCTTCTGTCTGTGCCGGTTCTGCAGACGGTTCGGATGTCTCAACTGCCGGTGCTTCTACCACGTCCGCGAAGACAGGCATAGCGGAACCGAACACCGTCGACATCGTCAACGCAGCGCCCGCTACAACTCCAATCAGTTTCTTCGCTTTCATAAGCATCTCCTTTGGAATGAATCCTGTGTAATAATATAAACTCGAAGTGGTGTCTCGCTGATCTCGAACCTGCGTAAATCCCAGTTGTTCTGCTTCAGCGTTTCTCTGAGCAACGGAAACAACACCTCTCCGGTATTCTCCAAGCTGGCATCCCCCTGAAACTCAGGGAGATCATTCAGATATTGATTCTGGAAACGATCCAAACAGGCATCCACATGTTTTTCGATGTTGTTGAATTCCTGAAAATTCTCCATCATCGGGAAGGTATAGGCTTCGATCTCAAGTACGTGGCTGTGCTCATGGTCAATGTTGTTATCCGCGCTATGCCTGATCGTAAGCCGATACTTCAACCGGTAATACTTGCGGGAGCATCTGCTTGATCCCGCTGTTTGGACGTCTTCCATTCCATCACCCATTCATACCCAATCTTATATTACACTCTTTCTTTTGTATGAACAATAGGAGCTTAGTCCTATTTTTTTGTTTTTGTTGTGCATTTTGACTTTTTTTGCAATTTCTCGAAATTGAGGTCAAAAGTCACATGTCACGAAGTGACATTGTGACCTTTGCGTGGTAAGGCGTCTCGACATGCTAGCATGTCAGAACGCCTCGTCACCCAAAGTCCGCTTGCGCAGCTTCAGATGATCTTTTTCGTGAATCACCGCAGGAGGCTTGATCAGTCTTTTCTTTCCGCTTTCATTGCTACCTTTCGATCATACATCGCCTGATCGGCTCTCTTAAAGACATCTTCCACGTTTGTGTCTGTGTTCTGATCAAACCTGGCAATTCCGATGGCAGCGGAAATCTGCTCCCAGGGCTCCAAAGAATTGTCATTCTGGTAAGTCGCCAGATGTGCGTTAAACTCTTCCACCAGCGCATCCACCTGATCGTAATCATTGTTTCTCAGGATCACAACAAACTCGTCTCCGCCGATCCTGAATACAGGGGAATGCTTGAACACATTACAGACCAGCATACACAGCTTTTTGATGGCGACATTTCCCTTTTCATGTCCGTAGGTGTCATTCGTCCGCTTCAGGAAATTCAGATCCACCATGGCAAGACCGAATGCGGTAAACCCTTCCGTCATCTCCTCTTCGATCTTCTTCACCTCGGCATCGTACGCAGTCTTGTTGCGAACGCCGGTAAGGGCATCCCTGACAGCCAAAGACCGCATGGTATTGGCCTCTTCCTCCGTCTCCTTCAGCACGGTCTTCGTATCCATGAGGGCAGTGATATTCGTATTCATATCGGATTCCATCTGTTTCATGGAAGATAGGAGCTGTTCGATCTCATCACGGGAATTGATCTGAAGCGCTTCAAAGGAATGATGCAGAACTTCGTTATTCTCGGAGCAGTAATTCTGCGCCGTGTCAGACAACATCCTGATCTGTTTGATCAGGGTTTTGTTCATGATCAAAATCGCGCCTGC
Source organism: Lachnospiraceae bacterium (assembly GCA_017431515.1). Taxonomy (GTDB): domain Bacteria; phylum Bacillota; class Clostridia; order Lachnospirales; family Lachnospiraceae; genus RUG12461. Next base: position 54,279 of record JAFRKV010000044.1, read on the forward strand.
CACCATCAGGATCGTCAGACCGATCATCGCAAGGGTGGCGTAGAAGACATAATTCTGCTCCTTTGCCTTGATATCATTCATGGAGATATCAAGACATACATGGGAGATCACCTCTCCGTCAAGGATGACGGGATAACCTGCAGAAACAAGCCATCCATACTGTTCCTCGTTGGTGATGGACGCAGGGATAATGGAATCTCCTCCTCTCGGCCAGTAACCGTCTTCATACGCATCCACCACACCGGGCGGGCATGCATCGTCGTCATACGCCCCGTCCACAATATAGATCGCGTTCGTGATCTCGGGCTTTTCATTCATGATGTAAATACAGTTTACGCCAAAGATATCCTGATAGACCCGAAGCTCGTCCCTGATCTTTTGAAACACCTCAAGATCCTCAATTCCCTCGTAATGGGACATGTATTCATTCCACGCATCAGATCCCCATTCCGAACTGGGGACGATCTCATCCACGCTGTTGTAAACCGCTAATACAGTATCCGTAATCTCCTTGACATCATTCGGATCGAGAATATGCGCCACCGCCTCTGTGATCTGCTCCGCTTTATCCTCGTACTCACGGTCTATGATATCTGTGGCAATCTTTCTGACGGACAGAATCGCCACCAGCCCGATCAGTACGCAAACCAGGATGATCCCGAGGGAGATCTTTACCCTCAGTGAAACAAACCGTTCTTTTTTCATCGTTCCTTTCCTTCCAAGCAAATGTCATTCGCACTCCGTTTTTTTATCATAACACAATATAAAAAATATGGGGAACTATTTCTTTTTCACTGCGGTCATCTCCTCCGAAAACAAATACTGGTATTTTCTCATGCGCTCATAAACGACACTTCTGACCCGTTCAATGATTTCCCTGTCGTACATCTCCTCCGGTATCGCGTCTAAGAGTTCATCCACCTCTTTCCTTGAAAAAAAGAATCGGATCCGGCTGCCGTATGTTTCTTCCGCAATGTCAAGCTGCTCATCGAAATCCGCGCAAAACGTCTTGGGTTTGGCGCTGTCGATACATTCATAAATATCTTTGTCGAGAGGATAATCAAGTATGGTATCAGAAAGAAGCCCCGCCCCCTGATCAAAGATCCTGCAAAAATCGAAATGTCCTGAGGAATCCGTAAGTACCGCTATATTATGGGTGTGCCTGTCTTCGTTCAGGAAAAAGGCGTCAATACAGAGCATCTTTTCCATATAGATGCCAAAGTCCTTTAAACCTGTCAGTCGTTCCGTCTGAGCGACGATGAGCGGCAGCCTCTTTTTTACATCCTGCTCTGCATAGATCATGGCGTTCAATCCTCTGCCGTATGTATTGAGAAACAAACGCTCCAATGTAATGATCTGCCAATCATCAGAAAGCATGTCTTTGCTTTTCACACCGTTAAAAATAGAGCTTTTATACTGAATCCGTTCCGGCTCATATAACAGAAACTCCTCTCTGTTCAGAGAAGATTTTAATAACAGATGCGAGATCAAATACTCCGACAGACCCTCATAACCGGTATAGTCCGCTTTATACCAGATTCCGTCTCTCTTCCACTTGAGTTGGTTTCCTTTCGACGATTTTCTCCCATCATCCGTAAGTTCATCTTCAAAAAGTTCTACCATGCAGTTACCTCTCAATCCGAATCCAGAAATGATCCTCTTCCATGCGCCCCTCCGTTTTCTCGATAATCAAAAACGGATCATAGAATGGAATGTCGAGGCTCTTCAGGATGATTTTTTGCTTGTCTCTTTCGCGGGGAAAGCATCTGGACTCCAAAAACGCCTGGTAATTTTCAAAAGACGGATTCTCTATTGGTCCGAACGCCCTGAACAACAGGTTCTCCGTATAATTATGAATCTCCACCCTCTGCCTTACTTCATCCACATCTATGATGGTGCATACCATTCTGTCATGATAATACCAAAGCCTGAGAGGCAGCTCCTTTCGGGGAACCCGGATCTTTTTTTCATAATCCGTTTCCCTTCTCAACATATCCACAAGCATAGCCATCGGGCCATTGATCGCTTTTCCGGCGGTCTCCCACCTTTCCACGGTTGGCTTGGACACACCGACAAAGTCAGCAAACTCCCGCTGCGACATCGACAGACTTTTCCTGATATTTTTGATATCTGCCGCATAGATCTCTTTTGGGGTCACATATTGCATCCTACCACCTCCAATAAAACAATACCATCAAATTGATGGTATTTCAAGTAGTTTTCGCCATCATTTTGATGGTATTGCAAATGTATTATAAAACCATTTTCGGCATGTTCTTCTCTTGATGCATCCGGTTTTGCCTTTAGGATTGCCGCTACATAATATTTATTCGTGCCACCGATATCCTATGTGCCATCTCCTCCGCCCCCGATAATCCCTGTGACAAGAGGTCCTCAGCCGCCTCTGAGACAGCTCCGTCGATAGAATCCGCAATTTCATCAAATATCTTCATGGCCATCCGCTCAGACAGCCCGGCATCAGCGGCCGCTGCGAGAATATGTTTCCTGTTTACCTTATCAATATCGATTTCGTCACTCAAATAATAACTCATCTGTCTGGTGGTACTGTATACCCTTGTACATACGATATCATATGCAGGTGCCAGTCGGATGCTCTTAAGATCCTTTCCATACAACAGAGAGTGATTCTTGATATGACAATCCGTGTTTCCGATCAGATAGTTGAAGCAGACCCTGCGCCATAGTTCAAGCTGATCCCCGAGCGGATCTGTACAATAAGCTCTTATCACGTCAAATATCTTTCCCAGATATCCGGCCGGCTCTCTCTCATATTTGTCCGTGGATGATATACCCATGGCCTGCGCAAAGTCCTCCTGATGGAGTCTGTTCGGCGATCTGAATCCGGATATCTTCTTCCCGCCATCGATCATCCGATCATATCTTTTTGTAGCAAACAGTACTTCAGAATCTTGTCCGTCCCCGGCATTAACAACAAAGGATTCCGGCGTATCTATCCCCAGCTTTTTCGCTGTCAGCATGCACAACTGTTCGTTAAGGACGATCTTTTCAAAACGGACATGGCTCTGTTTCACGATATGTGTTGACGGAGCCTCTCCTTTAGGCAGATACCATTCTCCATTCCCCTCATCATAATATAGTCCTACTTTTCCCGTGGCACCGGTCAGGGACAAATGCGTCTCCATAAGCATCTGAGTGGATTTGGTTGCACCTTCCGCTGCCAGTTCCTTCACCTGTTCAAGGGACAGTTTCTCATACGAAGAAGACATACTTTCATCGGACTCTACAATGCGGATCGCCCCGAGGCATTCGCGTCCCAGTACCGCAAGCATCGTGATATAGTCTCTCTCATCCGTCTTTATCCAATCTGCGACTGCCTTCCTGGAGAATCCTTCCGGCAATAAACCGTCAAAGAACTGGGCGGTCTGTTTGGAACTGTATTCCCCGTCCATAAACGGAAGCGATACCGATATCGGTCGTCCAAACTCGGAATCCATATAATCTTTCGAGTACGCAAAGCAAGCGTCTGAAAATGACTCACCCTCTATGTTGCCGACATACCGCTGTACGCCGTCAATTTCAATGAAAACCTTCAGGATCCTCATATCCGTTACCCCCGCTTCATAAGCTCTATATCAATTCCGAGAAGGTTTGCCAGATAGATCGCACGCCCCAACTCTATCGTAGACTTTCCGTTTTCCAGATCTGAAATAAAACTGGCACTTATCCCACTAACCTCGCAGATGTATTTTTGCGTATAACCAAGCTCTTTTCTTCTTTCTTTTATCATCCTGCCAAAACCCGCTGTATCCGTAATCTTCATTATCCAATCCTTTCCATACTCGAGCGACTATTTCAAGACGAAATAGACACAAAAATAGCCGTACAACCATATCTTATAATCGAAATTATAAATATAGTCGTACGGCTTTGTCAATCTGAACTTCTGGCTTTGAAAATGTTATGTCTTATTAATGAGCTCTATCTCATCATACAGGCAAAAGAAATACTGATATCAATTCAGTATAAATTTGTGCACCGGTATCACTTCTATTGTAAGACCATCTTTTGTAATGGTACGTTCCTCCTCATTGGTCACAATCATAAGGTGTTGCTTACCCTCTGTTTTAGCAGCAAAAGAAATAAGGTTTTTTGTTTCTCGATCTTCTGCCGTATCTATGCTGTAAGCAACTTGAATCGCGCAGTTTTCTTCCGGCAGATAAAAATCAATATCAACACCTGTTTGCGAAGATTTATAATAATAGACTTCTTCGCCAAACTTGCGCTTCAGGTATACAGCGACCGCGTTTTCTAAAAGTGCAGCAGGCTTATCTATCAAAAACAATGACAAAAGACCATTGTCATAAAAATAGAATCTCGGCGTGCTCTCCTTTTCGGCAAACTTAGCGACATAGTTTTTGTTCCGAAACAAAAGATATGCATTTTCTGCATAGGAAACATAATTGATCATAGCGTCAGTTGACGTCTTCGTTCCGGCAGCCTTCACATTCCCGGCCAGCGTATTAAAAGAGATCTCATGCATTACTGTTTCAGCAATTTTCTTTATCATAAGCCTGAGCGCCATTTTATTATTCACGTTTTCACGTTCAATCATGTCACCTAAGAGAACTTTCTCATACACACTCTTTATATATTCTCTTTTATTGATGAAATGTTGTGCTTCCGGAAATCCTCCGTTCAAAATGTATTCCTGACAGCCTCTGCGAATCTTTGCAGCTTTAGAAGTTGTGAGCAATGCCTTTTCATCATGTTCTATCCTCTTATAATCAAGCGATTCACTAAGCGAGAATGGCATAATCATTTTTGATAGATATCTTCCGCCAAGAACTTTTTGCATCTCTGCGCTGAGCATCTTAGCATTGCTTCCTGTAATATACACATGCTTCTTCTGATCCGCCATTCTTCTGGCAAAATGTTCCCAACCATCTATAATCTGTATTTCATCAAAGAAATAGTATATTTCCTTCGCATCCGTAAGTTCATAAGCGGTCTCAATGATGTCATTAAAATCATCCTTTGTAAATCCCAATAATCTGTCATCCTCAAAATTCACATAAACTATCTGAGACCAGTCATTACCTGCTTCAACAAGTTCTCTTGCGATCTTATACAAAAGCGTTGATTTTCCAGCCCTTCTAAGTCCTACCAATATATAATTTACATTCTGTTCAAACTCATAGTCACGTTCTATGATCTCAGCATTCTGTATGATCTCAATCTGCTCAAATATTACCTTTTTCAAGATATTTTTTTTCATGAGTTCCCTCTCTGTTATCGTGCCAAATCAATATTGCTGTCATCATTTTATCGTGCGCGCGCGATAAAATCAACAGTTTTTATCGTGCGCGTAAAAAAGCCTCCTATGGCAGTATACCACAGAAGGCTTTTGTGAGTCTTTCTTAATCCAGCGCGAGCACGATAAAGAAATCCTGCTCATTCCATTTGACCAGATCCGCCTTCGGCGGGTTCGTCACGATGGTGGCGGAATCGGTCTTGGGATCGTATTTCCGGTATCCGATCAGCACTTCATGATGACGTGCTGCTGCCATTCCGGCAGTATAAATATTCACCGGACGATCCAGCCTGATGTAATCGCGGGCGGGGCGTACATAGATCTCTGATCCCTCCTCCGACAGGATCTCGTCAAAGATCTCCTTTAACTCTCTTGTCTGGCAGATCTGGCAGAGCATGAGGCTCATCAGGTTGTTGCTGACCACAAAATCATTCACCTCTGTGATCTGCGCAAGCTCCTGATTTTCTACCCGCAGCATCTCACTGGTGACGGAAATCCGCAGCCCTTTGATATCCGAAAGGTGTTTCAGCTGCAGGAGCGTCATCAGGATCTTTTCATCCTTCTGCTCTGCTTCCTCTTCGGTGATATTCTCCTTTGTGTCCACCAGAACGATGACGCCCATGCCATCCTTCACCAGTTTTTCCAGTTCCAGGTGGTTATAGATATCGCATACCACCACGTTGGGAGTCATGTTCCGGAAAGTCAGCGCCTGCAGTTCTTCCAGATGATCCGTCTGCTCCTCGGGGATCGCGATGGTCAATCCGGATCCCGGCGCAATATAGGCGTCTTCTTCCGTAAGAATGGACTGCAGTTTCTTGCTGTATCCGAGGATCAGCAGGTTGCTGACCTCCGGTGCTTCCTTTCTGATCTCCGGAAGGATGGCATCCTGATCAAACGCCGCCGGCGCATCCGCCGGTTTGCTGACACCGTCGTCCTCTGCGAAAAGGATGAGCTTGTCACCCTGCTGCACCACATAATCCGGCTCCGGGTTGATGCGGATCGCCCCCGTTGCATCCTTCACGCCTACCACGGTGGAAACCGGGAAGTAAAGGTTCAGGTCCTTCATGGACTGACCAACAACCCCCGGATGGTCTTCAATATAGAACTCGCTGCCGTCATTATCAAACAGATCCGTATACACCACCGAAAGACCGGCATTCCGTCCCGCATGGGCAATGATCCTGGATACGACGTCTTTGAAGTTCAGGATCTCCGCATATCCTTCCGCTGCGATCTCTGCAGCCTTCACATTATGCTCGTCCTTGATCACCGCCGTCAGATAAGCGTTTTTATTCCCGCTTTCCTTCAGCAGCTTCACCACCGCCAAGATACACTTGATGGTCTGGAAATCCGTTTCCGCATTGATGATAATGCTGCGGCAGGTATCCAGAGAACACATCTCCAGATCGTTAAAATCGGAAATATTGCCGTAACGGCAAATGACCCTGGTGGTCTTAGTATCGGGGAATCGCTGCCGGACCCGTTCATCCATCTCATCCTTCGGGATCCTATCATCCATGATCACCATGGCTTCCTTTTTTTGATTCTCGTTGGCGCCGATGATCTCGGAAATAATGGTATAGATGCCGCCGGAAGTACCAAGGACCACCACGTGGTTTTCCTCCACCACGATGGATTTTCCGCGCTGCAGCTCATGCACCTTTTCATCAATGGCATTGCAGATGATACCGGTCAGCGTGCTCGTCAGGAAAACGCCGATGAACGTCAGGATCACCATGCCGATGACGAATGGCACCGTATTTCCGACCTCATCCCCGTTAAGATTCCCGGGATCCAGCATATGGTTCAGGCCGATCCAGAACCCTTTCCAGAAACCCTCCGGAGAAGACGGGCCTTCCGTCAAAAGCAGGATCACCGCAACCACCACAATGACGATCAACGCCAGCAGTGTCAGTAGCCGGATCAAAGCGCCGGTACCGGCCGACATCTGATTGTCAAACCAATAGCGAAACTTATTCTTGTTACTCTTCTTCATCGCAAACGATAAAAACCTCCTTCAGCATGATCAAAACGCATCTTCTAGATTGTAACCTTATTCGGGTATAAAAATCAATAAAATCCTGCATGGATTTGCTCCTTGACATCCCTCTTTTGATTTTCGTACAATGAATGGGACATGGCAGATATTCTCTGCAAAACGGCATGAAAGCAAAGGAGGAAACCCTATGGAACCGATTACAATTACAGCAGAAAACTTTGAGCAGGAAGTGTTACAGTCCGACGTCCCGGTATTGGTTGATATCTGGGCTTCCTGGTGCGGCCCTTGCAAGATGCTTTCGCCCATCGTGGACGAGATTGCAAAAGAGTCAGAGGGTTTTAAGGTCGGAAAGATCAATGCGGACGACGAAGGCGCGCTGGCAGCCAAGTTCGGCGTTTCATCCATCCCGACTCTGCTCGTGTTCAAGGGCGGCGAGGTCGTGAACCAGTCTGTCGGCTTTATCCCGAAGGAGAAAGTGCTGGCATTGCTTCCGCAATAACCCATTCTTTTTCAGGAGGCCATTTTTATGTATGACATCATTATTGTCGGCGCCGGTACTGCCGGACTTTCCGCTGCTATCTACGGCGTCCGCGCCGGAAAAAGCGTTCTGGTCCTGGAGGCCAATACCTACGGCGGTCAGATCATCAACACACCGGAGATTGAAAATTACCCGGGGATTAAAAACACCTCCGGCTTCGAGTTTGCCACAGCGCTCTATGAGCAGGCAACGGGACTCGGCGCGAAGATAGAATTTGAAGAAGTGCGTTCCGTCGAAAATACGGGAGCCATCAAACGTGTCGTCACCGGAAAACAGACTTATGAAGCCAGCTCCGTCATTCTGGCGGCAGGTGCCAAAAACAGGCATCTCGGTCTGCCGCATGAGGAGGAATGGCTGGGAAAAGGCATCTCCTATTGCGCGACCTGCGATGGTGCTTTTTTCAAAGGCAAGGACACGGCTGTCATGGGCGGCGGCAACACCGCTCTGGAGGATGCCCTGTTTCTCTCCAATTACTGTAATAAGGTATATCTCATACACCGCCGTGACCAGTTCCGCGGCGACAGCAAGTCTGTTGCGTTATTGGAAGAAAAGGAAAATGTGGAGTTTGTTCTGAACGCCACCATCAGCGCGCTGCTCGGCGCGGATCATGTGGAAGGCGTCGAGGTGGCGGATAAGATCACCGGCGAACACCGCTCCATTCCGGTGGACGGACTTTTTATCGCCATCGGCCAAACCCCGCAGAATCAGGTCTTTTCCGGGTTGGTAGACCTGGACGAAAGCGGTTATATCATTGCCGGCGAAGACTGCAAGACCAGTGCGGACGGCGTTTTCGCCGCCGGAGACGGACGGACGAAAATCGTGCGTCAGTTGACGACGGCCGCTGCTGACGGCGCAGTCGCGGCTCTTGCGGCCTGCGCATACTGTGACAGTATCGCCGGGTAACCCCCCTGCATGAATCGAGCAGGAAAGATTGATCTGCCCTGCACACAAGAACTGCCGCACGCATTGTGCGGCAGTTTTTTATAAGAGAAAGTCCATTGTTACTTTCTGGGGAATAAGCCCCATCTTTTCATAAAACGCCATGGCGCCGGGATTGCAGCTCCACACGTTCAGCGTCAGGTTGTAAAACCCGTTCTCTTTTGCGTAGGAACGCACCGCCTGATACAGTTCCTCCCCGATGTGCTCTCCCCGCCTTGTTTCCTCGACACAGATGTCATCAATATACAGCGTCCGCACATCCGTGAGGACCCGGTCTCCCTTCACCTGCTTGTGGATACAGAACGCATGTCCCAGCACGTTGTTCTCTTCGTCCACGCAGACAAATACCGGCGTTTCTTCCTGCCTGATAATCTCCTGCAGTTCCTTAGTGCCGTACTTTGTCGCCGGTCCTTTGAAAAGATCCGGACGCCCGTTATGATGCACCAGATCCACCTGTAAAAGCAGATGCAGAATTCCTTCGATATCCGATTCCGTTGCCCTTCTGATCCGATTCATGACACTTATTATACAGGTTTTTCATCTTTTTTGAAATACCTCTTGCTTTTTTCTCCGGCGCATGTTAGGATAAAAACAGAACAGATGTTCGATTTTGTTTATTCTGGTTTTATCTTTTGAAAAGATGACTGAATCGGCGGGGATTGTTTTATGGATGCACAGATTTATGCCTTTGATTTTGACGGAACATTATGTGAGGATCGCTACCCGGAGATCGGCTCTCCGCGCGCAGCGACGATCTCCTATGCGCTGCAGTTGAAGGAGCAGGGGCATCATCTGATCCTTTGGACCTGCCGCGCCGGCGAGTATCTGGATCGCGCCGTGGAGTGGTGCGAGCATTACGGGCTGACCTTTGATGCTGTGAATGAGAATCTCCCCGAGACTGTTCAAAAATACGGCAATGACAGCCGCAAGATCACCGCGGATTATTACGTGGATGACCGGAGTCTGATGCCGGCATAGCAGGTAGGACAGGGATTGGATTCCCGAAGATGTAAATTTTAGATTCTCTTAACTTTTCAGACACATTTTCTTCACAGTTTTCAAATAGACTTATTATTGTAAGGACGGAGACAGGTTGTCTCCCCTTGAATATCAGGGGCTGTTGGGTTTTTACCGGAGAAGGTTTAGGCGCTGTCAGCTCCGACTAAAAGCAACGGGGACTTTCCATTACGGAATGTCCCCTTTCTGATGCGCAATCTGCCCTACTCGGTTGGCTGTCTTCCCCAGCTTTCCAGGATCTTCGCCGTCAATCCCCAGATCGTCACGCCCTGATAGTCATAAAAGAAAATCCACTGCTCCTTTTTCCGGAAGGGATAGGCTCTGCCGCCGGGGATCCTCTCATACGGAAATCCCTCCCGGGGCACCGTAACGAGATCGACTGCGTACCGCTCCGGCTCGGTTTCCCGGATAAAATCAGCGGGGATCCGCAGCACCTCTGCCACTTCCGCTTCCGAAAACGTGTCATGGTAATCGGACAATGCAGCCGCAAAGGGATAGACCTTTCCGCCATCCGGCCCCATCTGCACCGGCAGCGGTTGCAGCGAGCCGATCCACCCGCGGCTGACCTGCAGTTCTTCCATGGTCTCCCGCACGGCAGCCTCCTCCGGGCTTTCTATGAGCACCCCGTTTTCTTCCAGAATACTGCCGCCCGGCAGACAGAGTTCTCCCGGTTGATGCTTCAAATGCAGGGCGCGTCGTTCCAGTACGATTTCCGTACCATTTTCCGTATGCAGAAGAGGGAGTAAAACTGCTGCTTTCATAAGGGCTCCTTTTTCATTTTTTGAGGGCTTTTGGGATCGTCTTTTCACCTATGGGATTCTTGCAGAGTCCCCCTGCTTTATGATACGATGAAGGCGATTTAGGATCTGATAAAAACAGTTCCTTAAACGACGTTTTCGCAGACCAATCACTATCATTTCACATGCAGGAGGTGCACAATGAAACTGGAAGAATTACAACAGAAGAACCCCGGTATCCGGATCCTGCCGTTGACGGATCCCTCATTCTCCGAGTACGGGACAGTTATTTCCGGCTACTCTTTTACGGACGCTTACCGCGTCATGGAGCAGAAAGCCATCCCCGCATCCGGCAACACCTACACCGCCTGTGACCCGGATCTGCAGGCGCTTCCTCTGGCGAAAGAGCTTTCCGACGGGTTCTATGGCGGCATGCCGGTGCAGCTCGGTTTTTGCAACGGCAGAGGCACGCAGCTGAATGCGCTCGAGTACCATAAAGGAACGGAGGTTGACGGTTGCTGCACGGATCTGATCCTGCTGCTCGCCAAGACCTATGAGATCAAGGATAACAGCATTCCTTCCGATTGTGTAAAAGCGTATTTTGCCCCGGCCGGGACGGTGGTGGAGCTTTACGGCACGACGCTTCACTATGCGCCCTGCGCAGTATCGGATGACGGTTTCCGCTGTATCATTGGTCTTCCGGACGGGACGAATGCGGACCTGACTGAAAAGCCGGCTCCCAAAAATGACGAAGACAAGCTCCTCTGGATGGTGAACAAATGGCTCATTGCGCATCCGGAAAGCACGGAAGCTGGTGATGGCGCCGTGGCCGGTATTAAAGGGGTTAATATTAAAATAAATTACTAGGAAATAAAAAGAGGGATGTTAAGGGGAAAAGTGCCATGCGTGGAACACGCATGTGCACTTTTCGTGAAGAGGCGCTCTGGCATGCTAGCATGCCGAGGCGCCTTTCCACGCAAAGGTCACAATGTCACTTCGTGACATGTGACTTTTCCCCTTAACACCCTCACATCAACATCCTCACATCATTTCTCCGGCAACCTTTGAATCGGAGATACCACTCTGTTCAGATCCTCATATTTTTCAAATTCCAGAATCTCCACCTGTTTGATATCCTTCGGCTCGTAGACGGTGGAGCCGCCCACGTATTTCAGTCGTATGCGCGAAAAATCCGGCTTGTCGTCATTCATCGGCTCCTCTGCCACGACGCCGATCCCGGTTTTTACATTGCCGTCTTTATCCGTGATCCTGATTCTGTGCTCAAACCAATCCGTGTTAATTTCCATCTTTTTCCCCCGAAAATCACACCTTGATCTCTGCCTGCACGCCAAGCTCCGCGCGGTTTGCCTCCAAAACAGGCCTTACATCGTTTGCCAAAAACTGCTCCACCTGCAGCGGCGCCCTGCCCACATAATTCGCGGGATCCATCGCCTTCTGCAGTTCCTCCAGCGTCTTGCCGAACATGGTATTCTCTGCGATCAGTTCCAGGAGGTTATTCTCCTTCCCTTCCTTCTTCACATTGCTCCCGGCTTCCATGCTGAGTTTCCGGATCACCTCATGCAGATCCTGCCGGTTGCCGCCCTCCTTCACCGCGTCCATCATAATATTTTCGGTCGCCATAAACGGCAGCTCCGCCAGCAGGTGCTTGGTGATCACCTTCTTATAGACCACAAGGCCGGAGGTCACATTGATGCAAAGATCCAGGATCCCGTCCGTCGCCAGAAATCCTTCTGCCACGGAGAGGCGCTTATTGGCGGAGTCGTCCAGTGTCCGTTCAAACCATTGCACCGCGGAAGTGATGGCCGGATTCAGCGCATCCACCATCACGTAACGGGCAAGGGAAGCGATCCGCTCGCTCCGCATGGGATTCCTCTTATAAGCCATGGCGGACGACCCGATCTGGTTTTTCTCAAAGGGTTCCTCCACCTCTTTCAGGTGCTGTAAGAGCCGGATATCATTGCTCATCTTGGTGGCGCTGGCGGCAATCCCGGCCAGTACATTCACCACCCGCGTATCCACCTTGCGGGAATAGGTCTGCCCTGATACCGGATAGCACGCGTCAAACCCCATCTTCTTTGCGATCATCGGATCGATCTTGTCGATGGTCTCCTGATCGCCGTTAAAGAGTTCCTGAAAGGACGCCTGGGTTCCGGTGGTGCCCTTGGAACCCAGCAGTTTTAAAGAGCCGCGGACGTACTCCAGATCGGAAAGATCCATGAGAAATTCCTGCAGCCAGAGCGTCGCACGTTTCCCCACGGTCGTCGGCTGTGCCGGCTGAAAATGCGTAAACGCTAAGGTCGGCAGGTCCTTGTATTTCTCCGCGAACTCAGCAAGCGCCGCGATCACGTTCACCAGTTTTTTATGGACAAGGTCCAGTGCCTCCCGCATCAGGATCAGGTCGGTGTTGTCCCCCACATAGCAGCTGGTGGCGCCGAGATGAATGATCCCCGCCGCCTTCGGGCACTGCTGCCCGTAAGCATACACATGGCTCATCACATCGTGCCGCACTTCCTTTTCCCGCGCTTTCGCCACATCGTAATTGATGTCCTCCTGATGAGCCTTCAGCTCATCGATCATCTCCTGCGTGATGACCGGCTCCCCGTCTTTGGAGAGGCCGAGCTCCATCTCGGTCTCCGCCAGTGCGATCCACAGCTTCCGCCAGGTCTGAAACTTCTTGTCCTGTGAAAAGATGTGCTGCATTTCTTTGCTTGCGTACCGCTCGGAAAGCGGGCTGATATATCCGTCTGTACCCATTATTCTTTTGCTCCTCTCGAAAAATCCGTATCCCGGTCGTCATATTCTCCGCGGATGTCCTCCTGTGGCGGCTCCATAGGGTATTTCCCCGTAAAGCAGCCATTACAGATCGGCACACCGCAAACCATTTCAGAAAGCCGCTCCACCCGAAGGTAGCCAAGGCTGTCCGCGCCGATGATCTGCCGGATCTCCTCCACGGAGCGGTTGTAGGCGATCAGCTGTTCCCGCGCCGGGATATCCGTACCGAAATAACACTGCCACAAAAACGGCGGCGCCCCGACTCTGACGTGCACCTCCGTGGCGCCCGCATCTCTGAGCATCCGCACGATCCGATCCGACGTCGTCCCCCGGACGATGGAGTCATCAATCATGATCACCCGCTTGCCCTCCACGGACTCCCGCAGGACATTGAGCTTCACGCGGACACTGGATTCGCGGCTGGACTGTTTCGGTTTGATAAAAGTCCTGCCCACATAGGTATTCTTGATAAACGCTGTGCCATAAGGGATTCCGGATTCCATCGCATATCCCATGGCCGCTGCGTTTCCGGACTCCGGCACGCCCACCACCAGATCCGCCTCCACAGGGGAATCTATGGCCAGAAACCGTCCCGCCCGGATGCGGGATTCGTAGACCCCCACACCGTCAAAACGGGTATCGGGTCTCGCAAAATAAATATACTCAAAGACGCATCGCGCCTGCTTCTCACGCGGGATCGCCATGGTCATGTCAGAGGTGATGCCCTCCTCCGGCGAGATCGTCACCACCTCTCCCGGCAGCACATCCCGCACAAACTCCGCATCAATGGTCTCAAGGGCACAAGTTTCCGAAGTCAAAATATAAGCATTGTCCCGTTTCCCGATCACCAGCGGTTTGAACCCGTAGGGATCACGCGCACCGATGAGCTTCCGCGGGCTCATCACCACAAGCGCATAAGCACCCTGCAGTTTTTCACAGGCCCGCCGCACCGCTTCCTCCGCGGTTTTGGAATTCAGCCGCTCTCTTGCGATGTGATAGGCGATCACTTCCGAATCGATGGTCGTCTGAAAGATCGCGCCGGTGTATTCCAGGTCTTTTCGCAGCTCATTCGCATTGATGAGATTCCCGTTATGGGCCAGCGCCAGCGTTCCCTTGACATAGTTCAAGACAAGAGGCTGCGCGTTTTCTCTGGTGGAGGAACCCGCCGTGGAATAGCGCACATGCCCGACGCCGATGTCTCCCTTCACGGTCTCAAAATCGTCCGGGGAAAACACCTCATTGACGAGTCCCATGTCTTTTCTCGTCTTCACGGCGCGCTTCGGCCCTTCCGTATCGGAAACCGCGATGCCGGCGCTCTCCTGTCCCCGGTGCTGTAGCGCAAACAGCCCGTAATAGATGGAAGACGCCACATCATTTCCGTCAAAATCATACATGCCGAAAACCCCGCATTCCTCGTGGGGTTTCTCGTCAAACCAAACGCCGCTCTCTGCTCCGGTAAACTCCTCCGGCATTTCAAAAACGCGATGCTCTCTCATGAAACAAACGCCTCTCCGGTCAACAACTGGTATGCTTCACGGTATTTCGCCACCGTCTTTTCCACGATCTCATCAGGAAGCTTGTAATCCGCCTCCGGATGCGCCTTCAGGTAATCCCGCACAAACTGCTTGTCAAAAGAAGGCTGTCCCTGTCCGGGCTGATAGGAGTCCGCAGGCCAGAAACGGCTGCTGTCCGGGGTCAGCATTTCATCCCCCAGCACCACCTCTCCATTTTCATCCAGACCGAACTCAAACTTGGTGTCCGCGATGATGATGCCTTTTTCTCTGGCGTAATCCGCACACTTTTTGTACAGTGCGATGGTCAGATCCCGGATCTTTGCCGCATAATCCGCGCCCTTCCCCGGATACTGCTTTTCCAGCAGCGCTACGCTCTCTTCAAAGGTGATGTGCTCATCATGGAGCCCCAAATCCGCTTTCGTCGTCGGCGTATAGATCGGCTCCGGGAGCTTGTCGGATTCTTTCAGCCCGGCCGGCAGATCGATCCCGCAGACCTTGCCGCTTTCCTGATAGCTCGCCCAGCCGGTGCCGGTGATGTAGCCGCGGACGATGCATTCGATGGGCAGCATGGACAGTTTTTTACACTTCATGCTCCTGCCTTCAAAACGGTCGTTTTGGAAAAACGCCGGCAGATCCTTCGTGTCCGTGGACTCCATGTGGTTTTTCACCACATCCTTCGTAAAGTCAAACCAGAACTTCGACATCTGGGTCAGGATCTTTCCCTTATCCGGCACGTCGTTTTTCAAAATCACGTCAAAGGCTGAGATCCGGTCTGTAGCCACGATTAAAAGACTCTCCGAAAGGTCATAGACCTCGCGGACTTTTCCTTCTTTAAACGGTTTGTATTCCTGCATCCTGTCCTCCCGCAAACACTACGATTTCTTGATCAACAGTGACTCTCCGGTCATTTCCGCCGGCTTCTCCATGCCCATCATCTCGATCATCGTCGGAATGATATCGCAAAGCCGTCCGCCTTCCTTCAGCGTGTAGGCCGGGTCATAATGGAACAGGACAAAGGGCACCGGATTCGTGGTATGCGCCGTATGCGGCAGCCCCGTGGTATAATCGATCATCTGATCCGCATTGCCGTGATCCGCACAGAGGAACATCTGCCCGTCCACTTCCAGCAGCGCGTCCATTGCCTTGCCGACACACTCGTCCACCGCCTCGATGGCCTTCACTGCTGCCGGGATCACGCCGGTATGTCCCACCATATCCGGATTTGCAAAGTTGATGATGATCACGTCATATTTTTGGGAACGAATGGCTTCGCAGAGCTTGTCGCAGACCTCGTAAGCGCTCATTTCCGGCTGCAGGTCATAAGTCGCCACCTTCGGGGAATTGACGAGAATCCGGTCCTCCCCTTCGTTCGGCTCTTCCACGCCGCCGTTGAAGAAAAAAGTGACGTGGGCGTATTTCTCGGTCTCTGCGATTCTGGCCTGCTTCATCCCGTGGGCCGCCAGATACTCGCCGAAGGTGTTTTTCAATTCCACCTTCTTAAATGCCACTTCCTTATTCGGGATCGTCACGTCATAATCCGTGAAGCAGATGTAGTGAACCTTTTTCCGCGGTCCGCGGTCAAATCCGTCAAGCTCGTCCAGACAGAAGGTCTTCGTAATCTCCCGGGCCCGGTCGGGACGGAAATTGTAAAAGATGATGGTATCCTGATCCTGGATAAGACCGATGGGCGCGCCGTCCTTTTCGATGACCGTCGGCAGCATAAACTCATCCGTCACATCGGAATCATAGGACGCCTGCACTGCGGCCACAGGATCCGTCGCCCGGACGCCCTCGCCCTTGGTCAGCGCAACGTAGGATTTCTCGATGCGGTCCCAACGGTTGTCACGATCCATCGCGTAGTAACGACCGTGGATGGAAGCGATCTCACCGACGCCGATCTCCTTCATCTTGGCCACCAGTTCCTCCATAAAGCCTTTGGCGGAAGTCGGCGGCGTATCGCGCCCGTCCAGGAAGCAATGGATATACACCTTTTCCTGTCCCTCGCGCTTCATCAGCTCCAGAAGCCCGAACAAATGCTCAATGTGGCTGTGAACCCCGCCCGGTCCCAGCAACCCGTAGATATGCACAGCGCTGCCGTTTTTCTTGGCGTTTGCGATCCCACCCAGCAGCACCTCGTTTTTGAAAAAGTCACCGTCCTCGATCTCTTTGCTGATCCTGGTCAGTTCCTGATAGACCACGCGCCCTGCGCCCATATTCATATGGCCGACCTCGGAATTGCCCATCTGCCCGTCCGGCAGACCCACCGCAAGTCCGGATGCATAGCCCTTCACGCAGGGATTCTCCTGCATCAGTTTGTCCAGATTGGGCTTCTTTGCCATGGCGATGGCGTTCCCTTCGGTTTTTTCATTGATCCCGTAACCGTCCAGGATCATCAGTACAGTTGGTTTTTTACCCATGTTCTCTCTCCTTTATATACAATACACAGCCTAAAACTGTCACGATGCGCCTTTCTATTATATCTTGCATGAGAGCCTTTCGCAAGAAGAACCGCGGCAATGGTCAGTCTCAATAGCCACACCACATATCGTCGGTCCCATCATAATAATCGTACATACCATAAGTGTCATCGAAGCCATAGTACATATCATCTGTCTCATCATAGTAATAGTATGTGTCATCCGTGTCATCGTAATACCCCGTGGTATCCGATTCCTCATCATAGAAATACAGGACACCGTCCTCATACAAATACCAGAGACCGTCCTCGTAATCATAGGTCCAGTCATCCTCATCCTCATAGCTGCCGCAGTCTCCTCCCACGCATTCCCAGCCTTCCCAGGAGTTTTCGAAATTGTCGTAATCATAGTAGTTACCCGCATTCGAGGAAGTGACAAACATCGCAAGCCAGTCGATATAATCCTTGTCGATGCCCAGCGCCCCGTAGACATCTCTCATCTGGTCATAAAAATCGGCTTCTCCGTAGGGAAGCGAAACCGCAAGCCCCGTCAACTCGTTCTTGTCCGTCGTATGTCCGGAATACACCACACATTCCTTGAGGCTTTTCACCAGATTCCGGGCCGGGTCGCTGTCCTTATCCACGCTTTCCACGATGGCAAGGATATCCGTGATGTAGTACTCATCCAGTGTGACGTCATAGTCATCCATCCCCCATTCTGCCCGGCTGCCGTTTCTGCCGCCGGCCTTGGATTTATGAAGCTTGCTGAAATTCGTTGCCAGCAGCGCATCCTCATTCCGGTAGGCATAGGTGATCCAGTCCGTAAAGAGCTGCTGTACCGCCGATTCCTTAAAGAGTCCCATACAGGAGGAACCGCCATATTCACTCAATTCATTTTCCTGCACCATGCCGTCGACAATCGCCTTCCCCAGCATCGGCGTGGTCATCCCCGGGTTCTTTTCAAGCTGCCCCATCCAATCCTTATAATACCACCCCAGCCCCGATTCAAAATCCTCCGACAACACGGTATAGTCGCAGAAAGGTGCCAAGGCAAAGCAGGTCTCCAGATCCGCCATGATACAGCAGTCCATGCCGATCATGTCAAAATGGATCCCGGCGTGTTCGGAAAAGGCCTGCGCCATCTCATCGATGGTCAGGCTCGCATCCGGATCCTGCCATTCGTCCACGCCGAAGCCGTATACAGGGCCGCCGCCGTGATCCCAGAAAAGGAACAGATACCGGTCTGCCGGATAGGAGGTGCTGCAAAAATCGATGAATTCGGAAAGCGTCTTTTTTGATGTGCAGTCCAGCTGTCCCAGATTGTCCCGCAGGAGCACCAGATCCTCATTCTCGACCTTCCAGGTCTGGGCGGTGTCCGCGGAAATCTTGTTGTTCTGCCATTCTTTCGTCCCCATGGTCTGGATGATGACGTTGACATTCTTTCCGACCCCGGAGTCAATCATTTCCAGCAGATCATCCGTGGCAGATCCCTCCTCGGTCTCCAGATCGGAGCCATTCATATAGACCATCACCGTTGCGGATTTTGCACCGGTACTCGCACTGGGAAGGTTGATCCCGTCCTGCGATTCCGGCGTTTCTCTGTTCGTGCCGCCTGTGGATCCGGTCTGCTCTCCTGCTTCCTCGTGATGTTCCTGCTGCGCAGCAGGCGCTTCCTCTTTAAGGAGCCAATCAACCAGCCCGCAGGAAGTCATGGAAACGGACAGCATCAGTATACCAAGCGCTGCGATGATGTTTCTGAATTTTAGTGTGACGTTCTTCATCCTGCCATTCCTTCCCTGCATGGGCAATGAATCCGCAAGGGACGTTTCTCCCTGCAAAAAACTCAAAACCTGAAATCCCTGCCGGATCCGTCCCGGATCTGGGCAAGCTCCTCCTGCACCTTTGCAAGCACTTTGGGATTGGTGATATCTGTAAAGTTCCGCTCGATCAGCGTTTCTCCGATCCGTTTCGTATCCTCCGACGCATAATCCGAAAGATACTCCTGGAGCGTCAGCAGTGCGTTCGGCAGACAGCAGTTCTGGATCTGCTTTGCCTTGCATAACGCCATGAAACGGTCTCCCGTGCGCCCCTCCCGATAACATGCCGTGCAAAACGACGGCACATACTCTTTTTCCATCAGCCAGCGGATGACTTCATCCAGCCCGCGGGTATCCGCCACTTCAAACTGCGCCGTGTCCTCCGGCCGCACCTCTTCGGTATATCCGCCCACAGAAGTCCGCGAGCCGCCGGAGACCTGGGAAATCCCAAGCTCCAGCACCCTTTCTCTGAAGGCCTGCGATTCCCTGGTGGATACGATCATGCCGGTATAGGGCACCGCGATCCGGATGCAGGCTACGATCTTCGCAAAGGTTTCGTCATCGATCGCATCAGAAAAAGCCGCCAGATCAATATCATCCGCCGGGCACACCCGCGGCACGGAGATGGTATGGGGCCCCACCCCGTAGACCGCCTCCAGATGCTCCGCATGCATCAGCAGCCCCGCGAATTCATACCGGTACTTTTCCAGGCCGAATAAGACCCCCAGCCCCACATCATCGATGCCGCCGGCCATTGCGCGGTCCATCGCCTCCGTATGGTAGGCGTAGTCGCTTTTCGGCCCCGTCGGATGCAGTTTCGCATAGGAAGCCGCATGATAGGTCTCCTGAAAGAGAATGTAGGTGCCGATGCCGGCCTCATGGAGTTTCCGGTAGTTTTCCACGGTGGTCGCCGCAATGTTGACATTCACGCGGCGGATCGCGCCGTTTTTATGCCTGACATCATAGATCGTCTGAATGCTCTCCAGGATATATTCGATGGGGTTATTGACTGGATCCTCTCCCGCCTCTATGGCAAGGCGTTTATGTCCCATATCCTGCAGGGCGATGACTTCCTGCCGGATCTCCTCCTGAGAAAGCTTCCGCCGGGGGATGGATTTGTTCTTGCTGTGATACGGACAATAGGTACATCCGTTAATACAGTAATTGGACAAATATAGCGGCGCAAACAGCACGATCCGGTTCCCGTAAAAGTCCTGTTTGATCTTTTTTGCCAGGGCAAGGAGCTCCCGGTTCTCCTCCTTAAGATCGCACGCAAGAAGGACAGAGGCTTCCCTGTGGGTCAGACCCTTTTCCTCCGCGGCTTTGGCAAGGATCTCCCTGACCAGTGTCCGGTTGCTCTTATTTTCCTCCGCATATTGAAGCGTTTTTCGGATTTCTTCGTCGTTCAAAAAATCTGCGGCTGCGTTTGCGTTCGCTTGATACATTTTGCTGCTTCCTTTATCCGGTATCAATCCTTACAGTGCCTGGGCCAGGTCCGCGATCAGATCTTCTTTGTCTTCCAGACCGCAGGAGATCCGAATCAACCCTGCCGGGATGCCGGCTGCCGCCAGCTGCTCATCTGTCATCTGTCGATGGGTGCTGGTGGCCGGATTCAGGCAGCACGTTCTGGCATCCGCCACATGGGTCTCGATCGCTGCCAGTTTCAGCCTTCCCATAAAGGTTTCCGCTGCTTTCCTGCCGCCTTCCACCTCAAAAGAAACCACGCCGCACGTGCCGTCGGGCATGTATTTCTGCGCCAGCGCATGATAAGGATCCCCCGGCAGTCCCGGGAAACTCACATGCTTCACCTGCGGCTGCTGTTCCAAAAACGCCGCCACAGCCAGGCCGTTTTCCGCGTGGCGTTTCATGCGCACATGCAAGGACTCCAGCCCCAGATTCAGATAAAACGCGTTCTGCGGGGACTGGATGCAGCCGAGATCCCGCATCAGCTGGGAGGTGCACTTCGTGATAAACGCTCCCGCCTGCCCGAACTTCTCCGTATAGACGATCCCGTGGTAGGAGTCATCCGGCGTTGTGAGACCCGGAAACTTCTCCGCGTGCTTTGTCCAGTCAAATTTCCCGGAATCCACCAGGGCGCCGCCCACTGCCACGCCGTGGCCGTCCATGTACTTTGTGGTGGAATGGGTGACGATATCCGCGCCCCACTCGATGGGACGGCAGTGCACCGGCGTCGGGAACGTGTTGTCCACGATGAGCGGTACCCCATGTGCATGAGCGGCTGATGCGAATTTCTCGATATCCAGCACCGTCAGCGCGGGATTTGCGATGGTTTCCCCGAACACGGCTCTTGTGTTGTCACGGAATGCGCTCTCCAGTTCTTCTTTTGTGCAGTCCGGCGATACAAAGGTCGTCTCGATCCCCATCTTTTTCATGGTCACCGCCAGCAGATTGAAGGTGCCTCCGTAGATGGAAGAAGACGCCACAATATGGGAGCCCGTCTCACAGATATTGAAGAGTGCAAAAAAATTTGCCGCCTGTCCGGAGCTTGTCAGCATTCCGGCCGCGCCGCCCTCCAGCGCCGTGATCTTGGCTGCAACGTAATCATTCGTCGGGTTTTGCAGACGCGTGTAAAAATAACCGGATGCCTCCAGGTCAAAGAGCTTTCCCATATCCTCGCTGGTATCATACTTAAACGTCGTCGACTGTATGATGGGAATCTCCCGCGGTTCTCCGTTTCCCGGCTGATAGCCTGCCTGCACGCATTTTGTTCCGATCTTTTGATTTTCCATCTCTTTTTCACCTCTTCTATATATTTTATACTCAATATGTATATTATGCCTTCTATGCCTTGTATTGCAAAAGCGCCTTGACATACTCGTAAACTCTGCCGGTCGAAGCGATCGAGAGGCGTTCCTCCGTGGTGTGGATATCCTGCATATCCGGTCCGATGGAGATCCCATCCAGGTTCTTGATCTTCCCCGCCAGGATCCCGCATTCCACCCCGGCATGGATCGCCTCCACCTTCGGTTTTTTCTTGTACATCTGTTCAAAAACTGTAATGGCAGTTTCCCGGAATGGAGAATCCACCTGATATTCCCAAGCCGGATACTCTGCCGTGATGATGCCGCCTCCACCGAAAGCCTCCATCACGATCAGAAGCTTCTGTTCGAGAAACTTCCGTTCGCTGCCCACAGAACTGCGGACTGCATACTCAAGGTTCAATTTCCCGTCTTCCAGCACAAGAATTCCTAAATTTAATGATGTTTTAACAAGTTCGCCAACCGCATGATTCATGCTTTGTATCCCGCACGGAAGGGCATTCAACACTCTTGTAATCCGCTGGGTAGAGGGATTATCGACAGGCTTTTCTTCCTTGCTCAGCATTTCCGTTCTGACAGTCAATTGAATATCCGGATCCGTGATTGTGTATTCTTTTCTGAAAGTTTCCTCCACTTTCTTTACAAATGACGGGAAGTCTGCATCCGGATTTTTCGCCACAAGAATTTTTGCAGTTGTCTGACGCGGGATCGCATTTTGTTTTTTCCCGCCGGCAAGCGACACGATCCTGAAGTCAAACGTGTCCTGCATCATGAGAAACAGCCGCGCCATCAGAAGGTTGGCGTTAGCCCGTTCTTTATGAATCTCTCCGCCGGAATGGCCGCCCAGAAGTCCCGTGACTTCAATCCTGTAGCATAGATCATCCTCTGCCGGATCTTCCCGTCTCACCGGCAGACCCAGCAGCGCCGTACTGCCGCCGGCACAGGAGCAAAGCAGTACCCCCTCGTCTTCCGTGTCCAGATTGAGAAGCCTATGGCCTCTCAGCATGGAGAGATCAATGCCCTTCGCGCCGTCCATACCCACTTCCTCGGAAGCCGTAAAAACCGCTTCCAGCCTCGGATGCACAAGGTTCTCATCTGAAAACAGCGCCAGAATCATCGCAAGTGCAATCCCGTCATCTCCACCGAGGGTCGTCCCCTCCGCGGAGATCAGATCTCCGTCAACCCGGAGCGTAAGCCCCTCCTTTTCGAAGTCGATGTTGCAGGACTCTTCTTTCTCGCAGACCATGTCCATATGTCCCTGCAGGATGATCGGCTCCTCGTTCTCGTAACCTGCTGTCGCTTCCTGAATCATGATCACGTTAAAAAGGTCATCCCGGTAGTATTCCAATCCGTGTGCTTCTGCGAACGCAACCAGATAATCACTGATCTGCTTTTCATGATAAGACGGCCGCGGAATCCGGCTGATCTCCTCAAAAAAAGAAAAAACGGCCTGCGGCTCCAATCCTGCCAATACATTCATGGTATTGCTCTCCCTCCTTCGGCAGATTTACTTTCACTGCCCTTTAAAAAAAGAAAAGAAAGAGCGTGCCCGCAGGCTCCAAAAAAGGGGGTTTTTGGAAACACTGCACACACTCTTTCTTCGAAAAACAAATTCTGCTCAGAATCCTACATCCATTCTTTTTCCGCTTCCGTCCAGTCGATCACCAGATATCCGTCTTCCAGAAGCGCCTTGGAAACCGACTCCTTCGTATGGTTCTTGTCATAAGTCACTTTAAACAGGTACGAATTGATATCCGCCGGAATCAGGCAGATGTATTCATCCAAAAACTGCGCGCTCTTGATCAGCACGATCGTGTCATCAATAAAGACTCTCATGGCAAACCCTCCTTTGAAACTGTTCTTTACTCATTATAACCGATATCTTTCCCTTGTGCAATCAAGTGCTTCAAGTACTCCATCAGCATGCCGATCCCGGTTTCGTTCCCTCCGCCTCTTGGTATGATGATGTCGGCATATTTTTTGGAGGGTTCCACAAATTCTTCATGCATGGGCTTTACCGTGTTGGCGTACTGCTCCATGATAGAATCAATGCTCCTGGCGCGCTCCGACATGTCTCTGCGGATCCGGCGCATCAGCCGTTCATCCGCATCGGTGTCCACATAGATCTTCGCATCCATCAGATCCCGCAGTTCCTTGTTTTCCAATACCAGAATCCCCTCTATGATGATCACCGGCTTTGGCGTCACGGTAATGGTCCGGTCGGAGCGGTTATGGATGGTATAGTCATAAACCGGCACCTCGATGATATGTCCCTTGATCAGATCCCGGATATCATTTGCCATCCGTTCGGATTCAAAGGAATCCGGATGGTCGTAATTAAGCTGACTCCGTTCCTCGTAGGTCATCTCATTGTGCGCCTTGTAATAGCTGTCATGGCTGATGACAACGATGTCATTCCCGAAATACTCCGCGATCCGGCTGACAATCGTGGTCTTTCCGGATGCGGTTCCGCCCGCGACCCCGACGATGCAGACTTTGTTCATACTCTCTCCCCCTTAATCATAATCCACCTTCATCAGGCAAAGCCCTTGCGCCGGCGCGGTAGGCCCTGCCAGACGCCGGTCCTTTGCTTCCAGGATTTCCAGAACATGTTCCGGCGGATAAGCACCCCTTCCGACTTCCAGAAGCGTCCCTACCAGAATCCGCACCATATTCTGCAGAAAACCGTTCCCATGCACAGTAAAGAGCAGGGTGTCCTTGTTCTGCCGGATCTCGATCTTGTCCACGATCCGCACGGTGGGCTTTTTCATCCGTCCGTTCCCGCAAAAGCTTTTAAAATCATGCTTTCCGACGAGATACTCCGCAGCAATGCGCATGGCTCCCACATCCGGCGAAAAATCCAGCACGGTCATGTATTTCCGGTCAAATACCGGCTTGGAGTCGCCTGCGTATGCCGTATAGCGGTAAGTCTTTCCGATGGCATTGTATCTGGCATGAAACCGGTCCCCGGCCCTTCTGACTTCCCGCACCGCGATGTCATCCGGCAGATACCGGTTCATATAATCCCGGATCTCCTCCGGCGTCAACGTCGTATCAAGGAGGACGTGGGCTGTCATGGCTCTTGCATGAACCCCGGCATCCGTCCGTCCCGCTCCGATGACATCTACGGTTTCTTTGCCGCACATCCGCGCCAGGACCGCCTCCAGCTTCCCCTGGATCGTCTCCCGGTCCGGCTGATGCTCCCAGCCAAAGTACCGTGTCCCGTCATAAGCAATGATGAGCTTATAGTTTGATGTCATTGAAATTTCCTTCCAGTATCTTTTTCCGGTCCGACGGATCAACGTAGTTGACGCGCCCGTACCGGTTATAGATGGTAAGCAGATCCGTGGATCGTGCGGGCTTTTTCGCCCCGTCCTCCGTCACGAACCGGACCAGCTGCTCCATGTCATGGTCTGCAATGATCTGCTGGAGCTGCTCTGCGCGCATCTCACCGGCAATCTCTGCCATATCGCCGGGGGCTTTGGCCTGCTCCGCCGGTGCATTGTCCTGACCGACTGCCCCGGGCTGTTCCGCCGCTTCACTGCCCCTGTCCTGTGCGGGGCCGTTCCAGACCACGTCCCAGATTCCCCGCAGAAATGACAGAAACCGCCTGCCGAGACCGGCCAGCCATCCTGTGACGCTCCCTTCCGCGGCCGCATCTTTTGCCGGCGCAGAATACGCCTTCCCAGCGTTCTCGGCCTCGACGTCCCTTGCCGCCTCCATCCGGGCAGGATCTTTTGCCGCCTCTGTCTGAACCATCCGGGCAGGATCTTTTGCCGCCTCCTGCGTCTGCGTCCCGGAGCGCTCATAGACCACGCCCTTCTCTTCCGGATCAAACGGAAACTGGGGCTTCGTCTCGTCCGCTTTTCTTACCGGCGTCCACTGCTGATATTGCTGATAAGAATGGTCCAGGCGAACCTTATCAATCCCCGGCATACCGTGCTAATTCCTCCGAAATCAGATCCCATTCCTCCATCTTCTGCAGCAGCGCCGCCTCGGCCTCTGCGATGGCTTCCGAAAGCTCTGTCAGTTTCCCGTAACGCGCTTTATTTTCCGGGCTTTCATACTCTGCCTGAAGGGCTTCCACCCTGCTTTCCGCCTCCGCGATCTCATTTTCCAGCCGTTTGGCCTTTTTCTCCAGTTTGGAGCGCTCTTTTCCCGGATTGCGGGCAGCTTTTTTCTCCTTTTCCTTGGATTCCTTCGATTCTTTCGGCAGCGCCTCCGCCTCCTGCAGCGCGGCCTCCCGTTTTTCCTCGTATTCCGCATAACCGAACTGGTAGTGAACAACCTGTCCGTCCTCAAAGGACAGCAGCCGGTTTGCCAGTTTTTTCACAAAATACCGGTCATGGGAAACAAAGATCAGCGTGCCGCTGTAATGGGAAAGCATCGCTTCCAGCGTTTCTTTCCCGATAATATCCATATGGTTGGTCGGTTCATCCAGGAGGAGAATGTTCGGACGGCGCCGAAAAATCTTGCAAAGGGCAAGCCGCACCTTTTCCCCGCCGGAAAGCACGGAAATCTCCTTAAATACATCTTCCCCCGTAAACAGAAACGCGCCGAGGGCGGATCGCGCCTCCGTCTCGGTCAGGGTCGGAAACTCCTCCCAAAAATCATCGATCACCCGCCGGTCGCTTTGGATCTGCGCAATCTGCTGGTCAAAGTAGCCGATCTGCGCATGGACGCCATAGTGATAGTCCCCGGAAAGGGGCGGAAGCAATCCCGTCAATGTTTTCAGAAGCGTGGACTTTCCCTTCCCGTTACCGCCTATTATTCCGAGCTTTTCGCCTTTTTTTAAATCTAAATTTATTTTCCCAAGGCTTCCCTGATAGCCGAAAGAAAGGCCTTCCGCATGCAAAACATCCTTCCCCGTCTCCTGTTCCGGCTGAAAATTCGCGTGGAAAGTGCGCTCATCATAACGGTCCGGCGGCTCGATCCGGCTCATGCGTTCCAGCGCCTTCATCTTGGAACGCGCCATGGAAGCCTTGGTAGGCTTGCTTTTGAACCGCTCGATCAATTCCTGCAGCCGCTTGATCTCCTTTTGCTGTGCCTGATAATCCTTCTTCTGTTTCTCGTAGAGTTCTTTTTTCTTCCGGACAAAATCGGAATAGTTGCCTGTGTAACGGTAAGTAACGCCGTATTCCACTTCCACGACGGTTTCTGCGATGCGATCCAGAAACATCCGGTCATGGGACACCACCACCACCGCTTTTCCGTAATTTTTCAGATACATCTCCAGCCATTCTATGGTGGAGATGTCCAGATGGTTCGTCGGCTCGTCCAAAAGGAGTATGTCCGGGTGGGAAAGCAGAAGCCGGATAAACGCAATCTTCGTCTGCTGACCGCCGGAAAACTGGCGCAGCGGCTTCTTCTTGTCCTCTTCCGAAAACCCGAATTTCCGTACCAGCGTCTCGTATTCCTTTTCGTAATAATAGCCGCCGCTTTCCTGAAATGCCTCCTCCGCCCGGGTAAAGGCCGCCACCTTCTCCTCCGAATAGTCTGTCTCCAGTTCCTTCGACATCCGGCGGAGTTCTGCGGCTTTCGCCTCGACCGGCGCAAGTTCCTTCCGCAGTTCCTCCTCCATCGTGATCGACAGATCCGAAAACGCCGATTGCTTCAGATAGCCGATCACGGGATTCCCCGTTTTAAAATAGCCGCTCTCCTGATCGCTGCTTTCCTTTTCAAAAGGAATCTCTCCGGCGATCAGACGCAAAAGGGTGGTCTTCCCGCAGCCGTTCCGTCCGACGACGGCGATCTTTTCTTTTTCTCTGATTTCAAAACTGGCGTCCTCCAGCACCGTATGTCCGGCAAACTGAACAACGCCATGATTGATCTGCAACAACATTATTCCCGCGCGCCTTTTCCTTTCTTCGGGCGCTTGATTTCATTCCACGCCTTATACGCAGCGGCTTTATCTCTGGTGGAGAGGAGTTCGCTCTCCGTGTAACGGATCTCCTCTGTTCCGTCCTCTAACTGTACGGTTTCCCCTGCGGTCAATTCCGCGATGGTATAGGTACCCTTGTCATAATGAAACAGGAAGCGCTTTCCTTCCTCCTCATACGTCCCGAGATCAAAGACCCGGATTGCGTCTTTCCCGGTGTCCGGATGGTATCCGTTATGCTTCTTCGGTTCCCGCTCTTTTCTGTGTCCGCTCCGTTCTCTGGTGCGTTCCCGCTCCTGCTGTTTCGGAGCATTGGTATTTTGACTATTCTTCCGGCGCCGCCTGCCGTGGGAGCGTCTTCTCTCCCCCGGTTTCTGCTCGCCCTGATTTTTTTCTTCCATAACTGAATGAACTCTCCGATTTTCTCTTAGGAGGCGATCTCCTCGCGGAGCTTCTCCTCTGCCGCGTCCTCCTGATGCGGTGCATCCTCTTCTGCTGTCTTTTCCGGCCGCGCGAACCTGCTCAGGATCTTGTTGTTAAAAAACGCAAACAACCGTTTCTTAAACACAAGGAACAGGATAAAGCACCCGATTCCGATGAAGCACATGGCGATCACGACGCCGATATGGCCGTCCAGGATCATGGAACCGCACCAGATAAACAGGAGGATTCCGGGAAAACAACCGATGGCGATGGACAGCAAAAACCGCTTGAAGGGGATCTCTGTTTTGGCTGCGATGTAAGGCACCAGGCCATTTGGAACCACAGGGATCACGCACAGCGCCGCCGTGATATATCCCGGATATTTCGTGCGCTGCAAAAGGGACGTCGCAACTTCCTCTCCCTCTTTTTTCTTTTTCCGGCCGGAAAGGATCATCTCCGACACGGCGCCCATTTTGCGGGCAAAGAGGAATACCGCGCTGTTGCTGATCACGTAGGTCAGATAGCAGATCACCATTCCCCAGAACTTTCCATAGACGATTCCCGCCGCCACATAGATCGGGATGCCCGGAAACACGATGGTGATGGTCTGCAGCACCTGCAGCGCCACAAGGATCACCACACCGATCTTCCCCTGGCTGCGCAGATAAGCGCCGATCTGATCCGGCTCGCCGTCTTTCAGCAGTTGGATCATGCCCGGTATGAAATTGCGAATCAAGTAGACGAAAGTGAACAAAAGAACCGCAACAACCACGACCACCACAACACGCTTGATGATCCGCACGGTATGGTCATTCCCCGTCAACTCCCTGATCTTCTCAGTCATAGAACCTACCCTTCGATCTGATGGAAGGCAGCGCTTTCAGAGTAAAAACGCACAATAACGCAGTTTCTATGAAAGTATAAAGTGGAAATCCTGAATTGTCAACCTGGGGCTTTGTGATGCGCCCACTCCTACCGGTTCCGTTCACGCACCAGGCGCCATGCCGTATCCATCACCCGGGCGGCGCATTCCTCCGCCTGCTTGCGATTGAGGATGCACTGCGGATTCTTCCCTTTCAGCGCCATCACGATCCCGCAGTAATCCGCGGCGCTTCCCGGCATAAAGATGTCATTACCCGCCTGGACGGAAAGGGCGGCATTGGCCACCTTATACCGCGAGGATTTGTCTGCCATATAACGGATCACCCAGTCGGACATCACAAGCCCTTCATAGCCCCATTCTTTCCGCAGCACCGTCTTCAGCAGATCCTCCCGTTCCGAGGTGTGCACGCCATTAACGAGGTTATAGGAGGTCATCAGCGCCGCCGGCGCGGCTTCTCTGATCGCGATCTCAAATCCCTTCAGATAAATCTCCCGCAAAGCGCGTTCACTCACTGCGGAGCTGTTTTGGAACCGGTTGGTCTCCTGATTATTGCAGCAATAATGCTTGATTGTGGCACCACAGCCGGGATGCGCCTGCACCCCCTTCGTAATCGCCGCGGCTGTCAGCCCGGTCAGCACAGGATCCTCGGAATAATATTCAAAGATCCGTCCGCACAGCGGATGCCTTTGGATGTTCATCCCCGGCGCCAGCCACAGATGGATCCCGAAACGCTCCATCTCTTCTCCGACGATATCGCCACAGGCTTCTGCCGCCGCGGGCGAAAAACTCTGCGCCAGCGCCGTCCCGATGGGGATCGCCGTACAGTACTGGTGCAGAACCTCCTGCCCCTCGTTCTCTTTCAGTTTCTTTTTCCGGATGCCCTTCACCACTGCCCCGGAAACCGGTCCCAGCAGTTCTTCCATGCCTGCCGGCAGGTCGTCCCCGATGGCCCGGGCGCCTTTTTCATCTCTCACATAATCCCTGGCCAGGCGAAGCCCCGCAGGTCCGTCTGCCATCACCACCGGCGGCAGTCCCTCGATCTCATCCGTCGTCTGCCCGGCAGCTCCCGCCACCAGATTTGCTGCATCTCCCACAACGCTTGCGTATCCGTGGTCTGTCGCATAATGCCCCACCAGAACCTTTGCCAGTTCCTCATCCGACAGCTTCCCTGCCAGTTCCGCAGCCTCTGCCGATACCTGCGGCGCATGCGCGCTCTCTTTCACCGCCTCCGGATGGAGCGTGATGGATGCCGCTTTTTTCTTCGGTTTTTCTTTTTCCTCCGTTTCCACAGGCTCCGGCTTCCAATCCGTCAGATTCACCTCGCCGCCGATATGGGAAACGGTTTTCACCAGCAATTCCTTCTTCAAGGTCAGCACGCCGCAGATCTCCGTATCACGGCTTTCCGCGCCGATCCGCAGGAGATACTCACCTTTTTCCAATACATAGGCGCTCTGCTCGGTATCAAAGGCCGCCTGATCCTTCAGATCAAAGGAAAGGGTGACCTCTTCCGTGTCTCCCGGCTTTAGCTCTCCGGTCTTTGCATAGGCCGCCAGCGATTGGAAGGGCTGATCAAGCCTGCCGGAGGGAACGGACACATACAGCTGGACCACTTCCTTCCCCTTGCGCTCCCCTGTATTCTTAACGGCCGCTTTCACGCGGATCACGGTATCCTCCGCTTCCACCGCCGTCTTTCCGATCTCAAAAGTCGTATAGGACTTCCCGTAGCCGAAGGGGAACAGCGGCGCCTTCCTGACACTGTCAAAATAGCGGTATCCGACGTAAATGCCCTCTTTGTAATCGGTATCATTCTGTTCTCCGAATGTTCCCACAGAAGGATATTCCGAAACCGGCGCCCAGGTGGCGGAAAGCTTGCCGGAGGGATAACTCTTTCCCAGCAGCACATCCGCGAAGGCGATCCCCGTGATCGCTCCCAGCTGTCCCAGCAGGAGAATATTCTCCACCTCCATCACCGGCGTCAGGTCTATGGGTCCCCCCACATTCAACACGAGCATAAAACGGCGGTATGCTTTTTGCAGTTCAAGAATGTCTCTGCGTTCGGTCTCGCTCAGCGCAAAATCACCGTTCTCCGCATTCCTGTCATTTCCCTCCCCGCAGATCCGGGAAAGCACATAGATCGCGGTGTCTCCGCCTCCGTCCAGCGGCAGGTCGTATTCCGGCTCCGGCATCACCGCGCCCATGCCCACCATCACCGGGAGCTTATGCTGTGCAAGAGCCTTTTTCTTGATGTCCGCGATAAATTCCCGCCGCGCTTCCGCAAGGATCGCATCATAGGTATCCAGCCACATGTCGGTGGTGATCGTAAACCCGGCCCGCCTTAGCCCCCGCTCCACGGAAACCACGTAACGGGAGTTGACGTCTCCGGATCCGGTGCCGCCCTTGATGGTCCTGCGGGCGCCGCTTCCGTAAAGTGCGATCTTTTCCGGCGCTTCCAGCGGAAAATCGCCATTGCTCTTCAGCAGCACCATGCATTCCGGTGCGATTTTGCGAAGCTGTTTTAGATGTTTTTTCTCATAATCATGTAACGTTTTCATGTGGTACCTCATACCATTTCCCAATTTTGATTTACACTACCTTCGAAAAAAAACGGGGCCACCCTGGGTGACCCCATTCGCTGAATCTTTGTTTTATTGTACGTGGAAGAACCGGACGTTTTCTTCGAGAGCCTCCGCAATCCGCTGCAGGTTCTCCGCCTGTTCGACGACGTCCACCAGACTCGCATTCAACTGTTCCAAGGATGCGCTGGTCTCCTCCGTGGAAGCTGCGCTTTGCTCGGACACGCTGGAAAGCGCCTCCACAGATCCCATGATCGCGTTCTTATCACTCGTCATGGTCTCCACCAGAGAAACGATCTGCTGGTTGCCCTGCTCGGTCTCCTGCACCAGGTTGATCATTTCGTCAAAGGATGCACTCATCTCCTGAAGCGAAACGGACTCATTCGTGGTCGCTTCCTTGATCCTTCCGGTCAGCTCTTTATTACGCTCGGAAAGCTCCGTGATCCTGGAAAGGATCTCCGTGATCTGTCCTGCGGACTGGTTGGACTGCTCTGCCAGATCCTTGATGTTATCCGCAACCACCGCAAATCCTTTTCCTGCTTCGCCGGCTCTGGCCGCCTCGATGGATGCGTTCAGGGCGAGGAGGTTGGTCTGGCTCGCGATGCTCATGATCGCCTCAGCCGCATTGCTGATCTCTTCCACCGCTGCTGCGGTCTCGTTGACGGACTCAGCGACTTCGCCGGCCATCTCATCGGTCTTCTGATCCGCAATCTTCAGATCCTCGATCTGCTGCTGTACCTTTGAGGAGTTGTCAAAAACGGCACGTCCTTTCTCCAGATTGCCGTTCGCCGCTTCCAGAACCAGATCCACGGAATTCCCGATATTGTTCGTCAGATCCGAAGTGCTCTGGACATCCTGTGCGAGGCTCGTAGCGCCCTGCGCCAGATCCTCCACTGCGGAGCTGATATCGGAACTCATCTTCTGGCCGTTCGTGATCTTGGACTTGCTGGAATTAGCAGCCTCATCCACGTCTCCCGCATGGCCGATCACCTGAAGCAGTGCGTTCTGAAGACGCTGTCTCATATTTTCGGAGTTAACCGCGATGGCTTTAAACTCCGAAACAAGGGAGTTGGACGGGATCTCTTTGACAAAGTCGCCGTTTGACATCTCCCGGACACCAGCCGTGATCTCTTTGGCATTTTTGGACATCCTGCGTGCGATCAGCAACGCAATGAAAACCAGCACCGCTGCGATCACGACAAAGATGATCGCGGAGATCAGGATCGTCCGCTTCGTCGCCGTTTCCTGCATGACCACCTCGTCCGCTGCCCATTTCTCCACGAGATCCGTCATTTCGGAAAGATAACCTCTGGCATCCTCAAACGTTGCAAGATAGTTTTTCCAATCGCCGATATTATTCTTGGGATCATAAGCGGTCTCCCAAGTATGGAACGCCTCCTCATATTCGCCTGACAGCGTTTCAAAGGTCGCGCCGCCGGCTTCCAGCACCGTCCCTGTCCACAAAACGGGATCCGCCTGCGCCACCGCCACCGCATCCGTCACACGGTCGATGACCTGCTGACGGTTTTCCTCATACTGCGTCAAGTATTCCTGGATCTGTTCCGGCTCCGCGGAATCCGCATAATCATGACGCTCCATCGCACCCTGCATCGCCTGATAGAAGTCGCGGTCCGCATTGATCAGCTCCGTGCTGATCGAGTAAAGCTTTTCCATGTACAGCGTCTCATCCTCTGCAGACGTCGCTGTAATCCTGGTACTGAAGAAAACAATGGACACAACCAGCGCCGCCGCGAACGGAACCGTAAGCACTAAAAGCAGCGCCATCAAAGAAATCCCGCCAGATGTTTTCGTCGTACTTTTGTCATTACCCTGTTTTGCCATAGCAATCCGTCCTCCCTAAAAAATGTTACCGTTATTTTATCATATACTCCGAAAAAAATACACACGATTCTCAAAAGATCACCACGTTTTTTTCGTCAGATCCTTCCTGCATAAACATGCGGCATTCCACTTCAAACTTTTTCTTGATGCTCCGGTCTGCCGTGATCACGATGCCGCACTCCGGGTGCATGGCATAAGCCTTCTTGCGTTGTCCCTTTTTCCCCACCAGAAAGAAACCTTTGGGCAGGCGCCCGCGAATCTCAAAATCCGAATATACACCGATCGGCTGGGAGCGAAGCACCCGTTTGCTCACCTCTTTCAACATCTCCGGATTTTCGATCTCCAGATGATTCTCTTCCGCAAACCGCTCCCCTGAGAAGCGCCCGTGCAGATCCGTTGCAGTGGTAATAACGGCCTCCGCGCCTGTCATGGCGGAAATCTCGCGGCACCACTCATTGGCGGCTCCCAAATGTCCCGGAAGCAGCGAGATCACATGCATCGCCATGTCGTCCATCACCAGCACCGCCGGTGATCGCATCTCGTTTTCCAGAAACGGTGCCAGTTCACGCACCGCAGTCCCTGCAGAACAGACAAACAGAAGCATCACCGCTTTCCCGTACTCCTCCTGCAGGATTTCCTTGGAATGATGGAATTTCCTGAGGCTGCCGCCCTCCACCACATCAAAGATTTTGCTGCGTCTCCCGTAGGTACCCGCGCCTTCGCTGTGAATGGCGCACAGCACATCATATTCCTCTGAAAGCGTATTGTACAAACGCTCCGTCCACTCTTCTCCGTTTTCGGTGTAAGAGATAATGACGATCCGCTCCTTTTGATCGCGGTCAGCGCCACTCTCGTCGATCCAGCCTGATAAATGTCCGTCCATCGCACTCTTCTCCTTTCATCGAGCAGGAGGGATGTCATCCCACTGCTCCCGCGGCAGCAGCCGGGATATTCCTGGCACGAGCCTGCGCATATAAAACAAAAGGGAAACGCTTTGCAAAAACGTTTCCCTGATTATAGCACAGATTCAGATATTTTGATACCGCTTTATAATGTGGCGGTAAAGGGTTCTTGCTGCCGGTGCCATAAATTCCGCCGAAAGCGCTGCGATGCCGATCAGTCGGCTTGCATCGGGCTTCATTTGATAGCGTTTGACTTCATAAGGGATATCCTTCATGACCATCTCGGGCATGATGCAGATCCCGAACCCGCTTGCGACCATGGCGATGGTGGAAAGGTCATCCACCACATGGTATCCGGCCTGCACCTCCAAATGATTCTGCTTCAGATAGTTCTGTATATCCGCATCCGTGGACTCTCTCTGCACCACAAACTGGTGCTTGCTCATTTCTTCAATCGTCATATAATTTTTGTCATCAGCCTTCTGAAAATCAGCAGGTACGATGCAAAGGAGCGGATCCCGATAGAAGGGTTCGATGGGAAGGTCGCCTGCACTGGAAACCGACAGAAATCCGAAATCCACGATCCCGTTTTTGATCCAATAAGCCACATCATCATAGGTGCCCTGGAAAACCTCGATCCTGATGGCGGGGTATTCCTTCTGAAAAGACTGGATGATCTCTGGCACCCAGTTCGTGCAGACACTGGAAAAGCAGCCGAGCTTCACCTTTCCCTGCTTCAAACCGTTAAATTCGGCCACCGCCTGTTTCAGTCCCTCATCCGCGTTCAGTACGCCGTTCACATAGGGCAGCAAATGCTCTCCGTAATTCGTCAGGGAAACGCCGCTTTTCCCGCGTGTCAGAAGCGAGAACCCAAGCTCCGCCTCCATCGATGAAATGGAATGGCTGATGGCGGAAGGCGTCAGTCCGAGAATTTCCGCCGCCTTATGGAAGCTCCCCGCCTCCGCGACTGTTTTAAACACCTGATAGGTAAGTAGTGTCATAGCCTCTCCTGCGATTTACGCTCTGGCGCACTGATACTGCAGATCTTCCCAACGGCGGTCCACCTCACGCTGGAATTGAACCAGCAGATCCTCGTTTCCTTTTTTGAAAAGATGCTTGAACCGTCCCTGAGGCCGCAGAAAGTCCTCGATGGGAAGCTTTTTCTTCGGTTCATAGTTCAGCGTCCACTTCCCTTCGGCATATTCAAACAGTGGCCAATAGCAGGTCTCCACCCCCAGCCGGCAGATCTCCATGAGATCCGGCATATCATAACGCCAGCCCCTCGGACAAGGCGTCATGACATTCAAAAAGGCCGCCCCTTTCGTGTAGATCGCGCGCTCCGCCTTCCGGTGGATGTCCTGAAAATCCTTGGTAAAGGTCGTCTGCGCCACATACGGCACGTCATGCGCCGCAATGATGGAGGCCAGATCCTTCCTGTTCTGCATTTTGCCATTGGACTGGGAGCCAACCGGTGTTGTGGTGGTATCCGCAAACATCGGCGTCGCGGAAGATCGCTGGATCCCGGTGTTCATATATGCGCCGTTGTCATAGCAGACGTAGACCAGATCATGTCCACGTTCCATGGCGCCGGACAGTGACTGGAAGCCGATGTCGTAAGTGCCGCCGTCTCCGCCGAAGGTGATAAACTTGAACGTCTCCTCTTCCGGAAGCCGTCCCCGCTTTTTCAGCGCCCGGTAAGCTGTCTCCACGCCGGAAAGGGTCGCTCCCGCATTTTCAAAAGCGTTATGAATATAGCTGTCTTCCCATGCCGTATACGGATACATAAAGGAAGAAACCTCCAGACAGCCGGTCGCGTTTCCGATCACAGCCCGGTCTTCCTCATGAAGCCCTCTTAGGACGGCGCGCACTGCGATGGTCGCGCCGCATCCCGCGCACATCCTGTGTCCGCTGGACAGGCGTTCCGGTTTCTGAAGCATGGTTTTCAAACGATAATCTTCCACTGTTAATTCTCCATTTAATTTTCTTTTCTAAGCCCGACATACTGGTGCTGTACTGCTTTCTTCTCTCCTGTACAAACGAGATGCATCTCTTCATACAGCTCTTTGACATGGGTGACTGTAAAATCACGTCCTGCCAATCCGTAAATGTAATTGACCGCTTCGATCTGCACCTTGTGCCGAAACAGGGCGGCTGTCACTTCGCTTCCCAGCGGCCCCCCGCATCCGTTGTAGCTTTCGCATCGATCCAGGATCGCAACGCCTTTTGCGTTTCGCAGCGCTTCCGCGATCTCTTTCTCCGGAAACGGCCGGAATACCCTGAGCTTCAGCACGCCGGCTTTTTTCCCTTTTTCTCTGAGTTCATCCACGGCCTGCTTCGCGGTCCCCGCGGCGCTCCCCATCAAAAGAAAGATGATCTCCGCATCCTTGGTCTTGTACTGTTCGAAAAATCCGTATTTCCTTCCGGAAAGGTTCTGAAAGCGCGCCGCTGTTTCCAGGATCACGTCCCTGGCCCGCTCCATGGCATCTTCCTGATTCTTTTTCGCCTCCATCGCATACGCGGAGATCGAATAAGGCCCCACGGAAACCGGTTTGCCGGGATTCAGAAGATATTCCTCCGGCCGGTAGTCTCCGACAAACTGCCTCACCGCATCATCCGGCAGCAGATCAATGTTTTCCACGGCGTGGCTGGTGATAAAGCCATCCTGACAGATCATGACGGGCAGATGAACCCGGGGATCCTCCGCGATGGGATAGGCCTGAATATAGTTGTCATAGGCCTCCTGATTATTCTCCGCATAGATCTGGATCCATCCTGTGTCACGGGCACCCATCCCGTCTGAATGATCGCAGTTGATATTAATCGGTCCCGACAGCGTCCGGTTGACAAGGGTAAGCACGATCGGGAGACGGTTGCTTGCCGCCAGAAGCAGTTCCTCCCACATCAGCGCCAGTCCCGCGGAGCTCGTAGCCGTCATGGTCCTCGCCCCCGCCGCCTCCGCGCCGATCGCGGCAGACATTGCGGAATGCTCGCTTTCCACCGGGATAAACTCCGTATCGATCTTTCCGTTGGAAATGAAGTTCGCCACCATCTGCGGGATCTCTGTAGACGGCGTGATCGGGAAAGCCGGCATCACATCCGGGTTCACCTGCCGGATCGCCTCTGCCACCGCTTCATTTCCCGACATTCGTTCCTTGATTCGTTCCGCGCTCATGCCGTGATCCCCTCCTTCATGGTGATCGCGCCAAAAGGACAAACCCTGGCGCAGATCCCGCATCCTTTGCAGTGCTCATAATCAAACATGCCCCGTTCTTCTCCCACCATGGGAATGCTGCCGTCCGGGCAGACCGGGACGCACAGCAGGCACTGCTTGCATTTGTCCCGGTCAAACACCGGGGTGTTCGTCCGCCATTCTCCCGTGCGAAAGCGTTTTGCCGTTCCGCCTGCAAAGATCATAAGGCCTTCCGTCAGTTCCTCATGGGGTGTTTGTTCATTGATCTTGCTGATATCCGTTTTCATAGATTGCTTTTCCCTTCCGTAAACAGAAAGAAAATCCCTGTTTTGACGGGATTTTCCTTGTATTCTGTCGGTTTCTTTTCGATCGTTACGCGGAGAGTGACATCTCTCTGCTGTATGCTACCGCTTCGTACGCCGCATAAAGCGCCTTCTGATTGCCCTCGATCACTTCCGGCTTCTTCGCAAACTTATGACGGAAGGATTTCTCCATCTCCCGGAAGAAATCTTCTCTTTCCATCACGCCGGTGACCGCAGCGACTGCACCGAGCATCGGGATATTCGGGAAGTTTTTGCCGAGCATCTCCTCTGAGATCGCTCTGGCATCAATGGTAATCACTTCTCCCTTATACCCGTGCAGATATTTCATCACTTCTTTTTTGGATTTCGCGGTATTGATGATGATGGCGCCTT
Source organism: Lachnospiraceae bacterium (assembly GCA_017431515.1). GTDB lineage: Bacteria > Bacillota > Clostridia > Lachnospirales > Lachnospiraceae > RUG12461. The sequence goes on from JAFRKV010000044.1 coordinate 92,508, forward strand.
CTCTTTTCAGGCCTGCCGTGACATCCACGGAATAAAGCAGGGTTTCGTCTACTACGACGACATAATCGGGTTCATAAATATTGGAATGCACCCGGATCTGCTCTTTGCTGATGCGGTTATATGCAGTGATCGGTGCGCCCATGCGCTCCGGGCCGTATTCCGGAAAACCCTGCACCTGCTGACCTGTCTGGAAAGCCGCATCCGCCAGCAGCAATGCTGCTGTCTTCGCTCCCTGTCCGCCTCTGCCGTGCCATCTGATCTCAATCGTGTTCTTCATTGCTTTTCTTTCATCTCCGTCTTTCATTTTTTTCAACACGATTCATTATAATCTGCCGGAGAAATTTGTAAAGCAAAAATATCAACTTTTATTCACAGCAAAGATGAAATATTTTCAACATGGCTCTCGCCATCTGTTTTTCATACTTTCAATACTTTCGGATTCCCAATATTTTCAATATTCTATGCCTTTTTTTGCCGGAATTCCCCGGTCAAAATGATGCTTGATCTTTTTGCATTCCGTCACGCAGTCAGCTTTGTCCAAAATCGCCTGCCATGGATCCCGGCCGGTAATGATGAGTTCCGTCTCCTGTCTGCTTTCCAGAAAGCGGTTCAGCCTTGCCTCATCAATCAGATGGTATTTCACTGGATAGGTGAGTTCATCCAAAATGATCATGGTATGCTGTTCATCCGCCACCTCTTCAAGTTTTTCCACCAGTGCGTCATGCTCTTGGCAAATGGCTTTTTTCTCCTCAGGATTCATTTCTTTATAGAAAGGATACTGTTTCTCCGGACGTAATACCGTGATCCCAGGCACTTCCTTTAATATAGAAATCTCTCCGCAGGGGTTACCCTTCATAAACTGGCAAAAATATACCTTCATCCCTTGTCCTGCGGCGCGAACCGCCGCCCCCACCGCTGCGCTTGTCTTTCCTTTTCCGTCTCCGCAATAAATCTGTATCATACCTTTTTCCTATTTTGTCTCCTTTTATTTTTCATTTTCCGTATCTTATACGCTGATCCCTTGATTTTCCGGCACATTCGTCATTATGCCATTTGCGAAGTTTCTGTTTCATTTAATTATTCTTTTCGACCCTTTTTGTGTCATATCGTTCCTTTTTCACCTGTTTTTCCTGTTATACATAATATGTATTATATGCTCACTATAGCGCTCATGCTTTACATGTTTTTTCTTCTTATTATGTCATCTATAACCTATATATCTTGTATATTCTCTATATCCCCTATATTCTCTATATCCCCTATATTCTCTATATCTCCTATACCCTCTATGCTTTCTGTGATTCCCATGTTTTCCATGTCATTTCTGCACTCCATATGGCGAAGCGCCGCTGGTTGCACTGTTTTCGGCCGGTCAGGGCTCCCTTTCTTTTTCCCTGTGTTCCCGGCCTCGCTACCGCAGCTCCCCGCCTATCCCAGGCTTCTATGCGTGATCTTCCGCCTGCGATAGGCGATATACAATATGAGATATGCGATGCATAATCTATATAAGTTTATTATATATTTTATTCTCTATATGTTTCTTATTCTTTTTATCCGTATTATATCAATTAATTTCCTTATGTTCCTTATATCGAGTATGCATCATATCCCTTTTGTTTTCAATATGCATCTCATACTTTATGCGTTCTCTATACAAAAGCAGTCATAAGTCTTTCCTGGGACTCCACGGGATCAACGGAGCCATTTTGCTGAAGCCTTTTCATAAAGCGGTATCAGATGCGCTGTTTTATACATTCTATACTACATATACAAATCCTGAATTTTCAAGCACTTCGTAGATCCTGTTTCCTAAATAGATGTTAGGAATGGATCTCTTTACGCACAAAAACGCTTCCTCTAAAAATGGAGCCAGTCCTTAATAATGCATATCATTCATATGAAACATATCGCTCATATCAAACATACTATGATGGTAATAGCATATGATACATAAATAATATATGTGCCATATTATGTATTTGCTTCTTATTCATTATACACTGCTTAAAATACATTCTCATTATAATCCTTTTATCTGTAGTAGGAAATATAAAATGCACACTATTTTTATACATTCTATGTTTTTTATATATCATTTGACTTCTATGCAATTCATGTATTATATATAATGTATGTCTCATCGAGCAATTCTTCGTGCAAAGGTCACAATGCCGCAAGCGGCTTGTGAGAATTGGCGAATGAATCAATGAAAATGAATAAAAACAGAAATGAAGGAGTAACAGCCGCATGAAAACAATCATGATTTCAAACCAGAAGGGCGGCGTCGGCAAGACTACGACTACCTTGGAGATCTGCAGCATCCTCGGAAAAAAATACAAAGTGCTGGGCATTGATATGGATGCGCAGCGTAATTTTTCCATGTACGCAGATGCGGAGCTGAATCAGGTTCCGACGGTAAACGAAGTCCTGAACGCGGAAATCCTCTTAAAAGATGCCGTACAGCATCTTCCGAAATTTGATATTCTGATCTCCAGCAAAAAGCTCGTCGATGCACCGAAGGTGTTCGGGGAACCGGATGACATCTTTCTCTTAAAGGATGTTCTGGAGGATGCCCAGGATTATGATTTCGTGATTCTGGATAATGCACCGGCTCGTAGTCCTTTGCTCTATATGAGTTATATCGCCAGCGACTACATCATCCCGGTTGCGGAATGCGACGACGGTGCCATCGAAGGATTAAACGAGATCCAGCTGGATATCGCCCGGTTCAAAAAACGCCATCAGACAGATGTCAAAGTGCTCGGCATTCTCCTGACGAAGTATGAGAAAACCAGTATGCACCAGATGGCCTATGAAACCTTGGAGGAAATCGGCGAAAAACTTGGCGGAGCGCCCTTTAAGACAAAGATTCGAAAGTCCATTGTCGTCAGCGAGTCAAAAACCGCCAGACAGTCCATCAGTGAATATCAGCCGCAGAATACCGCGGCAAAAGACTATACCAAGTTATGCAAAGAGATCATTGAGAGGATCCAGGGGTAAAGAAGATGAGTACAAAACGGGACAGATTAAAAAAGATGCGGGATGAGCACAAAACCCTTATGAACGAGGAAACCCCCGCAGAGGAATATATCGAGGCCGCGGCAAGCTACCATAAAGAAACTGCCGCAGCAGCCAAACGCGAACGCGTTGTCGAGGCTGCGCCGGAGTTGCCGCAGGAGCCTTTGGCATCGGCTCAACAGGAGCCTGCGCCATCGGCTCAGCAGCGTCCTGCTGCATCTGAAATGCGTTCTGTCGCGCCAGAGACACGCCGGATATCAGAACAGCCTGTGTCCGCGCCAGCCCCCATGCCCTATTCGCCGGTGGAGGCTTCCCCAAAGCAGGAGGAAGTACGCCCGGCGCGTAATGTGCCGTATACGGTTGCGAATGAGCCGGGAAAACGGATTTCAGTCTCCCTTCGCACGGAAAACAAAAACTGGATGCATCGTACCGCCCTCAGATGCGGCCTCTCCATCCAGGATTACATGAACATCCTGATCGAAGAAGCCTGGCAGCGGGAACAGAGCGCCCCGTATCTCTGGAATGAGGATGAACCGATTCCGGAGCGCATCCCCTCCAGCAAGACGATCCTTGTCGCAATCAAGCTTACCAACGTCAACATTGAAAGAAGCCAGCGCATGCGCGCAGCCCGCTGCATGACCATGACCTATTACATGAACTACCTGATCGAGGAAGAGATCAAACGGGAACAGCTGCAGGGCATGCGGAGAGCGATCTTTGATTAAAAAGCCGGGATAGATGTGAATAAGGATTTGAAAAGTCACATGTCACGAAGTGACATTGTGACCTTTGCGTAAAGAACCGCCCTGACATGCTAGCATGTCGAGGCGGTTCCTTGCGCAAAGTGCACATGCGATTTCATCGCATGGCACTTTTCAAATCCTTTTATACATTCTATACTTTTTATACTCTCCGCTTCCCGCCGCCTGTTACCTCTGATAGCGGCTTCACGCGAATATTCGTGTAATCGACGGCTGCCACGTACAGCTCCGGCACGATTTTGTCAAATCTTCGCATCCATTCCGGCGCGATGCCGATATAGCGCGCCACTTCACCCGTGGATGCCCCGCAGACCAGCATATAGGCAGCAGACCCGTTACGGATATCGCTTAAGGTGTAATGGGGTGTATCCTCCGCCGGCAGGTATTTCAGGTATAACCGTTCCAGATCCCGGATCCGCAGCGGATTCCCGCGCTTGTTGTGAAACAGATACGCGGAGTGGGACACCGTCATATCACCGATATATTCCTGAATCAGGGTCAGAATGTCCTCCGGAATCTTGATATAACGCTTCACATTGCGATAACAGTACTCAATCCCCACATTTCCGTTGCTGTCCTGGATAAAATCCTCATATTTCAGCGTGCAGATCTCTCCCGCCGATAATCCGCATCTGATCATGATGCTGAGGATCAGATACAACGTATGGTTCCCTTCCGCTTTATGAAGAATCTCATTTAATTCATCGATGTCCGGCACATTCCTGGCGGTCAGATAATCATCCATTTCCGGCAGAGAGACTCTCTGAAACGGGTTGCTGGTATAGGACTGCTGCAGTTCGAAAAGATAGGAGTTGCGCAGCAGAAAATTCGATACGGAATTCATCCTCGCCAGCTTCACTTTGATCGTCTTGATCGACTGCTTTCCGTTGGCCGAAAGCATCAGCAAGTGGTTAAAATAAGACTGGGCGTCCGCATCGGTGAAGGAAAGAAAATCCTTTTTTAAATAGCCGGAAATATCCCTTAAAATCGCGAAGTAATCGGATTTTGACTTCGCTGTATTGAGGGATTTCGCGAACATCGGCCAGATTTCATTTTCAAATAAGGGAGATAAATAATTTTCCATCGCCAAACAATTCGACTCCATATTCAATAGAACAGCCACAATTATAGGACCATTTTTTCAAAAAGACAAGCATTATTTATACTTGACCGAAAAATAAAAAGTGGATATGTAATCCTGATAATACAGATTGTAAGATATATGACGTCAAAATCAGACCGGATTGCTTTTTCTGAAAAAGAATGCTAAAGTACTAGGGTACTGTGCGTTTTTGACACAGTGCGATGATGAAGGAAAGGAGACGGTCATGAGCGAAAACGAACTGCAGGAAGAAAAAACCGAAGCCTCTGTGGAACGCAAAACCCCGGAACGTCCGGATTACGCGGAAGCCATCGCTTCTCTCATCAAAGAAACCGACTCCTTAAAAGAACTCCGCGAGCTTCTGGTGGATTATCATGAGAATGATATCGCGGATGCGCTCCCGCTCCTCACCTCCACTGAGCGCAAAAAGCTCTATCGCAGCATCGGAATGGACAAAACCTCCGAGATCTTTGCGTATCTGGATGATGTCAGCACCTATCTGGAAGAGATCGACGCGGAGAAAGCCGCAGACATCGTCGAGGGAATGGACGCCGACGATGCGGTGGATGTCCTGGATGAACTGGAAGAGGACAAAAGAAAAGAGCTGGAAGACCTCCTGGAGGAGGATAAGCGAAAAGAGATCGATCTGATCAGTTCCTATACGGATGATGAGATCGGAAGCAAGATGACAACGAATTTCATCGTCATGAACCGCAGCCTTTCGGTGACGGACGCGATGAAATCCCTTGTCAAACAGGCCGCCGACAATGACAACATCTCCACCATCTACACGGTGAACGATGACGGTACCTTTTACGGCGCGCTGGATCTGACAGACCTGATCCGCGCCCGCAAAGAGGACGATCTGGAGGCGCTGATCACGACCTCCTACCCTTACGTCTACGCAACCGAGTCTATTGACGAATGTCTGGAGGAATTGAAGGATTATTCCGAGGACTCCATCCCCGTTCTGGACAATGATAAAAGGATTCTCGGTGTCATCACCTCGCAGGACATCATCGAAGTCGTCGATGAAGAGCTCGGTGAGGACTACGCAAAGCTGGCAGGTCTTCTTGCAGAAGAAGATTTAAAAGAGCCCCTGTTGGAAAGCATGAAAAAAAGGATCCCCTGGCTGGTGATCCTCTTGTTTCTCGGTCTTTTGGTGTCAAGCGTCGTCGGGATGTTTGAAGGCGTCGTGGCGGAGCTGCCGCTGATCGTCAGCTTCCAGTCCCTGATCCTTGATATGTCCGGAAACGTGGGCACCCAGTCGCTGGCAGTCACAATCCGCGTTCTCAGCGACGAGGAGCTGAACCCTGCCCAAAAGATCGGTCTCGTCTTCAAGGAAATGCGCGTCGGACTTGTAAACGGAATCCTGATTGCCTCCATCGCCTTCTGTATCACCGCCGCTTTTATCACGCTGGCAAAAGGCGTGCCGCTTCCGACGGCGCTGCTGATGTCCGGCTGTATCGGCGCTGCACTGATCCTGGCGATGCTGATCGCAAGCTTCACGGGCACCGCGATCCCAATGTTTTTCCATCGTCTGGGGATCGATCCCGCTGTAGCCAGCGGCCCCCTCATCACGACGATCAACGATCTCATCGCCGTTGTCACCTACTACGGGCTGGCATGGGCGTTCCTGCTGCAGCTGTTTCACTTATAGCAGCCGCATTTCACCCGATCCGTACGCATAGCTGCAATAGAGATCCGTTCTCTTACTGCGCAGGCATTTCGGGAACCGCCGTCAAAGCATCCGCTCCCGGCACTGCTGCAGCCGCGGCGTCTGCGCCCGGCACCGCTGCGGGTACATCCGTCACACCGGGGATCACTGTCACGCCGGGCACAAGCGCCGGCGCCGCCGCATCCGCATTCTGTGTCTCTCCCGACTCCGCCGCCTCCTTGTCATAGGAATAAGCATTGGAGATCCGGGCATTTTCCGCCGTCAAGACCACCGGCGTCCGGTAATACGCGATGACCGGCGTCCCCTTTTCCACGATCCCGTACAGCTTCTCGGCTGCGCCCTTCGGCACATTGACACACCCGTGAGAGCCGCTGGTCTTATAGATCTCCCCGCCGAACGAACTCCGCCAGTCCGCATCATGAATGCCGACGTTATACGCAAACGGCATGAAATACGTCACATCGGAGGAATAATTCTCGCCCACCAGCGTCGCAGGCGACTCTTTATAAACGATCTTGAAAACGCCATCCGGCGAGCCGTTGTTCTTGCTGATATTGCCGGACACGATATCGGTATCGGCCTGCAGCTCCCCATCTTTGAAATAGTACAGGTGCTGATTCGTATAATCGATCTCGATATAGGTGTCACCGATATCGTCATCCCCCTGGTGGAGCGCCGTCTGCTCGTACACAGGCTCCCGTGACACCGGCGTGCCGCCGTTCAGATCCGCGATGATCTGTTCCGTCTCGCCGTCCTTGTCCACGACCCATCCGTAATCTCCGCCTCCGATTGTGACCGTGCCGCCCCTCGCCGTCTGAAACTCCCTGGCCTTCCGAAGGTGTTTAACTCATACGCCAGCTTCTGGGCAAAATCATGCGCCTTTCCCTCGTCAATCGACACATTGGTGCCGTCTATGGCCAGCATCCCTGCGATCCCGACCGAATCCAGCTTTAAATCCTTTCCTTCCACCTGATAGGTGATCTCCGCGCCCATATAGTGATCCATGGCTTCTCTGGTCTCCGCGATCTCCGGGCTCTCCGTCGTGACGGAAGGATTCTCATAGCACGCATCCGGGAGCGTCAGCTGCTCTTCCTGACGGGAAACGGCTTCTTTGATGGTCTGCTGTACTTTTTCCGGGATCACCGTCGTCCCGTCAACCTCCGGCACAAGTTCATAACCCGTTTCGGTGATGGTAAAGACCGCATCCTCCGGAGCGATCATGTTGGCAGGATCCATAAAAGAAAAACCGGAAACAAGGGATTGCAACGCGTTTTCATCGAAAGCGACCTCCTCCGACAGCGCATATTCCTTTTCCTTGGATCCGTCGATCAGAAAACGCGCCCCCACCTGCTTTGCCAGCAGGTCCTCCACCGCGCCGGCATCCAGATAGCGGCAGGAAATGTCCGCGCCGCGCACGAGATACCGCTCGCCTGTCCGGTCAACCACCGTGAGGAGGTAGCAGGCCGCCCGGTCGGCAAGCGCGTCATTCACCTGCTCTGCCGTCATTTTGCTGCAGTCAATTCCGAGAATCGTGGTATTCGGAAAGAAATGCGACTCATAGTAGATGGAAATCCCGATCAGGATACAGGCAGCCGTCGCTCCGGCCGCAATCAGCCCCAGCAGCAGGATCTGCTTTTGTTTTCTTTTTTTTCGTCTTCTTTTTCGTGCCTGACTGACAGACCCCTGTCTTTTCGTCTCCATACTGTTAAGAATAACATAAAGTTTGTAAAAATGCAGTAAGAGGGTTATAGTTATTTCGTGGAGGGAAAAAACATGGATCAATCAAAGATCGGATTCGATTCCGATAAATATTTGAAGCTGCAATCGGAGCACATCAAGGAGCGCATTGCCCAATTCGGAAAGCTTTATCTGGAGTTCGGCGGCAAACTTTATGACGACTACCACGCATCCCGCGTTCTGCCGGGATTCGCACCGGACAACAAGCTGAAAATGTTAGAAGAGCTCCGTGACGAAGCAGAGATCCTGATCGTCATCAGCGCGGAAGCCATCGAGCAAAACAAGATCCGCAACGATTACGGCATTACCTATGATGAAGACGTGCTGCGCCTGAAGGATGTGTTTGAGAGCCGGGGCTTTTATGTCAGCAGCATTGTGATCACCAAATTCACCGGCCAGCCTGCTGCCGCCCGCTTCAAACAGCGTCTGGAAAATCTCGGGATCCCCTCCTATTTCCATTATGTCATCGAAGGCTATCCCTCCGATATTCCGCTGATCCTCAGCGACGAGGGTTATGGCAAAAATGATTACATCGAGACCACCCGTGACCTTGTGGTGGTGACCGCGCCGGGGCCCGGCAGCGGTAAAATGGCGACCTGCCTTTCTCAGCTCTATCATGAAAACAAGCGCGGCGTCAAAGCCGGCTACGCCAAATTCGAAACCTTCCCGGTCTGGAATCTGCCTTTAAAACACCCCGTCAACATCGCGTATGAGGCCGCCACTGCGGATCTTTCCGATGTCAACATGATCGATCCCTTCCATCTGGATGCTTACGGCAAGACCACCGTGAATTATAACCGCGACGTGGATGTATTCCCCGTGCTGCAGGCGATTTTTGAAGGGATTCTCGGCGAATCTCCTTACAAATCCCCCACCGACATGGGCGTCAATATGATCGGTTTTACGATTTCGGACGATGAAGTGGTCCAGGAGGCCGCGCGCCAGGAGGTCATCCGCCGCTACTTAAATACCGCCTGCGCGGTCAAGCGGGGACTGGCGCCAAAGGAAGAGCTTTTTAAAGAAGAGCTTCTTCTGAAGCAGATCGAGCTTACGCCGGAGGATCGCGCCGTCGTACCAGCCGCCTTGCAGCGCGAAGAAAAAACCGGACATCCTGCCGTGGCCATCTCTCTGCCCAACGGCTCCATCGTCACCGGAAAAACGACGGCTCTTCTCGGTGCCTCTGCGGCCGCCATCATGAACGCGTTGAAGGTCTGCGCAGGGATTCCCCACGATGTGAAACTGGTTTCGGAAAATTCCATTGAGCCGATCCAGCATCTGAAAACACATTACCTCGGCAGCAAGAATCCGCGGCTGCATACGGATGAGATTCTGGTCGCGCTTTCTGCCAGCGCTTCTTTCAATCCTTCCGCGCGGCTTGCACTGGAACAGCTTCCCAAGCTTCGCGGCATGGATGCCCATTCCACGGTCATGCTCTCTGCCGTTGACGAGAACGTGTTCCGGAGACTCGGCATTCTCCTGACCTGCAGCGCTGTATACGAGGCAAAAAAATCATGAAAGAATCCACGACGGTACGGCTTCGCAAACTGCAGAAAAAGCTGTTCAACATGGTTTCCGTCGGCGTGGTCGACCAGCCCTTAAACCAGGCTTATGATATCGTCAGCACCGTGGTGCTCCTCATCAATCTGACTGCGACGATCCTCATGACCTTTGACCGCATCATGACGGTATACCATGACTTTCTGAACACGCTGGAAGCCGTTACGGTCGCTTTTTTTGCCGTAGATTATGTCCTGCGGCTGATCACCGCGCGCTATCTCTACCCGACCGTAAAGCCCGGCCGCGCCGTAATGAAATACGTGCTCTCGTTCTCGGGCATCGTGGATCTCCTTTCCTTTTTCCCTTATTACCTGCCGGTGGTCTTCCCGCACGGCGCCGCGGTGTTCCGCATCATCCGCGTCGCCCGTATCATGCGGCTGTTCCGGATCAATGCTTACTATGACTCCATGAACGTGATCACGGAGGTCTTAAAACGTAAGCGCAAGCAGCTCCTGTCCTCGGTTTTTATCATCTCGGTGCTCATGCTGGCCTCCAGCCTCTGCATGTACGGTCTGGAGCATGATGCCCAGCCGGATAAGTTCTCCAACGCGTTTTCCGGCATCTGGTGGGCCACTTCCACTCTGCTGACCGTTGGCTACGGTGATGTGTATCCCATTACCGTTCCCGGAAAGATCGCAGGCATTCTGATCTCCTTCCTGGGCGTCGGAATGGTGGCGATCCCCACCGGTATTATTTCTGCCGGCTTCGTGGAGCAGTATTCCAAATTAAAACGCATGGGGGATCTGGATGCAGAGTCCGACATCCAGTTTATCAAGATCGTTTTGAAAAAAGAGGACAGCTGGGTGGGACAGACCTTAAAGAACCTGGCCCTCCCCCACGGCACCATCATCGCCGCGGTTCAGCGCGGGAGCAATACCATTCTTCCCCATGGCACTGTGATGCTTCGTACCGGCGACACGGTGATTCTCGGCGCAGAATCCATCAAGGATGATACCGTCGTGGATCTCAAAGAGATCATCATCGGCCCGGAGCACGAATGGAACGGCGTCGCCATCCAGGATCTCAATATTTCCAGAAGATCCTATATCATCATGGTGAAACGGCGCGACAAGTCGCTGATCCCGAGAGGCAGCCTCGTCCTGTCCGAAGGAGACCATGTCATCCAGTACACCAAGCACAGCGGTCCCCGTCCCTCTGAAGAAGAATTCTGAATAATAAATTCTGATTTAATTTCTTTAAGCAATCCACTGTATTAGCCGTTCTGCCACGAATACCGCCGCACAGGCAGCCAATGCCACGACCAGCAGACTTTTTTCCCTGTAGGACAAAAACAACGCCACAAAAAAACCCACTGCTGCACCCAGCACATAGGTAGTGGCAAAGAAGACGGCAGGCACCGTCATGGCCGCCAGACACGCATAGGGCACATAGTAGAGAAACGACCGGAGAAACCGGTTTTTGATCTCTTTTTTCAGAAGCACCAGCGGCAGCATGCGCACCAGATAGGTCACGCCCGCCATCGCCAGGATATAGATCAGATCCGACTCCCTCATGACGCCTCCTCTTCTGTCTCAACCGGCCGCAGGATGGCCGCCAGCGCCGACACCAAAACCGCCGTGATGATGATCACGAATCCCGTGCTGACGCGGTTCAGAACCGGTACAAAGGTAAATGCGCAGCTGATCCCCATGGAAAGCAGCACAACAAAAAGCACCGCCCGGTCTTTCTTCGCCGGCGGAATAATAATCGCAAGAAACATGCCGTAGATCGCCACGGAAAGCGCGCTCGTCAGAAAACCGGGCAATACCGCTCCCGCCGCCGCGCCCAGCGCCGTCCCGCAGACCCATCCGGGGATCGCCACGCACATGGCACCGTATACGTAGGACGCTTTGATTTTGCCGGGCTGGGTGCTCGCGATCCCGAAAATCTCATCCGTCACGCCGCAGGCGATCAGAAAACGATGAGGGAATGCCACTGTCCGGTCCAGTTTCTGTGACAGCGACACACTCATCAGGGAATACCTGAGATTGATCACCAGCTGCGTCAGCATCATCTCCAGCACTGTCCCGCCGGTCAGAAGGATCTCCAGCCCCGCAAACTGTCCTGCCGAAGTCACGTTCATCGCCGAAATCAAGGTTGCTTCCAATACCGGGAGCCCGCCCTCTGCCGCCATCATGCCGAATGCAAAGGATACCGCAAGATAGCCCAGCGCGATGGGGATTCCGTCCCGTAGTCCTTTTTGAAACATTTCTTTCTCCAATCCTGATGCCTTGCTTTCATTCACACGTTCCTCATCATACCACGAAATACCTCTAAAAAAAACACACAACCTCTGATTTATGTGTTATACTATTTTTTGACGTTTTATATATTCTTGTAAGTAATCTTGGAAGAGAGGAGCGCGCCTATGGCAACGGCTGAATATTCGATCGCTGATATGAAACACTTCATGGGCATGATGGAGGGCATGTACGATATTGTCCGCCTGATTGATCCGATCGAATGCAAGGAGCTGGAGTTTGACGAGAACCATGTCATCCACAGCCGCCCCTGCTATGATGTATGGAACGCCGATCACCGCTGCAAGGACTGCAGCAGCTATCGCGCCTGCATGAGCGGCAGCCGTCTGGAGAAAACCGAGCTTTTCCGCGGCACGGTCTTCCATATCCAGTCCAATCCGGTGCATCTGGTGCAGCCGGACGGATCCCGCTATGACTGCGTGCTGGAGCTGATCACCAGCACCAAAGCCACCGCTTCCGACAAAAAGAACCTGGTGGAAAAGGAGCGGCAGGAATATGCTCCGGCGCTTCGCCTCCGCGATCCCCTGACAGGGCTTTATAACCGCGAGGGCTTTATCAAAGCCGTGCGGGACGTGCTGATCAACGGCCCCAAAAAGCCGCGCCTCATGATTGCCTCTGACATCATTCAGTTCCGCCTGATTCAGAGCCTTTTCGGCAAAGAAAAATGCAATGAGATCCTTCTGGAAATTTCCAGGATCATCCGCCGTTACAGCAGTGAAGATGCTATTTTCGGGCGCATCACGGAAGACCGTTTCGGCCTGTGCATCGCAGAAGATTTATTCAGTCCGGAAAAGATCGACAAAGGCGTTGAAGAAGTCCGTGAGCTCTTAAGCGGCACGGAATTCCGCTTTGAAGCGCGGACGGGGATCTACCGGATCAAAGATGCGGATCTTTCCATCCCGACCATGTTTGACCGCGCAGAGATGGCGCTGGATACCATCCGGGAAAACAGCCGCCTGCACTACGCTTACTTTGACGACTCCATGATGGAGAGTATCCTGTACCGCCAGAAGGTGATCGGCGAGTTTGACACCGCGCTGGAAGCCGGCGATTATCACATCTTTTTGCAGCCTCAGGTCACCCGGGACGGTAAGATTCACGGTGCGGAGGCACTTGCCCGCCTGATCAAAAAAGGCAAGATCATCCCGCCGGTGCGTTTCATCGGCATTCTCGAAGACGCCGGGCTGATCGGCCGTCTGGACAGCTATATCTGGGAGCTTGCCGTAAAGCAGTTGAAAAAATGGCAGAATACGGAATACGCCGGCCTTTATCTTTCCGTCAATATTTCGGCGTTGGATTTTTACTACATCGATGTCTATGAGACGCTGACCCGGCTCATGGACAAATATCAGGTGTCCCGCGAGATGCTGCGCCTTGAGATTACGGAGACCGCGTTGATGACGGATCCCGAGAAGCAGCTTCCCCTGATCCAGAAGCTCCGCGACCAGGGCTTCCTCGTCGAGATCGACGATTTCGGCAAGGGCTACTCTTCCCTCAGCATGTTAAAAGACATCGAGGCGGATGCGCTGAAGATCGACATGGGATTTTTGGCGGATACCGACAACACAAACCGCGGCGAAAAGATCCTGCGCTCCATCATCGATATGAGTAAAGAGCTGGAGATGGAGACGATCACGGAAGGTGTCGAAACAAAGGACCAGCTGCAGGGTCTGCTGGACAAAGGCTGCGAAATGTTCCAGGGATACTACTTCGCCAAACCCATGAGCGTGGAAGACTTTGAAAAGCTTTATAAGACGGGAATCTTTGTAGAGGCGGGGTGAAAAGTCGCATGGCACTTTTGACCTGAGTAACATAAACTTTTTCTTGCGTAATGCCGATAAAACGAATATAATGATATTGTTTTATAGGAGCATTTTATGTCACTATCAGTCGGAGCCATTGGCTCTCTTGGACAACCGAGTACCGTAAAGCCCTTGAACTACGCACTTTCTAATCGTTCCGGGGTCAGCAGTGTTTATCAGAAATCGGTTCAGAACACAGACGAAGTCGGTCTGGTTCACCCGGTTCGATATCCGAACGCAACGCTCGCTCCTGCGGATCCCGCAGAGGCAGCAGCCGAGAAACAGTCGGCGGATCAGGGATTTCAGGCGATCGCGTCACGGTTTGCAGGTTCTCCGGTCGGTTATCAGGCAGACAGCACCGCTGTCGCATATTCCATGGCAGGCAGCATGTTCGACGCCATTGCTTAGCAAGAATAGCAAAGGATCCGGAGAATTTCTCCGGGTTCTTTTTTTATCCGACAGAAAGGTTTTTTGTTCCAATGCGAAGAAAACGTTTTAAGATTGGCGTTTTTACCGGAAATGCGCATACTTATTTCCCCAGAAAAGTCATCAGCGGCATCTACCAGCGATCCCTGTTCCACAATGTGGATCTTCTGTTCTTTCTCGGCATGGAGGCCGGCCAGTTCTCCGACAACTCCTTCGGCGAGCGCCGCAACTATGATTATCAGTTCTGTACGCTTTATGACTATGCCACGTTAGTCACGCTGGATGCCATCATTGTCTCCTACGGTGCCATCACCACCTTCCAGGACATCGATTCCGCAAGCTTTTTTGAGAAATTCACCGGCATTCCCTGCGTGATTGTTTCCGATGAAGTGGATACCCCCATGAGCGCCTCCGTGGAAGTGGATAATTACGGCGGCATGAAGACGGCCATCAACCATCTCATCGAGCATCACGGCTTCAAACGGATCCTCTATGTCAGCGGCCCCACGGAGCGCAACCGTGATTCCAAGCTTCGCATGGCGGCTTACCGCGATGCCATGGAAGAGCATGCCCTTCCCGTGGAAGAGGCTATGATCGCCTACGGCGACTATACGGAATATGTGGATGATCTCATCGAAACCCTGCTGGATCATAACCCGGATGCGGAGGCCATCGCATCCGCCAATGATGAAATGTGCCGTTCCATCTACCGGGTCTGCCGCAAACGTGGCTTGGAGGTCGGGGAAGATATCGCCGTGACCGGGTTTGATGACATCGAATCCGCCGCCTCCGACGATCCGCCGCTCACCACCCTGCGCCAAAACGGCTTCGCTATGGGAGAAGCCGCCTATGACATGGCGATGGATTTCCTGCGCGGCACCTACCCTGAGAACCGCCTGATCCCGGTGGATTTTATCGCCCGGGAGTCCTGCGGCTGCGCCCACAAACACAGTTCCAAAGCGCGGCAGAAAGAGGACATGGTTCTCCAATATGACAGGCTGCGCGTCTCCTGGCATCGTTCCCTGACAGGTCCCTCTCTGATTCAGGACCTGATCAACCTCGCGGAGACGCCGAAAGACTTTTTCTATCATCTCGGCAAGGTTTTGTATGCGCATGGTTCCACCCATTCCTACGTGCTTCTGCTCCCGAAAGCCAGGATCGTCCGCACCATGGACGGCTGGAAACGGCCCCGCAGCCTGCATGTGGCATTGATTCAGGACGAAGACAAGATCAGCGTCTCCCAGAACGCGTCTCTTCACCGCATCGGCCAGTATACCGACATTTTGGATTCCGTCTCCGGTCCCAACAATCTCGGCGGACGGTATTTCCATTTCCTGCTCTTTGACGGGCAGCGCAATTACGGCATCATGGGCGTGGAGATCAAGCCGGATCAGATCTCCGATTTCTATATGATCGCGACGCAGCTTGGCATCTCCCTCCACTTCCTCGAGCTCACGACGAAGCAGGCCGAGTATCTGGAGAAGCTGGCCGAGCAAAACACGATCCTGAACTTTACGGCCTCAAGCGACGAGCTGACAGGGCTTTTGAACCGCCGCGGCATCTTTGAGCATACTCTGAAATACCTTAACAGCAAGACCAATGCCAAAATGCTGGCCATGCTCATCGACCTTGACCATCTGAAGGAGATCAACGACAGTTTCGGCCATGCCGCCGGGGATTTCGCGCTGCGCACGATTGCGTCCGTGCTGAAAGACATCTTCCGCGATGAAAAAGCCGCCATCGGACGTTATGGCGGGGATGAATTCCTCGCGATCATTGATGTCGGCAATGACGATCCCGAGGAGTTGAGGATCCGCATCACAAAACAGATCAAGGAACGCTTCCGCGCCTTCAACGAGACCTGCGATAAGCCCTATTATGTGGAGGCTTCTGTCGGCGGCGCCGCATGGAGCTGCGATGAAAACATCGATTTTTCCGGCCTGATCAGCCGCGTGGACTTAAAACTCTACGAATCCAAGCAATTCCGCCGGACATCTGTGCGAAAATAAAAATGAGGTGATCTTCTGAAAGAAGAGACTGCGCGGATAACTGCAAAACTGGCTCTGGCCGGGATTCTCGGAAATGTGTTCCTGGCTGTATTCAAACTGTTTGCCGGGATCCTCGGTCATTCCACGGCGATGCTGTCGGATAGCGTCCATACGCTGTCCGACATTTTTGCAACCCTGATCGCGCTGATCGGCGTGACCATCTCCAAGCGCCAGGCTGACAAAGAGCACCCCTACGGGCATGAACGGCTGGAATGCCTTGCTTCTCTGCTGCTGGCCTTTCTGCTGTTTGCAACCGGCTGCGGCATCGGCTGGAACTGCATCCGCGCCATTGCCACCGGCAGTTATCTGGATCATGCGCTGCCCGGCATTCTCCCGGTGATTGCGGCTGTCGTTTCCATCGGCGTCAAAGAGGCCATGTTCTGGTATACGATCTACTACGCGAAACAGCTGCGCTCCAGCGCCTTCCGGGCAGATGCCTGGCATCACCGGTCTGACGCCCTTTCTTCTGTGGGTGCATTGGTGGGTATCATCGGCGCGCGAAACGGCTATCCGATCCTGGATCAGGTCGCCGGCCTGATCATCTGCGTCATGATCCTTGGCGTTGCCATCGGGATCTTCAAGGACGCGGCGGAAAAAATGCTGGACACCTCCTGTGATGAACCCTTTGAAAGCTCCGTACGGAACTTCGTATTGGAATTCTCCGAAAAGGCCGGCGCGAAGATCGGCATTGATGATCTGAAAACCCGGAAATTCGGGGAGAAAAGCTATGTGGAGCTGGAGATCAATCTGGACGGGGATATGCGGCTCAAGGAAGCCCACGGGGTCGCAGAGCAGCTTCATGACGGCATCGAACAGGCCTTCCCCGATGTAAAGCATGTGATGATCCATGTGAATCCGGCGGAAAACATCCCCGAAATCAAATCCGCGGAAGACGTCTGCGAAATCAAATCCACCGAAGAATCATCTTCCGGAAATCCCTCTGAAAATCAAAAAGAACTCAAAAATTAAAACTCCCTATAATAATCATTCTTCTCTTCCGCCATGACAAGATGGCAGTTTTTTCCGTACAATAATGCCGCCGGCACGCGC
Organism: Lachnospiraceae bacterium; assembly: GCA_017431515.1. Classification (GTDB taxonomy): domain Bacteria; phylum Bacillota; class Clostridia; order Lachnospirales; family Lachnospiraceae; genus RUG12461. The sequence continues at coordinate 109,948 of JAFRKV010000044.1, forward strand.
CAGGGCTCTCCCGCGTAAAAATTGTCCGCTGCCAGTTCCCCGTCCGCATAGATCTGCGCCACATCATACCGATCCGTAATCTCCACAAATCCAGACGCGCTGGTCACATGCAGTTTTTTCCAGCTTCGTTTCCTCGGGCCTCCGATCTGAAGCTCGCTTTCATAGGGCGGCGCAAACGGCTCCTCCTCCGGCTCCGCCAGAAGCACCGCCGTCGCGCTCTCCCGCTCCACATCATACCGCACAAACGACGCGCCTTCCCACTTCCGGTAGGAAAAACTGCCCTCCCGGATCGCCGTCACCTGGCCGTTTTCCAGGAACAGGTCGCAAGCCTCTCCGAGATACACTTTCCCCTCCAGTTTTCGAAGCCTCAGCGCTTCCTCCCAGGAAACCGTCACAATGCGAAGCGCGCCGACGGTAAAATTCTTTTCCGCATCCCCGTCATGCACGCCCTCCCCATCGATCTCATAACGCGGCGCGATCCCCGGGATCGCCGCAAAAAACAGCGTATTGTCCTGCCCGCACAAAAGCTGTGCCGTGGCAGTACGGATCGTCTGGCCGGCAAAGCGCAGCCCAAAGGGCAGAATAAACGCGATTTCCCCTGCGACCCTGATGGGCGGGAAAATCGCCTGGTCCGTTTCGATCCGCACCTCCGCCAGATCCTCCAAAGGCTGAAGCCTTTGATAATGATTGATAAACACAAACCCGCCGTCTGCATCCTGCCGCACCGCGATCCGTAGGGACTTTGTATCCTCCGGCGCGATAAGGGGGAATTCCGGCTGATACACCATGGGCGCCAGAAGCCCGCCAAAGTCGTTCACAAAGAGGTGCAGAAGGTTTAAGAGCCGGTATTGCTCCCGCGCCTCCCCGTATTGGGTCAGCGCCGTATGGAAGTCGTAATTTAAGATGGCATAGTCATTGGGGTATCCCGTCTCACGGGACTCCTGAAAGGTGGAAAGTCTGCCGATCCGGTTCGTCCCGCCATGGTACATATAGTATCCCACCAGGTTGTTGCCGCTCCCCAGCTTCACCAGCGAAAGGGCATAAGCGTCCATCCCGGAAATGACCGGCCGCCTGTGATGGGAGAAAGGCAGCCCCGCCCCCAGCTCGCAGGTGGCAAAGGGATAGTCCCCGTAAGGAAGCTGCCAGCCGTCGTCATCCGCCTTTTTGAGGAGATCCATCCCCACCGCAGCGTCATTTCGCATGGGGTCAAAGACATAATGCCTTGACAAAGGAAGCCTGTCGATATGCTGCTCCCAGGGTGCCTCCGCATAGGCGGCAAACACGGGAACGACCTCCTCCACGGGGATTTTGGCACCGTATTTGCTGTTCCATCCTGTCACGGTGTAAAGCGGCACATCAAACCCGACCTCTGCCGCCAGCTGTTTTAATACCAGAAGATGCGCGCTGTTGTCCACCAGCTCGTTTTCGATCTGGATGCCGATCACGGGCCCGCCGTCCTGATAAAAAAGCCCCTGCGCCTGCGCGTAAAGCTTTTCATACCATTCCCTTGCCAGCGCCAGATATCCTTCGTTATTATCCCGCAGCGGAAAAGGTTTACGCATCAGCCAATCCGGAAACCCGCCGTTTCTGCACTCTCCGTGCGCCCAGGGGCCGATCCGCAGGATCAGGTACAGGCCCGCCCTTTGACAGTCCTCGATAAATGCCCTCAGATCCAGATCTCCGGAAAAATCATATTCCCCTTCCATCTCCTCATGATAGATCCAGAAAGCGTAGGTCGCTGCGATGGTGACGCCGCCGGCTTTCATCTTGCAAAGCTCCCGGTACCAGTTTTCCTTTTTGTCTCTGGAAAAATGATACTCTCCCATGACGCCGATCCAAGGGTTCCCCGCTTTTTCAAAATACAGGCTGTTGACCGTGATTTCCTGCCCCGCGGGACCTGGATTTCCCATATGAAGATGCCCTCTTTTGATTTCGGGTTCCTGATAACTGCATGCTTGATAGGTCATGACGCCGCTCCTTTCTGACCGGAAAAACCGGATGCCGCTGTGTTCATTTTATCATGTCTGACCCTGCAATGCATCCTTGATTTTCACCCTGTTTCCACGTATACTGAAGGTGTGTTTTTTTTGCCGCGCAGGCGGTAAAACAGAAGAAAAATCAGAAAAGGAGAACTATTGGGATGGCAATGAGATTGGTAACACGTTCGGATTTTGACGGATTGGCATGCGGTGCGCTTCTTCTGGCTGCGGGTGTGATTGACAGTTGGACCTATGCGCATCCGAAGGATCTGCAGGACGGCAAGATCCCTGTCACGGAAAACGACTGTCTTGCGAATGTGCCTTATGTGCCGGGATGCGGTCTCTGGTTTGACCACCATTCCAGCGAGCATGAGCGCCTTGCGCTGGAAGGAAAATACAAGGGCGAAAGCCGGATCACGCCTTCCTGCGCCCGCATCATTTACGAATATTACGGCGGGAAAGAAACTTTCCCAAATTTTGACGATATGATGACCGCCGTGGACAAGGTGGATTCCGGAAACCTGACGATCGATGAGGTTCTGCATCCCACAGGCTGGATTCTGGTGGGTTTCCTCATGGATCCCCGTACCGGTCTCGGTCGCTGGCGTCAGTTTACGGTTTCCAATTATCAGCTGATGGAAAAGCTGATGGTGGCCTGCAAGGACAAGACCACGGAAGAGATTCTGGCGATGCCCGATGTGAAGGAGCGGATCGAGGTCTACGAAGAGCAGACCCAGAAATTCAAAGACATGGTAGCGGCGCATACCCGGATCGAAGGCAACGTCATTATTTCGGATCTCAGAGACGTGGATCCCATCTACACCGGCAACCGGTTCCTGATTTACAGCCTCTATCCGGAGCAGAACATATCCGCATGGATCGTCACCGGAAAAGGCGGCAACGGCTGCTCCGCGGCAGTCGGTTACAGTATCCTCAATAAAACCTGCAAGGTGAACGTCGGCAGCCTGATGCTGAAATACAACGGAGGCGGGCATGAAAAGGTCGGCACCTGCCAGTTCACCGATGAAAACATGGCCACGGATCTGCCGAAGATGCTGGACGAGCTCTGTGCGCTGGCAAACCAGTAAGGAGCTGTTCTATACGGATCCCCGGGATTAACGAAGGAGGACTGCCATTTGGCCCGCGACAATTCCCAGTTGATGCAGTTTGTAACGGCTGACATCGAAAAATACGACGGCATACGCATGCCGGTCAAGGCCAGCATTCTGGAGAAAGCACTGGTTCGAAAAGTATCCATGGACAAACTCCATCCCAATCCGGAGGATGAGTTTTCCATGCCGGAGATCGGACCCAATTATTCCATCATCTCCAACTATGAGGCAAAGATCAGAGATGCGCAGGATCACGCCAAGGCGCCCCTGAAGGAGCCCCTGATGGTGGAGAAAATACGCCCTGACGGCTATATGATTCTGAACGGCCATCACCGCTGGGCCGCTGCCAGAAACATGGGGTTAAAGCGCGTTCCGGTGGCGATCATCAATCCCACCCATGAGATCGATATCAAGCGCATGCTGGAAAGTTCCAGCCATGACAAGCGCGTATCCTTCGATCTGGATGAGGTGGTCTTCCGCTCCGGCGAAGATCCGGCGGCTGTGGAAAAGGGGCTGGTCTTCCCCTACAACCGTATCTACAAGCAGCGCCTGCGGCTGGGCATCCCCGCCCTTTTCCTGGCGCTTACCAAGAGCGGCTATGACATCTGGGTATACACCTCTAACTATTACTCTCTGGACTATATCCAGCGGCTTTTCCGGCATTATCATGTCACGGTGAACGGCGTCGTCACCTGTGCGGGAGCCAAAAAACGTCCGGCAGCGGACAAAGGGGCTCATATCGCGAAGCTGGTGGCGAAGCAATACCCCACCACCATCACGGTGGACAATGACTCCGTGCTGCTCACCCGCAGCCAGAGTAAAGAATACGAGCAGCTTGATCTGGCGGATCCCTCCAAAGAATGGGCCACTCAGGTCATCAACATTATTAAATCACTCAATACCAAACACTAGCAGGAGGAGACAACATGAGTCAAAACATTCCCTACAAAATCTACCTCAACGAAGACGAGATGCCCACCGCGTGGTATAATCTCCGTTCCGACATGAAGGTCAAGCCTGCCCCGCTCTTAAATCCGGGCACCGGCAAGCCCTTGACCGCGGAGGAGCTTACCCCCATTTTCTGCGAGGAGCTGGTGGCGCAGGAGCTGGATGAGACCACCGCGATGATCGAGATTCCGGAGGAGATCCGCAGCTTCTACAAGATGTACCGCCCCTCTCCGCTGGTACGGGCATATTGCCTGGAGGAAAAGCTCGGCACCCCGGCCAAAATCTATTACAAATTCGAAGGCAATAATACCAGCGGCAGCCACAAGTTGAATTCCGCGATTGCGCAGGCTTACTATGCCAAGAAGCAAGGCTTAAAGGGCGTCACCACCGAGACCGGCGCCGGACAATGGGGCACCGCGCTTTCCATGGCCTGCTCCTACTTTGATCTGGACTGTAAGGTTTTCATGGTGAAATGCTCCTATGAACAGAAGCCCTTCCGCCGCGAAGTCATGCGGACCTATGGCGCATCCGTTGTCCCCTCGCCCTCTGAGTCCACGGAGATCGGCAAGAAGATCCTCGCAGACCATCCCGGCACCACCGGCAGCCTTGGCTGCGCGATCTCGGAGGCCGTGGAAGTGGCAACGAAAAACCCGGGATACCGTTACGTCCTCGGCAGCGTCCTGAATCAGGTTCTGCTGCATCAGTCCGTGATCGGTCTTGAAACGAAGAAAGCCGTGGAGAAATACGACATTCATCCGGACATCATCATCGGCTGCGCAGGCGGCGGCTCGAATCTGGGCGGTCTCATCGCGCCGTTTATGGGCGAAAAGCTGCGGGGCGAAGCGGATTACCGGATCATCGCGGTAGAGCCGGCTTCCTGCCCGAGTTTCACCCGCGGCACCTATGCATACGACTTCTGCGACACGGGCATGATTTGCCCGCTGGCCAAGATGTATACCCTGGGCAGCAGCTTCATCCCGTCTCCGAACCACGCCGGCGGCCTTCGGTTCCACGGCATGAGCAGCACCCTTTCCCAGCTCTATCACGACGGTTATATGGAAGCGGTCAGCGTGGAACAGACCTCCGTCTTCCAGGCGGCAGAGCAGTTCGCACGGGTGGAAGGCATTCTCCCCGCTCCGGAAAGCTCCCACGCGATTCGCGTCGCCATCGACGAGGCGCTGAAATGCAAAGAAACCGGCGAGGAGAAGACCATCATCTTTGGTCTGACCGGCACCGGTTACTTTGATCTGGTGGCATATGAGAAGTTCCATGACGGGGTCATGAATGATCAGATCCCGACGGATGAAGAGATCGCGGCGTCTGTCGCGAAGCTCCCGAAAGTTCCGGAAGCATAATCCTTCCGGTTCGTGCGGAAGGGTTTAACGCAGCGCGTCCTTCATTTCCTTTACAAAAGCGCCGACATGAGGCGCGGCGTCTTTTCCATAGGTTTCAAGCAGCCTGACAATGGCGGATCCGACGATGGCACCATCGGAAAGGTCCGCCATTTCTTTTGCCTGCGCAGGGGTGGAAATCCCGAACCCGATGGCGCAGGGAAGGTCCGTGGCTTCACGCACGACCCGGATGATGGAAGCCAGATCCGTGGTGATCTCGCTTCTGGTTCCGGTGACGCCGAGACTGGATACGATGTAGAGAAATCCTTCCGCTTCCTTTGCGATCATGGCGATCCGGTCCCGTGAGGTCGGCGCGATGAGGGAGATCAGGTCCACCCCGTATTGGCGGCAGACCGGCAAAAACTCCTCTTTTTCCTCAAACGGCAGATCCGGCAGGATCAGCCCGTCCACAGACAGGTCTTTGCAGGCGGAAAGAAATCGCTCCGCGCCGTAGGAATACACCACATTGGCATAAGTCATAAATACAAAAGGCAGGGAAAGATCCTTGCGCAGCTCTCTTACCATGTCAAAAATCCCGTCGATGGTCACGCCCCCTGACAACGCTCTGACATTGGCGCTCTGGATCACAGGTCCCTCCGCCGTGGGATCGGAAAACGGGATGCCCAGTTCGATCAGATCGGCGCCGTTTTCCGCCGCTGCACGCACCACTGCTGCAGTCGTGGCCAGATCCGGATCCCCGCAGGTCACAAACGGCAGGAATGCCTTGCCTCCTTCAAATGCTTTTCTGATGTTACTCATGGATATCCTCCCCTCTGTACCTGGCGATCGCCGCGCAGTCCTTGTCTCCCCTGCCGGAGATCGTAATGACGATCGTCTGCTCTTTCCTCATTTCCAGCGCAATCTTCCTTGCATAAGCCACCGCGTGGGCCGACTCGATGGCCGGAATAATGCCCTCTGTCCGCGCCAGATACTCAAATGCCTCCACCGCTTCTTCGTCGGTCACCGGCACATACTCCGCTCTGCCGATGTCATGCAGATACGCATGCTCCGGTCCGATGCCGGGATAATCCAGCCCCGCGGAGATGGAATACACCGGCGCGATCTGTCCGTCGTCGTCCTGACAAAAATAGGACTTCATTCCGTGGAAAATGCCTTCCCGTCCCGTGGCGATGGTCGCCGCGGTCTCTGCCGTCTCCACGCCGCGTCCTGCCGCCTCGCATCCAATCAGCCGCACGGACTTGTCCTCAATGAAATGATAAAAGGATCCGATGGCGTTTGAACCGCCGCCCACGCAGGCGATCACGGCATCCGGCAGCTTTCCTTCCTTTTCCAGTATCTGTTCCCTGATCTCCTTTGAGATCACAGCCTGGAAGTCCCGGACGATGGTCGGGAACGGGTGGGGTCCCATGACAGATCCGAGGCAGTAATGGGTATCCTCCATCCGGGAAGACCATTCCCGCATGGCTTCCGATACCGCATCCTTCAGGGTCGCCGTCCCGCTTTTCACGGGGATCACCTCCGCGCCCAGAAGCCGCATCCGGTAAACATTGAGGGCCTGTCTGACGGTATCCTCTTCGCCCATAAAGACAACGCATTCCATCCCCATGAGCGCCGCAGCCGTCGCCGTGGCCACGCCATGCTGTCCGGCTCCGGTCTCTGCGATCAGCCTCGTCTTACCCATCTTTTTCGCAAGGAGTGCCTGACCGAGCACATTATTGATCTTATGCGCGCCGGTGTGATTTAAGTCCTCCCGCTTCAGATAGATCCTGGCGCCGCCGAGATCCTTTGTCATCTTTTCCGCAAAATAAAGTCGCGACGGCCTGCCCGCATACTCATTGAAAAGGGTGGACAGTTCCTTTTGAAACTCCGGATCCTCTTTGTATTTCAGATATGCCTGCTCCAGTTCGATCACCGCGTTCATCAAAGTTTCCGGAATGTACTGCCCGCCGTGGGCGCCGAACCGTCCGTTTGGATTTGTCATTGTCTATGCCTCCTTATATACTGCTGCCTGAAACGCTCTCATCTTATCCGGATCCTTGACCCCCTCCGTCTCGATTCCGGAACTGACGTCCACGGCAAAGGGATGGCAGGTGCGAATGGCGTCTGCCACGTTTACGGGATCTAATCCGCCGGCAAGGAAAAACGGTCTTTTTACGGTCTTCAGCGGTTCCCAGTCCATCGTCGTGCCTGTCCCTGCGCCGGAATCCAGAAGGATCAGATCCGCTGCGCTCTCTTCCGCCGCAGTGATGTCGCTTTCGGATTTGATCTGAAACGCCTGGATCAGCGGCTTCTTCGTGAGGGCCCGCATCGCTGCGATCTCTTCTTTTCCTTCTGTCCCGTGAAGCTGTGCCAGATCGATCACGCCCTCATTCAAGAGCTGTGCAATCACCTCCGCGCTTTCGTTCACAAACACTCCGACAGCCTTGATCTCCGGCCGCAGAAGCGCTTTCAGTTCTTTCGCCTTCTCTGGCGTCACATAGCGCTTGCTCTTTTTCGCAAACACGAATCCGATATACTGCGGCGACAGTTCATTCGCCGCTTCGATGTCCACGGGTCTCGACAGCCCGCAAAACTTGATTTCCGTCATTTTTTCATCCCCTCCATTCCGCCAGCAGCGCTTTCTTGTCATCGGAACGCATGAGCCGCTCTCCCACCAGCACCGCGTCCACGCCGATCTCCCGCAGTTTCTCGATATCCTCTTTCCCCTGGATGCCGCTCTCCGAGACAAAGAGCGTGTCCTTGGGCACGCGTTCCCGCAGGCGCCTGCTGTTTTCGGTATCCACGGAAAAGTCTTTTAAATTCCGGTTATTGACGCCGATGATCTTTGCTCCGGCGGAAAGCGCCATCCCGATTTCATCCTCATCATGCGTCTCCACGATCGCGGACATTCCCAGGCCCTCCGCCAGCATCCGGTACTGCGCAAGCTCCTCCGGCCGCAGGATCGCGCAGATCAGCAGAACTGCCGACGCGCCGAGAGTCTTCGCTTCATAGATCATATACGGATCCACGGTGAAGTCCTTCCTGAGACAGGGTGTTGACAACGTCTCCGCGATTTCCCGGAGATAGTCATTGCTCCCGAGAAACCAGCGTGGCTCCGTAAGGACGGAGATCGCGTCCGCGCCCGCCGCTTCATACTCCTTTGCGATGGACAGATACGGAAAATCCGGCGCAATGAGCCCCTTCGACGGGGACGCCTTCTTCACTTCGCAGATAAAGGACAATCCCTCTTTCCGCAGCGCCTTTTCAAAAACCTGCTCTCCCTTCGGCAGAGACCGTGCGCGCTCCTCCATCTCCTGTGGCGGTATGATTTCTTTGGCCTGTGCCGTCCGCACTCTGGCGTAGTCCGCCAGCTCATCCAGAATTGTCATGCGTTCTCCTCCGGCCGGTTGCTGATCTCGATCACTTTTTCCAAAGTCTTTGTCACGGCGCCGCTGTCCAAAAGCTCTCCTGCCAGGACGATGCCGTCCTTCATACTCTGCGCCTTGCCGCCGATGTAGAGGGATGCGCCCGCATTCATCAGAACCGCATCCCGCTTCGGCCCTTTCTCGCCGTTCAGGATCGCGCGCGTAATCTTTGCATTTTCCTCCGGCGCGCCGCCGCGAAGATCCTCTTTGCTGCAGCGTGTCAGTCCGAAGTCCTCCGGCGAGATCACATACCGTCTGATCCAGCCGTCCTTGATCTCGCAGACCGTGGTGGGAGCGCTCATGGAGATTTCATCCAGTTTGTCCTGCCCGTAGACCACCATGCCGCGGTTGATGCCGAGACTGATCAGCACCTGCGCCAGCGGCTCCACCAGATATTCGTCATAGACGCCCAGGAGCTGCATGGACGGAGTTCCCGGATTGGTGAGAGGCCCGAGGATATTGAACACGGTGCGGAATCCCAGCTCCTTCCGGATCGCGCCCACATATTTCATGGAGGTGTGATATTTCTGTGCGAAGAAGAAGCACATCCCGGCTTCCTTCAGCAGTTCCACACACCGCGCCGGACTCTGCTGGATGTTCACGCCCAACGCCTCAAGGCAGTCTGCCGTCCCGCAGAGAGAGGACGCCGCGCGGTTTCCGTGCTTTGCCACCTTCATGCCGGCTGCTGCCGCAACAAGGGCGGATGTGGTGGAAATGTTAAAGCTCTGTGCATTGTCGCCGCCGGTGCCGACGATCTCAAACAGCTCCATGTCCGTCTCCACCCTGGTCGCATGCTCCCGCATGGCCGCTGCGCATCCCGCGATTTCCTCCGTGGTCTCGGCTCTGGCGCTCTTGGTGGACAAAGCGGACAGAAACGCCGCATTCTGCGTCGGCGTGGTTTCGCCGCTCATGATCTCGTTCATGACGGCATAGGCTTCCTCATACGCGAGGTCTTCTTTGTTGACAATTTTGACAATGGCTTCTTTGATCATTTCCTGCCTCCTTTTTGCAGTGCACAAAAGTTGTTTAACATGGTCCTGCCCTCCGGCGTCAAGATCGATTCCGGATGAAACTGCACCCCGTAAATGGGGTATTTTTGATGTCGAACCGCCATGACTTCTCCGTCGGCGGTCTCAGCCGTAATCACCAGCTCCTCCGGGATCGATTCCCGCCGGGCCGCAAGAGAATGGTAACGCGCGACCTTGATTCTCTCCGGGCATCCGGCAAAGAGCGGATCCCCCGGGTCAAGGGTCACCTCCGACTGCTTGCCGTGCATCAGCTGCTTTGCATGGATGATCTCTGCCCCGAAGGCCGCACAGATTGACTGATGCCCGAGGCAGACGCCCAGCAGCGGGAAATCGGATCCGAGGGTCTTTGCCGCCTCAATACAGATGCCCGCGTCCTCCGGGCGTCCCGGCCCCGGGGAAAGGATGATGCGCTCCGGCGCCATGGCGCGGATCTCGTCCACGGTCATTTCGTCATTGCGGATCACCCGGATCTCCGGGTTGATCTCTCCGATCATCTGATAGAGGTTATAGGAAAAGCTGTCGTAATTATCAATCAAAAGAATCATTCCTCCACCTCCTGTCCCATGGTCAGCGCCGTCAGACACGCCCTGGCTTTGTTCAGGCTTTCCTCAAACTCTTTTTCCGGCTCGGAATCCGCGACGATCCCGGCACCGCTCCTCACAAAGACCTTGCCGTTTTTCTGATACACGATCCGGATGGCGATGCAGAGATCCATATTTCCGGTAAAATCAATATAGCCCAGCGCCCCGCCGTAGATCCCGCGTTTGTTGTTTTCCAGCTCCGCGATCAGTTCGCAGGCCCGGATTTTCGGCGCGCCGGAAAGCGTCCCCGCGGGCAGCACCGCTTCCATTGCATCCAGCGCGTCCTTGCCCTCCTTGATCTGTCCGCGCACGACGGAGCCGATATGCATCACATGGGAAAACCGCTCAATCAGATGGAGCTTCTCCACTGTGACGCTCCCGAACTCGCTGACCTTGCCGAGATCGTTTCTCCCGAGATCCACCAGCATATTATGCTCCGCCAGCTCCTTTTCATCGGCCAGTAGCTCCTTCTCCAGACGTTGATCCTCTTCCTTGGTCTTGCCCCGGGGCCTTGTGCCCGCCAGCGGGAAAGTATGAAGCACGCCGTCCTCCAGCTTCACCAGCGTCTCCGGAGACGCGCCTGCGATCTCCACATCGGTGCCATAGAAATAAAACATGTACGGAGACGGGTTGATGGTGCGCAGCATCCGGTAAGTGTCAAAGAGGCTCCCCTCAAACTGCGCGGACAGGCGGTTGGACAGCACGATCTGGAAGATCTCGCCTTCCCGGATGGCCTCCTTCGCTTTTTCCACCATATCGCAAAACCGATCCTTTTCAAAAAGCGGTTTCACTTCGGAAAGGAGGCGGCTTTCCGGCTCCTCATATTTCTTGCCGTGATGCAGGAGATCTGCCATGGCTTGAAGCTCCACCACAGCTTTTTGGTACTGCCGCTCCACGTTGTCAAGCCGCATATTCACGATCAGGATGATCTTCTGCCGGATATGGTCAAAGGCGATCACGCGGTCAAAGAGCATCAGATCCATGTCCTGAAAACGCTCGGTATCCTCCACGGGAATCCGGGCCTTCGGCTCGCTGTAGCCGAGATAATCGTAGGAAAAGTATCCGACCAGTCCGCCGGTAAAGGGCGGGAGATTTGAAAACCGCGGGCTGCGCCAGCCGGAAAGGAGCTTCCGCACTTCCGCGGACGGATTTTCGGTCTCCTTCTCCCCCTGCGATCCGGCAAGCTTGCCTGAGAGGCATGTGATCGTCTCCTTCGGCTCATATCCGAGAAACGTGTAACGTCCTCTCGTCTCGTCCGCCTGCGCAGACTCCAGCAGAAAACAATGCTTGGAGACCGCCTTCAGGATCCGCACCGTCTCGATCGGGGTCGTGAAATCCGAGAGGATTTCCGCGCTTACCGGCACCACATCATACGCCCCGCCGGCAGCAATCTTTTGCACTTCTGATAATTCCGGGTACACTTGCATGTTTTTTCCCTCCATAAAAGAAAAACGCCCTCGACAAAACATTTCGTTTTTGTCAAGGACGAATCTGCTCATTTCAAAAAGTGATCCGCGGTGCCACCTTGTTTCACGGTATGACCCGTGCCCTTAGCGGGATACCTGCATATCCCCGGCAATTCACGTCTGCCTGCAACGTCGCGGAATACTCGGAGACCACTCCTTTGACCGCGCCCTCAGAAGTCCATTCAGCCCTGCGCTTATCGCTGCAATCTCACCATCTGCAGCTCTCTCATCATAAGGAGGCAACGCCTACTCACTCTTCCTCAACGGTTTAGAAAAAAATACCACATATTGGCGTTTCGTGTCAATCACTTTTTCATCTTACGCACCCGGATTGTCGTGGACAATTGTTCGACTATTTCCCAGTTGAGATTCTCTCCAGTTGATTTCCGGCTTCACTTGAAGACTTATAACAGATATGATTCCATTTGTGCTATACTGTTGTTATTGAGAAAACAGGAGAAGTTATCCCGGCTGACGTTGTTCAAAAAACGTTTCTTGCATCCCTGGATGGTGTATTTGCGGCAGTCATCTGAGAGAGTATCACCTGCAAAATATCAAAAGCAAAGGAAAGAAAACAATGAGAGTAGCGGTAACTTATGAGAACGGAAATGTATTCGGACATTTCGGCAGGACAGAGCAGTTTAAGGTCTACGATATCGAGGATGGGAAGATCATCAATTCGCAGATCCTGGACACAAACGGGGAGGCCTGTGGAGCCCTTGCAGGCATCCTGAACATCGCAGATGTGGATGCTCTGATCTGTGGAGGCAAATTGTGATCATCACGATCATGAACATAGCGAAGGACATTCCTGCGGGCATGGAAAGTGTCATGAATGATGCTGCGGCCGGCGGCAGGATGCTCGATGGTGTTCTGCTCGCGGATGACCGTCCTATCAGCCCGGATATCATAGAGTATTTACACAAAAGAAGCGAAAAATCGTGGGGTCGCCATTAACTGCAAAATCAATATTCATCCAGGAAGTGATGCCTTACGCCATCCTTTTTATACTCAATGATGGTATCGAGATTGACATTCTCCACGCTTCTGAAAATATTGGACTCGATATACGGGTTCGTCTTCTTTAGTTCCGCGATCAGTTTTTTTGTTTCAAGCCTTTTACTTGACGTGGTACCATCCTCATTGCAGGTGCTGCATGTTTCGGTGAAATGGCAGGCGCACTGCAGAAAACGCAGCCCATTGTAATCTCTCCATGCGCAGATATCTGCTTCTCTGACAAGGTAGAGGGGTCTGATAAGTTCCATGCCCTCGAAGTTTGTACTGTGCAGTTTCGGCATCATCGTCTGAATCTGTGCGCCGTGGATCATTCCCATCAGAATTGTCTCGATCACATCATCATAATGATGTCCGAGTGCGATCTTGTTGCACCCAAGTTCTTTCGCTTTACTGTATAAATACCCGCGTCTCATTCTGGCGCACAGATAACAAGGGTTTTTCTCTATCACATCAACGGCATCAAATATGGTGCTCTCAAAAATGGTGATCGGAATCCCGAGTGCTTTCGCGTTACTTTCGATCAGTGCTCTGTTTTCCCTGTTGTAACCGGGATCCATCACAAGAAAAGTCAGATCAAACTCTTTCTGTCTGTGGCGCCTGATCTCCTGAAACAGTTTCGCCATAAGCATGGAATCCTTGCCACCGGACATACATACGGCAATGTGATCCCCGTCTTCAATCAGCTGATATGTCTTACAGGCCTTTGCGAATGGTGAAAACAGCTGCTTATGGAACTTTTTCTGTATGCTCTCTTCGGCGCGTTTTATGGTGGGTAATTCCCGGCGTTCGTCATATGTGATTTCTTTCATTTATAAGGATTATACGATTATCGAGATGTGTATGGCAAGAGGTCTTTTTGATGCCGTGGGTAAGACTTAATGTTTGTAAAAACACAAACCTATGCTATAATTAATGAAATCAATCGACGAGGCGAAATCACAGAAATCCTAATCCCACTCCGAGCGATGTGCTTAAAGTTTTATGCGAATGTATGGGATGAGTCTTCCTCACCAGACAGAGATCCGATCTTCCTTCGCAAGGTACATCGTGTCGCCTTCCACGACTCCATAGGTCTCATAGAACTCATCAAACTGCTGGAGCGTGACATTCGTTCTCAAATAAGACAAGGAGAATATCGATGGAATTTCCCGTCCGGTCATAAAATGCATTGATATCCAGGATATCATATTGCGTGTCCCAGATCTCACGATCCACGGTTCCGTTGATATGACTGCTGTCCAGATCTCTGATAAATCTCTCTATTTCGATCATACATTCATAGCATGACAGCCCCTTCAGATCCATTGCGCTGTCATCTGTCCATTTTTCAGGATATACCGCCCGGATCGTCATGGCATCCAGTTTTTCTATGGCCTTTTCTTTGGTTTCATCCGACAGCCACTCTTCCTCGGAAAGCATCTCACGATACACGTCGATCACTTTTTCACACAGCTTCGTGATCCTCTTTTTCTTCTCCGAAGCATCATATTTTTCAAGGTAAAGCCTGTCCATGGATGCAGCCAGATATTGTTTTACCAGTGCCAGAGCCGCCCTCTCATCACTATCACTGCCCGCCGTGCCATAGATGAGTTGATTCATCTCGTTAAACGCATCGTAAGATTCTCTGTCAAGAAATTCGGAAGCCTTGCCCAGGAAATGAATGATCATGAAGCTCTTGATCTGTTCCCCTTCTTTTCGGATTATATACGAACCGAAGCAGATTACTGCAAAGGGTCTTATTGAGGCGAATGGAAGAATATATGAGCAGAATGGGGAACCAGATCGTTCTCTTGCGGAAAAATACATATGTCTGTAGCCCTGCGAAAAGGGACCGGTTTTCCGGTCCCTTTGTTGTATCCAAATATTCTGTTTATGAAGTGTCACTCATGCATGGTATACTCTGTATCCTCTGCGATCATCTCAAGCATGATCTGTGCAAATCTCTCGTCAAACTGAGATCCCTTTCCTTTTTCGAGCTCACTCTTTACGTGATCTTGAGGAATTATATCCCTGTAACTCCTGTGGCTGGTCATTGCGTCATAAGCATCTGCAACAGCGATTATTCTGGCCTCTTCAGGGATGTCCTCACCTTTTAACCCATCAGGATATCCACGGCCGTCAAATCGTTCATGATGCCATCTCGCTCCGGTCACAAGCTTTGGCATCTCGCTCACGGTCGCAAGAATCTCAGCGCCCTTCATCGGGTGCTTCTTTATCAGATCAAATTCTTCATCTGTAAGTCTTCCGGGCTTATTGATGACTGTATCAGGAACACCGATCTTACCGACATCATGTAACAGACCCATCATATAGATCTCTTCCTGTCTGTCTTCATCGTATCCGTATCTTCGTGCGATCTCCTTAGAGTATTCAGCTACCCTTTCCGAATGACCATTCGTATATGCGTCTTTGGCATCTATCGTTTTTGCAAGAGTATGGACCACATGCAAAGAAAGACTCTCAAGTTCCGCTGTCTTTTTTTGAACTTCACGATGGAGATCTTTCTGAAGCATTATCAGATCAAGAAAATTTCTGACTCTTATTTTTAATGCTTCCGATGAAAACGGCTTTCTTATAAAATCCATTGCACCGAGAGAAAGTCCCTTTGCTTCTGAGTCTGCATCTTCATTGGCAGTAAGGAAGATAACAGGAACAGCATCATGCTGATTATCTTTTTCCCATTCTCTCAAAGCCAGGATAGTCTCAAATCCATCCATTTCCGGCATTCTGATATCGAGCAAAAGAATATCTACCGAGTTCATTTTGATATAGTCCATCAGTAGCATGCCGTTCTTTAAACAAGTAACCTTAAATCCGGCTTCCGTGAGTATCATATTTGCTTGTTTAAGTATGATCACGTCATCATCGACAACAACTACTCTTTCGTTCATATCTATCCTCTGATTCAGTATAAATCCCACTTATTACTAATGAAAAAATTATCGATCGCGGCTACTATATCGTCGCTGCTCATCGATTTTAAAAGATATCCCTGGGGTTTAAGATTTACAACACGCATGATACTTTCACGATCGGATTTACCTGTTAAAAAGATGATAGGGATTTCCGAAGAATCAAACTCACTGCGTATCATCTCCATGACCTGAGACCCCGGAGTTATAGGCATATCATAATCAAGCAAAATAAGATCGGGTTTATGATTGGCAATATAAGTAATGGCCTGCATACCCGATTTAACAGCGGTAATGCGGTATTTATCTGAAAGCCAACTTTGAAGCATCTTAAGGAAAGTCGGATCGTCATCCACCAAAAGTATGCGTTTACCAAGTCTTTTTTCCGAAGCAACTTTGGCAATCGCCAGCAGCTCATCAGCAATGTTTTTTGCATCAAAAGGACGCTTAAATACTCGATGTATGCGGTCTTCAGGGATATACTTTTGGATCTCCACGATTTCCTGATCATAACCTATTATGCAAAGCGGAATATCATCGTCGGTGATGATATCTTTGACATAGACAAGTGCTTCCGCAGAATTGTACACGTAATCATCCGCCAACAAAAGGATTATGTCACAATCAGTTCTTCCTGCTTCTATGTTTTTCATTGCAGGTTCAGCAAATTCGGTTGTAAATCCCGCTTTTTTGAGATTATTGTCGAGCGCTTCAACTATAAAGCCGGATCCTTGGCATATGATCAGTATTTTTTCAGTCGTCATCTCTAACCTGCTTCTCCGGATATTATTCCCGGTATCATTTCATAATCATAATTATCTACTGCTTTTATTATCGCGTCAACCCGTGATACCTCATCTTCAGGAATTCGATACTTTTGAAGAGATGAAGCAACGTCCGCCACGCTGTCAAGATCAAAGCTTGCGTAGAACTCGGAAATAGCCTTATATGCTTCGCTGAGCTCCTCATTTGTAATGAGCGGTCGTTTGTCATCTTCAATTGAGCCATCCGTTTCATTTAAAGGTTTTAGATCTTGGGCAAGTTTCCTGTAGTCGGAAATAAGTTTTGGGAGTTCCTTATCAAGCATATCTATATCGCCTTGATCGCCTGCCTTTTCAAGTCTTGCCGCAAATTCTCCAAGTTCAAAGGCACCTATAACACGTGACGTACTCTTAAGAGCATGAACCTTGATCGTGGTATTCCTGACATCTCGCACAGCCCAAAGCTTTTCGATGTCGTCAGCATTTTTTTCTGCAGTATCGAAATACATTTTCAGGGTAGCCAAGTACGAGTCGCCGTTACCGCAATGTGTCATACCGGCGTTTGCATCGATAGCATCGATCTCATAGAGGAAGTCGGGAAGTACGTAGTCTTCATCATAATCATCATCCGATGCGGGTGCGATCTTATCTTTCGGAAGATACTGTAACAGCAGCATCTCAAGTCTGTCGGGATCGATCGGCTTAGTGATATAGTCTTCGAATCCGGCATTTATATACATCTCACGCATACCTGATATAGCATTGGCCGTAAGACATATGATCGGAGTTTTACCATTCGGTGTTTCACTTATCCCTTTCATTTCTGCGAGTGTTTCAATACCGTCCTTGATCGGCATCATATGGTCTAGGAAGATCACATCGAATTGCTTGTTCTTGTATTTAGCTATAGCTTCGTCTCCGCTTTCGGCAGTATCTATCTGGATCTTGGTCCGGCTCAAAAGACCTGAAAAAACAGTAAGGTTGACCGGAGTATCATCAACAACCAGAACTTTGGCAAGCGGTGCAGTAAACTTTGCACGGTAATGGTGCTTCTCACTGAGAGTTCGCTTGTAAGCCTCCTCGTAATTGCCTATAGGGTCCCATTTAACAACTTTTTGTTCAAGATCAAATGAAAATACCGACCCCTCTCCATAGACGCTCTCGACCTGAAGGTAACTGCCCATCATAGTGAGAAAGCTTTGTGCTATCGTCATGCCAAGCCCCGTACCTTCGATGTTACGGTTTCTTTTTTCCTCAATACGTTCGAAGGCTTTGAACAGACGATCCATATCCTCGGGCTTAATGCCTATACCGGTATCGGCAACTTTTATCTTTAAAATGATAGAATCGGGTTTTTCAGGAATCCTGGCATATCCCGCGGAGAGCGTAATGCTGCCTTCTTTTGTGTATTTGACGGCATTGGAAAGGATATTGGTGATAACCTGCTTTATCCTTATCTCGTCGCCGTGAAGGACTGAAGGAATATCTTTATCAATGTCCAGATCGAAAGAAAGCCCTTTGTCTGTCGCTTTGTTTTGTACCATATTTACGAGATCGTTTAGCGAAGATACTAAACTGTAATCTACATTTACGATCTCCATTTTACCGGCTTCGATCTTGGAAAAGTCCAGAATATCGTTTATCAGACCAAGGAGTGTGTTTCCTGCCGTTCTGATATTCTCAGAATAACCGATGACCGTTTCATCATGACTGTCGCGAAGTACCATTTCATTGAGTCCCAAAATGGCGTTCATGGGAGTTCTGATATCATGTGACATGGTTGAAAGAAAATATGACTTGGCATCATTTGCCTGATTAGCCTGCTCCACCGCTTCTGAGAGTCTGCGGTTGTATGTCATAAGAACGATGAAGTTGAAGATCAGCAAAGCGATCAGTCCAACAGAAACCACACCAAGATAATGCCAGTCAACTGCACGGTTTTCAACGAGGTCGTTTTTGGGAATGTATGATATGAGATACCAGGATTTCAAAGACTCAAGAGGCGTATATGATATCATGCAATCTGCGCCTTTAGAATTCTTGATCGTCATTGAGCCTACATTGCCGGTTATCTCGCGCTTAACACGCTCATATTCTTCGATGGAAACATTGTTGTAAGATTTGTAATACTCAAAGAAATTACTGTTTTTTAAGGATTTGCCGTGTATGACATAGTCACCGTTTTTGTCAACAAGGCTTACCTCAATACTTTCATATTCACCCTTTAAGAATACCAACTTTGCCTCGAGGAGGCTGGTAGGAACAACTCTCATCAAAAGACCGGTCTTTAAGTTGCCTGTATCGGGGTCGAGTACCTTAACATAGTTCATGAAAGCGATCGACTGTATTCCATTCAGGGGATTTGTGTAAGCTCTTGTCAGATTGACCACTCCGTCAACATTGCTCACACTGCTGAGATTGTCAAAGATAGAGATATTCTTGTAAGAAACAGAGTAGTCATCGGGGGAATTAGCATTTGCAGTAGTTGAGATACCTGAAAGACTCGGATCATCCATGAAAATCAGATGGCCCGATATCTCGGGTGATATCTTGGCTTTCCTGATAAAAGAGATGGCCTCCTCTGCCGTTATCGGTGCGCCCGCATCAGCGGACCGGTTGATATAATTCGACCAGATATCGCACAAATGCTGCTCATCTTCAAGATAGTTCGTAATGATCTGACTTACCGTAACGGTCGTCTTTTCATATGCATCTATAATGTTTTGATTGTTCTCTTCCACTTTGTAATTCGCATATCGAACGGTAAAGAACAATATGAATCCAATTATGATAAGATTGGGAATAATGACAAATGCTTTCTTCACACGACTCCCCCCGAGTTTCCTTACTCAAAAGTTCCGTACATTGTGACGGCATCATCCACGGTAAGATCACCTTTCCCAACCCTAAATGCCGCATTTTTGATCTGTACTGTGAGTGGATCTGTAATACCGAGTACCTCCGGAGATATTATACGGTCTGAGGGCACCTGACTGAAGGGGGCATAAACCGAATCAAAAGACAGATCGGTAGTGGGAGTTATCAGACGCTTAACCGAAGCCATATCGTTGAGTTCTTTATTACTGATCAAAAATCGCATGAATTCGTTTGTCATATCAAGATCATCGCAGTCTTTGTTGACGGAAAACTCTATGGAAGGACTGTCTATAAAATATCCGCCTTCATCTGTCAAAGGTATCGGTGTAAAAGTATACTCAAAAGGAGCTTTGGTAAATGCCTCGGATTGGCCTTCTCTTTTTCTTGTGCCGGATACTGTATCACCGGAACATATCATCATCGGCACATCGCCTTCAAAAAAGCGAAGGATCACTTCTGTATAATTGTCCTCGATCTTATCGCATTCAGCTAGATCTATATATCCGTTTTGGACCATCTGCTCCACTGTGTCCAGTGCCGGACGCATATATTCTCCGGCAGCGGGATCAAGATCATTGGCGAGCGTAAGAGCTTCAGGATTTTCTGAAAGCGTGGCTATAAACTGAGGATATGCCAGCGTGTACATAAAGCAGCTGGATGAATCGAGGCTGTATCCCATCATAGGGCTTACGTACCCTTTATTTTTGAGCTCTTCACACACATTTATAAGTTCTGTCCATGTAGTAGGAATTTTCACTCCTTCCTTTTTAAACAGATCTTCATTCACAAGCATACCATAACTTCTGGAGAAAACCGGCAACATCATAATATGGCCTTCTTTATCATGGTTGATAAGACCGGGGCGAATGCAATTAAGATCCAAGCCCAGTGCCGAGTCTGATAAATCTTCCGTATGAGCAAATATCGGATCGTTTTTCTCGTTACCGATCATTGATGCATGAGAAAAGAAAATGTTGGGTTTGTCATCACCGTCCAAAACTGTTCCCAATACATTGTTATAGTCATCAAGCTTCACGTAACTAAGCTGAACATTCGGGTAGAACTCGTTGAATTTGTCAAACTCCGCTTCCAAAGCTTCGAAATTATCATAGCTTCCGACCACGGTGATATTACAATCTGTATCTGTATCGAGAGACGGAACAAAACCTTCGGGTTTTTCCGGAGTTATTTGGCTGTTGCAGGCAGTCATAGATAAAACAGTACATATCATTAATAATGCGACGATCAGTTTTTTCATTCTCTTATTTCCTCCTTGGCTGATATGATGATCCACCAATCAAAAATATATATTATTATATGAAAATAATGCTCATTCTTCAATGATGCAGGGTATTTCTTGAATTATAACATAAAAAACGATAAAATTCTGTTGCGTTTGTGGCGATATGAAGTTGACGAAAAATGCGCATCTCTGTGGCAGACTTAAAGCACATAGATCTCCCAACCGAAGAGGATCGACGCCATAAGATCGACCAATGGGCTCGCCTCTTCAAAGCAACAACCTGGGAGGTGCTCAAAATGCTTTCTGAATCTGATTCCATTTGGGCAGAAGACGGGGAAACCATCTTGAAAATATCTGCTGACGAGCATATGCGCCAGCTTCTAGAAGCACGCGAGGACTGCCATCGCCGACAGATTGATGCACAAACTCTCTATAATAAAGCGATAAAAGAACGCGATGATGCAGAAATGGAGCGGGCCAAGCAGAAAAAGAACGGGCTAAAGCAGAAAAGGAACGCGATAACGCTACCGCCAAGCTGGACGCTGCCTTGGCGCGCATCGCCGAACTGGAAAAGCAACTCGCAGACAAATAGAGCAGTATTTCCAATAGTTCCGCCTTGTCCGTGCCCTTTCTTGGGATATCATAGTTCCCTTGACAGACGATGATGGCATAATCCTCATCTCCGTATGCTCTTACGCTGGCTCATTCGTGACACTTGTCTAACAGATAGTCTGCCTTCTTTGAATGTTCAAGAACAGTCTCTACATTTCGCTCATAGGCTTATTCTATTGCTTTCTTGCATTCATCCTTGACATACCAGAAGGCCTTCTGTTCCCTATGGGTAAAGCCCTCTAAGCGTTTCGTTAGGTCTTTTAATTTCGGCTCGTAATATGCCCTCTGTTTGTCTGTAATCTTATTTTCTGCATCAAGACGGCAGTAAGCATCCTTGTGGTTTCTGAAATCAAGTATCCCATGGCATCAGCTTTATCAGTTTTTTTCATAACAACAGTATAGCATGAAGGAGGAACAGTCTGTTATAATCTTTCGTGAGGAAAGGAGGTGTTGCTTTATGATAGCTACCTCAATCGCACGGGATACCGTGCCTAACCTCGATCCGCGTGATGTCCCGATTTGATGTCACGCATCACATAATAAGCCGGGGAGTACTCCCCGGCTATTTTAATCTTCTCCTTGGTAAAACAGCGAATGGTCAGATTGCAGAGCGCGGCATTACAGAAAAAGAGCACCGGCGATCCCGGCGCTCCTTGCCTGAGGATTATCATGTCAGTGTCTTTGAAATGATGGCTCCGATAGCCCAGTTTCGGAATACTTCTCTGGACGACTCTCAAGGGCCCCTTCTGATGATACATACCATAATCTGTGATCGCGACCATTGTTCGACTTTTGGGTTACATCTGTAAGATCTTCTAAAACAGCACCTGTAAAAAATTCTTTTATATACAAAAAACTCTGTGTTTTAGATTTTGCAAATAATTCCGACAAAGAAACAGTAAGTTTGCTTCCTTTAGGAATATACAACAGCATAACGTGTCCATTGTATATGAAACTGAAAATCATAGGATACATGCATTCTCCATTTGAGTTTACAAATGCATTTATCATTTCAGCTGTGAAATTAATATCGTTATCTCGGTTAATAATGACGGCACCATTTTTATCAGCAGAAGCGATAGCAAATGCAATCTCATGGCTGACATAATTTATTCAATTGTTCTGCATTTCATATGTATTGCTGTTGATAAAAGCATCGGCGCCGGAGTTTATCATGATATTTCTTATGTCTTCATTTTCCGTAGTTGTTGGTAATGCTGCTGCCGGTGCCACCGTCATTCCCGGTGACGGTTCCGCTGGGGTAGTTGTTGGTAACAGAGATGTTTCCACTGCTATCTGCATTTACTGTGCCGTAGTTGTCACCGACGTTGCCGTCGGTAACAGTTCCGCCCGTATGATTTTCAACTACCTGACCGGTTGATGATCCGTCAGACGTATTCGTTACGTTGCCGTAGTTATCTGGCACAGTGCCGGTGTTGCTTTGTACAGTTCCCATGTTGTTTGACAGAGTTCCGGCGTTATTCTCGATCGTCCCCCAATTGTTTTCCATCGTATCCCCGGCACCGATAGAAACCGTGCTGCCGCTCGGGTTATCGGCCAATTGCTCGGCACATACGGTGATTGGATCAGCAAGCGCCGCTGCAGCGGATGACATCATCATGGCAGCTGACATAATGGCGATGAGACACTTTTTGGATGCGCTGTGAAGGAAATTCTTTCTGCTCATGTTCTTTCCCTTTGTGGTACAAGACTTAGGAGTTATGAGAATTATTATGCGCGTGCGAGAGATCGGCGTCAATGGACTACCCACACCCTGATATTCCTTACAAAGTGGTAGCTTTTTCTATGATAGTATTCCGCCGCCTCTGTTATGGTAAGCGTATATCTTTTCCATACCGGAGTCCTTTCCGGCAGCATAGATTTTATATCATTCTGTTCAGCCATACTCTTCATCAATAATCATCCTCTTCCTCGTCATAAAACAGTACGCCCTGCCGGGCTGCCTTGATCTCATGAACCATTGATCTGGTTGATGATTCCGGATATCCCATTCCCATTAGTCCTCTCTTCAATTCTTTCGGCGACAGCTTTCTGCCCTTTCGGCAAATCCTTTTTCCTCTTCGTTTAAAAAGGCAGTGCATGACAGGTTCCTAAACAGTGATTCAAAGATCAAAGTCACATAAATGTCCTGTCTGTACCCGGGATGTCAAAATCATTTCAAAAGAACTTCTTGAAAACATATCGCTGTAGCGATATAATGTCATTGAAAGGAGCAAGAGACAATGATTGTTTATCACGGTTCAGACCATATCATAGAAAAGCCTGTGTTTCATGGAAGCAAGCACACAAACGATTATGGTTATGGCTTTTTCACAACAGAAAGCATTGATCTGGCAAAAGAATGGGCTTGCGGTGACGGAAAAGACGGCTTTGCCAATGAATACGAGCTCAACACGAACGATCTTCGTATTCTGCGTTTAAACTCTCCGGAATACAGCATCCTGAACTGGCTTGCAATCCTCACAAAAAACCGCACATATTGGCAAAACGGCAGTGTTTCCGAAACTGCCAAAAACTATCTGCGCGACAACTTCCTTTTAGATGTATCACCTTACGACATCATAATCGGATACAGAGCGGACGATTCGTATTTTACATTCGCGCAGGATTTCGTCGCCGGAACCATTTCATTTTCAAAATTGTCAGAAGCCATGCACTTAGGAAAGCTCGGAGAGCAGATCGTTCTTAAAAGCGAAAAAGCATTTCAACATATACGATTTACAGGTGCCGAGCCTGCCGATGCCAAAATCTGGTATGAAAAGAAATCCTTGCGAGACAGAAACGCGAGACGTGAATATCGAAAAACAAAAACACGTTCCGACGGAATCAATGAATTATTCATGCTCGATATCATGAGGGAGGAGATGAAAAATGGAGATCCACGCCTACTCTGAAGAATATCTTTCCGATGCACAGCGAATATTAGGTGACGCTGTGGATTTTGCTGTCATAAGCCTTGATCTTGAGCCGGATGTTTTTGGCAGGACGTTTGCTGTTTCCGATTCATCAAAGCAGTTTGCCATAGGAAATCCACGATATGTGGCCGGCATGAACGGATGTGAGCTTGCAAGAAAAGTTCTTATTGAAACTCATACACCCTTTACAGACACAGAAGATGCCATGTATATAGAGAAAAGCCCGGAATTTTGGTCCGGATGGGCGCTTGCCTTTTATCAATGGTATAGCAACTGTTCATTTTCAGAGATTTTGGACGCTGTTCCTCTTAGTAAAATCATAGCAATGTATCCTACGTTTCATGAAATGGATATCATGCAGTTTACGCGCAGCATCCAGGATAAAATGAAAAAAGCATATCCCGGAACCAGGCTCAGGATCCGCCGCGAGACCTGTGGTCTTTCGCAATCAAGGCTATCCACTGAATCCGGTGTCCCACTGCGTCAGATTCAACTATTCGAACAGCGGCAACGAGATATCAACAAAACCTCGGCCGAAACACTCTTATGTCTTAGCAAGGCTCTGTATTGCAGGATGGAAGATTTGATGGAGCGGACGGTTTATTAATGCCTTACAGCCATAATCACCAGACCGCGATCCG
>JAFRKV010000045.1 GCA_017431515.1 Lachnospiraceae bacterium
ATAGCGCGCCGCATAGGCGGCGGAGCGGTCCACCTTCGTGCAGTCCTTGCCGGAGAAGGCACCGCCGCCGTGCGCGGCGGAGCCGCCGTAGGTATCGACGATGATCTTTCTTCCCGTCAGACCCGCATCGCCCTGCGGTCCGCCGATGACGAAACGTCCGGTAGGATTGATGTAGAAGCGGGTCTTGTCATCGATCAGCTCTTTCGGAAGCACCGGATCAAAGACATATTTCTTGATGTCCTCATGGATCTGCTCCTGGGTCACATCATCATCATGCTGGGTGGAAAGCACGACTGCTTCCAGTCTCACCGGCTTGCCGTTCTCGTCATACTCCACGGAAACCTGGCTCTTGCCGTCGGGACGAAGATAGGAAAGCGTGCCGTCCTTACGAACCTTGGTGAGCTGAAGAGCCAGCTTGTGCGCAAGGTCGATGGGGTAAGGCATGAATTCCGGGGTCTCATTGGTGGCATAACCAAACATCATACCCTGGTCGCCGGCACCGGTGTCCAGATCGTCCTTCAGGCTTCCCTCTTTTGCTTCCAGTGCCTTGTCCACACCCATTGCGATGTCTGCGGACTGCTGGTCAAGTGCGACCATGACTGCGCAGGTGTTGCCGTCAAAACCAGTCTTTGCATCGTTGTAACCGATCTCATTCACGGTCTCACGCACGATGGACGGGATGTCCAGTTTTGCCTTGGTGGTAATCTCACCGGTAACCAGCACAAAACCCGTGCAGGTTGCGGTCTCACAAGCAACGCGGCTCATCGGATCCTGCGCCATGCAGGCATCCAGAATGGCGTCGGATACCGCATCGCAGACCTTGTCCGGATGCCCTTCGGTAACAGACTCGGAAGTAAATAATCTTTTTTCCATGTTTCCCTCCTATATGATATGGAAATAAAAATGTCCGCATAAGCGGACGGTGATCTAAGATAATCAAGTCCTCTTATTGTTCGATCAACTCGCTCAGGTTGGCACCTTCCCGTTGGAACTTGATTTGTTCCCAAGGGGTTGCCGTGACTTCACAGACCCTATGTGTCTCCATCACTCTGAATAAGAGAAAGCCAATATGGAATTGTATCTCAGTTGCTACGGTTGATACGTTACACCACGCCTATGCAAAAGTCAATACTACAGATTGACTTTTGTGTATGGGTTTTCTATAATTTTCTATAGTTGAGTGCAGTAAAAACCTTGTGAGGTATCCCGTGGACCCGAAGCCCTTTTCCTGCAAAACTGAAGACTTGAAACCCGGCATGGTCACTACGGACATCGTAAAATCGCCGACAGGGCAGGAAATCCTCCTTCCCGGCACCCGCATTTCCAAGTTTCTGATTTCCAGACTTCAATATTATAAAGTAGAATCCTGCATGGTCATCATCCCGGAAGAGCAGTCGAAGCATTCCGAGACCATCGTTACCGAAGCGCCGGCTCCGGCAGAAGAAAAGCAGGAAAAGCCGAGGAAACCGGAGGAATCGGAAAAGACAAAACTGACGGTTGCTCCTATGCCGGAAAAGGCAGTCTTTAAGAATACCGAGATCAAGCACGAGACCAAGATCATCCGCGCGACGGATCATGTGGTTGCACCGACCAATACAAACTATTCCCAAAAGGTGACCCATTCCTCGACCTTCCACAACTTTGAGACGAAGTTTGCGCTGGTACTTGCGGATATGAATACAAGCTTCCCCAAGATCGACAAAGAGGGGGCTCCCATTGATGTACAAAAAGCAAGCACGGAGGTAAAGGAGCTGTTTCAGCTTTGCCCCACTTCCATCCAGCTTTTTGATATGGTGCATAACATGCGCCAGAATGATGACCAGATTTATGCGCATTCCCTGAATGTGGCATTGATCGCAAGACAGATCGCAATCTGGTTAAAATTTTCACCGGAAGATATTGATGTCGCGACGCTTGCCGGAGTCTACCATGACATCGGAAAACTCCGGGTACCGGCAGAGGTTCTGACCAAAAAAGAAAAGCTTACGGACGAAGAATTCCAGATGGTTCGGAATCATCCGCAGCACAGCTATAATATCCTGAAAAAGCAGAACATCGATAAACGGATCAAGAAGGCCGCGCTCCAGCATCATGAGCGTTTTGACGGCAACGGTTACCCCATGGGACTTGTGGAGGATGAGATCGAAGATTTCTCCTGTCTGATAGCGCTTGCGGATGTCTATGAGGCGATGACGGCGAAACGATCCTACCGCGCACCGTTGTCCCCGTTCCAGGTCATCGGAGAGTTTGAAAAAACCGGCCTTGGTGTCTATAAGACAGAGTTCCTTTTGACCTTCTTAAAGCAGATCGCCAAGACCTATCAAAACAACCGCGTCCTTTTAAACAACGGCAGCAGCGCCAATATTATCCTGCTGAATGACAACAAACTCAGCAAACCCGTGGTACAGTTGAATGACGGAAGCTGCATCGATCTTTCCAGAAGCGACCTCTATATTCAGGCATTGATCTGAACAGGAAATGGTTCAAACGAAGCACTTCGTGTGATACAATCATCATACGGAGTGTTTTTTCTATGAAATTGAAAAGTAAACTGGCAATTTCTTTTATCATGATTATTCTCATCCCTGTGATGAGCATCGGCATGATTCTCCTGTTGATCAATACGACTGATCTTGAGGCAACGGAAAGGATCACTGCATTGACGGCGGAGATGCGTTCTTTTCCCGGCTGGAAAGAAATGCTGGCGGACTTTGCGGTCTGTATCGTCGTCATCCTGCTTCTGACTGCTGTCATGCTGAGTGTCTGGCTATACCGGAGCATGATCAGCCCGATCCGGAAACTGCAGGAAGCTGCCAAAAGCATCAAAGACGGAAATCTGGACTTTGTGCTGGAAGCGGAATCGGAAGATGAGATCGGAGAACTGTCCAGAGATTTTGAAGAGATGCGCAAGCGTCTCAAGGAGTCTTCCGAAGAAAAACTGAATGCCGAGACAGAGAACCGGGAGCTTGTACGAAACATTTCCCATGACCTGAAAACCCCGATCACTTCCATCAAAGGGTATGCGGAGGGAATTTTGGACGGTGTTGCGGATACACCGGAGAAACAGGAGAAGTATGTGCGCACGATCCTCAGCAAGGCTACGGAGATGACCACGCTCCTGAACGAGCTTACAATCTATTCCCAGATCGATACGAACCGGATTCCTTATCATTTTGCCCGTCTGAATACCGTGGATTATTTCAATGACTGCGCGGAAGAGGTGGGGATGGATCTGGAGAACAAGAATATCCGCTTCCATTTTTTCTGCAATGTTGAGCCGGACGTGGATCTCATCGCCGATCCGGAGCAGCTCACCCGGGTGATCCACAATATCATCAACAATTCCGTGAAATATATGGATAAAACGGAGCGTATGATCCATCTTCGCGTGCAGGATGTGGGTGACTTTGTGCAGGTGGAGATCGAAGATAACGGAAAAGGGATCGCCGTTCACGAGCTTCCTTACGTGTTTGACCGTTTTTACCGCACGGATGCATCCAGAAACTCCGCAACCGGCGGCAGTGGGATCGGTCTTTCCATTGCCAAGAAGATTATTGAGGATCACGGAGGCAAGATCTGGGCATCCAGCAAGGAAGGCTTCGGAACCACCATGTATTTTGTGATCCGTCGCTATATCGAGCCGGATCCGGTTGTGATCAAGGATGTGAAAACAAAGGAGTACAAATAACCGATGCAAAAAATATTGATTCTGGAAGATGAACCGTCTATTGCGGAGCTGGAAAAAGACTATCTGGAACTCTCGGAATTTAAGGTGGAAATTGAAACAGACGGCGAAAAAGGGTTACATCGCGCGCTGACGGAGGAATTTGACCTGTTCCTCCTGGATCTGATGCTGCCTGGGATCGACGGATTCGAGATCTGCAAACGGATCCGCGAAGTCAAGAATACGCCGATCCTTATCGTTTCCGCAAAGAAGGACGATATCGATAAGATCCACGGATTAGGACTCGGCGCGGATGACTACATTACAAAGCCTTTTTCACCGAGCGAACTGGTGGCCCGCGTCAAGGCGCACCTTGCCAGATATGAATCCCTGACGAATGCGGTCAAAACCGACCCGAGAGACATCGTGGAGATCCGGGGACTAAAAATCGACCGCCGCGCGCGGCGTGTCTTTTTGAACGGGGTAGAAAAAAACCTGACCACCAAAGAGTTTGATGTCCTTTTGTTTATGGCCGAGCATCCGAACAGGGTTTATACAAAAGAGGAGCTGTTTCAGGAAATCTGGGCAATGGATGCGATCGGCGACAGCGCCACTGTCACCGTGCATATCAAGAAAATCCGGGAAAAGATCGAGCTGGACAAATCCAATCCGCAGTTTATTGAGACCCTCTGGGGGGTCGGATACCGGTTTAAAGTGTAGAACAAAGCAACAAAAATACTCCCTCATTCGAGGGAGTTTTTGATCTCTTCTTTACGAAACCTTCAACCGGAACTTCTGAATCTGTTTCTCCGTGGAGACTTTTTCGATCACTGCGCCGAGTCCGCGGAGCTTCTCATCAAACCGCTCGTAACCGCGCTCGATATAATGCACATCATCCACGACGGTAATCCCTTCCGCTGCAAGTCCCGCAATCACAAGCGCTGCGCCGGCGCGCAAATCCGGTGCGCTTACTACGGCGCCTGTATATCCGCCGACACCGCTGATAATCGCGATATTGGATTCCACTTTGATCTCCGCGCCCATGCGGTTCAATTCATCCACATATTTGAACCGGTTCTCGAAAATGCTTTCCGTCACCGTACTGGTCCCGTCAGCCATCCCGAGGAGCACCGTCATCTGTGGCTGCATATCCGTAGGAAACCCGGGATAAGGAAGCGTCGTGATCTGGGTATGCTTCAGCTTCCCGCTTGCTACGACCCGTACCGCATCATCATATTCATGAATCGTGCATCCCACATCATGAAGCTTGGCGCTGGTCGCCTCCAAATGCTTCGGGATCACGTTTTTCACAGTCACTTCACCGTTTGTCGCGGCAGCCGCGAACATAAACGTCCCGGCCTCGATCTGATCCGGGATCACGGTATATTCTGATGCATGGAGCTTTTCCACACCGACGATCCTGATAACGTCTGTTCCGGCACCGCGGATATTGGCGCCCATGCTGCCGAGGAAGTTGGCCACGTCTACGACATGGGGCTCCTTCGCGGCATTCTCGATGATTGTCTTGCCGCTTGCCATCACGGCGGCCATCATGATATTGATCGTGGCGCCGACAGATACCTTATCCAGATAAATATGGGTGCCGGTGAGCTTCTCCGCATTTGCCTTGATCAGACCGTGCTCGATCACAACATCCGCGCCCAGCGCGCGGAAACCTTTGATATGAAGATCAATGGGACGCGCACCGATCGCGCAGCCTCCGGGAAGCGCAACCTCTGCTTTTTTATATTTCCCGAGCAGCGCGCCCAGTAAATAGTAGGATGCACGGATTTTCTTGATATATTCATGATCAACCCGGTAATCCGTGATGGATGCGCCGTTGATCCTGACGCTATGATCATCCAGTCTGTCTGCCCCTGCGCCGATCTCCCTGATCGCTTCCAGAAGCACATTGACATCCTGCACATTCGGAATGTTCTCGATGAGAACGCTTTCATCCGCCATGGTCGCCGCGGCAAGAATCGCCAGCGCCGCATTTTTTGCACCGCCGATCTCCACTTCGCCCCTTAACGGTTGTTTTCCTTTAATCACATACTGTTCCATGATTCCCTTACGGTCAGATCCCTGCTGCCGTGTCCTCCGTGATATTCGCTCTTTTCAAAGTTATCACATTATAATCGCGTCTTCTGACCTTTGTCAAGTGATCTTTTCCCTATCATATCATTCTTACTTGATATAGTCCAACGGATTCACCTGTGTGCCGTTGATATAGATTTCGAAATGCACATGCGGTCCCGTGGAACGACCCGTGCTGCCGGAAAGGCCGATGGTTTCGCCCTGTTTCACGCTCTGTCCGTCATGCACCAGGATCTTGGAAAGGTGGCCGACACGGGTTTTTCTTCCGTCCGGATGGCTTAGGAGGATCGTATTTCCGTAACCGTTGCCCCATCCGGCGTATTCCACCACGCCATCACTGGAAGCAAACACCACGGTTCCGGTCGGGCAGGCCCAATCCACGCCCTTATGCATTCTTCCCCAGCGCCTTCCGAAGCCGGAGGAAAAACGTCCGCCATGAATGGGTTTGATGTAGGTCGGCGGAACGATGGTTCCCCGCTCGATGACCTCCGGCACCGACTCCTTCAGGACGGTGGTATGCGCGATGGAGCGGTTGCTTTCCACGCCGTTTTCATAGGTAATAAAGGCGTTGACCTCCCGATGCCCTGTGGTGCCCTCCGAAATCAGTTCTTCCTTCGTGTTGTACCAGTCATTATTCGGGATAATGATGGGATTCGCCGTGAAATCCTCTTCATAAAGGATCCCCTCTGTCGTCCGCAGCTTCAGCTCCGGCTCCGGAACGGCCACGATCAGCTCCTGATCGATATGGATGGTCTGGTTCTGATCCGTAAACTCGTTCAGCTTCAGCAGATAATCCAGAGAAAGCCCGTAACGCTCCGCAATCCCGGACATGGTATCTCCACCCTTTACCGTATAGAGCTTGTTGGTCTCCTCTTCCTTGGTCACTTCCGCGACGGCCGTATCCAGATCAGCCAGCTGATCCGCCGGCACAAAATCAGAGTACAGATAGACCGGAACCAGAAAATCCGCGTCCACAAGCCCTGTCTCATATCTGTTTTTGGTCGGATGCGCGATGGCATCCGTCAGCAATGCAAAGATCTGCCCCGACGCGCCGCTGCTGACATAATCCGCGGTTTCCGGCCTGGTCAGGGGATTTAGGAAAACCGGAATTACGCCGGAGCGGGCCGCCGTCACAAAGGATGTTCCCTCCGTTTCGGTTTCTTTCGGCTCCTCCGTTTCCGCCGTTTCCTCGGTCTCCTCCGTTTCTTTGGTCGACATCAGAACCGCCGACAGGCAGTTGCTTTCATGATCCGCATTTGGCAGGATCTCCGTCCGGAACAGTCCTTCCGGATCCGCCTCCTTTTTTGCGCGGTTCAAAAACTCCACCGCCTCTTCCTGTGTCCGGAAAGACGCCCGATAATTGCCGACACTGACTGTGTAGGAAAGCGGTTCTCCTTCCAGTGCACAGTCACTCCCCAGTTTTTCCACGAGCCGCTCCCGCAACTCTCCGCCGGAGA
Source organism: Lachnospiraceae bacterium (assembly GCA_017431515.1). GTDB lineage: Bacteria > Bacillota > Clostridia > Lachnospirales > Lachnospiraceae > RUG12461. Next base: position 7,219 of record JAFRKV010000045.1, read on the forward strand.
GAAGGGGCGTCAAAAAGGCATGCCCCTCTTTGCTTTCCAATACCGGCTCCCACAACAGGTATTCCCCCTCATGCTGCCTGCAAACCTCTTTTTTTGCCTCCAGAAATACGTGGGAGGGGTCCAGAGGATCCGCTGTCGCGCCGACATATTGCCCGTTTACATACAGTTCCTGATAAGACTGGCCGATGCATCGATGCTGGGAAAGCGCGCCGATGATCAGAATGCCCGTTATGATGATGAGAAAAGCCGCCGAGATGGCGGCTCTTTTATTTCTCATAGAAACGATTCCTCCGTCCAATGACACTTCTGTGGTATTATACCTTATCAAGCCTGATCCAGCAAGTAATCGCCCATTTCATCCAGGAAACCTTCGCAGAATTCCAGCACATCCTTTTTTTCATCGCGGTTGTTTTTTGCCTCGTAGACAAAGTACGGCGCCTTCTTCTCCGCATGAAAGGTGAGAGCACCCTGATATCGCGCCACGAATTCCGGGATCTTCAGCGGATTGACTGCTGCCCGTTCATAAAAGACGAACTCCATCCGGCCCTGCTTTTCCGTGATCTCCGTCAAAAAGACCTGATGCGCCTTGGCTTTCAGCTTTGCAATCCGGATCAGATTCATCACACTTACCGGCGGATCGGAAAAACGGTCGATCAGTTCCTCCACCATCTCCTCTGCTTCTTCCTCCGTCTCGATCCCGGCGATGCGCTTGTAAATATCCATTTTCTGAAACTCATTCGGGATATAATCAGCCGGAATGAAGGCATCCGTCACAAGGTCTATTGCTGTGTCAAACCGTTCTTCCTCGCCGATTCCCTTTTCCGCTTTCACTGCCTCATTCAGCATCTTGCAGTAAAGATCATAGCCGACGCTCTTCATATGACCGGACTGTTCCGCTCCCAGAAGGTTTCCGGCTCCCCGGATCTCCAGATCCCGCATCGCGATCCGAAAGCCGCTGCCGAGATCCGTAAACTCCCGAATCGCAGACAACCGTTTTTCCGCAACCTCCTTTAAAAGCTTGTCCTTCTTGTACATCAGGAACGCATAGGCCGTTCTGTTGGAGCGGCCCACCCTGCCACGAAGCTGGTACAGCTGTGCCAATCCGTACCGGTCCGCATCCTGGATGATGATCGTATTCACATTTCCGATATCAAGCCCCGTTTCGATGATGGTTGTGGAAACAAGCACATCGATCTCTCCGTTGATAAAGCGGCACATCATTTCTTCCAGATCGCGCTCCCTCATCTGTCCGTGGGCATACTCCACCACAGCATCCGGGACTTTCTCCGCGATCCTTGCGGTCTGTTCCATGATGCGATCCACCCGGTTATAGACATAGTAGACCTGTCCGCCGCGGGCAAGCTCACGCATAATGGCTTCCCGCACCATTTCCTCATTATATTCCATGACATAGGTCTGGATCGGCACACGGTCAAGGGGCGGCTCCTCCAGGATGCTCATATCGCGGATTCCGATCAGGCTCATATGCAGGGTGCGCGGGATCGGCGTGGCCGTCAGCGTGAGGACATCCACGGTTTTCTTCATTTTTTTGATGGTTTCCTTATGGCTGACGCCGAAGCGCTGCTCCTCGTCGATCACAAGCAGCCCCAGATCCTTGTAATGCACATCCTTGGAAAGCAGCCGGTGGGTTCCGATCACAATATCCACCTGCCCTTTCTGGAGATCCGCAATCGTTTTTTTCTGCTCCGCCGGCGTCCGGAAGCGGCAAAGCAGATCGATCCTGACCGGAAAGTCCTTCATCCGCTCGGTAAAGGTGTTATAGTGCTGCTGCGCCAGAATCGTCGTCGGACAAAGATAGGCCACCTGTTTTCCTTCCTGGACCGCCTTAAATGCCGCTCTGATCGCCACCTCGGTTTTTCCATAGCCCACATCGCCGCAGATCAACCGGTCCATGATCTTTTTGCTCTCCATATCATGCTTGGTTGCCGCGATGGCGTTCTTCTGGTCCTCCGTTTCCTCAAAGGGAAACATTTCCTCGAATTCACGCTGCCAGATCGTGTCCGGTCCGTATACATAACCTTCCTCATTCGAGCGGACCGCATATAATTCCACCAGGTCATGGGCAATCTCCTTGACCGCGCTCCTTACTTTTGCGCTGGTGCGCTTCCACTCCTGTCCGCCGAGCTTATTGAGCTTCGGCGTCTTCCCGTCCGCGCCGGTGTATTTCTGGATCTTGTCGAGCCTCGTCGCCAGGACATAGAGATTCGATCCGCCGGCGTATTCGATCTTGATATAATCCCGCGCGGTATTCTCAATCTCCACTTTTTCAATGCCGCGATAGATGCCGAAGCCGTAATCCTCATGGACGACCACATCCCCGACGGACAAATCCGAAAAAGCGCCGATTTTCTCCCCTTCATAGACCTTTTTATGTTTCTTCCTTTTTTTCTCGGTGCCAAAGATATCGCTTTCCGTGATGACCACGAATTTGATCTCCGGGTATTCATAGCCCCGTTTGACTTTTCCGTACAAAAGTTCCGTCTCTCCGGGCTTCACCGGGTGATCCTGATCTTCCGTATAGAATGCGTTCAGCCCCTCATTCCTTAGATCCTCTGCCAGATGTCCCGCCCTGGTCCTGGAACCGGACAGCAGCACGACGCGATAACCCTTTTGTTTGTATGCCTTGAGATCCTTTACCAACAGGTCAAAACTGCTGCGATAAGGATTCACGCTTTTCACGGCGACCTCGTAGCTTCCCGCCGCCTCTATCTCCTCCACATTCCGGTCCAGCGCGGACAGCATCACTGAGGCAAAACGCGACAGATCGGCGATGGTCTCCTCCACGCTGCGGAGCGAAAAAAGCTGTCCCGGCAGCAGATCCCCGGCAGTCAGGCGCTGCTCCATGCTCTCCCGAAACTCCAGCTCCGTCATCCGCCCTTTTTCCACGACGCGGGCCGGCTCATCCAGAAAAATCAGCGTTTTCTCAGGATCCAGATAATCTGTTAACGCAAAAGTTTCTTCAAAAAAATAGGGCAGATACAGATCCAGGTTCGACCCGGAAAGCTCCTCCAGCTCTTCCAGTACCGCCTCTCCGTGCTTTCTCACGCGGGCAGCGGCTTCTGTCTCAAACCGTTTCCGGAAAGCATCAGATACCTCCTGCATTTCCTTCCGGATCCGGTCCGTCCCCTTCTTTTTCAATTCCTCCGTCAACACCAGCTCCGTCGCCGGATAAATCACCGCCTCTTCGATGTTTTCCAGAGAGCGCTGGGTCTGGGCATCATAGATACGGAGAGAATCCACTTCATCTCCCCAAAGCTCGATACGGACCGGCATATCCTCGGTCAGGGGGTACACGTCCAGAATCCCGCCACGGACCGCGAATTCCCCGGGAGAATTCGCTTCATAACTTCTGAGATAGCCCATGCGGATCAGTTTTTCGGCAAACAGGGTAAGATCCAGCGTGTCTCCGGTGCTGATCTTTGTCACTCCGGCCAGAAAATTCTGCGCCGGCGGAATCCGGTTCATAAGGGCATCGAAGGTGGTCACCACAACAGAGCGCTCATTCCCGCAAAGCTCCTTCAGGGCGCGGATTCTCTGCGCAGTCAGCGCGTTTCCGTGGATATCCGCCTGGTAGAACAGGATGTCTTTTGCGGGATAAAGCGCCGTTTCTTTTGCAAAAAAAAGAAGATCCTCATACAGCTCTCTGGCCCGGATCTCATGATATGTAATAATAAGGCGGCTTTTCTTTTCGCCGCCTATCGTGTGGATCAGATGCGCTTTGTCCGCGTCAATGCAGCCGGACAGCATTCGAAAGCCTTTTTTGCTTTCCAGATCGCGCTCTAATGCCTCTATGGTATTCAGTTCTCGCAACGGTTCCGTTAAGCTTTTCATATCCGTTACTTTTCGATCTTTGCGTTATAGAGATTCATCGCCTTTTCGGTCTCACCGGAAACGATCAATTCCAGCGCCGCGATCACTTTCTCATAAGCGCCCTCCAGACGCTTCCGATCCCAGCGGTTGGGTCTTCCGAGCACATGCTTTACCATATCTTTGTTCTCAGGCTTCTCTCCGACCCCGATCCTGATTCTGGTAAACGCCTCTGTCTGACATTTCGCGATGATGTCCTTCAATCCGTTATGACCGCCTGCGCTGCCTTTTTTCCGAATACGCAGCATTCCGGCAGGAAGACTCACATCGTCACTGATCACAATGAGATCCGCAGCCGGATCCGCTTTGTAAAAATCCAGTACCGCGCGAACCGCTGCGCCGCTGGCATTCATATAGGTCATAGGCTTCAACAGCACCGCTTTGGCATTCCCGATCGTGCATTTCCCGACCAGCCCTTTTGCACGGTTATCCTTCATCGTCACGCCGTGCTGCTCCGCCAGAAGATCAATCACATCAAAGCCGACATTATGTCTGGTTCTGTTGTACTTCAGCCCCGGATTGCCGAGACCCGTAATAATGAACATTAATACTCTCCGTTTTTATAACGCGACACCAGCCGTTTGATCCTGTCATAAGGATTCAAAAGATCGCTGATGGAAGAATCATGGTTTAAGGTATCAATGATGTAGGCAATGTATTTACTCATGTCACAGCTGATAAAATAGGGACGCTGTTTGATTTCCTCCGGCTGATAGGTGAGATTGGTGGTCACCACCTTGTAAAGGATGCCTTCCTCCACCGCTTTGTCAAAAGCCGCCATTCCGCTGGTGAACAGTCCGAAGGTTGCGACCGCAAAGATTCTGTTGGCTTTGCGCTTTTTCAGCTCTGTCGCCACATCGATCATGCTGTCGCCGGAGCTGATCATATCGTCCACGATCAAAACATCCTTTCCTTCCACGGAAGAACCCAGAAACTCATGGGCGACGATGGGATTGCGTCCGTCCACGATCTTGCTGTAGTCACGGCGCTTATAGAACATTCCCATATCCAGGCCCAGCACATTGGCCAGGTAAACTGCCCTGCTGGTGCCGCCCTCGTCCGGAGAAATGATCATCATGTGCTCCGCGTCAAAGACCAGATCCTTTACATGTTTGCAGATCCCTTTGATGAACTGGTAAGCGGAGGTCACTGTTTCAAATCCGTTCAGCGGAATCGCATTCTGCACTCTGGGATCATGGGCGTCAAAGGTGATGATATTGTCAACGCCCATATGAGCGATCTCCTGCAGCGCCAGCGCGCAATCCAGAGACTCCCGCGCGGATCTTCTGTGCTGTCTGCTTTCATAAAGAAACGGCATGATGACTGTGATCCTTCTGGCCTTGCCTTCCACTGCCGCAATGATCCGCTTCAGATCCTGATAATGGTCGTCCGGCGACATATGATTCTCATGGCCGGAAACCTTGTATTTTAAACTGTAGTTTGTCACATCCACCAGCAGATAAAGATCACAGCCACGCACGGACTCTTCGATCACGCCCTTTGCTTCACCTGTGCCGAACCGCGGGTTCATCGCCTTCATGATGTAGCTGTCCCGGACATAACCGCGGAAAGCGATGTCATTCTGATGCTCATGCTCCCGTTCCACTCTCCACCGGATCAAATAGCTGTTGACTTTCTCTCCGATCTCTTTGCAGCTCTCCAGCGGGATCAGTCCGAGACTCCCGGCCGGTATTGTCTCAAGGTTTCTCTTGTCATCTGGCATGCGTAGAATCCTCCTATTGTGCTTTCAGTTTCTTCTGCATCCGGATGTCATCTCCCATAAGATGAATCACGGTATAGTAACTGGAAATTCTGGAAAAGGTCCTTTCCGAATAACGGTCTGTAATCTCCGACATCTTCAGATTCGTAGAGATGATAACGGGTTTCTTTCGAAGAATCCTTTCATTCAAGGTCAGATAGAACTGTGACGACGTAAATGATCCGCCGATTTCGGTTCCGAGATCATCTATGAGCAAAAGATCCACATCGTAGATATTCCCCCGCAGCGATTTTGCCTCCGGATCCTTTTGAAATACGTCTTTTTCAAATATATCAAAAAGATTTGGCGCTGTAAAGTAAACCACGGAATACCCCCGGGCCAGCAGTTCTTTTGCGATGCAGTTGCCAAGAAAGGTTTTCCCGACGCCCGTATTTCCGTAAAAACAGAGATTCTGAAAGGTTTTTCCGAAATCCTCCGTAAATCGCCGGCTTTTTTCCAGCGCAAGCTCCGCCGCTTCATAGGGACTTAAGATATCCCCTTTGTTCTTCGTTTGCGCGTAGTACTCCAGTGAAAAATGATCGAAGCCTGCCCCGGTCAGAACCCCCTGCAGGTTGGACTGCTCATACACCAGGTCCAGTGACCGCTGCACAAAGCAGTGACACTTCTGGGCACCGATATATCCGGTATCTTTGCAATCCGCGCAATGATATGCAGGCACAAAAAAATCCTCATCATATCCCAGGGATCTGATGATTCCTTTCTTCTCTTCACGAAACGCTTCCAGCTGTGTGTGAAGCTCCGCCACGGAATCCGCTTCTCCGGAAAGAAGCTTTTCCGCCTGCGCCACCGCAAGGGACGCCATCTGCTCATCGATCTGCTGAAGACGGCTGTCTTTTCCGTAAACTTCCCGTTTCCGTTCTGCGGCCTCTTCCCGGTCTTCTCTCTGCATCCGGTCATATTCGCGTCGGAGCATCTCATATTGCGAATTATTGAGCGCCATGCCTTAAGCCTTTCTCCGCGCGCTGTTCAAAAGCTGCTCTTCAAACTGCTTTTCGATCTGCTCGTAATTATAGGTCCGTTGTTCAAAGTTATTGAACTTATTGACGGTTGAAATCTTCTTTCTGGCGGCTACTTTGCTTTCCGCTGCGGCAGCCACCTCTTTCTTATGCGCCTCGTCTGCTTCGGCCACTTCCTTCTTATTGGTGATTTTATTCTCTTTCCAATTGGCAAGAATGGTGTCTGCGTATGGGAAGCTCGGCTTTTGGACTGCTGTCATCGTTCGCCGGCAGGCTTCCTCAATCATCTCATCTTTAAATTTGTACTCTTTCTTCCACTTATTCAGAAACGCCAGCTCTGATTCTCCGAGACCGCGGCCCGTAATGCCAAAGCATTTTATGACCTTATTGTAGATCTGGCTCCTGGTCTGGATATGCTCCTTGGCATCCTTTACCGTCACGATACCTGCTTCTTTCCAGGAAATCGCCACCTTTTCCATATAACGCATGCTCTTGTGGCCGTTATCCACACTGTATTCCACCAGAAACTCTATGAGATCCGCCGAAAACCCAAGCTCTTCATACATGAACAGGATCGTATCCGAATCCGTCTGGGAAAGGGGTCTGCCACACATCCGCTCCGCAGCGTAGAGCATCTCCTGCACGGTTTCGTCTCTGCCGAAGTTCTCCAGATCGTCCTTCGTATAATAGGTCTTGGTGGGCGGCAGTTTGGCGTCCTTTTCCTGCTTTCCTTCCTCGGATTTGGACTCCCGGCGCAGAGACACGCTGTCGCCTTTTCCCTTTTTCGTCTTCTTCGCTTTTGTGGTATCCACGAGATAGATGCCCGTCAGCTGGTCTTCGTCATCAAACTCCAAACGGAGCAATTTCACCTTTTCCCAATAACGAAGGGCGCGCCGGATATCTTTTTCCGTGTGATCGAATTTATCCGCCATACGGGAGATCAGGATGGACTCCTCGCCGGAATTCATGCACCGCAGCAGATAAAGATAGATTTTGACATACTCGCCGTTGGCGTCTGCCATGTATTCGTCGATGAACATATTTGAAACAGCAGTATTTCCGCGTTCGGAATCACTGCCAAGAATCACGCCTGCCATAAAAAACTCCTTTGCTATCAACTAGCAAAGGAGAGCATAGCACACAAAACAGAAAAAAGCAAAGTGGAAAAGTCCGGTCTCATGCGGTTTGCGGGCATTGTGGATAATGTGGATAACTTATTTTTTCAGCAGGTGATCCCCGACCTTATAGATATCTCCGGCCCCCATAGTTATCAACAGATCTCTGTTCATTATTTTTTTTTGCAAAAATATTTCGATCTCCGAAAACGACGGAAAATAGTAACATTCCGTCCCATATTCCCTGATCTTTTCCATGAGATCCTTAGAACTGATCCCGATGGTATTCTGTTCCCTCGCGGCATAGATGTCCGCCAGAACCACAAGATCCGCACCGGAAAGCACTTCCGCAAACTCCTGAAGAAACGCCTGTGTCCTCGTATAGGTCTGGGGCTGAAACACAACGATCAGCCGCTGATGCGGCACCTTTTCCGCAGCCGCGATGGTTGCCCGGATCTCTGTCGGGTGATGCGCATAGTCATCCACCACTGCCGCGCCGGAAAGCTCCCCTTTCCATTCAAAGCGGCGGCCGGCGCCGGTAAAGGACGTTAACCCCTCCCGCATGCGTTCCTCCGTCACGCCAAGCTCTCTCGCAACCGCGATCACGGCAAGGGCATTGGACACATTATGCTGTCCGGGCACCGAAAGCTTCACCGGCGCCATCCGGCTGCCCGAACAGACCGGAATAAAGGAGGCGCAGCCATTTTCATCGTAGGCGATCTCCTCCATCGAATAGTCAAACGCCCCCTGCAATCCGTAAGTAATCACTTTGCAGGGCAGCCCTGCGATGATCCTTTGATAGTCACGGATCTCTCCGTTGATGATCACAGCGCCGTCCTCAGCTGTATTCTGGGCAAACGCACGGAAGGAATCCTGTATTTCCTCTATATTATGAAAGAAGTCCATATGATCCTCTTCCACTGTTGTAATCACGGAATAACGGGGCTTCAAAGAAAGAAAACTGTTGGTATATTCACAGGCTTCCGCCACAAAGACGTCGGACTTTCCGACCCGGATATTGCCGCCGATGGAGGAAAGCATCCCTCCCACAGAAACCGTGGGATCCGCATCCGCCGCCAGAAGCACCTCTGTCAGCATGGAGGTCGTCGTCGTCTTGCCATGAGTCCCCGCCACTGCAATGGAGTTATGATAATGCTCCATGATCTGGCCTAAGAGCTCCGCCCTGGTAAGCATGGGTATGCCGGCCTCTTTCGCTGCCTGAAACTCCGGATTATCCGGATGGATCGCCGCCGTATAGACCACACAGTCAATCCCGGGGGTGATATTCTCCGCAGCCTGCGGAATCATCACTTCCGCGCCCATCTCCACCAGCTTTTCCACGATCTCCGACGCATCGCGATCCGATCCCGTGATCCGGAAGCCTTCCTGCAGGAGCACCTCCGCGAGACCGCTCATGCTGATACCGCCGATCCCGATAAAATGAAGATGATTGGGTTGTTCAAAGTTTACGCTGTACATGTTTTTTATTTTAGTCCTGCGTGAAAAAAAAAGCAATTCCCTGATTTTTGTGTATATTGCAATAACATTGCTCTGATTTACTTATTTTTTTATACATTTTGATATACAAAACATAAAAGGTATGCTATAATTCTTTTATCTTGTATAAGAATGATGCCGCGGTCAAAAGTTACATGTCACGAAGTGACATTGTGACCTTTGCGTGGTAAGGCGTCTCGACGTGCTAGCACGTCAGAACGCCTCGCCACGCAAAGTGCACGTGCGATTTCATCGCATGGCACTTTTGATCTTGACGTCTATAGAATAAACAAAATCCAACTCAGAGGTGAACGTGACATGGCAAAAAAAGAAATGATTGCGATGCTCCTGGCCGGAGGACAAGGCAGCCGTCTCGGTGTGCTGACCGCCGATGTGGCGAAGCCTGCCGTTTCGTTTGGCGGCAAATACCGGATCATTGACTTCCCCCTCAGCAACTGCATCAACTCCGGTGTCGATACGGTCGGCGTGCTTACGCAATACCAGCCGCTCCGTCTGAACAGCCACATCGGGATCGGGATGTCCTGGGATCTTGACCGCAACAGCGGCGGTGTCATGGTGCTTCCTCCTTATGAAAGTACCGATAATACCGATTGGTACACCGGTACTGCAAATGCCATCTATCAGAATATCCGTTTCATCGAGTCCTATGATCCGGAATATGTCCTGATTCTTTCCGGAGACCATATCTATAAAATGGATTATGAATCCATGCTGGATTTCCACAAACGCAATAAATCAGACGCGACCATCGCCGTGATGCCGGTGCCTCTGGAGGAGGCCAGCCGTTTCGGCATCATGATCGCAAACGAAGATCATCAGATTACCGAATTTGAGGAAAAGCCGGAGCATCCGAGGAGCAATCTCGCCTCCATGGGCATTTATATCTTTACCTGGTCTGTCCTGAAGGATGCGCTGCTTGCGCTGAAGGATCAGCCGGGCTGTGATTTCGGAAAGCATATCATTCCTTACTGCCACAGCAAGGATCAGCGGCTGTTTGCTTATGAGTTCAACGGCTATTGGAAGGATGTCGGAACTCTCGGTTCCTATTGGGAAGCAAACATGGAGCTGGTGGATCTTGTTCCGGAGTTTAACCTCTACGAGGAATATTGGAAGATCTACACCAAGAGCAACAATATCGAGCCGCAGTACATCGCTCCGGATGCGCGCGTTGACCGCAGCATCATCGGCGAAGGCACGGAGATCTACGGCGAAGTCGATCATTCCGTGATCGGAACCGGCGTCACCATCGGCAAAGGCGCCGTGATCCGTGATTCGATCATCATGAAGGAATGCCGGATCGGCGATGGGACCACCATCGACCATTCCATTATCGGCGAATATACCACCATCGGTGACAATTCCCACATCGGTGTCGGGGAATATGCGGAGAGCCAGTATGATCCGAAGGTGTATGCGTTTGATCTCGTCACTGTCGGCGAGCATTCCGTCATTCCCGGCAATGTCAATATCGGCAAAAACGTTGCAATCTCCGGTAAAACAGAATCTTCTGACTATCCGGACGGAAACCTTCCAAGCGGAGGATATATCATTAAGGCAGGTGACGAAGCATGAAAGCATTAGGGATTATCTTAGCCGGCGGCAACAACAGCAAAATGCAGGAGCTTTCCAAAAAAAGAGCCATCGCCGCCATGCCGGTTGCCGGCAATTTCCGCTGTATCGATTTTGCGCTCAGCAACATGACCAACTCCAGGATTCAGAAGGTGGCTGTGCTGACCCAGTATAACGCAAGGTCCTTAAACGAGCATCTGAATTCTTCCAAATGGTGGGATTTCGGACGGAAGCAGGGCGGTCTTTTCCTGCTGACCCCCACACTCACCGAAGATAACAGCTGGTGGTATCGCGGCACAGCGGATGCCATGTATCAGAACATCATCTGGCTTAAGAGAAGCCATGAGCCGTACGTCATCATCAGCGGCGGCGATTGCATCTATAAAATGGACTTTAACAAGCTCCTGGAATATCACATGGCGAAAAACGCCGACATCACCGTAGTCTGCAAGGAAGTGGATCCCCATGTGGATATCAGCCGTTTCGGCGTCATCCGGATGAACGAGGATTCCCGCATCACCGAGTTTGAAGAGAAGCCAATGGTGGCGCAGTCCAATACGATCTCTGCCGGGATTTACGTGATTCGCCGGCGTCAGCTGATCGAGATGCTGGAGCGCTGTGCAGAAGAAGGGCGTAATGATTTCGTCACGGATATTTTGATCCGCTATAAGAATATGAAGCGGATCTATGGTTTTAAGATTACCGATTACTGGGCAAATATCTCGACTGCAGAGTCCTATTACAAAGCTAATATGGACTTTCTGGACGCGGATGTTCGTAATTATTTCTTCAAGCAGGAGCCCAAGATTTACTCCAAAATCGATGATCTCGCGCCGGCAAAATACAACACCGGTGCCGATGTTCATAACAGCTTGGTCAGCAGCGGCTGTATCGTCAATGGCAAGGTGGAAAATTCGCTGCTATTCAAGAAAGTATTTGTCGGCAAGAACTGCGTCATCAAAAATTCCATCATACTGAATGACGTCTATATTGGCGATAATACGCACATTGAAAACTGCATCGTGGAAAGCAGAGGTACTTTGAACGCAAATACTTACTACAGCGGCGGCGATGGCATCAAGATCGTTGTAGAAGATAATGAGCGCTACGTATTGTAGAGATATTTTTAAGGAACTGTACCGAAATAACATGTACAACATCCGACAACACGGCGTAGACTCGTATCATAGTAAGCGGCAATAGGCCAAAAGCCTATGTCGTTCACAATCATTATGTGCAGGTTATTTTGATACGGATCCTTTCAAATAAATTTATTCTTAAGGGGGGATACGTATGCAAATCACCGATGTACGCGTCAGAAAAGTCGAAAAAGAAGGGAAAATGAAAGCCGCTGTTTCCATCACGATCGACGATGAATTCGTGGTTCACGACATCAAAGTCATCGACGGCGAAAAAGGTCTCTTCATTGCGATGCCAAGTCGCAAAGCATCCGACGGCGAATATCGTGATATCGCACATCCGATCAACTCTGATACCAGACAGAAGATTCAACAGCTGATTCTGGATGCCTACAAAAAAGCCGAAGAAAACGGTTTTGAGCAGTAGTCAGAGCAACAAAAAACCGGATCCGAAAAGGGATCCGGTTTTTTTGTGTCATCTGCTCTCTCAATTCGTCTTTAATGCGCGTTTCTTCTGCGCCATGACCACACTTTGAATGATCAGGAAGATACAGAGCATCGCCGCAATGGTGATGCCTGTCCACCATGCTTCATCCAGACCTGCGGAGGCCACGATATTCTTGATGGTACTGAGAGACAATACGCCAAACAAAGTACCGATAATGTTACCGACACCACCTGTCAGCATCGTGCCGCCGATAATAGAGGAAGCGATGGCTTCCATTTCCATACCGGACGCATGGGACGGCGAGCCGGAACCCACATGCAGGAAGTACACATAACCGCCGATACCGGCCAGAAGGCTGCAGATCAGATGCGACAGGAATTTGGTGCGTTTCACATTGATTCCGAGCATCAGGGCGCTTTGTTTATTACCGCCGACTGCATAGAAGCTCCGTCCGAGCTTGGTATACTGGAGCAGGAAGAACAAAAACACCACTGCCAGCAGGGCCACGATCACACCGATCTCCACATAAGCCGGCACATAAACGCCCTTTTTATTAACAGATCCGAGACCCGGCACATTAATTCTGGTGTTCTTCAGCGTTACAAACGCTTCATTCTCCACATTAAACGGCGCGGAATTCACGATGGTCGTCATACCACGCGCAAAGAACATGCCCGCCAGAGATACGATAAAGGGCTGGATATCCAGATAGGCCACCAGAAAGCCCTGCACCACGCCATATGCCAATCCGATGGCAAGTGCGATCAGAATGGAAACAAATACATTTCCGTTATGCTTGTCAAGATAAACCGCGCAGCACATGGAGACCAGTGCCACCACACCACCGACCGAGATATCGATCCCGCCGGTGATCATCACGATACTCATGCCACAGGATGTCAGGATCAAAGCCGCGTTTGCATTCAGGATGTTAAAGAATGTCTGAGGCTTTGTAAAGCCGCCGCCCTGGATCAGCACCGCTCCGAGATACATCAAAACGAAAATGATGATCGTGATCGCAAGGAGCAGGTTGGTATCGCTGAGTCTTGTAAAAATGCTTGCTTTCTTCTTTTCGGAAGCCATTTAACCCACCTCCTTCTGCGTCTTTGCAAATCGTTTTGCAAATTGGGAAATCCAATCCCGGAAAACCGGTGCACTGACCACCACAAGGATGATTACGACAATTGCTTTGTATGCCGCAAGCGCATCGGAGCTGACGTTGAACTTGTACAGCGTCGTGGTCAGGAACTGAATGATGTAAGCGCCGAGGATCGATGCCCACATATTGAACTTTCCGCCGGCCAGGGAGTTGCCGCCGAGAGCAACCGCAAGGATGGCATCCATTTCAATGTCTTTCGCAATGACGGAGTAGTTGATGGTGGAAAGACGGCTGACCTTGATCAGCGCCGCAACTGCCACGCACAGTCCGAGGATCACGAAGGTGATAAACTTGATAAAATTCGGATTGATACCGTTGAGTCTGGAAGAGCTCTCATTGATACCCACCGCCTGCGTATAGAGACCCAGGTTCGTAAACCGCAGCACCAGCGCAATAACCACAATACAGGCTGCTGCAATAAACACGGTGGTCGGAATCGGAACACCCGGAATGAAACCACCAAAGTATCCGAACTTCGGGTCAGGCACGATAGGCAGCTCGTTGTTGTTGATCCAGGCTGCGATGGAACGTCCTGCTGTAAATAGAATCAACGTCGCAATCATGGGCTGGATCTTGAAATAGGCCACCAGCATACCGTTAAAGGCGCCGCAGGCCATTCCTGCCAGGCAGGCCACAATAAATCCCACGATGATGGGCGCCGCCAGCGTATCCGGACGGGAATTACTGCCGCATAGGACACGAAGCATGGCAGAACCGGCGATGGCGATGGTCGCGCCAACCGAGATATCCTGTCCGCCGGATGCTGCTGTCACCAGCGTCATACCGATCGCCAGAATGGCAAGCTCTGAACCGTAGTCCAGAATCGTAATCAGGGATCCGGAAAGAGCCGGATATCCTGCATTGTTTGTTCCGAGTGTGATTTTGAAAAAGCTGGGGTCATGGATCAGATTGATCACCGCAAGAAGGATCAAAGCGACCAACGGGATAAACAACTGATGGCTGACCAGTTTTCTCCAAAAACCGCCTTTTGCACTGTCTTTACTCATGATTCGCTCTCACCTCCAGCTATGGTACTCATGATCTTGCTCTGGGTCAGATCATCGCCGGACAACTCTCCGACCACCTTCCGATCACGCATGACGATCAGTCTGGAACAGGTACGCAGCATTTCATCGGTTTCCGACGAAATGAAGGTCACGCTTACGCCTTCTGAAGCCAGCTCCAATACCAGCTTCTGGATATCCACCTTGGTTCCGACATCGATTCCGCGGGTGGGCTCATCCAGGATCAGATATTCCGGATGGGTCAGAAGCCACCGGGCAAGGATCACCTTCTGCTGGTTGCCGCCGGACAGAGATTTGATCGGCGTATCCACAGAAGCGGTCTTGATACTGAGCTTCTTGATGTACTCATCCGCAAACTTGTTCGCCTGAGATTTACTGAAGGGCCGGAAGAAACCGGTCAGTACCTGATATGCCAGGATAATGTTTTCCCGCACGGAAAGATCTCCGATGATCCCGTCCACCTTGCGGTCCTCCGGGAGATAGGCGATTCCGTTCTTCATGGCATCCAGTGGCTTTGCGATCTTGATGGTCTTTCCGTTTTTCTTTACCGTGCCGTGCAAAACCCTGTCCGCGCCGAAAATCGCGCGCACGCTCTCGCTTCGCCCGGATCCGAGAAGACCCGTAAATCCATTGACCTCTCCCTTCTTGATGTAGAAGTCGAAGGGCTTGATCCCGGCGTTGCTTTGCAGATTCTCCGCTTCGAATACCTTTGTATCCGCGTCGCTGCCCTGATAAGCGTTCTGTTCGCTCTTGATATCGGAAAGATCGTCCATTTCCTTTCCGAGCATCTTCGCCACAAGCTGTACCCGGGGCAGATCCTTGATCTCATATTCTCCCACCAGACAGCCATCTCTGAGTACCGTGATCTTGTCACAGACTTCATAAACCTGATCCAGGAAGTGTGTCACGAAAATAATACCGACGCCTCTTGCTTTCAGATCCCTCATCAGACCGAACAGCTTTTCCACTTCCTGCTCATCCAAGGAAGAGGTCGGTTCATCCAAGATCAGAACCTTACAATCCATATCAACCGCTCTGGCGATCGCCACCATCTGCTGTACCGCGATGGAGCAGCTGGCCAGCTGCTGCGATGCCTTGGCGGGAATATCCAAATTTTGAAGAATTTTATCAGCGTCCTGTACCATCTTTTTCCAATGCTGGATGGTCCCTTTGGTACGCCCGATATACATATTCTCTGCCACCGTCAGATTCGGGCAGAGGGTAATCTCCTGATACACAGTACTGATCCCGAGCCTCTGTGCATCCTGCGGCGAATGAATGGTCACTTCGCCCTGATCCTTTAACGTGATCGTTCCGCTGTCTTTTCCGTACACACCGGTCAATACCTTGATCAGCGTAGACTTTCCGGCGCCGTTTTCACCCATCAGCGCATGAATCTCGCCTTCGCAAAGTGTAAAATCCACTCCCTGCAATGCACGTACTCCCGGGAAGCTCTTATCGATCTTTCGCATTTCCAGAATTGCGTTTTCTCTCACCGGTCCCGTTCACCCCTTTTCTGAAAAAACGCGGCGCAAGCGTACTCTTTTTCTTACGCCCGCACCGCGTTTGTCTTAGCTCTTAAAGATTAGATTCCGTAAGTATCTACATCATCCTGAGAAATCGAGGAAGCATCGAAGCCCTTCTCGTCCATGACGATGACTTTCTCGTCGATGGTCTCGCCATTCTCAAGCTTCTTGATGATCTCATCAATGTAGGAAGCCTGGAACGGATTGCACTGCTGATCGAAGTTCCAGTCGCCGTTCAGAAGCTCTTCCAGAGCCCACTCGTTGCAGTCAAAGCCCATCACGATAACGTCTTTGCCAACACCGTGGGAGATACCAGCTGCATCAAGTGCTGCAACAGCACCCTTTGCCATATCATCGTTCTCAGCGTAGATGACATTGAACTTGTCACCGGAGTCGATGACGGACTGCACGATCTGCTGTGCCTTCTCAGCGTTCCACTCAGCGGTCTGCTGCTTTACGATGTTCCAGTTGTCTTCTGCTGCAGCCTTCTCATCAAGAGCGCCGGTACGACCCTGCTGTGCAGCGGAGCCCATCACGCCCTGAAGGTGGATGATATTGTACTCATCCAGATCCTGGCTTGCAAGCCAGTCAACTGCGTTCTGGCCTTCCTTAGCCATATCGGAAACGATAGAAGCTACATAAAGGCTCGGATCTGCATCAATGGTACGGTCGAACAGGATGACGCTGATGCCTGCATCGTTTGCATCCTGAAGCACGGAATCCCAACCAGCCGTATCAGCTGCGGAAAGAAGCAGGTAATCTACCTCATCCTGGATGAACTTCTGTGCTGCTGCGATCTGCTCATCATTCTTCAGGCTGTATGCGAAGGAAGCGTCATAGCCGTTCTCCTCGTTGAACATAGCCTTCAGGTCTGCGTCGTTGGCGGTACGATAACCGGACTCGTTCGGATCATTGTTGATGATACCGACTTTGATCAGCTCGCCGCTTGCTGCCTCTGCAACAGCCTCGTCGACTGCCTCCGAGACCGCTTCCTCAACAACCGCCTCTGCAACAGCCTCATCGACTGCTTCCGAAACCGCCGCTGCTTCTGCTGCTGCCTGAGCTGTTGCGTCCTGGCCGCAGCCTGCAAGCATGCCTGCCGCTACGACACCCGTGAGCAAAACACTCAAAAGTTTCTTTTTCATAGTATACCCTCCTTTGTTTCGGGACGAATCATGTCCCAGTTGGTTTTACAAAAACGATTATAAAAAAAAGGCATCGAAAAAGCGATGCACTTATTTCAGCAAAATGTATTATTTTTTCCTAGATTATGAATAAATTATGAACAAAAGTTGAATATTTTATTCCTCTATATTCTTTTTCGGGATAAAAATTTCAACTTTTGTACCCTGACCATAGGTACTGTCCACTGCCAGCCCAAATCCCTCTCCGTAGTTCAGGCGCAGGCGTTCCGCCACATTGGACATGCCAAAACCCGCATTGTCCGGAGACGGTTTTTTCCTGCCGTCAATGATCCGCAGCAATTCCACCAGTTCTTCATCCGTCATGCCGATGCCGTCATCCTCCACGATGATCACGAGACGGTCTCCCCGCTCCTCAGCGGTAATCCGGATCGTCCCCATCCCGCGTTTATTCTTGATGCCATGGTACAGCGCGTTCTCCACGATGGGCTGGAGCGTCATCTTGATGATGCTGCACGAATAGTACTCCTCGGGGATTGCGATCTCATAGCGCAGAATGTCACGATACCGGAACTGCTGAATCTGCAGATATGCCTCGATGTGGTTTAATTCTTCCCGGAGCGGGATAAAATCACGGCCGCCGGAAAGGGTCGTCCGGAAGAAGGTGGACAGAGAAGTAACGATGGAGGCCACGTCCTCCTTGCGGTTATCTTCGGAAAGCCAGACGATGTTGTCCAGGGTGTTATATAAGAAATGGGGGTTGATCTGCGCCTGCAGAAGCTTCAGCTCCAGCTTTCTGGAGTTGATCTGCTCCATGCGGTTATGCTCCACCAGTTCCCCGATCCGCTGCGTCATGCTGTTAAAGCTGCCCGCCAGCGCCGAGATCTCATCTCCCTGGCGCACATCCGCGCGGATGTCAAAACGCCCCTGGGCCACCTGCTCCGTCACATGCACCAATTGATCAATGGGCTTTGTGATACTGCGCATGATGATGATGGCCAGAATCAGCGTAACCACCGCGGTTGCCATGACAGTCAAAATCGCCGCATTGATCAGCAGATTCCTCTGTTCCTCCATTTCACGGCGGGTGGATTCCATACTGACGGATTCATAGTAGATATATTCCGAGATCCGCTCCTGGATCAGCTCCGTAATGATGCGGATATCCGTATCCAGGCGGGTCATATTCTCATCATAATGGCCGGAGATCTTCACCGTTTCATTGATCTCGTCCGCCCGCTTCTGCAGTGTCTCCAGAAGATTCACGATACTGATGAGACGTTCCTTCGCTACGGGAGATGTGGTCTCGTTATCGAGATTCTCAAAACAAGCCTCTGCTTCCGCGATCATGGTGTCCGGATTGGGCATGCTGATCTCGTCCTCCACCTCCTCTTTCGAGAGAGACCGGGCCACCATCTGATACATGACTGCGTCCAGATTTTCCTTAAACACTGTATTATATTCATTGGCACGGGTGATATTCCGGACGATCTCATCATAGGACGCTGCCACCCGGTTCAGCTGATAAACCAGAAAACCCGTCACAATAATGAAGGGCACGATCAGCACCATGCTCATGACCAGAAGCTTTGCTTTCAGCGACAACTTCATGACTGGTTCCCCCGCGAGCGGTACTCTCTTGTGGTCATCCCCTGGGTTTTCTTAAAAGTGGAACTGAAATAGTGCGGATCCTTATAGCCCACCTGATAGGCGATCTCAGAGCTTCGCATGTCTGTTGTCATCAAAAGCTCCTTCGCTTTTTCCATACGCTTGTTGATCAGATATTCAATAAAAGTGACCCCCATCTCCTGGGAAAAGATGGAGGAAAAATGATTCGGACTGATATTTGCCACGGTAGCTACCGTATTGAGCGAAATATCCTCATCCGCGTAATGCTCGTCGATATAAGCCACTGCGTCCCGGAGCAGCTTGCCGTATTTGCTGGCGGCGCCGCTGTCTCTGATCTGGATCACGGTGCGAAGGCTCTTTTCAATATATTCCTTTGCTTCCATCCAGGAGGTCATCTTGCGCACGATGTTGTTGATATCCCCCATATCCTTTTCCAGATCCGAAACCTCCACACCCATCTCCTTTAAGAAACGGGCCATGGAAAAATACACATCCATCATGATATAGCTTAAAAACAGCATGGATTGGACGTTTTTTTCTCCGATGGAGCGGAAAAAACGGTCGCAAAACACCGGAATCTCGCTTTCCGTCCCGGTGCGGAGAAAGTTTTCGATCATCTTATGAGAGGTTTCGTCGATCACTGTCGTATCAAGGCTTAAGGTTTCCTCCTGTTCCTCCTGCGCGCTATGCTCTGCCGGCGCTTCCCCCGGACTTTTTTCTTCTTCAATCTTCTGCGCCACTGACCGGATGCTTTTTAACAATGCCGCCGGCGCGATGGGTTTCAGCAGATACTCCGTCACGCCAAGCCGCACCGCCTCCTGCGCATAACTGAACTCGTCATAGCCGGACAAAATGATGATTTTGGTATCCGGCAGCGCTTCCCGGATCTTTTCGGACAGCTGAAGCCCATCCATAAACGGCATCTTGATGTCCGTCAGCAAAATATCCGGCTTGCTTTCGAGGATCATCGGCAGGGCAAGCTCGCCATCGCTGGCTTCGCCCACAAATTCGATGCCTTCCTTCTCCCAGTCGATATGCTTTTTGATGCCGTCCCGCATGACGATCTCATCTTCCACCAGAAACAGTTTCACCATACTCAGTATTCTCTTTCCTCCAAAATCTCATTCGTCAGTTTTGTCACCAGATAGGAATTGTCCACCACCCAGACAGCGCGGATCCCGCTGTAGGTGGAAAACTGCCCTTCTTCGATATAAGTCGTGTGCTCCGGAAGTTCCCCCTGCTCCATCTCATCGATCATCTTTACCAGGCGTTTCCCGTATAACGGGCTGCATTCCGTATTCACCGCGATCTTCTTTTCCAGCGCCATGCGCAGTCCGTCATGGGTCGCGTCAAAGGAAAGCACCAGGATGTCTCCGTTCTTCACATCCATACCGACTTTGCGGCCGGACTCCTGAATCGCATCAATGGCGCCGTAGGCCTCGTTGTCATTCTCGCAGTACACTACCTGGATTTTGTCCTGATATTTCCGGAGGTATTCCTCCATCACTTCTTTTCCTTTTGCTTCCGTATAGTCTCCGGGCTGTTCCTCCAGAAGCGTCCAGTCTTCATGCGCGTTTGCGGCTTCCTCCAGCGCCCTCGACCGGCCGATCTGCGCCGTCGCGCCAATCGTCCCCTGGATCCCCACCAGATTCACCGGTTCTTCATAGCCCTCTTTTTTCAGATAAGCCTCCAGCCATTTCATGGCACGCTGCCCTTCCAGATAAAAATCCGAGCCGATCCACGCCGCATAAAGGCTTTCATCAGACACCTCCACCGCACGGTCAATGACGATCACAGGGATCCCGGCTTCCTTCGCCTCCATCAGCGCCGAATCCCAGCCTGTCTCGATACAGGGATCCAGAATGATATAGTCCACATCCTGATCGATGAACTCGCGGATCGCCTTGATCTGGTTCTCCTGCTTCTGCTGCCCGTCATTGAAAAGCAGGGTATAGGGGCTGTCCGCAAAGGCCTGTTGGATGGAAGCAGTGCTTGCCATGCGCCAGTCCGATTCCGAGCCGATCTGGGAAAAGCCTACCGTCACGCGCTCCTGTTTCGGCGGCGCCGGGGTCTGCTCCGTTTTCTGTTGGATACCGCAGGAGGAAAGTACTGCTGCCGAAAGCAATGAGAGTCCTGCGGCAAAAAACTTCCTGATACGCTTCATTTTTCTTATTCAACAACCTCGCCAAAAAGCAATCTGTCAGAGGTTTTAGACCACATTCCCATTTTAATTTATCTCTTGTGAAAGTGCAAATAAGCGTTTCCTGCAGATCTCTTCGAATCTGCAAACAGAAAAAGTTCACAGAATTTTCACAATAATTATTAGCACTCACTCTTGACGAGTGCTAATAATCGTGGTATAACATAGTCAGACCAAGGGAAAAGGCACCGGGAAAACAAAGATGAGCCCGAAAGATGCCGCCCCGATCCTAAGTAACATCACAACCATCAAGAAAAAGGAGGAATGACTTATGTTGATGCCTAGTATTTTTGGAGAAACTTTTATGGATGACTTTTTGGATGATTTCGCAAGACCGTGGAGACCGGCGGGACACACAATGCCGGCAACCGGCGTCATGAAGACCGACATCAAGGAAAAAGAGGACAGCTTCGAGCTGGAGATCGATCTTCCGGGTTACAAGAAAGAGGATGTCAAGGCAGAACTGAAGGACGGCTACATGACGATCAGCGCTGAGACCAAGACGGAGAATGAGGAAAAGAAGCATGATGGCAAGTACCTTCGCCGCGAGCGGTATTACGGATCCTGCAGCCGGAGCTTCTATGTAGGCGAGGATGTGACGGAGAACGACATCAAAGCAAAATTTGAGAACGGCATCCTGCATGTGACAGTGCCGAAGGTGGAAGCAAAGCCGGCGGTGGAAGAGAATAAGTACATCGCGATCGAAGGATAAGGAAAAACAAACGGTCTGCCGCGCAGAAAGCGCGTACCGTCAGCGCCCCGGGGCGAGATGCTCCGGGGCTTCTTTTGTGCTGTCACTCATTGCTTCATCTTCCTTTTTGCTGTCGCAATGACATCATTTACATTGTCACGGGTCAATGCATCATCCCCTTTTTCATCCAGATTTTTCAAGATGGTAAAACTCTCCTGCTCCTCGCTGCGATACTTCCGATAGAGATGTTCCAGATCATCGGAAGCATAAATGTCCTGAAGCAGCCTTTTCCCTTCCTCTGGTCTGGTCAACCTGTCCCAACTGCCATACAGATTGTTGACCGCTTCTATAATGCGCTCTTTGGAAATGCCTGACTCTTTCACGACTCCCACGATATCAGAGAAGTCATATTTGTATTCGCGAAGGAAGGCGAACTTCATCGCTGCGACATATTCAGCCGGCAATGTGCGTACATGAAGGATATTCGAGAACGTCCGGAACGGAACAGAATACTGTACGATATGATCCGAATAGGATGCTGTCTTCTTAAAATCCTGATTCAGCCAATCTCTGGATAATTGATATTGTTCTGCGATTTGATGTATGGCATCCTTCATCGCAGAGGATGCTTGTACCAACGCGTCAATATTCGATGTGGATTCTCTGAACCCAAAGCCTGCCACAATCGCAGCTCCTCCGACAAGAACGATTTCCGCAGGGATCTTCGTGCCATTGAGCTTTCGAAAAGTCTTTCCGAGCTTTTTCAGTATCTCCTCAAGCTTTTCTCTCGTATAGGGATCTGCGAACTTTTCGCTATGATTCTCAGGCAACATCATCGTCAAAAATGGCTCCTTCAATGATATTAAAACTCCGGAATTCGGGAATTGCGCTTTTTTCGGACTTTTCAGCCTCTTCATGAGTGCCTCTCAACTCATCAATAAGCTTCACATCGATCGGATATGCCACATGATCCAGTTTATGATTTCGGATCTCATTGTAATTCTCACATCGGGGAATATCATTGCGCCTGCAGATATAATCAACCATTGCCACTTCATACATCGCCTCAGCATACATACAGAGTCTCCAGTAACGGTTGATCTCCTGACTCTCCAGCACATTCACAAGATACTCCAGTTCCCCCTTACTATGCACCAGATGACACTGTTCGCTTCGAAACCATGTGAATGTATAATTCCTTCGGCAAAGCAGCATCAGATCATCGATGGAAATCTCCAGCGTTCGTGCTAATCGGGAAGCCGTGTCTACAGTGCAGTTGCGGATGTCGGATTTTCCTTTGATCAGATTATGCACCACGGAGTAGGAAAGCCCGCTCCGCTCTGCAAGCTCATACATGGAAATCTTTTTTTCTTTTAAAAATTGCTCAATCCGCATAGAATTCCCCTTTTTCTTTCTTGCTCACCCGCATTATATCTTTTATACGATATATCTGTCAAGAGATAGTATCATACCCATTCAGTAGATAACCAGATACTGTTTTTTCTCAAAAGCACTGCCAACTCTACCAAAAAGGATTACAAAAGGACTCCGTTTCCGGAGTCCTTTTTATTGTGCCTGATCCAGTTCATCATCCGTCAATTCCATCTTGACTTCCGCAATGGTCTTCTTCGCTTCTTCTTTGCTCTCGGTCTGCTCTAAAATGCATCCGGATTCAGCAGCAGGATCAGCTTTCCGTTATGGGAGACCACCCCGCTGATGTAATGGATCGGGACGTTGTTTAAGATCTCCGGGATCACATTCATCTGGCGGTCTTCCGCATCGACGATGCCGTCCGCATGATCGATCGGAATCGCGACCGTGAACTGATCCGAAGTATTCATCGCCACCACGGTTTCCGTTTTATTGGCAGGCGCCGGCAGATGCAGGATGGCGTATGCATCGTAAACACGCACTTCCTTTCCGTGAATCTCGGAAACGCCGAGCACATTTGTCTCGCCGACCTCCAAAGCCTTGACCGGCGGCTGGTGCAGAATCGACTCCACCTTCACCGCCTCCAGCCCGAAGCTCTGCCCGCCCAATGTAAATACCATAATGTTTTGCGCCATAATGCACCCCCTGTTTTTCAGCCAAAAATGATTGCCTAGCCGCTGCAGTATCCGTTCAATGCTTCCAGGAGATCCGAAAGATATGCTTTTCGACTCCCGTCATCCGCGTTAAACAGTTCATGTCTGGATGTTTCATAATGAATCCGTTTTGTCTGCGGGACTTTTTCCAAAAAGATCCGATACCCCTCCGGATCGATCAAATGGTCGTCCCCTGCAGTCAGCAGCGTCACCGGGATTTTGATTACACCGGCTTTTTTCAAGATCCGGTGTGTCGCAGCAAGGCTTGCCAACGCCCAGGAGAAGGACGCGCCGTACATCTGATAGTGCGTGTCCGATAATCTGGCTCTGAACTGATAATCATACCGCGCTTTGGAAAGGCAGCTGCTGGTCTCAAAGGTCGGCACTCCCGTGAAATGATGCTGTCCCGGCGCGCTCTTTTTCATTTTTCCGGATAGGGTTCCGTAAAGCTTCATCATAGCCACCACCGGCGGCGGATAATGACCGGCTTTCATCCTGAGCATCGGAGAGCTGAGCACTGCTGCTTCAAAATACTGTGGAAAAGTCTCCAGAAACAGCGTCCCGACGGCGCCGCCCATGGAATGCGCAAAAAGGAGCTGCTTCAACCCCTCTGTCTTCGGAAAGACCACCTCATCCAGAAACTGCTTTTGATCCGCTGTATAGGTGGCATAGCGGTCAATGTAAACGACATCCGGTTCCGGGAGCTTCCCTTCCGAGTAGCCGTGCCCCCGCTGTTCCAGAAAGAACACCGCAAACCCGGCTCTGTACAGATACCAGGCCAGCTCATGATATTTGACAAAAAACTCGCAAAAGCCGTGAATCACGGTCACTGCTGCCTTCGGATCCTCCGGGATCGCGTAGTAATAACGGAGAGAAAGGCCGTCTGCCGTCTTTAAATCACCGCTTTTGACGGATTCCTCCCGCCAGGCCTGATTCTCGCCTTCCATGGCGGGCAGAAAATCCGCTTCTCCTAAAAATGAGATTTGTTTATCCCCCATCACATTTCCCTGCTATTTCTTCTTTTTCAGCCCCGCGTGATCCTTATCCCAGAGCTTCTCAAAGGACATGCCCGTCACTTTCTCGCAGATGCGTTTCTCCTCCTCCGTCGTTTCGGAGGTATCCTCCCCTTTTCGTCTGGCAATCTCTTTCTGGACCACCGCAAACTCCTTGCCGGTGATCGGGAACAAAACGCCGACGATGATCAAACACGTGATCAGGATCGCAGGTACAATGATATAGATCAGCGCGATGCCATGCTGCGTGGATGCCGATTGTCTGGCACCGGAGTTCGCGACAACTTCATCAAATCCCACCGCGGAAAGCAGAAATCCGATCGCTGCCGCGGAAAGTCCCGAGGATACCTTTCTCGCAAAGGTGGCCATGCCGGAAACAATGCCCGGCCGGTGGATGGAAGTAATGAGTTCGTCCACCTCCGCCATATCCGCCATAATCGCAAAGATACTCATCAGCGTTGCAGCGTTACCGAGACCGATCAGGCTCGTTAAAATCAGGATTGGCACCAGACTGGCTCCTTCGTGGGAAAAGGCAAGAAGCCCCAGAGTACCCACCAGACGGATCGGCGCACCGACCAGGATCGTGAAACGCTTGGAAGTCCGGCTCATCACCGGTCCGAAGATCAGCATGCCGATCAGCTGGGAAAGCATCAGCGCGGCCATCAGGTAAGTAAAATAGCCGTTCTCATAGCCGTTTAAAACGTCATCCACATAGTAGACCGCCATGCCGGAAACAAAGTCCATGCCGCACTGGCCGAAGAGATAGAGGCCAATGAACAGACGGAAGGAACGGCTTTTAAACACGCTTGCCGCCTGCGGAAAGCTCTCCGCAAGGCTGGTATGCACGGGTTCTTTTTTCTTTTCCCAGGTGCCCCCAAAAGTCACCATTGCGGTAATAAAGAAGAGCACGCCGAAGATCACCGCACATAGAAGGTAGGAGGATGTATCCAGATTATCCCGGATGATGAAGGTCGGCACCAGACCACAGACCATGGCACCAAGCGTGGACCAGATCATACGAACCGTGGAAAAACGGGAGCGCATGGCATAATCATCGATCATATCCGGCAACAGACCATTATAGGGAACCGTGAGAATCGTAAAGCCGGTGGAGAACAGACAATACATGATGAGGTAGAAGATGTATTTTGCCACAACCGAGTCTGTGGGAATGGTGAGCCACATCAGAATGAAGGTCAGGGCGGAAACAATCCCGCCGATCAGAATATAAAAGCGCTTCGCGCCGAATTTGGAGGTCGTCCGATCCGTGATATTCCCCATGATCGGATCCGTGATGGCATCCCAGATCTTGCCGACCAGCGGGATCGTGCCCGCCAGCGCCGCCGGCATACACAGCGCTTTCGTCATAAAAACGGCGAAAAACGTGTTGATGATCACAAACGCGCCGCCACCGTAAAACTCCGCCATGCCGTACATCAGCCTTGTGCCGATGCCATAACCTCTTTTCTTTCCCGCAATTTCCATAACCCCTCCAGTGAATCATACCTTCTTTGCCGTGACGCAGGCCTCTATTTCCCCATGCCGCCTGCATCATCTTTATTATACGAAATCACTGAAGGAAAGTATAGTCTCCGCTTTTTGTTTTTTCACGCTTCCCGGAGCGCCAGAAGCCACGCCGCGACATGCATCGCCTGCTGGAATTTACCATCGGCGATCATCTGCTCGATCTCAGAGGCGGTATGAAGCTTCACCTCCAGAAATTCCGTCTCATCCAACACCTGTCCTGTGACCTTGACACAATTCTTTGCCAGATAAAGATAGGCATAGTTGTCCGCCATGCCTGCATTGGACGGCAGCGTCAACAGATGCTTCCATTCTTTGGATTCGTAGCCTGTTTCCTCCAGAAGCTCCCGTTTCGCCGCAGAAAGCGCATCCTCCGCAAGTGCTTCCCCGGGGCTTCGGTATTCTTTTCCGTCTTCCCGCTCGATCCCGCCTGCCGGGAACTCCGTCGTGACTTCCTTTATCCCCTGCCGGAACTGCCGGACGCAGATATAATTCCCATCTGCATCCGATGCCACGATCACCACATAATCCCGGCGGCTGTATGTATAGAACGGCTCAAACACACTTCCGTCCGGAAATCGAAAGGAGGTGCGCTTGAAATCGATCCATTTATCCTGTACAAGATGCTCTGTATGCAGTTCCTCCCATGCAAGGGGGTCTTTTTTCTTTTCCATATGGTTGGTTCCTTTTCAGCTCGTCTTCGTTAACACCGCGCATGTTTCGACACGATTTTGATTGTCCAAACTAATGTCGACACTTTCCGAGGCTACAGGAAGCTTGAATTTTATGGACTTCAGCCACTGTCCGGTTTTTTTCTTATCTTCATATATCTGTACTTCAGCGATCAGTGCCTCCATCAGCTTCCTACGCTCTTCATCATCCATTACCTTATATAAGCTATTAAAACTGGATCAATCATTTTTTCTATGTGATTTCTCAGCCGCTGACCCGGTGGCGTAGCACATTGACAGTTGCATAAATATAGGATCATCCTATACGATTGAGTTGCATCTTTCGCCGGATGTACAAACCCAATCAACAGGAGGATGCTATATCATGGATTATATACGAACCGAAGCAGATGGACAACTGACACTTGCTCAATCAACTGAGTTTTTGATCCTGCCATCCTGTCTGTACGGCTTTAATAATACTGAGACAACCGTTGAAACTGCCAAATCCGGAAGGCTTGTCTACTGCCACAAGGGGACTCTTGATCTTCCTGAAGAAGAACGGATCTGTACCTGCGGTCGAAGGATGCATATTAATTCGCATCCGGACATATACATTCGGCATCTCTGTATCGGAGGAAACCTGAGCGTTTTATCGTTTCCGCATAATCAGCTCCGATGTCCAGAATGCGGCGCAACCAAAAGCCAGTATATCTCATTCAAGTCAGCCGGTCATTTCATTACAGATGCGTTGCACCAATATACCTGCGATCTCCTTGCCAGAGGCACTTATACAAACAAGCAGGTTGCTGAGATCACCGGGCTCGGCGAGAATACCGTCATGTTCTTTGGATCCAGCCGGTATTCGATTACTTTCATATCGTCAAGAACTTCAATGACAAAGTAGTCGGCGAAGTCCGTAAAGATGAACAGCGACGCCTTTTTGAGGAAGGCAATGTCGAGGCTGCCAGGGTCCTTAAGATGCAAGCATTCCTGCCTTTAGGCTCTCATTTTGCAGGTCTGTGACAAATCCAACGAAGGCAGGACCTGCAGCTCCACCATGATCTCCTGCCATGGCAAGCAGCGCAAACATGGCTGCCCAAATGATCGTTTAAAATTCGGAGCTGTGCTTCTTGCAAATACCGAAAAGAAAATTCTTACTATTGCAGAAGAGTCAGGATTCATGAGCAGCGAATATTTCTGCAGAAGCTTCAAGAAACTTTATCAAATGACACCCACTGAATATAGAAAACGGCAGAAAACCGGGTTTTAAATATAACCCGATAATTCTGCCGCTCTCCTGCTAACTCAGAAAAGATATGCTACACTTCCTCGTTGCCTGGGCGTGTTCGGGACTTGCACCCGTTAGAGCGCGCCCATGGCGCGCAAACAAAAGAACTCCCGCACATCTTTGTCAAAGTGCGGGAGCCTCTATACTGATTTCAGTTGTTAATTGAACAGCTCTGCGAGGGTGTCTGCATGCTCCTCAAATACTTTCAGAACGTAGGTGTCCCAGTGGCGTGCATCAGCAGTGCTGCTGCCGAAGACATAGTCTTCCTGACCATAGTCCATCACGTCGAAGCCGGGCATTGCCTTGCTTGCGCCGGAGGTCCTGTATGCTGCCGCGCCTGCCAGCGTCATGCCGACGCCGCCTGCGCTGTCGTAACTTACCCAGCCGGAGAGATCGGTTCCGGAAGGCTCTGTGCCGTCTCCGTTGGCGGTCTGTCCGCTTGCGGCAGCCTTTGTGATCTTTACCGCGCCGTCCACATACTCGCCGTACATGGTATCTACATAGAGAGCGAGGGAGTCACCAAAGATCTCAGATGGTACGTGGCCGCCGTTCCACTGCCATTCGATCTCTGCGTCCGTTCCGGCATTCAACCAGGCGATCTGCAGGTTCAGTGAGTTCAGCATGGAGATATCACCCTCGGAAGCACCC
>JAFRKV010000046.1 GCA_017431515.1 Lachnospiraceae bacterium
CAGCAATTCTTCGCTGCCGTATGCCTACGAAAGGAACAGTCTCTGCTATACCGGTTCCCATGACAACGAAACACTGAACGAATGGTTCACCGTGGCAGCGCCGGAAGACCTGGAACAGGTCAGACGGTATATGGGTCTCCACAAAGAAGAAGGATATGTCTGGGGAATGCTGCGCGGTGGTATGAGCTCCGCGGCGGATGTGTTCATCGTACAGATGCAGGATTATCTGGAGCTGGGAGCGGAAGCGCGGATGAACAAACCCGGCACGACAACCGGAAACTGGAGGTGGCGGATGCAGCCCGGCCAGATTAAAGAAGGCCTGGCAGAGCGGATCGCGGATATGACATCTCTTTACGGAAGGAGTAAATAACATGGCGGAAGTAAATCTGAAACACATTAAGAAGGTGTATCCGAACACAGATAATAAAAAGAAGAAAAAGGGCGAGCAGGTCCGAGGCGTCAATCTGCTGCGGACCGAAGAAGGTGTCCTGGCCGTACAGGATTTCAATCTGGACATTAAGGACCGGGAATTCGTCGTCCTGGTCGGCCCGTCCGGCTGTGGAAAATCCACGACGCTCCGGATGGTGGCCGGTCTGGAAGAGATCAGCGACGGAGAGCTGCTCATCGATGGCAGGCTTGTCAATGATGTGGCGCCGAAAGACAGGGATATAGCCATGGTCTTCCAGAGCTATGCTCTGTATCCGCATATGACCGTGCGGGAAAACATGGCCTTCCCGCTGAAACTGAAAAAAATGGATAAAGCCGAGATAGACAGAAAAGTCAACGAGGCGGCGGAAATCCTCGGCATCACGGAGTATCTGGAACGGAAACCGAAAGCTCTCTCCGGCGGCCAGCGGCAGCGTGTGGCGATCGGCCGTGCCATCGTACGGGAACCGAAAGTACTGCTGATGGACGAACCGCTGTCCAATCTGGATGCCAAACTCCGGAACCAGATGCGTGCGTAGATCATCAAGCTGCGCCAGCGGATCGAGACGACCTTTATCTATGTTACCCATGACCAGACAGAAGCCATGACGCTGGGTGACCGGATCGTCATTATGTAAGTCGGTGTGGTCCAGCAGGTGGGAACGCCGCAGGAGGTCTTTAATGATCCTGCCAACCTTTTTGTTGCCGGCTTTATCGGCGTGCCGCAGATGAACTTCTTCCAAGCAGAGCTGGAGGAAAAAGGCGGCGCCTACGCCGTAAAACTGGGAGGGATCGAGTTCCCGGTCAGCGCAGAAAAACAGGCAATTCTGAAAGAGAAAGGCGTGCAGGCACAGCCGATCACACTCGGCGTCCGCCCAGAGCATATCTCTCTGACTGGTGACAAAGACAAAATGCTGCGCGGCACGATCGATGTCAATGAGATGATGGGTTCTTCGGTCCACCTGCACGTAACGGCGCTGGGGCAGGATGTGATCATCGTGGCTCAGACGATGGATTTCGAAGGCGAACTCAAGAACGGCTTTACCATCGGACAGGAAGTGGCCTTCACCTTTAACGAGAAAGTCATGCATCTGTTTGATAAAGAAGGGAACAGC
>JAFRKV010000047.1 GCA_017431515.1 Lachnospiraceae bacterium
CATTCCTATACGATCAAAGAAGCGATCCACGACGAGGCGGTCCTCGGCTTCATGGTGGAGAACCTGGGGGCTGAGGGACTGACCGAAGAAGAGGAAGCAAGGCGGTATGAAACGGAAGCGCATATGCGCTCCGTTCTGAAGGTCATCCTGAACAGGTCCTACTCCAAATTCGGCATGGAAAACGGACGCGGGAGGACGTATGAGGCGCTGCTCACGGTCGGTAGCATCCGTCGGGCGCAGGCTTATTATGAACTCCTTCAGAAAGTGATCGCCGGGGAGGATGAGCTGAAGATCAGTGAGGATGTGAAGAAAGCCGTCCCGGATTTTCCGAAGGCGGCCATTACCTATTCCCTCTCCGAGAACGAAGAAGAATCCAAAGAGAATCAGGACAGGATGAAAGCCTTCCTGAAA
Source organism: Lachnospiraceae bacterium (assembly GCA_017431515.1). GTDB lineage: Bacteria > Bacillota > Clostridia > Lachnospirales > Lachnospiraceae > RUG12461. The sequence continues at coordinate 412 of JAFRKV010000047.1, forward strand.
GACTACAACGCGATGTTCGGCACCCGGTATGGCGTTGACAATATCCAGGCATACAACGCGAACCTGAACGAGCGTCTGGCAAGGAAGGACACGAAATATAAAAGCCGGGATCAGCAGCTGGATCTGGTTATTGTGGTAGACCGGCTTCTCACCGGGTTTGACGCACCGTGCCTTTCCACATTGTTCATCGACAGGCAGCCGCTGAACCCGCAGAACCTCATCCAGGCATTTTCCAGGACAAACCGCCTCTTTGACGATAAGAAGCAGTACGGCCAGGTGGTCACCTTCCAGGCGCATGACCAATACAAGCGCCTGATCGATTATGCGTTGCGGCTCTATTCACGGGGTGGTGAGGGGAACCCGATCTCGGAAGACTTCGATGATGTGAAGAAGTCCTTCGGCATCTCCCTGAAAGCGGTCCGAAACCTTGCCCGGACGCCGGAGGATATTGCCGGACTGTCCAGGAAGCAGAAAGGCGCGTTTATCCATCTCTTCCGTTCGCTTGACCATGACTTTGCCCATCTGAAGGCATTCTCCGTATATGAGCCTTCGATGCTGGACGAGTACGGTTTTTCAGAGGAAGAATATGAAGACCTCGCCGCCATGTACAAAAATGTGCTGGAGGAGTTAAAGAAGGATAAGGATCAGGACGACCCTGCCGACGAGCCGATCCATGATGACTACGAGCTGGTGGCTTACAGCAAAATAAAGGTCGACTTTGAGTATATTGTCGGGCTGCTCCGGGACTTTGTGGAATCACTGGATGCGCCGGAGGATGAAATCGATGAAGAAGAATTCAGGGAGAAGATAAAGACGCTCCGCGAAACTATCGATGAATTCGCGGGGGACAACGCAAAACTCGCCGCATTGCTCCGGCAGATCGTGGATGAGATCGAGCAGGACAAGAAGCGGTTCATGGGACAGGACATTTCCGTGATCATCAACCAGATGCGGTATGCGGCGGTTGACAAGGCAGTCAGGGCCTTTGCGGAGAAATGGTTCCTTGGCTTCGATGACGTGAAGTATGAGGCTCTGCATTTCCGCGACGGGGAACTTGCCAACGAAAGCAAACTGAAGGACAGCGCGGATTATACCGCTTATAAGGCAGCCACACCGGACGCGATGGCAAAGTTCAAATTCCGGAAAGCGATGATCGATGATTTCAAGGAAAACCTGATGGCGGAGGTGGCTCCGCTGCTGGGGTGATGATGTATCCGGCTATAGGCCGGAGCAGGATTGTTACAAGGAAGACATGGAGGCAGACAGATGATCTTATATGTGAACGCCTGTGTCCGCAAGGAATCCAGGACAAAAAGGCTGGCGGACAGGCTGCTTGAAAAGCTGAATGGCACCGTGGAAGAGGTAAGGCTCGATTCCATCAGCTTCCCTACGGTTGACCGGGACTTCCTGATCCATCGTGATGAACTGATTGCGGCCGGGGACTTTGATAATCCCCTGTTTGCTCTTGCCCGACAGTTTGCAGCATCGGATGTGATCGTGGTGGCTGCTCCCTATTACGACCTGTCCTTTCCTGCCTCCCTGAAACAGTACCTTGAGCAGATCAACGTGGTCGGGATCACATTCCGCTATTCGGAAGCAGGCGTCCCCGTCCCTCTCTGCAAAGCGAAGAGGCTGTACTATGTTACAACCGCCGGCGGGAATTGTGTGCCGGACGAGTTCGGCTTCGGATATGTGAAAGCACTGGCAGAAGGGTACTACGGGATTAAGGACGTGGAGCTGATCAAGGCCGTGGGACTGGATATGGATGGCGCTGATGTGGAAGGAATCATGAAAGAAGCTGAGGATCGGATATGAAGAAAATAACAGCGGTGGTTCTTGCCGTCATGTTGATACTGTCATTGGCGGCGTGCGCTTCCGGGGAGGAACCACAAAAGCAAATCAGCGCGGCGGAGCAGTCTGTTTCGTACAGTTATACAGAATACCCTCTGGAAAGAAACGGCATGGACCTGCATCTGGACTGCATGTCGGTCACGGGGACGAATCCGGATAGAAGTGTCCTCCTGATCCATGGCGTCACGTATTCCTCCCACGAGTTCGATATCGACTATGAGGATTACAGCCTTGTACGGTTTCTCGCACGGGAGGGCTATGCCGTGTGGCGGCTGGACATCGCGGGATTCGGTCAGTCAGAGGAAGTGGAGGACGGTTTCCTTCCGGATTCGGATTATGCA
>JAFRKV010000048.1 GCA_017431515.1 Lachnospiraceae bacterium
CGTATTGCGAGCGGTTGCGGCGAGGCCAGTACATTGGCAAATCTGGTTAGAAGCACATCGAGCGAGCATTTGCAGACCGTTGTGCTTGCGATATCCGGAAGGACGACCGTCCGGGGGTCGATGCTGTTAAACTTCCGTTTAGTGGAGTTGAGATATGGAAAGAAAGCATTCAGGGAATATGAGAAACCATGTGCAGATGGAGCAGATCCAGATCGACGGTATGCGGGTTGAGGGCAGAAATCCTGTGCTGGAAGCGTTTCGCGCAGGGAAGACCATCGACCGTCTTTTTGTGCAGGAGCATCTTTCGGACGGACCGATCCGGACGATCCTCAGGGAAGCGAAAAAAACCGACGCCATCGTGCAGTTCCTGCCGAAGGAACGTCTGGATCAGATGTCGGAGAGCGGCCATCATCAAGGGGTGATCGCTTCCGTCGCGGCATACGAATATGCGGAGGTAGAGGATCTCCTTGCAGTTGCGGCGGAGAAAAACGAGCCGCCTTTTCTGATCCTGCTGGATGAGATTGAAGATCCCCATAATCTGGGTGCGATCATCCGGACCGCCAACCTTGCCGGCGCCCACGGGGTGATCATTCCGAAACGCAGGGCAGCGACCCTGACTGCCACCGCCGCGAAAGCGTCTGCCGGGGCGATCTATCATACCCGCGTCGCGAAGGTTACGAATCTGACCAATACCATCAAAGAACTGAAGGAGCAGGGGCTTTGGTTCGTCTGCGCGGATATGAACGGGGAGTCCATGTACGATCTGTCCCTTACCGGCCCCATCGGCCTTGTGATCGGCAACGAAGGTTCCGGTGTGAGCCGTCTGGTGAAAGAAAGCTGCGATTTCTGCGCGGCCATCCCCATGAGGGGAGACATCGATTCGCTCAACGCATCGGTCTCCTGCGGGGTGCTGGCATACGAGATCGTGCGGCAGCGGATGATGGCTGCCAAATAGAGAAGAGAAGAATACCGGGATGAAAAATCAGGATACACGAACGGACGAAGAACTGGTGCAGTGTTCCCGCGGGGGAGACACGGAGGCCACGGATGTTCTGGTGGGAAAATATAAAAATCTGGTTCGCAGAAAAGCAAACGCCTTTTTTTTGATCGGCGGGGACACGGATGATCTGATTCAGGAAGGGATGATCGGTCTTTTCAAAGCCGTACGCGACTATGACGGGACACGGGAATCATCCTTTTTGAATTTTGCGACGATCTGTATCGAACGGCAGCTGCGCACGGCCATTGAGCGGAATAACCGCAAAAAACATCAGCCCCTCAACAACTATGTTTCCATTGATCAGGAAAACGACAGCGAGCCGCTGGAGGAGACCCTGAAGTCACTGCAGGCTGTCAGCCCGGAGGAACTGGTGATTCGCGCGGAGGACTTGCAGGAGATCAGGCGCAGGGCATCGGAGGATCTGTCTCCGATGGAAAAAGCAGTGCTTTCCATGCACCTGTCGGGGCTCAGCTATGTGGAGATCGCGGAGGCGCTGGGAAAGAATCAGAAATCCGTGGACAATGCGCTGCAGCGGATCCGAAAAAAACTTGCGCCAACGGGATAACGACGGAATGAGGTTCTCGGTTGTGCAAAAAACCGGAAAAAGGTATAATTGTTTTTATGGAAGAGAAAAAGGGGAAAGCGCAACAAAACGCTTCCATTGACGCATATCATGAAGCCATGCTGGATCACGGTCTCATGCAGGAACTGCAGGACCGCTTTTGTGCTTCCAACAGTGTTTATGCAGTCTGCTTTTCCAGGACGCAGGGCGTGATCACCAAAGCCTACGGATCCAAGGAAGAGCTGACCTACATTTACAGCAAGGTCGGCATGGACCAATATATGAGCCTGTTAAACAAGCTGATCAACTCCTCGATCGAAAATGTGGTGGAGGAGGAAATTGATGAGCCTTTTCTGCGTTGCTGTGGTGTCGCTGTCCGTGTGCAGGAGTCTCTTGCCGCGATCTGGATCGTGGTGGCGGCGATCAGGGATGTGGAAGGCAGCATCCTTGCCGTTTCCCATGATGCTACGATCCCGGAGTTTCTCACCACCACCACGGAGAAACAGTTCTATCGTTCGCTGGAGTTTCTGGAGACCATCTCAAAGCAGTTTCTGACCGTCAAACTGGAAGAGGTTGTTGCGCAGGAGGAGAACCGGAAGAGCACAGCGGCGAAGGAAGAGGTGGAGAAGCAGCTGAAGCGCAATGAAGCGGTGACGAATATTGTGCAGATGCTGGAAAGCGAAAACACCTTTGCCAAGATCGTCAACGACATTCTGGAACAGGCCGTGCTGTACCTGGATCTCGGCAGCGCCAGCCTGCTTCGGGTCAGCAAGGATCTGGCCACGGTGGATATGATCTGCGAATGGGTGGGTGAAAAAGGCATTTCCTACCTGGAACGCATGCAGCAGATTCCTGTGAAAAATCTTCCCTTTTTGACGGGTAAGCCCTACATGGTCTCTTCGGATTCCAAGAAGCCGGAGAGCTTTGAAAAGCTGTTCCAGGAGCAGAAGATCAAGGCGGCGGTGAGCCTTCCGGTGGAGGTGAACGGCAGAGCCGGGATGTATCTATGCTTCGTTGAGAATCATAAGAACCGCAGCTGGGATGTGAATGATGTCAAGTTTTTGAACGATGTCCGCCAGATCATCCAAAGCATCTTAAACAAACGGATCGCAAAAAATTCTCTTGCCAGTTCCTATGCTTCCCTGGAAGCGATTCTGGAGAACGTGGGCTGCGGGATCTATGTGGAGGATCCGGGGTCGAAGCGGGAGCTGTTTGTGAACCAGACCTTCCGCACGCTTTTTTCCCAGGCGGAAGAGTCGGGGACGATCCACGGGCTGTTTGGCGGACGGGATTTCCGTCCGGAGGAAGGGTTCGTCGAGTTTTATTCCGATCAGCAGGACCGCTGGTATGATGTCCGCGTCAACCCCATCAAGTGGGTGGACGGCAATGCGGTGAACCTCTATACGATCTATGACATCACCTCCAAAAAGCTGGCGCAGCAGAAGGTGGAGAAACAGGCCAACAACGATTTCCTGACAGGGCTTTATAACCGCATGCGCTGTGAACAGGATCTGGAGCGCTACATCAAAGAGGCCACCGATCTGGGCGGGGAAGGTGCCCTTCTTTATATCGACCTGGATGACTTTAAGCACATCAATGACGGCATCGGGCACCAATACGGCGACCTGCTGCTGAAGCTGATCGCCCAGTCCCTGCAGAAGATCCCCGGAGTGGAGAACACCTGCTACCGCATGGGCGGTGATGAGTTTACGATCATTCTCGCCATGCATCAGTATTATATGCTGCCGGAGATCCTGGCCGAGATCCGGGAGACCTTTGCGCGCCCCTGGTATCTGAACGGCGAGGATTATTACTGCACCATGAGCATGGGGATCGTCCGTTTTCCGGGAGAAGGCGATACCGCGGCGGATGTGATTAAAAAAGCGGACATCGCCCTTTACGAGGCCAAGAAAAACGGCAAGAACCATGTGGTCTATTACGATGACAACGTGGCGCTGACCTCCATCAAGCGCATCGATATGGAGCGTCATCTCAGAGAAGCGGTGATGAACGGCTGCAAGGAATTCGAAGTGTATTTCCAGCCTGTGACGGATATCCGCGACGGCAGGGATGCCTGCCACGGCGCGGAGGCGCTGGTGAGGTGGAATTCCGCAGAACTTGGGTTTATTTCCCCGGCGGACTTTGTGCCCCTGGCGGAGTATCTCGGCCTCATCGTCCAGATCGGCGAGCATGTCATGGAAGAGGCCTGCAAGCATTGCAAATACTGGAATGACATGGGGCATCCGGAATACCGCATCAATGTGAACCTTTCCGTGGTGCAGCTTCTGCAGAGCGACATTGCGGAAAAGATCCGCGCGGTAATCCAGCGGACCAAGATCCGCCCCACCAACCTGACCCTGGAGGTGACGGAGTCTCTCGCCATCAACGACATGAACCGCATGAAGTCCATTCTGGCGGAGATCAAAAAGGTGGGCGTCTGGATCGCACTGGACGATTTCGGGACGGGGTATTCTTCTTTGAACCATATCAGAGAGCTTCCGATTGACATCATCAAGATCGACCGGTGCTTTGTCATCGATATTGCAAGGGATGAGTATTCCGAGGTGTTTGTGCGCATGACCACGGAGCTGGCGGACACCCTCGGCATCCAGATCTGCGTGGAAGGCGTGGAGGATGATTCGCAGCTTGCGAAGCTCCGCGACATGAACGTACAGTATATTCAGGGATATTATTTCGGAACGCCGATTACGGCTGTGGAGTTTGAAGCCAAATATCTGGAGGTCGGCTGAAGCGTTTTATTATGAGTATGACAGCAGAAGAGAAAAAACAAAAAAGAGAAGAACGGAAACAGCAGCGAAGACAGCGCTGGGAAGAGGGCGTGCGCACCATCAAATGGGAGCGGCTGGACAATACGGCAAACCTTTTTCCCGTGATCTCCGGGACGGAGCTGACAAGCGTGTACCGGGTCTGCTCCACGCTGACGGAGGAGGTGGATCCGGCGAAGCTGCAGGAGGCGTTAGACATCGTGCTTCCGAAATTTGACGGATTCAACGTCAGACTCCGGCAGGGGCTGTTCTGGTATTATTTCGAAGAAAATGGCAAACCGGCTCCCAGAGTCTTCAAGGAGAATACCTATCCCTGCCGCTATATCCGAGACAACCGCAACAACAGCTATCTGTTCCGGGTCTCCTATTACGAGCGGCGGATCAATGTGGAGGTGTTCCATGCGCTGACGGACGGCATGGGCGGCATGAACTTTCTGAAGGAGCTGACCTATCAATATCTGCGGCTGGCGCACCCGGAGCTGCGGGATCAGTACGGGGATGATCTGGCCAGCGACACCTCGCTGAACCGGGAAGACAGTTTTTTAAAGAATTATACGAAAAAGAAAAAGGGCACGGCCTACGGTGTGGTCTATGCTTCCCGCATCCGGGGAGAGCGCCTGAAAAAAGGACAGCTGGGGATCATGCATGTGCATCTGAAACTTCCGGAGTTGAAGGATCTGGCCCACAAACTATCCGTCAGTCTGAATGACCTTCTGGTGGCGGATATGGTTTACAGCATCTATCAGGAGCAGGTGAAGCGGCGTCGGTATAAACGGCCCATCCGGATCAGCGTGCCGGTGAACCTCCGCCCCTATTTCGAATCCGTGACCACCAAGAACTTTTTCGTCATGGTGTCCGCGGAATTCCGCCCGGTCAAAGAAGACTACACCTTTGAAGAGGTTCTGGCGATCGTGCATGAGGACCTTAAGAAAAAGATTACCAAGGAGAATCTGGAGGTGACGCTGTCCTATAATGTCAGCAAAGCGAAAAACTGGATCGCGAAGGTGGTTCCGCTGTTCTTTAAGAATCAGGGAATGCTCTGGGCCTATCGTTTTATCGCGCGGTCCAATACCTCCACTGTGACAAATGTGGGCACCATCAAGGTGGCGGAGGGGTATCGTCCTTATGTGGAAATGATCCACGGGATTCTGTCCGTCTCCATGGGACAGTATCTGAAAGGAACCGTTTGTTCCTACGGAGATACATTGGCATTCACCTTCGCATCGCTTTTTAAAGACACCCAGGTGGAACGCCGCTTTATCAAGACGCTGACGGATTACGGGCTGAGCGCCTCCGTTCAGACCAACGGTGTTTATTATAAGTAAGAAAGGAAAAGAGCCATGAGCCTTTGCAAACATTGCGGAATCGAGATTAAGGACGACGCGGAGGTCTGCCCTCTCTGCGGTGTCGCATTGGAGCATCCGCATGACGGGACGGATATGTACCCGGATGTGGTCAAGATCACAAAAAAGATCAGCGTGGCCGTGCGGATCTATGTGACGGCGGCGATCATGGCGGGTTTGCTCTGCATCGCTGCCAATTATTACGATTATGAAACTACGGGGAGATTATGGTGTCTGATCGTGGTCGGCGGGCTGGTCTGGGTCTATCTGCTGCTGAAAGTGGTGGTGGAATTTGAATACGGTTACAATGTCAAGACCTTCACCATGGTATTTACCGGGTTCCTTTATCTGCTGCTGGTGGATGCGGTCTTCGGCTTTCCCCGGTGGTCTTTGAACTATGTCTATCCTGCCATGATCCTTGTCATCGATGGGGTGGCTCTGGTGCTGATGTTCGTCAACTTCCGGAACTGGCAGAGCTATATTCCCTGGCAGATCTTTATGTTTACGCTGGCACTGGTGGGCGTGATCCTTTCCCGTTTCCATGTGATCACGAGACCGCGCATGTCCTGGATCACGCTTGGCATTACGGGTTTCTTCTTTGTGGCCACGGTGATCATCGGCGGCGGACGCGCCATCACGGAGCTGAAACGGAGGTTCCATCTTACCTGATCTTTCCATATATCTTGTAATACCCCATGCCCCAGACACCAGATTTAGGTTGACGGTGACTGGGGTGTTGTTTATACTTGAATATGTGAAAGTGTGTATTTTCGGAAAGAAAAAGTGCATACAGGCGCTGGTTCTGGCGGCCGCCGTGGCATTGTCCGCACTTCCGGGGATGACGGACACGGTTTATGCCGATACCACGCAGACCGGTGTGGTTAACACCCAGACCGGAGGCGGGACGGTCTATATCCGCGCGGAAGCGTCCACGACAGCGGACATCCAGACTTCCATTTCCCACGGGACCACCGTTACGGTTCGGGAGGAAAGCATCGGGACAGACGGCTGCAAATGGTACCGGGTTTCCTATACCAACGGCGACACCACCTATTCCGGCTGGGTGCGCGGAGATTTACTGCGGGTAGGAGATACGCAGGAGAGTACCGGCGGAGACGCTGCGGCCCCTGCTTCGGAGAATGAAGGCGACGCATCCGCAGGGCAGTCTCAGGAAGGAACTACAGCGGGAGAAACGCCCTCGGCGGAGGAAGCGGATTCCACAGAAGAAGAGGTGCCCTCTGCAGGCACCGGCGGAGCGGAGACCCCTGTTCAGACAGAGACGACCTCCGGCACCAGCGGCACCGTGACGGGGGATGTTGTGAATGTGCGCAGCGGCGCCGGAACGGATCAGGGGCGGGTCACCCAGATCACCATGGGGACCGCCGTGACCATTACAGGGCAGGAAACGGCGCCAAACGGAGATGTCTGGTATGCGGTGACATTTTCCAAAAACGGACAGACCTACAGCGGCTACATGCACAGCTCTTATGTCACGGTTTCTTCTCTTGTGGCGACGGACGATCCGGAAGCGGTGGCGGAGATGGAGGCGGCAGGTTTTCCCCATTCCTATGCGGTTTATCTGGCGACGCTCCACGGGAAATATCCGGCGTGGCAGTTTGTGCCTGTGGATACCGGGCTGGATTGGGAACAGGTCATCGCGGGAGAGAGCGTGCCGGGGAGGAATCTCGTCCCTGCCAGCTTTTCCGATGCGACCAAGTCGACGGATCCGTCGGTGTATGACTGGGCCACCAATACCTGGGCTTTTCTGGACGGAAGCTGGGTGGCGGCAAACAGCCGTTATATCGCCTATGTGATGGATCCCAGAAATTATCTGTCAGAGACGCATATTTTCCAGTTTGAAACGCTGGATTACCAGCCCTACCAGACGGCGGACGGGGTGAGATCCGTCCTTTCCAATACTTTTATGGCTCAGCCGGTGACGGATACGGACGGTGCGACTTTGGATTATGCGGAGACATTTGCCTCCATCGGATCGCAGCTTTCCGTCAGCCCGTACCATCTGGCGGCCCGTGTCCGGCAGGAGCAGGGCGTTCAGGGGGCGAGTCCGATGATTTCCGGCACTGCCGAGGGGTTTGAAGGATACTTCAACTATTTTAATATCAACGCCTATCAGACCTCCACAGGCACCATCCTTTTCAACGGATTGACCTATGCGAGGAACGCGGGGTGGGATACCCGTTACCGGTCGTTGTTCGGCGGTTCCGAGATTCTGTCCAAGCGCTATATCGCTGCGGGGCAGAATACGCTGTACTTTGAAAAATTCAATGTGGTGGATCGTTCCCGCCTTTATACGCACCAGTACATGACGAATCTTCTGGCTGCGCAGAACGAAGGCGTTCAGATGAAACGCGCTTACTCCGACATGAATCAGGCATATGTCTTCCGGATTCCCGTGTATCAGAATATGCCGGAGGATCCCTGCAGCTTCACGGATACCGGCAATCAAAACAACTGGCTGTCGGGGCTTTCCGTGAACGGATATGCTGTGACGCCGGCCTTCTCTCCGGCAGCGACGGAGTACAGCCTCTATGTGGGACAGGGCGTGGACAATATCACGGTGGATGCCGCATCCATCGCGGGCACTTCCGGTGTCAGCGGGACCGGATCATATCCCCTGAGTTATGGCAACAATACGATCACCGTGACCTGTAAGGCGCAGGACGGGACGCCGAGGGAATACAACCTTCTGGTGGTGAGGGCGGTACCGGAAGCGGTGGTGGAGCCGACGCCGGAGACGCCGGGGGAGACGCCCCAGAGCGGAGAAGCCGCTGCCGGCGAGACCCCTGAGGGCGAGACCCCTCAGAACGGAGAGACACCTGCCGCAGAAACGCCTGAGGGCGAGGCCACCAAGACTGAAGAAGCAGCCGGCGCAGAGAAAACCGACGGCGGCGAAGAAAAAACCACCGGTGAGGACAAGCCGCAAGAGGGTGCGCAGAGCGGCGAAAACGACGCTGCTTCGGAAACCGGCAGCGAGCAGAAAACGGCGCCTGTGATGCCGGGAGACCTGAACGGGGACGGCCGGATCAGCAATCTGGATCTGGTCTGGCTGCAGAAGCGGATCCTCGGGCTGACCACGCTTTCCGACAGGGCGGAGCAGGCTGCGGACGTGAACCACGACCATGTTGTAAACAATACAGACCTGATTTATCTGAAGAAACATATTCTCGGCATTCAAAGGCTTGCAGGGTAACGTTTTCGAAAGGGAAAAGAACATGAGAAAGATCGGAAAATTACTGACAGGAGTGGCGCTGTGCGCTGCGATGCTATTCGGAAGGGCTCTGCCGGTGGCGGCAGCAGACGGCGTTCTGCAGCTTTCGGTATCAAGTGAGTCCATCAAGCAGGGCGAGAGCCTGACCGTGGATGTGGCGGCAAAGACGGCTGACGGAAAGGAAGCGGTTTCCATCATGCGGATCACCTATGACGCTTCGATCTTTTCCTTTGTCAGCTGTTCGGAAACCTGCGGGGCAGGCAGCGGGCTGGTCAGTGTGACCACAAATCAGGCCACCATCACCTTAAAGGCCATCGGCAGCGGTGAGAGCACCATCGAGGTCACGGGCGAGGACGGCGTCGCATATGATACCGCGGAAGAGCTTTCCAAGATGACCGGTGCGAAGAAGACGGTCACTGTCAATCCGGCTGTTTCCGAATCGGCGAAGAAAGGCCTTTCTTCTCTGGCGGTTTCCGAGGGTTCCCTGACGCCGGCGTTTACCCCGGCCACCAAGGAGTACGCGACTGCGGTTCCTTATGAGACCACCAGCGTTGCGGTAAATGCAAAGACGGCTGACAGCAGCGCCACGGTGCAGTCTCTTTCCGGCAATACCAACCTCTCTGTGGGCGATAATCCGGTCACCGTGACGGTAAAGGCGGACAACGGCGCGACGGAAACCTATACGATCCATGTGGTTCGCGCAGAGGAAGGACAAAGCGTCGCGGAAGCGCAGAACATCGCTCTGACAGCGTTGGAGGGGACCGGCGGGCAGGACACAGGCACGACGGCGGCCGCAGCGCAGCAGGCGGCGGAGCATCCGGAGGAAGTGATGCTGGATGGCGTCACCTACAGGATTTCGGATGTGCTTCCGGCGGATTTTGCGGAGGCGGATTTTGTCACGGATGCCATCTCCTATCAGGGGAAAAGTTTTCCGGCTCTCCGTTTTGAAAAGAACAGCGACATCTACCTCGTCAGCATGAAGGCGGAGGACGGCACCGAGGGGATGTATGTCTACAACCGGATCACCGGTCAGTTTTCTCCTTATGTGAAGCTGCAGAACGGTGACCATTACATCATCGTATTGGCGCCGCCGACCTTTGCGGAGCTTCCGGCGGGTTATGTGAGCCTGACGCTGGATCTGGACGGGATGGGCGGCGTGACGGCCTACCAGAAGCTTTCGGATCCCGCGGAGGAAAAACCCGGTACACCGGATGTGACGGATGAGGAATTTGATCCTTCCGCCGTGGGCATGCTTTTTCAGGAGATCTTCGGCGTGACAGAGGTTTATGCAGCGGACCGGTCGGATTTTTATCTGATGTATGCCGTCAACAATGACGGAAAAGAGGACTGGTATCAGTATGATCTCGGAGAGGATACTTATCAGCGGTATGCCGGCGTGACAGAGGAGCTGGTGGTGGCGGAAGCGCCGGTGGATACGGCGGTGGAAGCGGCAGGCTCCACAGAGATCGAGACATTGAAAAAAGAATTCGAAGAGTTCCGGAAACTGGCGCTGTATATCCTGATCGGCATCGGGGCAGGCTTTCTCCTGCTTTTGATCCTGCTCATCGTGTTCGGCGTGCAGCTGCGGAAGGCGAAGGAGTACGGCAGTCTTTCCCCGGAAGATGAGGAGGAGGAAAAGAGCCTCTGGGAAGAACTGGAAGAACAGAAAGAACCGGAAGAAGACGATGCTGCCTTTGCGGACGACCTGATCGAGGAAATCGAAGAAGCGCCGGAGGATGAGTACCCGGAGGAGCCGGAAGAAGAATATCCGGAAGAAGAGCCGGAGGAAGACCTTCCGGAGGAGCCCGTTGAGGAACCGGAAGACCTTCCGGAGGAGAAGCCGGAGAAACATAAGAAGCACGAGAAGAAAGCAAAGAAGGAAAAAGAAAAGCCGGAGGAAAAAAGCGGAGAGGATTCGGACAGTGATCTGGAAGTGCTCGACCTGAACGACCTTTGATCTGAACGGGACTGACACCGCGGAGGATATCATGTCAAAGCCATATACTGAGAAAGCAAAGCGTGTGCTGGAGCTGGCGGGACGGATCTCGCAGACCATGCATCATAATTACATCGGGACGGAGCATCTGCTTGTGGCGCTGATCCGGGAAGGCACCGGCGTGGCAGCCAAGGTGCTGCTGGAAGCCGGCATGGAGGAAGAGAAACTGGTGGAGCTGATCGAAAACCTGATCGCCCCTTCCTCGGATGTGCTGCTGAAGGAGCCGGACGGCGTGTCTCCGCGGCTTTCGATGGTGCTCGAACGCGCGGAATCGGAAGCGGAGCGTTTCCACAGTGATACCATCGGCACGGAGCATCTGCTGCTTTCCCTGGTGAAGGAGACGGATTGTGCGGCAGTCCGTCTTTTGAATACCATGTCCATCAACCTGCAGAAGATCTATGTGGAGACGCTGGTCGCCATCGGAGAGGACGGGAATCTGTACAAAGATGATTTCCAGAACGGGCGGCTCACGGAGAGAAATGACAGCGGGACGCCGACGCTGGACCGCTACTCCAGAGACCTGACGGAGCTGGCGCGAAATAACGAGCTGGATCCCGTTATCGGCCGGGAGGAAGAGATCGCCCGCGTGATCCAGATCCTTTCCCGCAGGACCAAAAACAATCCCTGCCTTGTGGGAGAGCCAGGCGTCGGGAAAACCGCCATTACAGAAGGCCTGGCGGAACGGGTCGTATCCGGCTTGGTGCCGGAGACCGTTGCCGGGAAACGGGTGGTGTCCCTCGACCTTTCCGGCATGGTGGCAGGCTCCAAATACCGCGGAGAGTTCGAAGAACGGATCAAGCGGGTGGTGGCGGAAGTGATCAATGCCGGAAACGTGATTCTGTTTTTGGATGAGATCCATACCCTGATCGGCGCAGGCGGCGCGGAGGGCGCGATCGACGCATCCAGCATGCTGAAACCTCCGCTGGCGCGGGGAGAGTTGCAGCTGATCGGCGCCACGACCATTGAGGAATACCGGAAATACGTGGAAAAGGATGCGGCGCTGGAGCGGCGTTTTCAACCGGTGGAGGTGGCCGAGCCCACGGTGGAGGAGACGGTTTCCATTTTGAAAGGAATCCGCAGACGTTATGAGGATCACCATCAGGTGACCATCACGGATGAAAGCCTGGAGGCCGCGGCGAAGCTTTCCGCCCGGTATATCAATGACCGGTTTCTGCCGGACAAGGCCATCGACCTGATGGATGAGGCGGGATCCCGGGCAAGGATCGGGGGCATGCGCACGCCCAAAAATCTCCTTGCCATGGAAAAGGAATTAAAAGACCTTGCGGCGGAGCTGGAAGCTGCCCTGAAGGAACAGCGTTTTGCGGATGCCTCCGAGGCGAAGAGGGCCAGAGAAGCGCTGAACGTCAAATACAAAAAGGCGCTGATCCATCATAAAAAAGATGCGGTGAAAAAGCGTCCCGTGGTGACGGAAAATGACATTGCGGAGATCGTGGCCGGATGGACCAAGATCCCAGTGAAGAAACTGACGGAGGGCGAGGCTGCGCGGCTCTCCAAAATGGAAAAGATCCTGGAAAAGCGGGTGATCGGACAGGAGGAAGCGGTGTCGGCCGTGGCGCGCGCAGTGCGGCGTGGCAGAGTCGGACTGAAGGATCCGAACCGCCCCATCGGCTCTTTCCTCTTTCTCGGCCCCACCGGCGTGGGAAAGACAGAGCTTTCCAAGGCGCTGGCGGAGGCGATGTTCGGCGATGAATCGGCTATGATCCGGGTGGATATGTCGGAATACATGGAGAAACACAGCGTCAGCAAGATGATCGGATCGCCGCCGGGATACGTGGGCTATGACGAGGGCGGCCAGCTCAGCGAGAAGGTGCGGCGCCATCCGTATTCGGTGATTTTGTTTGACGAGATCGAGAAGGCGCATCCGGATGTATTCAACGTCCTGCTTCAGGTGCTGGACGACGGCAGGATCACCGATGCCCAGGGACGAAGGGTGGATTTCAAGAACACCATCATCATCATGACGAGCAACGCGGGGGCGCAGTCCATCATTGCACCGAAACGTCTGGGCTTCGGCACATCCAACGATGAGAAGCAGCTCTATGAGCGGATGAAGAGCGGTGTCATGGAGGAAGTGCAGCGGATCTTCAAGCCGGAGTTTTTGAACCGGATCGATGAGACCCTGGTATTCCGGG
The DNA here is from genome assembly GCA_017431515.1 of Lachnospiraceae bacterium. Lineage (GTDB taxonomy): Bacteria > Bacillota > Clostridia > Lachnospirales > Lachnospiraceae > RUG12461. The sequence continues at coordinate 13,070 of JAFRKV010000048.1, forward strand.
CCTTGAATAAAAAGGATATGAAGGCGATCGTGACGCTCCTTGGCAAGAATCTGACCACCCGGTGCAAGACCCAGATGGAGATCACGTTAAAGATCACGGACACCGTAAAGACGCACATTGTGGAAAAGGCATACGACCCGAAATACGGCGCAAGGCCGCTGCGGCGCATGATCCAGAGCAAGATCGAGGATCCTCTGGCGGAGGAGCTGCTGTCAGGGCATTTTGCCAAAGGGGATGCCATCGATGTGACGTTGAAAAAGAATGAGATCGTTTTTGTAAAAAAGAACAATAGTAAGAAGCAACCAACAACATGACATGGAGGGAAAAGAGATGGCTGTGGTAAGTGAATTGATCCGCACGGAAGGCAACGGGAGCGTAAGCTTCGGCGATTATTCGCAGACAGAAAAGAAACAGCTGGAGAGCGGTGCTTACAAGGTGAAAACCTTTCAGGAGATCACACGGCTGGAAAAGAACGGTGAGTTTGTATACGAATCCACCCCGGGCACGGCGGTGCTGTCCTTTGCGCAGACGGCGGACGGCGTGACGTTCTCCGTAGAGGGACCCGAGGATGCGGAGATCACGGTGGGTTTGGAAGCCGAGACGGAGTATGCTGTCTCGCTGGATGGCGTAGCCATCGGCACCTTAAAAACAAACCTCGGCGGGAAGCTTACCTTTTCCGTGGAGCTGGATGCCGGTAAAGCGGTGGCGGTCGAGGTAAAGAAGGCTTAACAATGGCAAAAGGGAAAAAGACGGTGTTCTTCTGCCAGTCCTGCGGCTATGAGTCAGCGAAATGGATGGGGCAGTGCCCGGGCTGCAGGGAATGGAACAGCTTCGTGGAAGAAACCGTAGAGGAACGGAAAGGCGGTGCGATCAAAAAAGCAGTCAGTGAAGCGAGCCTTTCCAAACTATCGGAGATCACGGTCAGCGATACGGAACGGATTCTGACCGGCATGGAGGAACTGGACCGGGTGCTTGGCGGCGGGATCATGAAAGGGTCGCTGGTGCTGGTGGGCGGCGATCCCGGCATCGGCAAGTCCACGATCCTGCTGCAGGTGAGCCGCAACCTTTCCGCAAAAGGGACCTCCGTGATCTATGTCTCCGGGGAGGAGTCGCTTCAGCAGATCAAACTCCGGGCAGAGCGCATCGGGACCTTCGGAGAGAGCCTTTCCATCTTGTCCGAGACCAATCTGGATCTGGCCTGTGAGATCATCCGGAAGGAAAAACCGCAGGTGGTGGTCATTGACTCCATCCAGACCATGTACAGCGAGGCGGTGGCCTCTGCTCCCGGCAGTGTTTCCCAGGTGCGGGAGGCGACGGGGATCCTGATGCAGCTGGCCAAGACCCTGGGGATTTCCATCTTCATCGTCGGACATGTGACGAAGGAGGGAGTGGTGGCAGGTCCCCGGGTGCTGGAGCATATCGTGGACACCGTGCTGTATTTTGAAGGAGACCGGCATGCTTCTTACCGGATCCTGCGGGGCGTGAAGAACCGGTTTGGTTCCACAAACGAGATCGGCGTATTTGAGATGCGGGAGGACGGTCTCGCCGAAGTGCAGAATCCTTCCGAGTTTATGTTGTCCGGGAAGCCGGAGGGCGCCAGCGGATCGGTGGTGGCCTGTTCCATGGAAGGGACCCGTCCGATTCTCCTGGAGATTCAGGCGCTCGTCTGCCACAGTAATCTCGGGATCCCGCGGCGGACCGCAGCCGGAACGGATCATAACCGGGTGAACCTCCTGATGGCGGTACTGGAAAAGCGGCTGGGACTCCAGCTTTCCGCCTGTGACGCCTATATCAATATTGCGGGCGGGATCCGCATGAACGAGCCCGCCATCGACCTGGGGATCGTGCTTGCGATCATTTCCAGTTTTCAGGATCTCGTGCTTTCGGATGACCTCATCTGCTTCGGGGAGGTGGGACTTTCCGGAGAGGTGCGCGCTGTCAGTCAGGTAAAGCAGCGGGTCCAGGAAGCGAAAAAGCTCGGCTTCAAACGATGCATCCTGCCGGCGGTGAGCAAAGAGTCGGTCAAAGGCGTGGCCGGGATCACGCTGATCGGGGTCTCCAATGTGAAGGAAGCGCTGGCGGCCATCAAAGGCAGAGCATAAAGAATCAACAAAAAAGGAGAGTAATACAATGGCAAATCCAATGATCCTCATTGAAATGGAAAACGGTGATGTGATGAAGGCAGAACTCTATCCGGAGATCGCGCCCATCACGGTACAGAACTTTTTGGAACTGGCAGAGAAAGGGTTTTATGACGGCACCATCTTTCACCGCGTGATTCGCGGCTTCATGATCCAGGGCGGCGACCCGGAAGGCACCGGCATGGGCGGTCCGGGCTACTCCATCAAAGGGGAGTTTGCTTCCAATGGCGTGCAAAACGACCTCAAGCATACGACCGGGGTGCTTTCCATGGCGAGAGCGCAGGATCCGGATTCCGCCGGCTCCCAGTTTTTTATCATGCATGCGGACGCGCCCCATCTCGACGGAGAATATGCGGCCTTTGGCAGGATCATCGAAGGACAGGAGGTCGTGAACCGCATCGCCGAGACCCGTGTGGACTGGAATGACCGTCCGGTGGAGACGCAGGTGATGAAGAAGGTCACCGTGGTGAAACAGCCGTAAAAAGAGGCATCAGCGATGACGATCGAATCCTATCTCAATCCGGATTTTACATGGACAAAGATGCTGCTCTTTTTCCTGCTGGCTTTTGGGGGGATCCTTCTCTGCGACCTGCTTGTGATCTGGCGGGCAAAGAGCGTTGCGGCAAGACAACATGAAGCAGATCAAAAAGCCTTCTTTTTTGAGCGTGCGGAAAACCGGGTGCAGTGTTTTTATGAGATGATGATCTCTGGCACTTCCGTCCTGTTTTTTTCCTGCGCCTATGTGGTGTGCAATCATCTGTACACGTTGATTGAAACGGATCCTTCTGCTGCCAGCGGCGGGCTGGCCTTTTTCTACAAGGTCTGGGGAGACGGAAAGGATTTTGTGCTGCTTTTTCTGATTTGCATGTCCTGTCTCCTCAACACCTTTCTGGATCGCTGCATCATCCCGCTGAAAACCATCACCAAAGAGGAGCGTGCTTCCATCCGGCTGCTGGCCATGTTTTACGTGATCCTGATTCTGGTGGTGCTGAATATCGTCGGAGACGAAAGTGAATACGGTCCGGTCATGATGTATTATCTGGGATTGATGGTGGGGCGGTTTGTCTACTTTGACGCGTCCTTTGTGGATTTTCTGGATGCCATGAAAAGCGCTATCATGAATCTGCCCATGCTGGCCATGGGGATGGTGCTGATGGCGGGGCTCAGTGTCTTCGGCTTTCAAGCGGGGTACCTCATCGAACGCAATTACTTCATTGTGGGTGTGTTTTACACCCATCTGTTTCTGCTGCTGGCGATCTTTGTCATTCATCTCATCAGATTCTGGCCGCTGATCCTGCGGAAACCGAAGCGCAGCAGCGGGAATGCCGGCAGGCAGGAGTAAAGGCATTGGTATTGTAACGGAAATCCGGAATGTCTATAATAGAAAAAAAGGGGGATGTCATGAAAACACAAAAAGAGAAAAAACAAAAGCTACTGATTAAGATCATTATGATCGCCATCGTCTCCGTGATCCTGATCTCCACGATCCTGACAGTCATCGGGGCGATCCAGATCAGCAGAGCCTTCAACAGCATGACGGAGGAAGAGCTGAAGGCCACAAGCGAGCATCTGAGGAGCCAGCTGGATTCCACCTGGGACGGCGACTGGGAAAAGGGAGATGACGGCGTGCTCACAAAGGGCGGGGTAGCCGTCGGGGAGGAATACCAGGAGCTGATGGACGAACTCCATAGTGAGACTTCCATTGATTATACCCTGTTTTACGGGAAGACCCGTGAGATTACGACACTTTACAAAGCAGGGACGAATGAGAGGCTTGTGGGGACGGATGCTTCGGACGCGGTTGTTCAGGTGGTGCTGAATGGCGGTCAGGAATATTACGCGACGAACCTGAACATCGAGGGAATGAAATATGACGGCTATTATGTGCCGATGAAGAATACAGACGGCACGGTGGTAGGCATGGTCTTTGCCGGGAGAGACAGCTCGGATGTGACGCATCATATTGTAAACAGCGTGGTATTGATGATTATTGTCGCCGTTGTCCTCATTGCGGTCATTGCCGGCGCAGGCATGATGATTGCATTGAAGAGCTCAAAGCAGATGCGGACGGTGGCGGATCAGATCATCGGTCTTGCGGACGGCGACCTCAAGATCGAATTTGACGAAAAGGCCATCGGGCGGTCGGATGAGATCGGTATCATCGCAGAAAGCACAAGGATCCTGGATCAAAAACTGGCTGATGTCATCGGCACCACAAAGACCATGTCCGAAGAATTGAAGACTTCCGGAACGGAGCTTTCCGAGTCTGCGGGACAGGCCAGCGAGGCGTCCAATCAGGTGTCCTCCGCGATTGATGATATTTCCAAGGGCTCTGTTTCCCAGGCGGAGAGCATCCAGAATGCCGCCAATAATACGGAAAACATCGGACATGACATTGACACCATCACGGATGATGTGGGACAGCTGGATGTTTATGCGAAAGAGATGAAGGAGTCCTGCGACCGCGCCATCGAGGCTATGGAGCAGCTGATCGCCCAGAGCCGCGAGGTAACGGATTCTGTCAGTGAGATCGGCAATACCATTGAATCCACCAATGTTTCGGCACAGGAGATCACGGCATTTACCGCAGCCATTGCGGATATCGCAGCGCAGACGAATCTGCTCTCCCTGAACGCTTCCATCGAGGCGGCAAGAGCCGGTGAGGCAGGCAGAGGCTTCGCGGTGGTGGCGGATGAGATCCGCGATCTGGCAGACCAGAGCCGCCAGAGTGCTGACCAGATTAAAGAAGTAACGGATAAACTCCTTGCAAATGCAACGGCTTCCGTTGAAGTGATGCAGAGACTGAATGAGAATTTCTCGCAGCAGGGCGAGCAGCTCGCTTCCACGCAGGAAGACATGAACAACATGTCGGTCAACGTGGAAAATGTGGCGCAGAGCGCCAATAATATCGCGGGAAGACTGGAAACCCTCAACGCCGCCAAGGGGCAGCTGATCGAGATCATCGAAGATCTGTCGGCGATCTCCCAGGAGAATGCAGCGTCCACGGAGCAGACAAACGCATCCATGGAAGAACTGAATGCGACCTTCACGGTGATCAGCGAATCTGCAGCGCAGCTTCAGAAACTGGCGGAGGATCTGCAGGAGACCATCAGTTACTTTCAGAATTAATATCAGGAGGGAACCATTATGAAAACTTGTCCGAAATGTGGAGCGCAGGTGGATGATGCGGTGAAATTCTGCTCGGCCTGCGGACAGTCATTCAACGTCACAATGGGGGGAGAGCCCCAGGGGATTCCGACGCCGGCTCCGGCGCCGCAGCAGCAATATCAGCAGGCACCCCCGCCGCAGCCTCAGTATCAGCAGCCCCAGCCGCCGCCGTTATATAAACCGGAGAATCCCTGCGATAAAGCGCTTGGCATTGTTGCCGTGTTGTGCGGCTTTTTAGGCGTGCTCGTGGCGTATTTCGGGGGCGATGTGGACGGAAAGCGTTCGGATTATCTCAGATTCTACGCGAACGAGGGATTGCTGCTGGCTTTGTTCGGGCTGATCGGCATCATTCCGTTTGTGGGTTGGATCTGGAGCATCTTCAACTTTGTCTGCATGATCATCGCGATTGTATATGCCTGCAAAGGGGAAACCAGGCCGGTGCTCTTTTACGGGACGCTCAGGATTATTAAATAAACAGAACGATATAAAACAGATAGGAAATACCCCGGCCATGGCCGGGGTTTCCTGCTTCGACGGCAGACAGTTCCGGGCATGGAAAACGGAGGCGGGAACCATGGGACAGACCAAAGCACAGACAGCCAATTACAGTTACGTACTGATCGACGAAGAGAACCGGATTCTGGTCGGTGTTTTAGATCAGAGCGACCGGGTGCTGGGTGCACTCAGTTCTTACCTGGTCCAGTACGAGTATGTGATCGACTGAGTTTATGTGGAGCCTGCTGTACGGAGACGGGGTCAAGCTGATCAAGCTTCGCAATCCGTTCGCATCCTTCACGGTGGATTACAAGGAGAACAAGAAAGGCGTGCTGGAAGCGGCAGCCCGGAACCGGGCGAAGATTAGCACTCACCTCTTGACAGTGCTAACAGCCCGTGTTAAGATGGATCTCAAAGAGTGTATGACTGTCTGCGCTGAGGGGTGCAGACAGACTTTATGAGATCGGAGGTGACAGTATGAACATCCAAAAATTTACGCAGAAATCCATTGATGCAGTGAATCAATGCGAGAAGATCGCAGTAGAATACGGCAACCAGGAGATCGAGCAGGAACATTTTCTGGTGGCGCTGTTAAAGCAGGAAAACGGGCTGATCCCGAAGCTGATCGAGAAGATGGGGATCGACGTGCCGGACTTCCTGGCGGCGGTGGAGAAAAAGATCGCGGAGCGGCCGAAGGTGCAGGGTGGTCAGGTGTTTGTGGGCCAGTTTCTGAACAAGGCACTGATCGGTGCGGAGGATATGGCAAAGCAGATGGGGGACGACTATGTGTCCGTAGAGCATCTGTTTCTTTCCATGATCAAAAACCCTAACAAGGCCATCAAGGAGCTGTTTAAGACTTACGGGATCACGCGGGATGGCTTCCTTTCCGCACTTTCCACGGTGCGCGGCAACCAGCGGGTGACAAGTGACAATCCGGAAGCGACCTATGATACCCTGGAGAAGTACGGTTACGATATGGTGGCCCGGGCGAAGGAGCAGAAACTGGATCCTGTGATCGGAAGGGATGATGAGATCCGCAATGCGATCCGGATTCTGTCCCGGAAGACCAAAAACAATCCGGTGCTGATCGGCGAGCCCGGTGTCGGCAAGACCGCCGTGGTAGAAGGTCTTGCCCAGCGGATCGTAAAGGGCGATGTGCCGGACGGCCTGAAAGACAAAAAACTCTTTGCACTGGATATGGGGGCTTTGATCGCAGGGGCGAAATACCGCGGGGAATTTGAAGAGCGTCTGAAAGCAGTGCTGGATGAGATCAAGGCCAGTGACGGCGAGATCATCCTGTTCATCGATGAACTCCATACCATCGTGGGAGCCGGCAAGACCGACGGCGCCATGGACGCGGGACAACTCTTAAAACCCATGCTGGCCCGGGGCGAACTCCATTGTATCGGTGCGACGACGCTGGATGAATACCGGGAATACATTGAAAAGGACGCGGCGCTGGAACGGCGTTTTCAACCGGTGATGGTAGACGAGCCCTCTGTGGAGGAAACAGTCTCCATTCTCCGCGGGATCAAGGAACGTTATGAAGTGTTCCACGGTGTGAAGATCACGGACTCTGCTCTGGTGTCCGCGGCGACGCTTTCCAACCGCTATATTTCGGAACGGTTTTTGCCGGACAAAGCCATCGATCTTGTGGATGAGGCCTGTGCTCTCATTAAGACAGAGCTGGATTCCATGCCGACGGAGCTTGACGAGATGAACCGCAAGATCATGCAGATGGAGATCGAAGTCACAGCACTGAAAAAAGAAGAGGATAAGAAGAGTCAGGAGCGCCTTGCAGATCTGGAAAAAGAACTGGCGGAGCAGCGGGATCTGTTTCAGGAAAAGAAGGCACAGTGGGATAACGAAAAGAACTCCGTGGAGCATGTGCAGAAGATCCGCGAAGAGTTGGATGATGTCCGGAAACAGATCGCTGCAGCAGAGCAGAACTACGATCTGGATAAAGCTGCCGAGCTGAAATATGGGCGTCTCCCTGCCTTGGAAAAAGAACTGGACGAAAAGGAAGATCTGATCAAAAACGAGGATCTTTCCCTTGTCCGCCAGGCTGTCACGGAAGATGAGATCGCCAAGATCATCAGCCGCTGGACCGGCATCCCCATTGCAAAACTGACGGAGAGCGAACGCAATAAGACGCTTCATCTGGACGAGGAACTGCATAAACGGGTGATCGGACAGGACGAAGCGGTGACCAAGGTGTCGGAAGCGATCATCCGTTCCAAAGCAGGGATTAAAGATCCGGGCAAACCCATCGGGTCGTTCCTGTTCTTAGGGCCCACCGGCGTCGGTAAGACAGAGCTTGCAAAGACGATAGCGGTCGCACTCTTTGACGATGAGAACAATATCGTCCGTCTTGACATGACGGAATACATGGAGAAATATTCGGTGAGCCGGCTGATCGGGGCGCCTCCCGGATACGTAGGATATGAGGAAGGCGGACAGCTGACGGAGGCGGTGCGCAGGAAACCCTATGCGGTGGTGCTCTTTGACGAAGTGGAAAAGGCTCATCCGGATGTCTTCAATGTGCTGCTGCAGGTGCTGGATGACGGGCGGATCACGGACTCCCAGGGACGCACCGTGGACTTTAAAAACACGATCATTATCCTGACCAGCAACATCGGTTCTCAGGAACTTTTATCCGGCATTGACGACAAGGGCAACATCCAGCCGGAAACGGAGAAGAACGTCATGGAGGAACTCAGAGCCTCCTTCCGTCCGGAGTTTTTGAACCGCCTGGATGAGATCATTCTGTTCAAACCGTTGACAAAAGACAACATCGGAAATATCATCAAATTGTTGATCGCCGATCTGAACCGGCGGCTTTCCGATCGGGAGATGCGCGTGGAACTGACGCCGGAGGCGGAGATGTATGTCATGGATCAGGGATATGATCCGGTGTACGGTGCGAGACCGTTGAAGCGGTATCTGCAGAAGACCGTGGAGACGTTGTCCGCGAAACTGATCCTGTCCGGCGGTGTCCAGCCGGGAGAGACCATCCGGCTGTCCATGAAGGACGGAGAGCTTGTGGCGGAAGGCGTGAAAGAAGACTGACCGACGATGCCCGTGTTGAGGAGCATGGGTGGATCAGGCGAAAACTCTGAGAGGGGAATGTTTCGTCATGGAAGAGAAAAAAAGGAATTCGTTTACCGGGTCGCTGGGATTCGTCCTGGCGGCCGCGGGGAGTGCTGTGGGATTGGGGAACATCTGGAGGTTCCCCTATCTTGCTGCAAGGGACGGAGGTGGATTGTTTCTCGTCATCTATCTGGTGCTGGTGCTGACCTTTGGCTTCGCCCTGCTGACGGCAGAGGTTGCCATCGGGCGTAAGACAAAGCAGAGCCCGCTGACCGCCTACGGGATGCTTGCAAAGAAATGGAAGCCGCTGGGGTATCTGGCCTGTCTTGTGCCGGTGATCATCATGCCATACTACTGCGTGATCGGCGGTTGGGTACTGAAGTATTTCCTGGCGTTTGTGACCGGAAACGGCGCAGCAGCCGCAGAGGGTGATTACTTCACCGGCTTCCTCTCCAGTGTGGAACAGCCCATCGTGATGTGTGTGATTTTTCTCGCGATTACGATGATCGTGGTGCTGGGCGGCGTGGATAAGGGAATCGAAAAGTTTTCCAAGTTTGTGATGCCGGCGCTGGTGGTGCTGATCCTGATCATCTCCATCTATTCTCTGACATTGTCTTATACGGATGAAAACGGCGTCACGCGAACCGGTCTGGAAGGGTTCAAGATCCTTGTGGTTCCGGATCTGACGGGGCTGACGGCGCGGGAGTTTTTCTCGACGGTCATGGATGCCATGGGACAGCTTTTCTACAGCCTGAGCGTGGCCATGGGCATCATGATCGCTTATGGCTCTTATATGCGGGACGATACGAACCTGTCGAAATCCATCGGACACATTGAGATCTTTGACACAGGCATCGCTTTTCTGGCGGGCGTGATGATCATTCCCACGGTGTTCGTGTTTATGGGAAAAGAAGGCATGCAGGCCGGACCGGGACTCATGTTTGTGGCGCTGCCCAATGTGTTTTTGCATATGGGAAAGATCGGGACAGTGATCGGATGCCTGTTCTTTGCGCTGGTGCTTTTTGCGGCGACCACCAGCTCCGTTTCCATACTGGAAGCCGTGGTTTCCAGCATCATGGATCAGTTTCACATCAACCGGAAAAAGGCGGTTATGCTGGAGGGCGCCTGCGCGCTGATCGTCGGGATCATCGTCTGTCTCGGCTACAACAAGCTGTATTTTGATGTCACACTGCCGAACGGTGCCAGTGCACAGATTTTGGACATTCTGGATTATATCAGCAACAACCTTCTGATGCCCATTGTGGCCATCGCCACCTGCATCCTGGTGGGCTGGGTCATCAAGCCCCAGACCTTAATCGACGAGATCACCAAGAACGGGGAGAAGTTTCGGCGGAAGCATCTGTTTGTTGTGATGATCAAATGCGTCGCGCCGGTGCTTCTCGCTGTGCTGTTGTTTGAATCCTTCATCACCTGACGGGAGGAATGAGATGGAGCAGAAGGAAGAGCGTTCCATAGAGGAACTGGTGGTCTCTGAGGAGGAGAAGCTTGCTGCCGGTGACATGGGCAAAAACGCCGCCAAAAAAGAGGGCTTGAAACTCCCTATGATCCTGCTGGGCGTGGCGATCTATTCTGTCGGCGTGAATTTTTTTCTGCGTCCGAACCATCTGTATTCCGGCGGATTGCTTGGCTTTGCGCAGCTGATCGAGGACCTTCTCGCCCGGGCAGGGATTCATTTCAACTTCTTTGATCTTTCCGGCGTACTCTATTATGCCATGAACATTCCGGCCATCGTGCTGGCGTTCAAAAAAATGCGGCGCCGCTTCCTCATCAAAACGGTCTTTACGGTGACCGCGATGTCGCTGATGCTGGCGCTGATTCCGATCCCGGCGCAGCCGCTGCTTCCTGACACCCTGACGGGATCCATCATCGCCGGGCTGATCTGCGGGGCGGGCACGGGCATTGTGCTTTGGATGGGATCCTGTGACGGCGGGACCACGCTGATCGGGATGGTCCTGATCGCACTGAAGGGAAAAAGCAGCGTCGGGCATGTCAGTTTGATCTTTAATATTGTTTTGTACGGGATCATGATCTTTTTGTTTGATATCCCGACGGTGATCTATTCGCTGGTGTTTGTGGTGTTCAGCTCCATCGCGACGGATAAGATCCACCTGCAGAACATCAATACGCAGGTCATGGTGCTCACCAAGCTGTCCGACACGAAGGACATGGAAGTGGAGGTCATGAGCCGGCTGTACCGCGGGATGACGCAGATCGACGGGAAGGGCACCTTCACGGGAGACGAACTCAAGATCCTCATCATCTATGTGAGCAAATATGAAGTGGGGAGACTGAAAGCAATCGTGAAAAGCTATGATCCCCAGGCGTTTATCATCGAGACGGACGGCGTCCGGATCGACGGCAACTTTTTAAGAAAAGTGACGTAAAGAGGAATATGGTTTGCAAGTCAAAAGTGCCATGCGATGAAATCGCATGTGCACTTTGCGTGAGAAGGCGCCTTGACGTGCCAGCACGTCAGAGCGCCTCTCCACGCAAAAGTCACAATGTCACTTCGTGACATGTGACTTTTGACTTGCAGATCATAAAACAAACAACTATGGATCTCTTCGAATACATGCGTGAACAGAATCAGACAAAAGAGGCGCCTCTTGCGGCAAGGCTGCGGCCGGAGACGTTGTCCGAGGTCGTCGGACAGACACACATCCTCGGGGAAGACAAATTGCTATCCCGGGCGATCCGCGCGGATAAGCTGACGAGCCTCATTTTTTACGGACCGCCCGGCACGGGCAAGACGACACTTGCTCAGGTCATCGCCCATACCACCAGTGCCGAGTTCATGCAGATCAACGCCACCTCCGCCGGCAAGAAGGATATGGAGGAAGTGGTCGCCAAGGCGAAGGACAACGCCGGGATGTACGGGAAACGCACGATCCTTTTCATCGATGAGATCCACCGGTTCAACAAGGGACAGCAGGATTATCTCCTTCCCTTTGTGGAGGACGGCACCGTGATCCTGATCGGCGCTACGACGGAAAGCCCGTACTTCGAGGTGAACGGGGCACTTCTTTCCCGGTCTTTGATCTTTGAACTTTATCCTTTGTCTCCGGAGGACATCGAAACACTCTTGACCCGGGCCGTGACGGACGAAAAGAAAGGCATGGGAAGCTATCACGCCGTGTTGGAGGAGGATGCGAAGGCGTTTCTTTCTGACGCGGCCAACGGTGACGCCAGAAACGCCCTGAACGCCATTGAACTCGGCGTGCTGACGACGGAGCGGAGCGAGGACGGCCTGATTCATATCACAAGAGACGTGGCGGCGGAATGCATCCAGAAGCGCGTCGTGAAATATGACAAGACCGGTGACAACCATTACGATACAATCTCTGCATTCATTAAAAGCATGCGCGGATCGGATCCCCAGGCAGTGCTTTACTATCTGGCGAAAATGATCTACGCCGGAGAGGACATCAAGTTTATCGCGAGACGGATTATGATCTGCGCCTCGGAGGATGTGGGCATGGCGGATCCAAACGCCATCGTCGTGGCGGCGGCGGCGACCGAGATCGTGGAACGGGTCGGGCTGCCGGAGGCCAGGATCCCGCTGGCGGAAGCGGCTGTCTATGTGGCGACGGCGCCGAAAAGCAACGCTTCCTATCTGGGAATCGATGCGGCTTTGGAATATGTGAAGAACCATCCGACAGGTCCCGTGCCGCGGCATCTGCAGAACGTGCATGCGGATTCCCACGGGATGGAGCGGGAACAGGGCTATCTGTATGCCCACGATTTTCCGCGGCATTATGTGCAGCAGCAGTACCTTCCTGACGGGATGGAGGGGGTGACCTTTTTTACCCCGGGAGAGAACGGGTATGAGAAAACCATTCGGGAGTATCTGCGTTGGATCCATGAGGACGACGCATAGCAGGAAATCAACGGAAAGGAGAGCAGGACAAACATGAAAGCACTTGAGGAGATGAGCCGGGAGGAACTTTTGCAGGAGAAACAGGAGCTTCTGCAGGCCTACGAAGACTACCAGAAACGGGGGCTGAAGCTGAATATGGCGCGGGGCAAGCCGTCGCTGGAGCAGCTGAATCTTTCGCTTTCCATGATGGATGTGATGAATTCCTACAATGGCATGGCAGCCGAGAACGGCACGGATTGCCGCAACTACGGAGAGTTGGAAGGAATCGAGGAGGCGCGCCGGTTGATCGCGGAGATCATGGATACCACGCCGGATCATGTGATCTGCTTCGGCAATTCCTCTTTGAACGTCATGTATGATATGGTGGCCCGGGCATGGAGTCATGGTGTCTGCGGGAGCACACCATGGGGGAAGCTGCCGGAGGTGAAGTTCTTATGCCCCGTTCCCGGATATGACCGGCATTTTGCCATCACAGAGTTTTTCGGAATCGAGATGATCAATATTCCCATGACGGAGACCGGGCCGGACATGGATCTGGTGGAAAAATACGTGAACACGGATCCTGCGGTGAAGGGGATCTGGTGTGTGCCGAAGTTTACGAATCCGGAGGGCATCGTATACTCCGATGAGACAGTGCGGCGGTTCGCGCGCCTTACGCCTGCGGCGGAGGATTTCAGGATCTTTTGGGACAACGCGTATTCCGTGCATTATCTCTATGAGGATTGTAAACCCCAGATTCCGGATCTGGTAAAGGAATGTGAGATCGCCGGGCATCCGGATATGGTTTACAAATTCGCTTCCACAAGCAAGATCACGTTCCCGGGCAGCGGCATTTCGGGAATGGCGGTATCAAAGAAAAACCGTGACAGCATCCTGGAAATGATGAAGATCCAGACCATCGGACCGGACAAGGTGAACCAGCTTAGGCATGTGCGGTTTTTGAAAAACGCCGAAGGGGTCGCGGCGCAGATGAAGAAGCACGCGGACATCCTGCGGCCGAAATTCGAGATGGTGGAGCTGGTGCTGGAACAGGCTTTGGTGAGCCGCGGGATCGGTTCCTTCCGGAAACCCCTGGGCGGTTACTTTATCGCCTATCATGCGCCACAGGGCACCGCGAAGCGGATCATTTCTCTGGCGAAGGATTGCGGCGTGACCATGACAGAAGCGGGAGCGCCGTTCCCCTACGGAAAGGATCCGGAGGATTCCGTGATCCGGATCGCACCGTCGTTTCCGCCGCTGGATGAACTGACCGAAGCAGCAAAGATTTTTGCGATCTGCGTGAAGATCGCAGCGATTGAAAAAATGCTGTAATACAAAAAGGATATGAGTGAATCAGTACAAAAACTCGGCAGGCTGCTGCTGGACATCATCACATTTGCACCAACGGACTATGAATGGTTGAACCAATTTTTTGATGTCAGTTTCAGGGTGCTTGTTTGTGTCAGTCCAGCGGCGATTTTGCTCTTGCTTTTCATAAATCCAAAGATACGGTAACGGAAAAGACCTGACGATCCTGCAATGGATGGTTTTCGTGGACTATAGCCTGTATCATAGTATGGATCATGTCCGGCGCAGATACAAATTCGCGGTTCTGCCGATTCTTTTCATCCTTTCCGGTATTCCCGTGGCGTCATGCCAAAACGCCGTTTGAAGAGTCGGTTGAAATAAGAGAGATTCTCATATCCGCACTCCGAAGCTACGGTAAGCACGGAGTCATCGGAAGACAGGAGCATACGGGAAGCCATGGTGAGGCGATAATCATTCAGATAATCGATGAAAGGGAGCCCCATGGTTGTTTTGAAAAACTTCATAAAATGAGACTCCGAGAGCCCCGCAACTCTCGCCATATCTTTTGTCGAGAGCGGCTCGGTGTAATGGTTTTCCACGTATTTGATAATGGGACGGATGCGGTCTACGCGCCGTCCTTTTTTGATGCCGGGTTCTTCGGTTGCGGCGTGTGAAAACAGGATGTAAAACAGGCGGTATAGCTGGGCTTTGACGGCAAGTTCATAAGCTTGCGGAAAGCCACGGCAGATCTCATCGGCGCCGTTCAGGCATGCGGCAACATCGTGGTAAAGACTGTGTTCCGGCATGAGAAGCGTGGGGATCAGCACCTTCCCTTCTTGCAGCGGTCCGAAGTAGTCGGTGGATGCTTTTTCCATAGGACTCGCTTTCAGCATGTCCAGATCGAAAATGATATTTTCGTACTCCATTTTATGCTGCTCTTTTTGCTGAATAGCATGGATCTGACCGGGGACGATGAAAACCATCGTCCCGGCGCCGACTTCATAGGAAACAAAGTCCACAGAGACAATGCCATTCCCTTTTTTGATATAGATGATCTCCATCTGTTCGTGCCAGTGCAGGGGAACTTCCGGAAAATCAAGGGGAATGGAGCAGAGATAAGTATTGTATGGAAAATCAGGATTGCCGTGCGCTTTTTTTTCCTGATAGTTTTCGTATTCGAGGATGTTCATGATAGGATTGTACCACTTTTGCATGGAATCTGACAAGAATCCGGCGGAAAAGGATGATATCATTCGAAATGTAGGCTGATCAAGCATGCCGCAGAAAGGCGCTGTGCGCCCCGCGGCAGGGACATCAAACATAGGGAGGGTGTTTTTCATGAAACTGGAAGATTATGCAAAGAAGCTTTACGGCAGGCCGGTGAAACAGTGTACGGATGAGGAACTGTACTTTACGCTGCTTGCCATGACAAAGGATCTTTCCGAAGAAAAGATTACCACGGACGGAAAGAAAAAACTGTATTATATCTCGGCGGAGTTTCTGATCGGAAAGCTCCTTTCCAACAACCTGATCAACCTCGGGATCTATGAGGATGTGAAGAAAGAGCTTGCGGAGGCAGGACATGATCTTTCCACCATCGAGGAGATCGAACCGGAGCCGTCGCTGGGCAACGGCGGCCTTGGGAGACTGGCTGCATGTTTTCTGGATTCTATGGCGACCCTGGGACTCAATGCGGACGGCGTAGGCCTGCTTTATCATTTCGGTTTGTTCAGACAGGTATTCAAAAACTGCCTGCAGAATGAAGTGCCGAATCCCTGGATTGAGAACAAGAACTGGCTCAATGAGACAGAGAAGACATACACCGTCAGTTTCGGCGGTTTTACTGTGACCTCCAAAATGTATGACATTGATGTGACGGGGTATGATAACCGGACCACGAAGCTCCATCTGTTTGATCTGGAATCCGTAAAGGAGAGCATCGTGCCGTCGGATTCCATCGATTTTGACAAGAACGACGTGAAAGAAAACCTGACGCTGTTCCTTTATCCGGATGATTCGGATGACGCGGGACGGATCCTGCGGGTGTATCAGCAGTATTTCATGGTCAGCAACGCGGCACAGCTGATCCTCGATGAAGCAAAGGAACGCGGCAGTAACCTGCACGATCTGGCGGACTATGTGGCGATCCAGATTAACGATACCCATCCCACCATGGTGATCCCGGAGCTGATCCGCCTTCTGCAGGAGGAAGGGATCCTGATGTCCGAGGCAATCGGAATCGTTCGGAAAGTCTGCGCCTATACGAACCATACGATCCTGGCGGAAGCCCTGGAGAAATGGCCGATCCAGTTTTTGAACCGTGCGGTGCCCCAGTTGATGCCCATCATCCGTGAGCTGGACAATCTGGTGCGGAAAGAGATCCAGGATGAGACCACCTATATCATCAAGGACGGCCTGGTCCACATGGCGCATATCGACATCCATTACGGCTACAGCGTCAACGGCGTGGCGTATCTCCACACCGAGATCTTAAAGGACACGGAGCTTCACAATTTCTACAAGCTTTATCCGGAGAAATTCAACAACAAGACCAACGGAATCACCTTCCGCCGGTGGCTCTCCGCCTGCAATCCGGAGTTGGCGGCATTGATCACGGAGCTGATCGGAGAGGGATGGAAGAAGGATGCGGACGAACTGAAGAAACTGGCGCAGTTTGCAAATGACGATGCCGTTTTGGACCGCCTCCTGGCCGTGAAGCATGAGAAGAAAAAAGAACTGGCAGCGTATGTGAAACGCACCCAGAACATCGATCTGGATACCCACGCGGTATTTGATATCCAGGTGAAGCGCCTCCATGAATATAAGCGCCAGCAGATGAACGCGCTGTATGTGATCCATAAATACTTTGAGATCAAGGCAGGGAAGAAGCCCGGCCGCCCCATCACGGTGATCTTCGGCGCCAAGGCTGCGCCGGCGTATGTCATCGCAAAAGACATCATTCATCTGATCCTCTGTCTCCAGGAGATCGTGAACAAGGATCCGGAGGTTTCTCCGTACCTGAAGGTGGTCATGGTGGAAAATTACAACGTGACCCTTGCGGAGCGTCTGATCCCGGCCTGCGACATCAGCGAGCAGATTTCCCTCGCCTCCAAAGAGGCCAGTGGCACCTCCAACATGAAGTTCATGCTGAACGGGGCAGTCACCCTCGGCACAATGGACGGCGCAAACGTGGAGATCGCCGATCTCGTCGGAAAAGAGAATATCTACACCTTCGGCGAATCCTCGGAGACCGTCATTGCCCGCTATGAAAGAGGCGACTATAAGTCAAAGGCTTACTATGACAAGGATCCGGACATCAAACGCGCGGTGGATTTTATTCTGAGCGACAAGATGCTCGCCGTCGGCAACAAGGAAAATCTGGAGCGTCTGCAGAAGGAACTTTTGAACAAAGACTGGTTCATGACCTTCCCGGATTTCGAAGACTACGTGAAGACCCGCGACCTTGCCATCAAAGAATTCGAAGACCGTAAAGCCTGGGCAAAGAAGATGTTGATCAACATCAGTCAGGCCGGCTTCTTCTCCTCCGACCGGACCATCGCGCAGTACAATGAGGAGATCTGGAAATTGAAGTAATCGTAGGATCCGGACGCGGATGCATATGCGGCGCGCCCAGTTGATATTACGGGCCTCGTTTCGTGAGACTGAAGAGCCTGAGTAAAGAAGAAAGATTCCCACTGGATAGAGAACTCTGTCTGGTGGGAATTTTGTTTATAAAAATTTTATTTGTTTTCTCCACTCTCCGGATTTATAATGAGCCTATCAAATAAAGTTCTCGTTATTCTTATCATTCAGATTGGCGTTTCTGCCGGAATTCCTTGAACTATTTGAGAAACCATTTTATAATTTAGGAGGTAGCAACATTGGGGAAAAACAAAACAAACCGGAAGTACAAGGACCGGCTTTTTAAGAAGGTCTTTGGTACGAAAAAGGATCTTCTTGAGCTCTATAATGCGCTGAACGGATCCAACTATCAGAACCCGGACGAGATCAAGATCAATACGATTGAGAACTTCATCTACATGGGGATGAAAAATGATGTCTCGTTCCTGTTTACGGATGTTCTGAATCTGTATGAGCACCAGAGCACGGTGAACCCGAATCTTCCGCTGAGAGGGCTGTTTTATTTTGCGAGGCTTTATCAGAAGATGTATGAGGGAAAGGATCTTTACAGTTCGACTCGGCTTTCGATACCGCTTCCGCATTTCATCATTTTTTACAACGGATCAACAGATCAGCCCGAACGGAAGGAACTGAAACTATCGGATTCCTTTGCGGTATCATCCGAAAGAGCAAAGACACTGCTCATGGGCGGTGCATTGGAATGTACTGCGATCCAGCTGAACATTAACTACGGACACAACCGGGAATTAATGAAAAAGTGTCGGCGACTTTCGGATTATGCGACATTGGTTTCAAAAGTGAGAGAAAAGCTCCGCATCTACCCGAAAAACCCGGATCGTGCGATTGATGAAGCAATCGATGAATGCATCCGGGAAGGAATATTGGCGGACTTGTTGCGATCTCACAGACGGGAGGTAAAGATGGATATATTTACTTCGTGGACAAAAAAGGATGAAAAAGAATTCTGGAAGAATGAGATTGATAAGGCGACGAAAAGTGGACAGCAGCTTCTTGTATCGGTTGTTCAACGCCTCAAAAACGGGGAAACTCAAGAAGACATCCGCGAGAGCGGCGTGGATGAAGAAACAATCAAACTTGCTATGACATGCCTGTCGTGAACATAGTTGGAATGGAGAAAAAGATGGATATATTTACTTCGTGGACAAAAAAGGATGAGGAGGACTTTCGAAAAAGTGAGATAAAGAAAGCTCGAAAACTCGGCCGGCAGTTTAGATATAGAAAAAGCAGCCCAAACAACGGAGATGACGGTTGATGCGTTTCGTAAATCTATGTTGGATGCAGGAAGAAAATTGCCGGAATAAGAGATGATGCAGAAAAAGTGCCAGCAGCGCTGGCACTTTTTGTTTTTCACAAGAATAGAAAGCCGAGTTCTGATGCAAATATATTGAAGATTGTGATGACAGACCTCCCGTGAAGCCACAACCCCATCCGGCTCCGGGTATTTCAAAATAGATGCCTCCCCGGGCAAAAAGTGCTATAATAAACGAGTTAGCGATGCGATCAGCACAATCATTGTTTGGGGAGGTATTTTTATGTTTTACGCAGGAATCGATCTTGGCACGTCATCCGTGAAGCTGCTGCTGATGGGAGCGGACGGAACCGTGGAGAAAATCGTCACGAAGGAGTATCCCATCAGTTTTCCGCATCCGGGGTGGTCCGAGCAGAATCCGGAGGACTGGTATGAAAAGAGCATCGAAGGCCTGAAGGAACTGCTGGATGGCGTCGATCATGCAAAGCTCGGCGGGATCAGCTTCGGCGGACAGATGCACGGTCTCGTGGCATTGGATGAAAACGACCGCGTGATCAGGCCTGCGATCCTGTGGAATGACGGGAGAAGCACAAAGGAATGCGCCTATCTGAATGATGAGATCGGGCGTGACAAGATCTCGTCCTATACGGCAAATGTGGCCTTCGCAGGGTTTACGGCGCCGAAGATCCTCTGGATGAAGGAGAACGAGCCGGAGAATTATGGGAAGATCAAAAAGATCATGCTGCCGAAGGATTACCTGGCATACAGGCTGACCGGTGTGCATGCAACGGATGTTTCAGATGCTTCCGGCATGCTCCTGCTGGATGTAAAGAACCGGAAATGGTCTGCGGAGATGTGTGAGCTCTGCGGCGTCGAGGAAAGCTGGCTGCCGAAGCTGTTTGAAAGTTATGAGTGCATCGGCACGCTCCTGCCCGCAGTGGCGGAGACCCTTGGCGTATCCAAAGACGTGAAGGTGGCGGCAGGCGCGGGAGATAATGCGGCAGCGGCCGTAGCCACCGGCACGGTGGGCGACAATCACTGCAATCTCTCCCTCGGCACCAGCGGGACGATCTTCCTTTCCCAGAAGCATTTCCGCGTGGATGAGAACAACGCGCTGCATTCGTTCTGTGATGCCAACGGCGAATACCACCTGATGGGGTGCATGCTTTCCGCAGCTTCCTGTAATAAGTGGTGGATGGAGGATATCCTGCAGACGAAGGAATTTGCGAAAGAACAGGAAAACATCAAAAATCTGGGAGAAAACCATGTCTTTTACCTTCCGTATCTGATGGGAGAACGGTCTCCCCTGAACGATCCGGATGCGCGCTCGGTGTTTGCCGGGATGACGATGGATACTTCCAGAACCGATATGACGCTGGCGGTGCTGGAGGGCGTGACTTTTGCGCTGCGTGATTCCCTGGAAGTGGCGAAACGCTTAGGACTGCAGGTGAAGAGCAGCAGGATCGTCGGCGGCGGCGCGAAGAGCCCGCTCTGGAGGACCATCGTGGCCAACACCTTCGGGATCCCGCTGGAGCTGCTTGCGACGGAAGAGGGACCGTCCCTTGGCGGCGCGATGCTGGCAGCAGTGGCATGCGGCGAATACGGTTCCGTGACGGAGGCGGCGGAGAAAATCGTCAAAGTCGTGGGCACGGTGGAGCCGGACCCGGCGCTGAGCGCCAAATATGAGGAGCAGTACGGGAAATTCCGCCGGATCTATCCGGCGATGAAGGAAGTTTTCCCAGCGCTTCATTAAGAGGAAAGATTGTTGTATGATAAAGGCGTATGAAAAACGGAGTTTTTAGGAAGAAAAAAGCGCTCCTCCTTTGCGGCGCCGTTTTGCTGGCAGCAGGGCTTTCCGGCTGCACGGACACCGCGAAGGAGAATCAGCTTGCTTATAAGACCGTCGGCATCAACGCCAGGGATGCGGGAGATTTTGCCGGCGCGGCGGATGCTTTTAACCGCGCGTTGGAGCAGTCCATCGGCATCATCGGTCCGGACGAGATCGATCTTTGCTATTACAAGGCGGATGCCCTGTACCGGGCGGGGGATACGGAAGGCGCGATGAATGTCTATGAGGCGCTGCTGGCCTATGACAATTCCCTGTCAGAGGCCTATTTCCTGCGGGGCAATCTGTATCTGGACCAGGGAGATGCGACGGATGCCATCGCGGATTATCACGAAGCCGTGGAGCACGACGACAAGGACCTGGAGCTCTATATCGCCATCTGCGAGAATCTGACCAATACCGGCCATGCGGAGGAAGGACAGGAATTTCTGACCCAGGCCACCACCATCGCCGGAGACCAGGCGTCGGATCATGCGCTGCGCGGCCGCGCGTATACGCTGCTGGGCAATTATCTGGAAGCAGATAAGGAACTGCAGGAGGCGGTTGCGGCGGGGGATACGGACGCGTTGCTTTACCGCGGACAGCTGCTGATGAAAAACGGCGACAGTGATGGCGCCACGGCGCTTTATGAAAGCTATCTGGAAAAGAAAGGGGAGAACGCGGAGGCCTATAACGCGCTGGGCTGCATGGCCATGCAGTGTGGAGATTATGCTTCGGCGCTGTCCTATTTTGAGCAGGCGCTGGCGAACGCGGAGCAGACCGGCGTGAATCCGCAGGAGATCCTGCGCAACCGGATCCTCGCTTACGAGTACAACGGCCAGTTCGCACAGGCCAAGATCGCCATGGAAGAGTATGCGGCGACGTATACCTTGGATGCGGATATGCAGAAGGAATACTTATTTTTACAGACGAGATAAGGGGGAAATGAGATGTCCATCCTGATCAAACACGGAAGAGTTCTGGATCCGGTCGACGGCATGGATGAGGTGCGCGACCTTCTCATCGATGACGACGGCAGGATTGAAAAAAATGCGAAAAAAATCCTGCAAAAAGCGGACCGAACCATTGACGCCAAGGGATATTTTGTGATGCCGGGATTCATTGATCTGCATGAACATATGCGGGATCCGGGACAGACGGAAAAAGAGGATATCCTTTCCGGCGCACGTGCGGCGGCGAAAGGCGGGTTTACGACGATCCTTGCCATGCCGAATACCGTTCCAGTAGTGGACAATCCCGATGTGGTGAATTATGTGCATCACAAGGCGGAGAGCGCGATCATCAATGTACTGCAGGTGGGGGCCATCACAAAAGGCATGCAGGGAGAAGAACTGGCCGATATCGAGGGCATGGTGAGAGCTGGTGCTCCGGCGATCAGCGAAGACGGTAAATCCGTGATGAATTCCGGCATTTACCAGAAAGCGATGGAGATCGCGCGGGATCTGAATATCCCGGTTCTGGCACACTGTGAGGATATCAATATTGTCCGGGGCGGCATTGTCAATGCGGATGAGCGGATGGCGTTTTTCGGACTGCCGGGGATCATGAACTGCGTGGAAGACGTCATCGTGGCGAGAGATATCATGCTGGCCAGGGATACGGGGTGCCAGCTCCATCTTTGCCATTGCTCCACGGAGACCTCCGCGCTCCTGGTGCGGATGGGGAAAAAACACAAGATCCGCGTGACAGCGGAGGTGACGCCGCACCATTTTACCTTGACTTCCAAGGATATGGATCCTCTGGATCCAAGCTATAAGATGAATCCGCCACTCCGGACGGAGAGGGATCGTGCGGCTCTGGTCGAGGGTATCAAGGACGGCACCTTTGACGTGATCGCGACAGACCACGCACCGCACACCTTTGCGGAAAAGAATACGAGCATGCGAAGAGCACCCTTCGGGATCGTAGGGAGTGAGACCGCAGCAGCACTGGTCTATTCGGAACTGGTGCAAAAGGAGATCCTGACACCGCTGCAGATGGCGGAAAAGATGAGCTATCGACCCGCGCAGGTGCTGCATTCGGATCGCGGAACCCTGCAGGAGGGTGCAGTCGCGGATATTACGATCTTTGATCCGGACAGGACCTGGACAGTGGATAAAAACACATTTGTCTCCAAGGGACGCAGCACCCCCTTCCACGGACGGGAA
The DNA here is from genome assembly GCA_017431515.1 of Lachnospiraceae bacterium. Lineage (GTDB taxonomy): Bacteria > Bacillota > Clostridia > Lachnospirales > Lachnospiraceae > RUG12461. Next base: position 36,054 of record JAFRKV010000048.1, read on the forward strand.
GTGACCGGGGAAGTGGTGTATACGATCTGCGGCGGAAATGTGGCATACATTCGAGAGGGTGAAGAAGCATGATTGAACGATTGATTGATCAGATTAAAAAAACCGGTGCGCCCATTGTGGTCGGGCTTGACCCGCAGCTTTCCTTCCTGCCGGAGAAGCTTTTGGCGGAGATGTATTCCGAATACGGCGAGACACCGGAGGCGATGGGACATGCGCTGGTCCGTTTTAATCATCAGATCGTGGATGCGGTGGCGGATCTCGTGCCGGCTGTGAAGCCGCAGATCGCCATGTATGAGCAGTTTGGTCTTTCCGGACTCATGGCTTACCGTGAGACGATCCGCTATTGCAAAGAAAAGGGGCTGATCGTGATCGGGGATGTAAAGCGGGGAGACATCGGTTCGACTTCCGCGGCGTATGCGACGGCGCATCTCGGCAGGATTCAGGTGGGAAAGGAAACCTATGCACCCTTTGATGAGGATCTGGCGACGGTGAACCCTTATCTCGGGTCGGACGGCGTGCAGCCCTTTATTGATGTCTGCAAAAAAGAGGATAAGGGGATCTTCGTATTGGTCAAGACCTCCAATCCCAGCAGTGGGGAGTTTCAGGATCTTCTTGTGGACGGGAAACCGCTGTATGAGATCGTCGGCGAAAAAGTCGAGGAATGGGGAGCGCCGCTGCGGCATGGTAATTACAGCGATGTGGGCGCAGTGGTGGGCGCCACTTATCCGGAGGTGGGCAAACGCATGCGTGACGTCATGAAGCACACGTTTATCCTAGTGCCGGGCTATGGCGCGCAGGGCGGCACGGCGGAGGATCTGAAGGTTTTCTTCGACGGGGACGGGCTCGGCGCCATCGTCAATTCCTCCCGCGGGATCATTGCCGCATACAAAAATGATAAGTATGCATCCTACGGCCCGGAGGGTTTTGCGGATGCGGCCAGAGCAGCAGTTCTGGATATGAAGGCAGATATCACAAAGGCCATCGGCTGGAAATGACAGAGAATCTTCTGCAATGGAATCATTTGCTTTTTTTGAGGCTGTTTTCTGATCTGACAAGGTCAGGCAGTCTCTTTTTCGTGGTATAATTGTAGAGAAATGAGGAGGAACCACATCATGAAACTGTTCCATTTATCAGATCTTCATTTGGGAAAGCGGCTGAATGAGTTTTCGATGATCGAAGACCAGGACTATATTTTGAAAGAGATTACCGCGATCATCGAGAAAGAAAAACCGGACGGCATTCTGATCGCGGGAGATGTCTATGACAGGTCGGTGCCTTCGGAGGATGCCATGAGGCTGTGGGATGCCTTTCTCACGGGACTGGCGAAGATGGGGACGCCGGTCTTTGCCATCAGCGGCAATCATGATTCCGCGATTCGACTCGCCGATCACGGGGAGATTGTGGATGCGGCTGGGATCCATCTGGCGCCGGTATATGACGGTACGGCCAAATGCTTTGCGCTGACCGACGGAGCTGTCACAGTAAAGATCCATTTGCTTCCTTTTCTCAAGCCTGCGGTGGTGCGGAGTATTTTTCCGGAGGAGGAGATCAGCGATTATACCGATGCCTGCCGCGTGGCAATCGACCGGATGGACTTGGATCGGGAGGAGATCAATGTCTTGGTATCCCATCAGTTTGTGACCGGCGCCGAGAAATGTGAATCGGAAGAGATCACGGTGGGCGGGTTGGACAACGTGGACGCTGCTGTGTTTGACGGGTTCGATTATGTGGCGCTGGGGCATATCCACGGGAAACAGTCCATCGGAAGAGAAACCGTGCGTTACTGCGGCACGCCGCTGAAGTATTCCTTTTCCGAGAAGGATCATGAGAAGTCCATCACGGTCCTTTCCATTGCGGGAAAAGGGCAGATCGGGATCGGGGAGATCCCGCTGCGGCCCCTGCATGACCTGCGGGAGATCCGGGGCACCTATGAGGAACTTACCGCCAGAAAAAATTACGAAAACACCAATACAGAGGACTATATCCATGCGATCCTGACGGATGAAAATGATGTGGTGGATGCGGCGCAAAAGCTGAGGGTGATCTATCCGCGCCTGATGAAGCTCACCTATGACAACAAACGCACCAGAGAGCAGCAGGACGTGACGGAGGCGGAGAATGTGGAACGCAGGACACCGATCGAGCTGTTTGAAGCGTTTTACGAGAAGCAAAACAACGCGCCTATGAGCGAAGCGCAAAGGACGTTTGCGATGGAGTGCATCGCATCCATCTGGGAGGCATGAGGAATGAGACCATTATTTTTGAAGCTGTCTGCTTTCGGTCCCTATGCGGGCGTCACCGAGATCCCGATGGGGGAGCTGGGAGCGGAGGGGCTGTATCTCATTACCGGTGATACCGGCGCCGGGAAAACAACCATTTTTGACGCGATCTCTTTTGCGTTGTATGGGGAAGCAAGCGGTCCGAACCGGGAGTCTGTCATGTTCCGTTCCAAATATGCATCGGATGATGTGCCGACGGAGGTGGAGCTGACCTTTGCCCATGGCGGGAAGGAATATACCGTGAAACGAAATCCGGAGTATCTGCGCGCTTCCAAGCGGCAAAAGGACAGTCTGACGAAACAGATCGCGGAAGCGGAGCTTCATCTGCCGGACGGTAAAGTGATCACAAAGGTCGGCAATGTGACGACGGCTATCGAGGAACTGCTGGGGGTTAATAAAGAACAGTTTTCCCAGATCGCCATGCTGGCGCAGGGGGATTTCCTGAAGCTTTTGTTTGCGGATACCAAAAGCAGGATGGAGATCTTCCGGGAACTGTTCCGGACGCAGAATTATATGGCGCTGCAGAGAAAACTGGACGCAGAGCAGAAAGCGGTCTACGGACAGGCGGAGGACGGCAGGAAAAGCGTGGCGCAGTATATCGCCGGCATCCAGTGCGGCAGCGGAGAGGCATTTTCGGCGGAGGTGGCGGAAGCGAAAGCCGGAAACCTTCTGACGGAGGATGTCATTGCACTGCTGGAACGGTTGATCGCGCAGGATCGGGCGGAAAAGGAGACGCTGGACAGGGAACTGACAGAGATCAACCAGGCCCTTGAACAGGTGAATACAACCATCGGGGCGGCGGAGGCGCTGGCAAAAGCGAAGGAAGCGTATGCTGCGGCAGAGGAGAAACGGAAGGCGGAGGAACCGATGCTTTCCGACCTTCAGGAGGCATTTGCAAAGGCGAAGGCAGCCCTCGAAGAGAAATCAGGACTGGAAAAGCGCATAGCCACAATCGAAACGGAGCTGCCGGACTATGATGCTCTGGAAAAAGAGAAAACAGAGATCGGGAAATTGAAAGAACATTGCCGTCTTAAGGCGGAGCAGGCAGCCTCCCGGCGGGAAGCGCTGGATAAGAAAAAGGCCGGGCTGGAGGCCTGCAGGGAGGAACTGCGCGGGATACGGGATTCCGGCGCAGAGATGGAAAAACAAAAGGCGGCTTTGCAGCATCTTGCGGAAGAAGCGGAAGCCCTGACGGAGCTGGCGGCAGCCTTTTCTGCCTATGGGAAAGACCGGGAGGCGCTTATCGAGGCACAGAAAGAGTACCGGCGGAAGGATGCGGCTTTCCAAGAGCAGAACCGTCTGTATGAAGGGATGGAACAGGCCTTCCGGGACGGACAGGCGGGGATCCTGGCGTCCGGACTGAAGGAGGGGGAAGCCTGCCCTGTCTGCGGGTCAGTGAACCACCCTGCGCCGGCAAAGAGGTCTGCGCAGGCGCCGTCGGAGCAGGAACTGGAGGAGGCCAAAAAGAAGGCAGACCGGGCCAGGACAGCGCGGGAAAACAGCGCAGCAGAAGCCGGCGCTCTCAAAAAAGGTCTGGAAACCACAGAAGCGCAGCTGAAAAAGCAGAGCCAAAAGGCGCTGGGGGAAGGGGATCTGAACAAAGCACAGGAGCGGCTGGAAGCGGAAAAGAAACGCTGTGACGCGGCACGCAAATCTGCAGAGGAGGCATTGCATACGGCCGAGCAGCGGGAAAAAAGAAAAGCCGAACTGGAAACACAAATTCCCGCGCTGGAGAAGAAAATCGGGGAAGAGGCGTTGGCACTGGAGGATGCCGCGAAGCAGAGCGCCGCAGAGGAAGCGTCTATTGCGGAAAAGAAAAAACATCTGGAGACGCGCCGGGCAGGGCTTCCATATGCGGACAAAAAAGAAGCGGAGACGCAAAAGAGTAACCTGGAGCGGGAGGCAAAGGCGCTTCAGGAGGCTTATGACAAGGCAGATCAGGCACTCAAAAAACAGACGGAACTGATCACGAAACTGCGGTCGGAGACAGAAAGCCTGCAGAAGACGATCCGGGAAAGCAAGGCAGCAGATCCGGAAGGGGAAAAGGAAAAGCAGCAGGAACTGAACCGGAAACAGGCGGACTGCATCAACAGGGGCAAGGCCGTTTCGTCGCGGATCGATGCGAATGAGGAGATCCGAACACAACTGGTCTTCAAGTCGGCAGCGATTGCCGAAACCGAGAAGAAACTGCAATGGATGAGAGCGCTTTCCGATACCGCGAACGGGAAACTGTCCGGGAAAGATAAGGTGATGCTGGAGACTTATATCCAGATGACCTACTTTGACCGCATGATCCGCCGGGCGAACCTGCGCCTGATGAAGATGACCGCGGGACAATATGAACTGGTGCGCCTGAAGGAGGCTTCCAATGCAAAAAGCCAGAGCGGACTGGATCTGGGCGTGATCGATCATTATAACGGATCCGAGCGCAGCGTCAAGACCTTGTCCGGCGGGGAATCTTTTCTGGCGTCTTTGTCCCTCGCCCTGGGATTCTCGGATGAGGTGCAGTCCTCCGCCGGCGGCATCCGGGTGGAAACCCTGTTTGTGGATGAGGGGTTCGGCTCGCTGGATCCGGAGACGCTGGAGCAGGCTTACCGGGCACTGGCCTCCCTGACGGAGGGCAGCAAACTGGTCGGTATTATTTCCCATGTGGCGGACCTGAAGGAACGGATAGAGAAGCAGATCGTCGTGACCAAAGATCAAAGCCGCGGGAGCAGGGTAAAGATTTTTATATAAAACGCAACCATTCCCCGCAACAGACTGTTTTCGTGGTATTATGAAACGTGCCTTGCAAAGGGAGGAGCATTCTTCATGAAGCAATCGGAATCGTGGAATTATCTGTTGATCGACAGCCACCATCAAGAGGAGTTTGCAAATGTTCTGCCGGCATGTCTGGCGGAGGGGGGAAATACTTGTGCCATCGGCGTCTATGATGACGAAGGGCATGTTTTGGGAGCCATTGCGTATCGTTGCGAGGGCTTCCATTATTATATAGAGTGGATCTTTGTGGATCCGGCGGTCCGCCGGAAAGGGATCGGTACGACGCTGATCAGGAAAGTGTTTTCCATCATCGGCGGCACGGGAGAGCGGTATCCTGTCATTTGCCAGGTGCCTTTCACCGAACAGGAGCCGGATCTTTATTATTTTCTGCTCACGCAGCAATGCGCGGATCTTTTCTTTTCTCACGACCGGTACTGCCTGAAGCCGGAGGAGATCCGGGAGGTGGAGGATCTTCACCGGAAGGGAAACCTGACCCTGGAGCAGAAGTCGTTCTTTGATCTTTCCGATATGGAGCAGAAAAAGATCCTCCAGCAGATGGATCAGGAGCAGATCTTTTCCGTGGCTTATATGGAGCGGTGGAACGAGGGTTATATCCCTTCCCTCTGCCGCGTGATCTATGTCAACAATACCCTGATGAATCTGATCTTCGTGAAGACGCTCCCGGACGGCAACCTGAAGCTGGAACTATTGTACAGCAAATATCTGCGTGGGCTGGAGGAGCTTCTCCTTTCCGCGGTGAAGGAAATGGAGTCAACGTATCCCGATAAGGAGCTGGTATTTGATGCAGTATCTGAGGAGTCTCGTCGCCTGGCAAGACGGCTGTTTCCCCATGCCAGAGTGACGCACATTTACGAAGGGGAATGGTGATGAAGTTGGGGGCAAAAGTGCCATGCGTGGAACACGCATGTGCACTTTGCGTGGTAAGGCGTCTCGACACGCTAGCGTGTCAGAACGCCTCGCCACGCAAAGGTCACAATGTCACTTCGTGACATGTGACTTTTGCCCCCAATATCATGTATTTTTTTAACAAAGTCATGCCACCGATCCCAATGCTTCGTATAAATACTGTAAAAGAAGCATATTTTGTGTCAAAAGGAGGCATCGCAGAACGCCGGAGGGGTCGGCGGGGCGATGAGAATGGAGGGTAACTATGGCACAGTTTGAAAACTTTCTTGAGCAGAAAATGAAACAGAAGGAGCCGTTTGAGGCCTATCAGAAGCAAGCCGAGAAGAATCTGGACTATGATGATAACTATCGTTACCAGCTTCCGTACACTGCCGATGACATGGCGGAGATGTTTGAGGACCGCATCAAGGGCTCTACCTACGAAGAGCGGGTCCAGTACTATTTTACGGATCATAACTATATGCTTGCCAAAGCGAAGCGTTATCTGAACCTGAGCGAAAATAAACAGGTGACGGATGAATATGCAAGGCGCTATGACAACCGGAGCGGCAAGGACAGAAGAACCCATGCAAAAGACGCTGCCTACTACTTCGGAAAGGCATGGCAAGAAGAGAAAAAGCAGGAAGAAAACAGAGTGAAAGGGGCGCTTCCCCGCACTTGTATCGAGTTGTACAACCAGCGCGAGAAGATCATGAATCTGCGTATGGAAGGGATGCTCTGCGCCGCGAAAGCCAAGTCCCGCGGGTATGTGCATGGAGAGTACCTGCAGCTCAGAGCGAAGCTCTCCTGCTATACGATCCTGAGGGATCAGGCATTACATCTCCTCGGCTTGACATCCTTAAAGGATGAGGACGTGATCAGGCAGCTACGGAGTAAATGTGAGGCTCTGGACAATAAGATCAATTCCCTGAAACGATCCATCGCGTCCAAACTGCCGACCACAAAGGAACAGTGGCAAAAAGCAATCAATCTGAACGACAAGGCTCGCGTATTCCGTAACCAGGCGTCAAAGCAGAAAACTCCTATCAGTGAGGAATCATCGAAGATCGCAGTCTGCCTGAACCATTGCATCAAAAACATGGGGACTTATCGTTACCCCTGTACCGTTCCGCTTTCGGATGATCGGGGAGCGCCGGTTACCGTCAATGAAATGCGAAAACTCAGGTGGAACAGAGATTATGAGCAGGCCGTCAAGGACAAGGATCAGGAAAAGATTAACCGCATGAACCTGGAGGCTCTCAAGCGCTTTGAAGAGTTCAAGGTGCCTGCTTTGGCAGACTTACAGAGAAAAGGCTCGGTTCCCTGTTTTATGGAGAATCCCGGCGCGTTTATGGAAATGGTCTATTTTGCCGCACCCTACTATGAGGAAAAGATCGCCAAGAACGGGTGGTATCAGGATTACGCCAAGGAGAATCCGAAATTTGCCGCAAAAGTCAAACTTCTGGCTGCGATCAACCGGAATTTCAGAACGGAGCTTTTGGCAAGGCATCACCTGATTGAAGGGAAAACCGGTTACAAGGCCGGCATCTCAAAGAATCAGGAGAAATTTACGGATGCCCTTCTTCGGGGGAAACTTGCTGCGCCGTATCAGGCATACACGGAGGCGAAAACGTCGGAAAATCAGAATGCCGATTCTATGATCAAGCAGCTCTCCATCGATACGGAGAGGCTGGACGGCTCCGATGACGGGGAGAAACTGTCCGTAGTGGAGGAAAATCTGGAGGAAGACAATAACATCATCACCACCACCAGTACCACCCAAAAAGAACCCGAACCGGTCAACATTGAGAAAGAGGATCTCGGCGAAATCCGTCTGGACAGCGGGAGTGAGGACGGGGACGAGAATGCCCTGAAAACAGATGAGATCCGGAATGCGGATCAGGCTGCCCTGCCCAGCATAACCTATTTCAATGTAAACTCCAAGCAGGATCTCACTTTTGTCAAAACAGAGCCGAAAAACGTTAACGATGCAATCAGACTGCGGAAATACCTGCAGTCTAAGGTGGTTGCCGGTGATCTGGAGAAGAATCCGGATGTTAAAGCGCTTTACAAGTACTATGACCTCTGTGTGAAGCAGTATCTGAAGACGCAGAAGCCTGCCATTGATAAAAAGTATTTGGTAAAGAGACCGGAAGAGAAACTGAACCTGTCCACCGCCACCTATCTTCGCAACCGGATCACGGAGAATGGCCTTCGCGAGGAGGAACTTCCGAAAGAGGCGAAAGAGATCTACGACTATTATGATCAGGTGATCCATAAGATTCGGGAAAAGGAAGAACAAACCGAAAAAGTGACAGCGCATCAGCAGCGACCGGCCGTGTCTCACAAGGCATTTTTGAATACGAATCTGAATGAGACCTACGAAAACCAGGTGAAGAATTCCCTGGACTGCTGGTCCTGCGCGGGCGCCGGGATCCTCAACCATTATACCCGGAAAATAAACGGCGTGCAGCCCATGACACAGGCACAATATCGTGCATTTACACCGCAATACCGGAGTCCGGAGGATCTGGGCCTTGATCCCAAGGATGAGGTGGATCAGGAATACTATCAAAAGGTGAAGAATGACATCGACGAATTCACCATCCATAACCAGGATGAAGACCGTGTCTCGAATGCAGTCATGGGAAATCCCTATATGATGTCGGATCTTTATCTGCAGGAACTGGCGAAGCACCCGGAACTGAAAAACACTGCCGTGCGCAAGATGGAATTTCATTGCATGAGTGCGAAAGCCCAGATGTCACAGGATCCCAGTGTGCTGCATAACCTGATGCAGAAATTTAAGGATGTGGTCAACGGCGCGATCCAAAAAGACAGTGCGGTGTCGCTGCTTCTCGGCAAACATTATATCACCATTACCGGCATCGACGGTGATCAGCTGGAGGTCTGCGATTCCAACAAGACTGGCATTATTGATAACAAGACTTACAAGGTATCGAGCCTCTTTAATCCGGATAACTTTCTTTTCAACCTGGAACTGGTGTGGTTCGAGCAGATTGATGATCCGACGGAGCTTGCCGCGAACTACAAGAAGCTCCACTACGATCAGAATAACAACAGCTTTTCCGCTGAAAAACAGAACCTGAGTGAGAATATCGCCCTTGTGAATGGCGTGGAAGCATGGAAAGATCTGGACGAAAAGGACGAGGATATCAAAAACTTCTACGCAGAGGGAATCTATCTGCCGAAGACATTTACGCGCAATGTGCCGAAGAGACAGTATGAAGAAGCCAGCAAGGAGAGCATTCTGTTCCAGAAGAAGGCCGAGAATGAGATCATTGACACCTCTGTGAAGAAGACGGCAGACAAGAAGAAGACGACAGACAAGAAGGCGACAGATAAGAAGGAGACAAAGCAGGAAACGAAGAAAAAAGCAGCCCCGATCGATTCTGGTCTTCACATGAACGAGGATCATGCGGCGGAATTCCGGGAACTGCAGAAAACAAATCCGAATCTGACGCTTGACGGATACAGGTACTATCGCAATTTCAAAATCAGTCAGGAGGTATGGGAAGATCCGAAACTGAACACGTTGCTGACCGATCAGGTGAAGGCCGTCGCCAACATAAAGGAAACAGGATTTACAAAGAAGAAGAATGCCGCCCTTTCCCTGGCGCCGTCCGCACTGCTTCTGGATGTCCGCCGCAAGAACGACGGGACAGTTCCGGCCGAGTATCGGGAAAACGTGAAATGGAATGAGAAATGGATCAAGAGCTGGGCTATCGGAAAGGAAGAAGACCGGAAGAAGCTGGTGGATGAGATGCTGCCTCAGGTGATCAGAGAGGTGGAGATCCCGAATCCCGTGGAACTGCGGTCCGGGTGGATCGAGCGGCAGATGGATCAGAATTATGTGACGTTTACCGGTTCCATCAGACGTATGCTGGCCATGGATCATTTGATGGAGGAAATGCCGCAAGCATTCAAGAGCCTTACCCCGTATCTGAAGACGAGGCTGGAGGCGGCCAGACAGATGGCTGCTTATGTGAAGAACTACATGCTTCTGAACTATGGCTTTTCGCCGCTGGAGGGAAGAGACGGCTGTCGGATGAAGGCGCCTTTGAAAGCAAAACAGCAGAGGACGCTGGAAACGCAAAGCAACAATTTGATCAAAAGGGCTTATCAGCAGGCATACAATCAGTATACGGAGCAGGAGATCGCGTATCTTACCATGCTTAAAGAGTCCGGCTATATTGAGACCAAGGCGAAATTGCAGGCAGTGGGAAAGAAACTCCACAAAAAACGTCAGGAGGAATTGAGGAAGACTCCCGAATATCTGCAGATGCAGGCATATGAGAAGGAGGAATACAAACGCGAAAAAGAAGCCTACGAACGGGAACAGAGCCAAAAGAAAGCGCAGCGGGAGAATGACCTGAAATGGGCGAATGCGAAACAGGAGGCGCCGAAAGCATCCGAAGCGCAGATTCAGAAGTTCTTCGAGATCGAAAAGATCCTCGATGAGGTGAAGAAGGACAAGGAAAAACAGGGGAAGGATAAGAAACCGCAGAAAGAGATCGCGCTTCCCACGATGGAACAGATCAAAAACGGATGGGTGGATGATATGTTCCAAAACCATACCAGAGAGCTGATCGAACTGCTTCAAAACGGCAGCAGCGAAATGGATGAGAAGCAAGCCTTGGCGTATGAGAATCTGGTCAATCTCATTGTGGTAGGTATTTCCGCGAGACACGGGGTCAAGTTCTCCACGAATGGAGAAAAATGCACCATGGGCAATCCAGATCACTCCAAAGGGATGAAGTCTTTCATCGATAAGGTTCTTTCGAAGCAGTACAGCGAAGCCTATTGCGAGCTGAAGGGTCTGGATAAGAAAGAGACCTGGGCTGACTTCACGGCGGAGAAAAAGAAAGAAAACAAGGCTGCCGGGAAGAAGGACGAGAAGAGGGCTGACGAGAAGAAGAAAGAAGACAAGAAGGAGATCAACGAAAACAAGATCATCGAGAAGGAGGACAATAGCGACAGCGGGGACGAATTCTTCGAGGAGGAAAAGAAGGAGCAGAAAAAGAAGACGAAAGAACAGGTGAAGATCGATCTGTCCAGGCCATTGACAAAGGAAGAAAAGGAGGAGTTTGACAGGCTGAACCAGGGGATGAAGCTTTCCAATGAAAGGTTTGTGGTCTTCCAGGCGATCAAGGACAGTGATGCGTTTATGAAGTATAAGTGCATGACAACTACCACAAATTACATGGTCAAGCATACGGATATCTGTTCGAAACGGGATAACCTCGGCTTGCTGGGCGCTCTTTCGCCTCTGATCCAATCCATACCGAAAGAGGAAACCCGCGTGACATCAGCAGTGCAGCACAATGAAAAATGGACAAAAGACTTCTGCGGCGCGAAAAGAAATAATGCGAAGTGTATGGAAAGCATGAACCAGATGATCACCAAGCATTTTCCGAAGGTGTTTGATGGATTTGTGCTTCCCACTCCGGACGAACTGCGGGCAGGGTGGCTGCCGCAGAATATCAAGAATAATTCCTTCCGGTTGTTTGAGGTGCTCCGCAAAGCGGCAGGCGTACCGAAACTTGTGGAGGAGAGCGACACGGCAAGAGAGATCTACGAGAAAACGCCCGGATTCAAGCAGAAAGCGGAAGCTTTTCTGAAACTGAATGAGTATGCCATGAAATATATCGAGGTGAATTACGGGATCAAGAGACAAAACCACCGTGAAGTGCCGGAGTTTGGAGAAGTCAGAAAAGGTGCGGCGCTTGCCAATGCCAATGATGATTTAGACCAGTTTATCACCCAGGAGTATTCGAAGGCGTATGGTGCGCTCACCAATCAACAGATCGAGGATATGAATGGTACCAAGTGGGACTTTTCGAACTGCCGGGATACGGAGCTGAAACTGGATGATGAGTGATCCATTTGTGCAAAGGAAAGATTGATTTAATCAGTCTTTCCTTTGCTTTCTTCCTGGTCGCGTCCCTCCGGTTCAGCCGGGATACGGCTGTAGATCTCCGCAAGTTCACGGATGCTCCTTGAGAGATCCTTTGAAAGGAAGTTCGGCTGCAGCCGCCACTGCCAGTTGCCATCGGCAGTGCCGGGACTGTTGATCCGGGCTTCTTTTCCTTTGCACAGATAATCCTGCAGCGGGATGATGCAGAGATTTGCGACGGAACGGTAAGCCTCACGGATGAAATCCCAGACGAATTTTCCGTAGTCGGTGTCGATGGAGTTGATGTAACGTCGCGCAAAATTCCGCTCGTGATCCTGGATCTCCTCCACCCAGGCGCGCGTCGGCGTATTGTCATGCGTACCGGTATAGACGACACAGTTTTGGATGTGCCGATGATTGACGTAGTAACTGTCCCAGCTGGTAAAACCATATTGCAGCACTTTCATGCCGGGGAAGCCGGAGTCGGCGAGAAGCTTTTCGTTTTCCGGCGTATTGGTGCCCAGATCTTCCGCAATGATGTGCAGATTTTCAATCTGATCTTCCAGGACCCGAAACAGATCCATGCCGGGTCCTTTTTGCTGCTTGCCGTTCTCGGCCGTCTTGTCCTGATAGGGGATCGCATAGTACTCTGCAAATCCGTGGAAATGGTCGATGCGGATGACGTCATAAAACGTGTAGTTGCGCTTCATTCGTTTCACCCACCAGTCGTAACCGTTGCGTTTTAACCCTTCCCAGTCGTAGATCGGATTGCCCCAAAGCTGCCCTGTGGGAGAAAATGCATCCGGCGGGCATCCGGCGACGGCTTTCGGCGTCAGATCCTTTTCCATCAAAAATACCTCCGGATGCGCCCAGGCGTCCGCAGAATCGAGTGCCACATAAAACGGCAGGTCGCCGATGATCTTAACGTTCTTTTGATTGGCGTAAGCGCGCAGCTTTTTCCACTGACGGTCAAAGTAGAACTGCAAAAAGCAGGTAAAATCAAACGTGTCTTTTCCGGCCTGCTTTGCGTTTTCGAGCGCAGATGCGCTGCGGGTGCGGAGCGGTTCGTCCCAGTCCAGCCAGGAGGCGCCGTTCTGCTGTTCCTTGATCGTGGTAAAGAGCGCGTAGTCGGTAAGCCATCCGGCTTCTTCCTTCAGGTACTCCTCGTATTCTTTTTGCAGGGCAGCATCACCTGCCGCTTTTTCCTGAAACCGCGCAAAGGCCTTTTTCAGAAGCGGGAAACGGTTTTCATACAGTGCGCCGTAGTCGACTTTCTCCTGATCGCTGCCGAAGAAGCAGGCGTCAGCTTCCTCCCTTGTCAGAAGGCCGTCCTCGATCAGCACATCCGGGGAGATAAAGTAAGGATTGCCCGCAAAGGCCGAAAACGGCTGGTAAGGGGAATTGCCGAAGCCCGTGGGTCCAATTGGAAGGATCTGCCAGAAGCCCTGTCCGGATTCATACAGAAAATCCACAAAGTCATAAGCCTCTTTCGAGAAACAGCCGATGCCGTATCTGCTGGGCAGGGAAAAGATCGGGAATAAAATACCGCTTTCGCGCATGGGAACACACTCCTTTTCAACTCATTCTTTCTTTGGGAAAACTTTTTCCATAAACAATGATACCCGTTTTGAAAAATAAAGCAAACGAAGCGGGAAATATGGTATAGTAAACACATGGTGAATACAGAAGTGACTTTTTGCGGTGTGACCATGAAAAATCCGGTCACCACCGCGTCCGGCACCTTCGGGTCCGGTATGGAATACAGTGAATTGACAGATCTCAATGCGCTTGGGGCCGTGACCACCAAGGGGGTCGCGAATGTCCCCTGGCAGGGAAATGACACGCCCCGTGTGGCGGAGACTCCAAGCGGCATGCTGAATGCTATCGGTCTGCAGAATCCGGGCATCGACGTCTTCCTGGAGCGTGATCTGCCTTTTCTCCGGCAGTATGAGACCAAAATCATCGTAAACGTCTGCGGGCATACGGAGGAAGAGTATCTGGCGGTGGTGGAACGCCTTGCCGAGGCGCCGGCGGATCTTTTGGAGATCAATATTTCCTGCCCCAACGTAAAGGCAGGGGGGATCTCTTTCGGCACGGATCCAAAGGGAGTCGAGGCCATCACCTCTTCCATCAAAAAGAAAGCGAAGCAGCCCGTGATCATGAAGCTGTCTCCCAACGTGACAAGCATCGCGGAGATCGCCAGAGCCGCAGAGAGTGGCGGGGCGGACGGGATCTCCCTCATCAACACGATCACGGGGATGAAGATCGATGTGGAGCGGCGGCGCTTTGCACTTTCTAATCGGACGGGCGGCCTTTCCGGACCGGCGATCCATCCCGTGGCGGTGCGCATGGTCTATGAAGCGGCACAGGCGGTCCGCGTGCCGATCCTTGGCATGGGCGGGGTACGTACCGCGGAGGATGCGCTGGAGCTGATCCTGGCCGGAGCGACCATGGTGGCAGTGGGTACGACGAATTTTGCCAATCCCCACGCGACGCTGGATGTGATCGACGGGATCCGCGCATACATGGAGCGAAATCAGGTACAGAACCTGACAGAATTGATCGGAGCGGTATCAGCATGACAGAAACAAACGGAAGCATCACTGCAAATAAAGAGATTGCCGAAGGGATCTTTGATATGAAGGTCAAGGCGCCGGAGGCTGCCTCCTGCGCAAAACCGGGACAGTTTGTGTCGTTGTATTCGACGGACCAATCCCGCCTGTTGCCGCGTCCCATCAGCATCTGCAATGCAAATGATCAGACCCTCCGCCTGGTGTACCGCGTGGCAGGCGCCGGGACCAAGGAGTTCTCCGAAAAGAGGGCAGGAGAGACGATCCGTCTCGTGGGACCTTTGGGAAACGGGTTTCCTGAGGCGGCAGGCTTTGCCGGGAAGAGGGTTTTTCTCTTTGGCGGCGGCATCGGGATCCCTCCCATGCTGTATGCCGCGGGAGTGTATGCCGCAGCGGGCGCCGGGGTGACGGCGGTGCTTGGATATCGGGATCAGAATACATTCCTTGCAAATGAGTTTTCCCCCTTCGGGGAGGTGCTGCTCGCCACCGAGGACGGCAGCGTCGGGACAAAGGGAAATGTGCTGGATGCCTACCGGGAAGCGAAAGGGGAAGCGGATGTGATGATGGCCTGCGGGCCGCTGCCGATGCTGCGGGCTTTGCAGCAGTTTTCCCGGGAGAATGGGATTCCCTGTTTTCTTTCTCTGGAAGAAAAGATGGCCTGCGCCGTAGGGGCGTGCCTCGGGTGTGTGGTCAAAACCGTGAAAGAGGACGCCCATTCCCATGTGAAAAACGCCCGGGTCTGCAAGGACGGCCCTGTCTTTTTGGCGGAGGAGATTGTGTTCTGAGGATGATTGTGTATTCGGGACAAAAATGCTATACTGAACGGGTGTTGTGAAAAAGCAGGAAAAGGCGCAGGAACTGCCTGCGTTTCCGATAAAACAGGAGACTTGAGATGGAGCAATACAAACAGGAATTTATCGAATTTATGGTGCAGTCCGATGTGCTGAAATTCGGCGAGTTTACCTTGAAGAGCGGACGGAAGTCCCCGTTTTTTATGAATGCGGGCGCTTATGTGACAGGTTCCCAGCTGGGGAGGCTGGGCGAGTATTATGCCACGGCGATCCATGAAAACTTCGGGGATGGCTTTGACGTGCTGTTCGGACCGGCGTACAAGGGGATTCCTCTGGCGGTGGCGACGGTGATTGCTTATGCGAAGCTGTACGGGAAAGAGATCCGCTACGCGAGCAACCGGAAAGAGGAGAAGGATCACGGGGATGCCGGGATCCTGCTGGGCAGCAAACTGAAGGACGGAGACCGGGTGATGATCATCGAAGACGTGACCACCTCCGGCAAGTCGATCGAAGAAACATTTCCGATCCTGAAAGCGCAGGGCGATGTAAAGGTCTGCGGACTGATGGTGTCTTTAAACCGTCAGGAAGTGGGCCTGGGTGGCAAATACTCCGCGCTGCAGGAGATTGAAGAGACCTATGGCTTCCCGGCCAGGGCCATCGTGACCATGGACGAGGTCAGGACGCATCTGACCAATCGTGAATGCTGCGGACGGATCGTGATCGATGATGCGATCAGCGCTGCGATGGATGAATATTACCGGCAATATGGAATACAACAGTGAAAAAAGTATCTAAGAAAAAGATTGCAGCGCGGATCGTTTTTCTTGTGTATCTCGCGGTGCTCTTTTACCTTTTGTTTTTTTCGGTGTTCGCGGGACGCACTGAGATCTACGACGAATACCATTACAACTTGATCCCGTTTGAGGAGATCCGGCGGTACCTTGGGTTGTCGAAGTCCGGCGGTACTTTTGTACGGCTTATTAACATTGAAGGAAATGTGCTGGCGTTTCTGCCCTTCGGATTTTTCCTTCCGTTTTTGTGGAAAAGATTTCGGCGGATCTATAGGACGGTGCTCTCCACCGCCTGCTTCAGTATCATCGTGGAGGTGCTGCAGCTCATCACCCGGGTGGGGAGCTGCGATGTGGATGACGTGCTTTTGAATACGCTGGGCGGTGTCATCGGCTATCTCCTGTTTATGGTGGTGCGGTATTTCACGGAACGGCGCGCGAAAAAGAACGCTGTCCAGGAGACGGACGGCACCGGACAGTAGCGTTTTTTCGGAGGATGCATGGCAAAGAGAAGGATTCAGTTTACGGAAAAGACCCAATCCAAGCGGGCGATGATCGCGCTGCTGTTGTCCGGCGGCAGTCTCGCCGGGTTGATCCTTTGTGTGGGCATTTCCGCGAAGAATGAAGGCACCAGCAGCGCTTACATCGGGTCGGCGGGCATTTTTCTGTTTCTGCTTTCCCTGGCGGGGCTGGTGGTTTCCATCGTATCTCTCCGGGAAGAAAACAGTTTCCCGGTGCTGCCGCGGGTCAGCTGTTTCCTGTCGGTGCTGGTATGCGCGGCATGGGTCGGCTTGTACGGCTGGGGATTATCCCATTAAGGGAACGGGGAAGGAAGCTTTCCCCTGAGGAAAAAGATGCATTATCGTGAGATCAGGACAAAACAGAATGAAGAAATCCGGGAGCGCTATGACCTTTGCATGGAGCGGATCGGAGAAATTCCGGACGAAGCGCCGGATACGCCGGAGGGCCGGTATTTCGGCAAAATGGCAGCGGTGCTGATGCAGACGGCGGAGATTCTCTCCCAGTGGGAAGCGGATACCCTGTCCCGCCGCGACCTTGCGGTCTGCCGGGAATGGAATGAAAAGCTTTACGGCGACCTGAACGGGGCGGCCTATGACAGCTGCTATGCCAATCCGGATTTTGCGGCAAAGGAGCTGTCCAAGGACCTGGCCGGGATTCTCTGTTTTCTCGCAAGCGAGCTTTACGGTTTGATCCCGCTGGCGTTTGAAGGCCGCATGGAGAGCATCACGATCCTGGCGGAACTGTACCTGGAGATTTACGGTGTGTTTACGGATGCGCAGGAGACCAGGGAGAAGGTTTCCGCAGAGACTTTGCAGGAGATTGTCCGGGCGCATTTTCATGACTACAGCGAGGTGCTCTCGGAGGAGGAGATCCGCAGCAAGGTGGATCCGGCGCTGGACTTTTTTACCGGGATCGTGCGGGAAGCGGATCTTTCGGATCCGGCTTATCTCTATCAATACGGCGCCTATATCGGAGAAAACGAAGAGAAGATCGCAGCGTTTTTACAGACCTTTTCCGAAGAGGAGATCTCTTCCATGGCTCGCACCTGGACGGAAGGATTTCGGATCGGTTTTGAGGTGACGGCAAAAGATCTTTCCATCAAACAGTATGTGAGCGTGGAATATCCCATCGGGTTTGAACGGATGGTGCGGGAAGCCTTCCAGCAGTTTGAAGCGATGGGGCTGACGCCGGTGGTATCCCGCGAAGCGGTGAGTTCCTTTCAGGGGCTCGGAAAGCCCGGGCGCGGATGCTACGGGACCTCCTTAAACCGCCAGTACGGCTTTGACCACAGGAATGATCAGACCTGGTATCTGGACCGCGCGTTTACGGAGCGGCGGCTGGAAGCCATGACGGAGGCTTTCCGGAAATACCGGACCGAGGCGAAGCTGATGGCGGGGCCGGCTGTCATGGAGTCCTTCGGGGAAGCGGATTTTGACCCGCAGATCAAAGAGACGGCATCGAAGTTTACGGAGAAACAGAATGCGCTGAACGTCCGTTTCCGGAATGAAGCCGGACGGATCACCAATGAGTTCATTCCCGGCGAGGAACGATCCTTTACCATCATTGCCTATCCGCTGCCCTCCATCGGACCGCAGTTTCCGGAGATCTTTAAAGAAACGGTGGCGGTCAATACGCTGGACTACGCGCTGTATCAGTCCATGCAGCAGAAACTGATCGACGTGCTGGATACCGGCGTCAAGGTCCGGGTGAAAGGGAAAGACAAAAACCGCACCGACCTGACCGTAGCACTGCAGACCTTAAAGGATCCCGCGAAAGAGACCCTGTTTGAAAACTGCGTGGCGGATGTGAACATCCCCGTGGGGGAAGTCTTTACCACGCCGCAGCTCCGTGGAACGAACGGGTTGCTGCATGTCACCAGGGTGTACTTAAACGGATTCCCCTTTGAGGATCTGGCCATCACCTTTACGGACGGGGAAGTCACGGATTACACCTGCGGCAATTTCACGAAGGAAGCGGACAACCGCAGTTATGTTTACGAAAATATCCTGGCGCGTCACGAGACACTGCCCATGGGGGAATTCGCCATCGGGACGAATACCACCGCATACCGCATGGCGCGGGAGTTTTCCATTGAAGCGAAGCTTCCCATCCTGATTGCGGAGAAGACAGGGCCGCATTTCGCGGTAGGCGATACCTGCTATTCCCATGAAGAGGATCTCGTCACTTATAACCCTAACGGGAAAGCGATCATCGCGCGGGACAACGAGGTTTCGATCCTGCGCAAAACAGATCTGGAAAAAGCGTATCGGAATTGTCATACGGATATTACGATCCCGTACGACGAACTGGCGGAGATCACTGTCATCCGCGCTGACGGGAGCGAGGAGACACTGATCAGAGACGGCCGTTTTGTCGTGCCGGGGACGGAGGCTCTGAATGAGCCGTTGGAAAGGAGGGGCTAATGCCAAAAGTAGCAATTATCATGGGGAGTGATTCAGACCTGCCCGTGATGGGAAAAGCAGCCGGTGTGCTGGAGGAACTCGGGATCGACTTTGAGATGAGGATCTTATCCGCGCACCGTGAACCGGAGGAATTTTTCGAATATGCAAAAGGTGCAGAGGAAAGAGGACTGCAGGTGATCATCGCAGGCGCCGGTATGGCGGCGCACCTTCCGGGAATGTGCGCGGCACTGTTTCCGCTGCCGGTCATCGGTGTGCCTCTGCAGAGCGGAAGCCTCGCGGGTGAGGATGCGTTGTATTCGATCCTGCAGATGCCGCCCGGGATTCCGGTGGCGACGGTGGCCATCAACGGCGGAATGAATGCGGGACTGCTGGCGGCGAAGATCCTTGCTGTCAACGACAGCGCTTTGCTTGCAAAGTTAAAGGACTACGCGCAGCGCAAAAAAGAACAGGTACAGGAAAAAGACAACAAACTGCAGGAAACGGGGTGGAAAGCATATGGATTATAAAAATGCCGGTGTGGACATCGAGGCGGGATACCGTTCGGTGGAATTGATGAAACAATATGTGCAGGGAACCATGCGTCCGGAGGTGCTGTCGGGGATCGGCGGATTTTCCGGTGCGTTTTCCGTGGACCGGTTTCGCAGCATGGAGAAACCGACATTGATCTCCGGAACGGACGGCGTCGGCACCAAGATCAAGCTGGCCTTTATTTTGAACCGGCACAATACCATCGGGATCGACTGCGTGGCGATGTGCGTGAACGATATCGCCTGCGCGGGGGCGGAGCCTTTGTTTTTCCTGGATTACATCGCCTGCGGCAAAAACTATCCGGAGAAGATCGCTTCCATCGTAAGCGGCGTGGCGGAAGGCTGCAAGATGGCAGGGGCGGCCTTGATCGGCGGCGAGACTGCGGAGCATCCGGGTCTGATGCCGGAGGAGGAATACGATGTGGCGGGCTTCGCCGTGGGCATCGTGGATGAAAAGAACATCATCACGGGGGCAGACGTGAAAGACGGCAATGTGCTGATCGGACTGGCGTCTTCCGGGGTCCATTCCAACGGCTTTTCCCTGATCAGGAAAATCTTTACGATGAACGAGGCGACGCTGAACTCTTATCACGAGACCCTGGGCAAATCCCTGGGGGATGAATTGCTGACGCCGACGAAGATCTATGTGAAAGCGCTGCGCGCCGTAAAGGACGCAGGGGTGAAGATCCTTGCCTGCAGCCATATCACGGGAGGCGGATTCTATGAGAACATCCCGCGCATGCTTCCGGAAGGGAAACATGCCGTGGTGGAAAAGGGAAGCTATCCCATCCCGCCCATTTTTACCATGATGGCGCAAAAAGGCAATGTGGAAGAAAAGGTGATGTACAACACCTACAATATGGGACTCGGCATGATCGTGGCAGTGGACGAAAAAGACAAAGACCGTGCCTGCGAAGCGATCCGTTCTGCGGGAGACACGCCCTATATTGTCGGTCACATTGAAGACGGAGAAAAGGGAGTGACGCTATGCTGAGACTCACAGTCCTGGTTTCCGGCGGTGGCACGAACCTGCAGGCGATCATGGACGCGATCGATGCAGGGCGGATTACGAATGCCGGGATCGTTTCCGTGATCAGCAACAACCCGAAGGCTTATGCGCTGGAGCGCGCCAGAGCAAAGGGCATCCCGCAGCAGTGTATTTCGCCGAAGGATTATGAGAGCCGGGAGGCTTTTCACGAAGCGCTGCTTCAGGCGGTGACAGATTCCGCACCGGATCTGATCGTGCTGGCGGGATTTCTGGTGGTGATCCCGGCAAAGATGATCGAGGCATTTCGCGGGAAGATCATCAATATCCATCCGTCTCTGATCCCGTCCTTTTGCGGGGAGGGGTATTACGGCCTCAAGGTCCACGAGGCGGCTCTGGCAAGAGGCGTGAAGGTGACCGGTGCCACGGTGCATTACGTGGATGAGGGCACCGATACGGGGCCCATCCTTTTGCAGAAAGCAGTGGAAGTGAAAGAAGGCGACACGCCGGAGATCTTGCAGCGGCGCGTGATGGAACAGGCAGAATGGGTGATCCTGCCCCAGGCGATCGACATGATTGCAAACGGAAAGGAAATCTAAAAAGGGGAGTATAAGATGAAAATATTGATCGTAGGAAGCGGCGGAAGAGAGCATGCGATTGCGCAGTCTCTGGCGAAGAGCCCGAAGGCGGAGAAACTGTACTGTGCGCCGGGCAATGCGGGCATCGGACAGATCGCGGAATGTGTGCCCATCGGCGCCATGGAGTTTGACAAGCTGGCGGCGTTTGCAAAGGAGAACGCCATCGACCTGACGGTGGTCGGGATGGATGATCCGCTGGTAGGCGGCATCGTGGATGTCTTTGAAAAAGAGGGCTTAAGGGTCTTCGGACCGCGGAAGAATGCGGCGATCCTGGAGGGTTCCAAGGCGTTTTCCAAAGACCTGATGAAAAAGTACGGGATCCCCACCGCAGCCTATGAGACCTTTGATGATCCCGAAAAAGCGCTTGCTTATCTGGAACAGGCCAAAATGCCTGTGGTGCTGAAGGCGGACGGTCTGGCGCTGGGGAAGGGTGTGCTGATCTGCAACAACCTGGATGAGGCAAAAGCAGGCGTGAAGGAGATCATGCAGGACAAGAAGTTCGGCAGCGCCGGCGATCATATGGTGATCGAGGAATTTATGACCGGCCGCGAGGTTTCCGTGCTTTCCTTTACGGACGGCAAGACGATCCGGATCATGAGCTCCGCCCAGGATCACAAACGGGCGAAGGACGGGGACCAGGGCTTGAACACCGGCGGAATGGGAACCTTTTCCCCCAGCCCCTTTTATACAGAGGAGATCGACCGGATCTGTAAAGAGAAGATCTATCAGCCCACGGTGGATGCGATGGCAGCCGAGGGAAGGCCCTTCACAGGCGTCATCTTTTTCGGCCTCATGCTGACCGCGGAGGGACCGAAGGTATTGGAATACAACGCGCGGTTCGGGGATCCGGAGGCGCAGGTGGTGCTGCCCCGGATGAAAAATGATCTGGTGGAAGTGATGGAAGCCTGCGTGGACGGGAAGCTGGATCAGATCACGCTGGATTTTGAAGACAACGCGGCGGTCTGCGTGGTGCTGGCTTCGGAAGGATATCCGGTTTCCTATGAGAAAGGCTTCGTGATCAACGGGCTCTCTGCTTTTGACAAAGAGGATCAGTATTTCTGCTTCCATGCGGGGACGAAGAAAAACGACGCAGGGGAATTTGTGACCAACGGCGGCCGGGTGCTGGGCATCACGGCGCTGGGAGAGACGCTGCCAAAAGCCCGGGAGAATGCTTACAAAGCCACGGAATGGGTGGATTTCCAGGGGAAATACATGCGGCATGACATCGGCAAAGCCATCGAGGAGGCGTAACAGATGAGCCTGGCGGATCAGATCTTTATTGAGATGTGCAAAGACATCCTGGAGAACGGCAGCAGCACGGAGGGCGAGGAAGTCCGTCCCCATTGGGAGGACGGCAGCAGTGCCTATACCATCAAGCGCTTCGGCGTCTGCAACCGCTATGATCTCAGAAAAGAATTTCCGGCGGTGACCCTCCGCAAGACCGCCATCAAAAGCTGCACGGATGAGATGCTCTGGATCTGGCAGAAAAAATCCTGCCATATTCAGGATATGGGAAGCCACGTGTGGGATGAATGGGCGGATGAGAACGGCTCCATCGGAAAAGCCTACGGCTATCAGATGAGCGTCCGCCATTTTTACAAAGACATCACGGAGGAAAAACTGCGGAAGGCCTTCGGCGATGCCTTTGCCGACCACGCGGAGAAGGCGGAGGGAGGTTACCGGATGGATCAGGTGGATCGCGTGATCTATGACCTCAAGAACAATCCCTTCAGCCGCAGGATTTTAACGAACCTGTATGTCCATCAGGATCTTTCCGAGATGCATCTTTATCCCTGCGCTTACAGCATGACCTTTAACGTGACCCAGGAGAAGGGCAGTGACAAGCTGGTGCTGAATGCGGTGCTGAATCAGCGCTCTCAGGATGTGCTTGCTGCAAACAATTGGAATGTATGCCAGTATTCCGTGCTGCTTCATATGATGGCGAGAGAATGTGATATGATCCCGGGGGAGCTCGTGCATATGATTGCGGACGCGCATATCTATGACCGCCATGTTCCGTTGATCAAAGAGCTGATCAGCAGGGAAACGCATCCGGCGCCGGATTTCTGGCTGAATCCGGAAAAGAAGGGATTTTACGAGTTTACCAAGGATGATGTGCGTCTGGACAATTATGTGACGGGTGAACAGATCAGGAATATTCCCATCGCGGTGTAGGAGGTAGGAATTTGATTGCAATAGTCGCAGTAGATCAAAACTGGGCGATCGGTTATCGTAACGACCTGCTTGCGCGGATCCCGGAGGATCAGAAGTTTTTTCGGGAGACCACGACCGGTGGCGTCATTGTGATGGGGCGCAATACCCTGGAAAGTTTTCCGGGGCAAAAGCCCCTCAAGGGTCGTACCAACATCGTTCTGTCGAGAAACAGAGAATACCGGCCGGAGGGTGCGGTTGTCGTGCATGACGGCACGGAACTGAAAGAAGAGTTAAAAAAATACACGGCACAGGAAATCTACCTCATCGGCGGAGAGCATGTGTACCGTGCGTTTTTGGATGATTGTGAAGCGGCGCTCGTGACAAAGATCGACAGCACCTTTGTGGCGGATGTCTACTTCCCGAATCTGGATGTCGATCCGACGTGGGAGCTGGAGTCCGAGAGCACCGTACATACCTACGAAAATTACAGGTATACGTTTTGTAAATATCGAAACAAAGGCTTTACCGACAGCTCGTACTGATCGACTCGATCGCAACCGCACCGCCGCGGACGACTTCGATCTGACGGAAGCTTTGCTTCAGCCGGGCGATCAGATCATTGTTGCGGCGTTCTGTCATCTTACATTCCAACAGAACGGCATCTTTCCCGTCATCTACCACATCTACCACATCCGAGCCTTTATGAAAAACCTGGGCGATGTGAAACAGTTCATTTTTCGCTTCCGCATCTATCCCTGAGACCTTGACGAAAAGAATCTCTTTCATATGGATCGGCACGTCGGTCAGGTCGATTACCTTGATGACCTCGACCATGGTGTTGAGCTGCTTTTTGATCTGCTCGAAGGTGATGTCATCGCTTGTGACGCAGATTGTCATGCGGGAGACCGTCTCATCCTCCGTCGTGCCGACGGTCAGACTCTGGAGATTATAGGATTTGCCGGAAAACAGACCGGAGACCTTGGCGAGTACACCGACCTGGTTTTCCACATATAAGGCGATCCAGCGGTTTGTCATCTGATTATTCATGAAAGTAGTTCCCTCCAAAAAATTACAGGATCATATCATACATAGCGTTACCGGCCTTGACCATCGGCAGGACGAGCTCATCTGATGAGATGAGAAACTCGATCACGGTCGGGACGTCTGTATGCTGCTTTGCCGCTTTCAGCGCAGGCAGGATCTCTTCTTCTTTGGTGACCCGCAGGCCGTGCGCACCGTAGCTTTCCGCGAGCTTCACAAAGTCCGGCGTATAGGGCGGACAGGCTTCGTTCGGCCCTTTGCAGGCCTCTGGACAGTTCCTTCTGCGACGCAGACAAGTCCCTGCGTAACGCTTGCCGTAGAAGAGCTGCTGGAACTGCCGCACCATGCCAAGGTACTGATTCTGGAAGATACAGATCGTGACCGGCACCTGCTCGATGACTGCGGTGGCAAGCTCCTGGAGGTTCATCTGGAAGCCGCCGTCTCCGGTGACACAGATCACGTCGGCATCGGGACAGGCGATCTTAGCGCCGATCGCAGCCGGGAAGCCGAAGCCCATCGTACCGAGTCCTCCGGAAGTGATCATATGGCGCTGGTCGGAAAGGTCGGAGAACTGCGTCGCCCACATCTGATGCTGTCCGACGTCCGTCACGAGATATCCGGTCGGGAAAGCGGTATTTAACGTTTCTAAGATCATCTGCGGGTTCAGACCGCGATCCGAACGCATCGCAAGAGGATGTTCCTCCTCCCAGAAGCGGATCTGCTCCTGCCAGGAGACCGTATCCATCTTTTCCGCCCATTCGAGCATTTTTTCCAGCGCGAGACGCGCATCGGAAACAACGGGCACATCCACCACGACATTTCTCGAGATGGAAGAGGTGTCCACATCTATATGAATGATCTGCGCTTTCGGTGCAAATTCATTCAAGTCACCGGTGATCCGGTCGTTGAAGCGCGTGCCGATGGAAAAGAGCACGTCGCATTCGCTGACGGCCATGTTGGCCGCATATTTCCCGTGCATGCCGCAGTTACCGACATAGAGCTCATGCGTGGTCGGGATCGCGCCCTTCCCTTTGACCGTCGTCACTACAGGGATCCGCATGGTCTCTGCGAGCTGCGAAAGCAGTCCGTTGGCACCGGAGAGGTTGATGCCGCCGCCGGCCAGAATGAGGGGACGACGCGCGCTCTTCAGCAGTTTGTAGGCTTTTTTGAGCTGTCCGATATGGACAGAAGTGTTCGGCTTGTATCCCCGGATCGCGATAGACTCCGGATATTCCGGACTGCCGGAGGCGAGCTGGATATCTTTTGGAATATCGATCAGGACAGGGCCTGGGCGGCCGGAAGATGCAATATAGAATGCTTCTTTGAGAATACGCCCGAGATCCTCGCGCCTGCGTACCGTGACGCCGTACTTGGTCACAGAGCGCGTCATCCCGACGATGTCCACTTCCTGGAAGGCATCGTTTCCGATGAGAGAGAGCGGCACCTGTCCGGTGATGCAGACCAGCGGGATGTTATCGTAATGTGCATCCGCAAGACCGGTGACGATATTTGTCGCACCCGGTCCGCTTGTCACGAGACAGACCCCGACTTTTCCGGAAGCGGCGGCGTATCCTTCCGCTTCGTGGATCAGACCCTGCTCGTGCCGCGGGAGCACAAGCCGGATATCGTTTTGCTTGTATAGTTCATCAAACAGATCGATCACGTATCCGCCGGGGTAGGCGAAGATCGTGTCAACCCCTTCTTCCAACAGGGCTTTCACAAAAAGTTTTCTGCCGGTGATGTCCATAGTGGTTCCTTCCTTTCATTGCACTCTATGATAAAGCAAATCAAGGGTTTCCGCAACCAAATTATGGCGAAGGATACGTTACCTTTTCCTAAGAAAATACTGTACAGAATAAAGATCCTGTTTTATCATTTACCAGAGAACGGAACGGAACGTCCGGAAGAGAGGTGGAGGTGACATGAGGATTCTGATCGTTGAGGATGAATGTGCGCTGGCAGAGCTTGTTGCAGACAGGCTGAAGCGGGACAGATATACCGTTGACATCTCCAATGACGGGGAAGAGGGTCTTGACAATGCTCTTTCGGGAATCTATGACCTAATCATTCTGGACATTATGCTTCCCGGTATCGACGGGATCGAAATCCTGAAAGAGATCCGGAAAAACAATCTGGATGTGAAGGTGATCATGCTGACAGCCAGGACGGAGCTGGAGGACAGGCTTCTGGGATTCGGCAATGGTGCAAATGACTATGTTCCAAAGCCGTTTCATACCGAAGAGCTGGCGGCACGCGTGAATGCGCAGCTGAATGTCGGCAAGGCAGTCACGGACAGTATGACTTTTATGGATCTCACGCTGGACTACGGGTCTTCTTCCATCAGGAGCGAAGTGACCGGAGAAACTGTGGATGTGAATCATAAAGAATTTCAGCTGCTTGAATACTTTATGAACAACCCCGGGCGGATCCTGTCCCGGGACATGATCTATGACCGGATCTGGGGAATGGACAGCGAAGCGCTCTCAAACAATCTGGAAGCATATATGTCATTCATACGCAAGAAACTCAGGATCATCGGCACGGACGTGTCGATCAAAACTGTGCGGAATATGGGATATAAGATGGAATGAAACAACTACGCAAAAAAACAACACTCACGTTATTTCTTATTTTTACGATCATGCTGATTGCGGTGCTGTCGCTCCTGAATGTCCGGAATTATAACAAGGAACATGAAGGCATCGAGAGAAGTCTGAACATCTTTGAGGACGGAGGATGGGAAAAAAACGGTCTGAGACCCGGTCAGAGAGAGGGGGCTTGGGAGCCTGCATTCAATCCCGGCGAGTGGAGGAATGCCATGATCATGGATCACGAGGTCTATACCGTAGAGATCCGTGACGGGGAAGTATCTCAGATCACCACCCACGGATATGAATCGGAGGACTTTGATGTGGAAGCAATCGCAGAGAGGATCATCAGCACTGAGCAGGGAGACTGCTTTGTGATCCCGAATCTGTATACCGGTGCGTATGCCTACAAATACCGGTATATGGATTCCATCGTGATCGTGAACAACGCAGAGCCTTCTCAAAGACTGAGGACATTGCTGCTGGAGTCGTTTCTCCTGTTTGCCATCGTCGAGGTGGGGCTCTATGTATTGTCCGGGATCATCACCAGGTGGCTGGTCGCGCCTGCGGAGAAAGCATTTTCAAAGCAGAAGGATTTCGTTGCGGACGCTTCGCATGAATTAAAAACCCCTCTTGCGGTCATCATGGCTTCGGCCGACGAACTCGATGCCGGGGCAGGGAAACATGATCAGAACCAAAAATACATTGATCATATCCGGTACGAAACCGACAGGATGAACAGACTGATCCAGGGAATGCTCAATCTTTCCAGGCTTGAGGATGGGAACGAACAGATGTCATACAAAGAGGAAGATCTCTCCCGGATACTGGAGAAAAGCTGTCTGGCTTATGAGGGGGTTGCATTTGAGCAGGGCGTTGGGATCGCCGAAGAGATCGAGGAAAATCTGAGACTGCGATGCAGTAAAGAGGAGATTGAAAAAATGATCTCTACCATCTTGGACAATGCGGTCAAACACAGTGACCGGGATACCAGTATCAGAGTGTATGCCGCAAAGACCCGCGGAGGGATCCTGATCAAGATCATCAACACGGGAGAACCCATCCGGGAGGAGGATCGGGACAGGATATTTGAACGTTTCTACAGGGCAGACAAGTCCAGAAACAGAAGCGAGGGCAGATACGGACTGGGACTTGCCATCGCAAAGCAGGTTGTGATCAACCACAACGGAACTATACGGGCGTATTCAGAAGGAGGAGACACCACGTTTGAAATCGTTCTGAAACAGTAAAGACTGCGATTTTTGATTATTTTTACAGGGCACCGCTATTTTTTTGAAAATGGCGGTGTCTTTTTAATGTTCATTTAAGATAAGTGTCCTAAGATATGCGCATAGAACATCCTACAGATCATCTGAACTGATTGGGACAGGGTACAAAAAGACACCCGGAATGAAGAAAGGATCGGTTGAAATGGCGAAATACAGAGAGGTCTTTCAAAGAAAAGAGATCAAGTATCTCCTGAGTCAGGAGCAATACAACGGCCTGATGAGCTATCTGGAGAAGATTGCGGCTGTGGATGCGTACGGATTGTCGAGGATCAATAACATCTATTTTGACACGCCGGACTATCAACTCATCAGAATTTCTATGGAGAAGCCGCTTTATAAGGAGAAATTAAGGCTGCGTACTTATGGGGAGACCGGAGACGATACGAATTCCTTTATTGAGATCAAGAAAAAATACGACGGCATCGTTTATAAGAGGAGAGTATCGGGGCGGTATGCAGATGCCTACCGTTATCTGACCGGGAAACAGGGGGCGCTCGACCGGTCCCAGATCTCCGGCGAGATCGACTCATTCCTTTTGTTTTACGGGAATCTGCAGCCGGCGATGAGTATCTGTTATGACCGGATCGCAATGGCAGGGATAGAAGATCCGGAGTTTCGTGTTACGTTTGACAGCAATATCGTATGGAACGATGCCTGCACAGACCTGCGAACGGTGAGCGGCGGGAAGCCTCTTTTGAAACCGGGGCAGAGACTGATGGAGATCAAGGTTTGTAATGCGATGCCGATGGAGCTGTCTGCAAAACTAAGTGAATTAGCAATCTTTCCGGTTTCGTTTTCAAAATACGGATCCGGTTATCAGGAAATGATGCGCACCGCCGGAGTAAGAGCCGGAGCAGCGCAAAGAGCAACAGAGCGGGGAAGGATACGGACTCCGTTCGGGATCAAGGGAGGTGTGGCTTATGTTCAGTAATCTTTTTTCAACCATCATGACAGATGGAACATTAACAGGAACCGCGTTTTTATTTTCGACACTGACGGCGTTTGTCTGCGGACTCATCATCGCAGGGGCACAAATGATCAAGGACAGGTCTTCCAAGAGCTTTTTGGTTACATTGGTACTGCTTCCTGCGATCGTAGAGCTTGTGATCATCCTGGTAAACGGAAATATCGGAGCCGGCGTGGCTGTCGCGGGTGCCTTCAGTCTGGTGAGGTTCCGCTCGGTTCCAGGAAGGGGACACGAGATTACCGCGATCTTCCTCGCGATGGCGGTAGGCCTTGCGACAGGAATGGGTTACATCGGGATCGCGATCCTCTTCACTGTTCTCGTATCTCTGATCAACCTGCTTCTTGGGAAACTCAGGATCGGAGAGGGCAGCGCGGCAGAACGGGTTTTGCGGATCACCGTTCCGGAGAATCTGGATTATGAAGGGAAGTTCGAAGACACGTTTGCAAAATACTTAAAGAGTTATACCTACGACGAGGTACGTACCACAAATATGGGGAGTCTTTACAGGATCACACTCAGCGTAGTCATGAAGGATCATGCATCTTCCAGAGATCTGATCGACGAACTCAGAAAGGACAACGGGAACCTTGATATCAGTCTCGGAAGAAGAATAGAAAACGGCGATTCGCTTTGAGAGGAGTAATCATCATGAAGAAAAAAGCAGTTGTATTTTTACTGATAACAGCGATGGCTGCGACGCTTGGCGCATGCGGTCTCACGAAAGAAGTTGCGGTAAGCACAACGGAGGAAGCCGCATCAGGCACAACGGTGGAAGTCAAATCGGAAACGGTGAATGCCACGGATCTGTTTACCGACAGGGATCTGGAACAGACAGCGGATCTGTCGGATGCTGTTACAATCGAGGTGGAGGATCAAAAAGATGTGACGATCGATTCTGCCGGTGTCTATGTACTGACCGGACAGGCCGAAGAAATGACGGTCTATGTCGAAGCGAAAGATGAGGATAAGGTGCAGCTGGTGCTTGACGGCCTCACGATTACCAATACAGACAGCCCCTGCATCTATGTGAAGAATGCAGACAAAGTGTTCGTCACCACAACGGATCAGGAAAGCTCTCTGGCTGTCACGGGAGCCTTCCGGAGCGATGGTGATACCAATACCGATGCCGTCATTTTCTCAAAAGACGATCTGGTGTTAAGCGGTACGGGAACGCTGTCGATCAAGTCCTCTGATAACGGAGTCAGCAGCAAGGATGCGTTGAAGATCACCGGTGGGACGCTTAGGATCGACTGTGAGGGGAGTGCACTGGAGGCGCATGAGGTGATCGGCGTTTCGGACGGGCAGATCACGGTTACTTCCTGCAATGACGGTCTTCATGCCGAGGACAGTGATGATGAAACCACCGGGTGGATCTATATCGGCGGGGGAACGCTTGATATCACCGCATCAGACGATGCGATCCATGCAACGACGATCATTCAGATCGACGGCGGCGGTCTGACGCTGACTGCCGCGGAGGGCATCGAAGCCACATGCATTCAGATCAACGACGGAACCATAGAGATCGCTGCATCGGATGACGGCATCAATGCCGCAAGCAAGTCCGGCGCCTATACACCGGCCGTTACGATCAACGGCGGGGAAGTGACGATCAACATGGGAGAAGGCGACACCGACGGCATTGACTCGAACGGAGACATCACCGTAAACGGCGGAACGATCAGCATCACCGGAATGTCCACATTCGATTATGACGGCACAGCCAGCTACAACGGCGGAACCATCATTGAAAACGGCCAGGAAACCAACACGATCACGAACCAGATGATGGGCGGCCCGGGCGGCATGGGATTCATGGGCGGTATGGGAAATATGAACGGCGAGGACTTCCCAAACGGTGAGAACTTCCAGAACGGTATGAATGGCCCGCTCGGCATGGGCGGACCGGAGATGAGGAACGGTCAGGCGCAGGGGAACGGGCGCATGCAGCAGTGATTACGATTTGTTCCTGACAGCTATGCTGGCGGGAAACAAACCGGAGGAATGCATCAGACTCGCCGCTGCGATCGGTGCGTGCTGTGTGTCGGCTTATGATGCCCTGTCGGGACTGAAGCCCTTAAATGAATTAAGGGAAAGGATCAACGCAGGCTGGGAAAAGATTTGAAACGCTGCGTATGCGGGGGACAAGATGACGAAGCAGGGCATGAACCACCCACAACCGACTAATGTCGGATGGGGTTTCTGCTATGCCGCTTCGCGGCATGAACCTGCGGATCCTTTGGATCCGGCAGAACAAGGCATGTCCACAATGCCTCTATCCCATTGGGTCACCTTTGGGAATACTTTTCTCAAGATGTTTCCTGCTCCATTGATATCAGCATTGGTGATGGTGCCATCATAGTGCTTGTACAGCCCACGGCTGATCCTCCTGCCTGAAAAGAAGTGTCTTTCACCATCCTCTTTTCTGTATTCAGGAATCTCATCCCCTGCAAGAAAGTCAGCTTTGGAGGTATAGCTCTCCTCTGTAAGCACGAACTTTATCCCATTTGCAGCCAGTTTATATCGAAGCATGCCGGCAAGTACCGCCATCGGTATCTGCACAAAGTTCTGGTTATTGACATGTCCGATATGGATTCCCTGCTTTTGGGATACATTATGCCCCATGACCACCACATCCACATGGTTGCTCTTTGCATAATCCACAAGCTCCCTGCTGATCTTATGAAAGCAGTCTTTTATGCGCCGGTTGCGCCTGCCGGTCAGTTCATCCATCCGTTTTGTCCTGTATCTGCCGTTGCAACGCCTGGCAGCTGATGAAAGACGGGCCAGTTCTTTGTTGTAATACCGGTTGATGGACTTTATGATGCCGCCTTTTATGACAAACGGCCTGTTCCCGAAGTTGTTTACAGCAGCTATGATATTCTCTGTTCCGGGATCAATCGC
Source organism: Lachnospiraceae bacterium (assembly GCA_017431515.1). Taxonomy (GTDB): domain Bacteria; phylum Bacillota; class Clostridia; order Lachnospirales; family Lachnospiraceae; genus RUG12461. Next base: position 68,103 of record JAFRKV010000048.1, read on the forward strand.
CATCACCCTGATGTCATCGACAGATTCCACGGCTTGGAGTTCCTCAAGGAGTTTATCGTTGTCTTCCGGGATGATCCCTGTGTCTTTTGCCCGAAGGACAACATCTATCACAAAACGGCCGCACGCAGGTTTGATGCGTACCTCTTTCAGTGTGCCGCAAGCACCCTTGCCCAGATTCAGCCGCACCCTGGTCCCGGGGAGCTTTAAGAAGCGCTCCTCTTTGACCACGCAGATCTGATTGGTAAGGATCGCAGTCTTAAGTCCCTTATCCTTGATATATCCGGGAAGACGGGGTCTCCCTGTAAATGCAGAAGCATTGTTCTGATATGCTTTGATCGCGCAAAAGAAAGATCCGTAATCCCGTATCAGAAGTTTTAATGTCTGCTGGTTCGCCTGAGCAGGGAGCGCATAATACGCCTTGTCCTTTGTGACTTTGAGTATCCGGTCCAGAGCACCGTAGGACAGCCACTTATTGCCGTGGAGATACTTTGTCCCGCCAAGGATATCCATAACGAGATGGTATACTTCCATCTGGTTGGAGTACAGCGGTTTCTTCGCGTCAAAAGAGTCGATCGCTGTTGCGAACTGACGCAGGATGAAATTGGCACGGTTATATAAGATGGCAGAATTCTGGCACATGATCCTGCAATAATCATAGAGCCGGCTGTTCTTTTTGACGTGGAACTGTCTCGTACGATACATAGTTGCTTTTATCTGACCTCCTGCTGTATACTCACATTATAGCAGAAAAGTTGGGGAAAAGCAAACATATGTTTGTATTGGGTATATTTTTATGGACAGTTATAACAGAGGATCTCATTCCGTATACAAGCTCACCTATCATATCATTTTTGTGACCAAGTACAGGAAGAAAGTGATCACAGACGAGATCGGTGATTTCATGAAAAACCACGCAGCTTATCTATGCGGCAGGATGGACTGCACCCTGATATCGGCTGAGACTGACGAGGATCATATGCATCTCCTGGTATCCATGCCGCCTGATGTGGCACCGGTCAGGCTGATCAATTCCCTGAAGACCCAGCTGTCCAAAGAAGTACGAGCGACCTACGCCAGCCATGTGGAACACTATTTATGGAAAGATGCCTTCTGGAGTGCAAGCTACTTCTGTGCGACGACCGGATCTGTATCCATGGAAACAGTCCGGTCTTATATCGAATCGCAACGGACAAGTGAACACAAACGCAAGTATACGAAGTCAGGAAAATACAAAAGGGCGATTCATCCCTCAACCGACTGATGTCGGATGGGGTTTTCTCGCAGAGTTATTATAAAATTGATTGCGGCTTTGATGGTAATGGCGGTGTTTACGGGAGGCTGCGGAGATGTCGGAGCGAACCGGAATAGTGCAGAACCATCTTCCACGGAGACATCCGTTGGAGAAGATCAAGGTCGGAGATATGCTTTCTCTTCAGAGGGAGGATAACAAATTCGATAGCAATGCGATCCTGATCTTAAACGAGGAAGGCAAGAAGCTGGGATATGTTCCGGAGAAGGACAACATTGTTTTCGCAAGACTTATGGATGCCGGAAAGCTGCTGAAAGCAAAGATCAGCAGCATCAATCAAAAGGGTAGTTTTACCCAGATTGGTGTAGGGATATATCTGGTAGATCTATAGAATAGTTGGAGAGTTGTTGACGTGGAAGATAGCAAATCATATAAAAGACGATTTTAGACCCCATAAAAGGATGTTTTGTCGGCGGAGTCTCTCGGAAATATCAACGGAGCCTGTGACAGCTGCATGGCCGGTCTCGCAGAGATGTATCAGGACTACATCGACGGGAAACCCCAGCCGACGATAGTCGGTTGTGGGTAGTTCTTCTAATTTGAGTGTTTTATTCAGCGGTGAACCCCTCAGATTATCAATTGACCGCCAAATAAAAGTGGAGATAACGCTCCTAGCACCCACGGCGATCAACCAGCAGAAGTTTCTGATCCGGCTGAATGAAGACGGGAGTGTGATAAAGTTCCCTTAAAAACCTATAATCATGCTATAATATAGCATATTTCAATCGGGAGGGAAATGCCATGCCAAAGGGAGCCAATCAGAAACTGAAACTATATTATCTAAGCCGCATCATGATCGAAAAGACCGATGATGAGCATATGATCACCATGGAAGAGATCAAGGCGGAACTGGAAGGATATGGTGTCACCGCTGACCGGAAAAGCCTTTATGACGATCTGGAAGCGCTTCGGGTGCTGGGGATCGACGTGGTCGGTGAAAAGATCGGCCGCAACTACTACTATCATGTAGGCGGCAAGCAGTTTGAGATTGCGGAGCTTAAACTCCTTGTAGACGCGATCCAGTCCTCCAAGTTCATTACGGAAAAGAAATCCAATGAGCTCATCAAAAAGCTGACCGGCATGGCAAGTGAATATGAGGCTGCCCAGATGAAGCGGCAGGCGGTGGTGCAGGGCAGGGTAAAGACCATGAATGAGAGCATATACTACTTCGTGGACGATGTGCACCGTGCCATTGCAGAGAATAAGCAAATCCGCTTTGAATACATGAAATGGAACACGGAGAAGAGAATGGTACGCCATCGGGAGGCGGAGTATGTGGTCAGCCCCTGGGCGCTCACCTGGGATGATGAGAACTATTATCTCATCGCCTATGACGGGGAAGCAGATTCCATCAAACATTTCCGGGTGGATAAGCTAAAGAACATCCGTGTCCTTGATGAGAAACGAACAGGACGCCAACAATTCAAGGACTTTAACCTTGCCCGGTATGCAAAGATGAGCTTTGGAATGTTCGGCGGTGATTCGGTGAAAGTGAAGATCTCCTTTGCGGATGAGATGGTAGGCGTTTTCATTGATCGTTTCGGGAGAGATATCACGATCCGTCCGTCAAAGACGAAGGGATGGTCGGAGATCAATGTAGATGTGGCCTTGAGTGACCAGTTCCTCGGATGAATCTTTGCACTTGGTTCGAAAGTAAAGATCTTGGGTCCGAAGAATGTAGTAACGAAGATTAAGAAGGAACTGGATGACAGAAGGAAGCTATATGGATGAGATGGATAATATTACTGGAAGATTATAAAAGATGACGAGGAGGTTTGTAATGAAGGTACTGATTATTAACGGAAGCCCTAGAACGGGCGGCAACACAAGCATTGCATTAAACGAGATGAAAAAGGTGTTTGAAGCGGAGGGCGTGGAGGCAGAGGTTGTCCAGATCGGGAACAAGGATATCAGGGGATGCATCGCCTGCGGATCCTGCTTTACGAAGGGGAAGTGCGTATTTGACGATATTGTAAATGAACTCGCCCCGAAGTTTGAAGCAGCGGATGGCCTTGTAGTCGCGTCTCCTGTCTATTACGCATCTGCGAATGCGACGCTGATCGCATGTCTCGACAGATTATTCTACAGCACACGCTTTGATAAGACCATGAAAGTGGGAGCAAGCGTGGTTGTTGCCCGCAGGGGCGGATGTTCTGCTACATATGATGAGCTGAATAAGTATTTCACGATAAGCGGTATGCCGGTCGCGTCCAGCCAGTACTGGAACAGCATCCATGGCAGAGAAAAGGGGGAAGCCGGACAGGATCTGGAAGGTTTGCAGACCATGCGTACTCTTGCACGGAACATGACATTTCTCATGAAGAGCATCGCTTTAGGAAAAGAAAAGTACGGTCTGCCTGAAAAAGAAGAGTGGCAGCCGACACATTTTATCAGATGAGGTGGGGAACGCCTTCAAAGACGGAATGGCGCTGAAGTAGTATGCTAAATCGTGAAGATCTATTAGAACTTACCCGCCGCATGACACCGGCAAGGAACTGCTTTGCCAGAACCGCGGGAGGATATATGGATGCGGAAGGCTTTGTGGATCAGAGCTTTAACGTGCATTTTGGGAAGCTCTCTCCAGCCGAAACAGAGCAGATGCTTACGATCGCAAAGGCTGTTCCTTTTGCAGAGACCAATCGTGCGCTGAAGGAGTATCCCTTTGATAAGACGCAGGAGTCCATAAAGATCCGGCAGCTTCTGACAGTCCTGATCCAATGTGGGTTGAAGAACGATGCGCTTCTCATGAATCTCTATGAGATCATCGGAGAAACATATCAGACAGAGTCTGATTACGCTATCCTTGTTTTTCAAGGGAATTATGACATTCCAAGAAAGGGCACGGACAAAGCGGAACAATGGGAATCCGAAGAGGTATATCAGTTCCTGATCCTTGCAGTCTGCCCGCAGATAGAGCCAAATGTACCGGGAGAGCCGGAATGCGGGTTCCTATACCCGTCCTTTTCAGGGAGGAGTGCAGATATAGATCATATCGCGGTGTATCAGTCGAGCATAGAATCGACGCATCCGGAAATGCTAGAAATACTTGGGTTGAATTGAATTATGAGTCTATTTGCGATTGGCGATCTGCATTTACATTATCAATCCACGCTGAAGTCATTTGAACAGCTTCATGGTAAAGTTTGGAAGAATCACGAGAAGATTTTTCTGAAAAGCTGTACCAAGGTTGTAACAGAGAACGACACGCTTGTCCTTGTCGGGGATCACAGCTGGGGAAGAAATCTTTCCGAGTGTGAAAAAGATTTTCAGTATATTGCTGATCTCCCGGGAAGAAAGATATTGACACGCGGAAATCATGACATGTTCTGGGATGCAAGGAAGACAGCGCGACTGAATGAACAGTACCAGCCGGACTTAACCTTCTTGCAGGACGGTTATGAGAGTTACCTTGATTATGCCATTGTCGCCACAAAAGGATTTACGTTTGAAGGCCCATTTTACCTTGATTATACCGGCAAGATTATGGGGTGGGATGAAGAGTCGGAGAACCATGCGAAGAAACTGGTGGAAAGAGAGATTAAACGACTTCGACAGTCTTTCGAAAAAGCAAAGGGTGATGGTTACCGGAAATTTATACTGTTTTTGCATTATCCACCTACAAATATTTTGGAAGAGAGGAGCCGTTTTACGGATCTGGCCGAGGAATACGATGTAGAGCACGTGATTTATGCGCATTGCCATGGGGAAAGCCGCTTTCACGACAGTATCCAAGGAGAATTCAGAGGAAGAACGTACCATCTGGTCTCCGGAGATTATCTGCGATGGATTCCGCTAAAAGTAATAGGAGAATGACCTGACAAAAAGGATTCTTGTAGATAGCCAGATACCGTTCGAAGTCATCGCAGATGACGAGTTACGGGTTGCTGCCTGCCAGTGGCAGGCGTTTAGCAACGACCGAGTCGGCAGACGAGACGGGTCAGTACGGTCGTAGTCAGATATAAAACAGTGTTTTATAGATGAGAAGACAGTATTATGGAGAAAAAGCATGATGAAAAGAATAATGATATTGCTTAGCGCCTGCGGAGCGGCAACTAATGCACAGGAACAGACGGATGTAAATGGAGTGACGGAAGCGAATGCATCCGGGACGCAGCAAGTCGCAACCCCAAATACTGCAGGTCAGGACACAGGGGATACACAGAGTCTCGTGGCGGTAAGGATCAAAGATGATACGCATGCAGATTTTGTCTTTTACGGGGATGGGCAGGAGCCGCTTTCCGACGTGACGGTCTTTGCGGTTTCCTTTGGCGGTTACAAGGTTGTGCTGAATGATTATGACCGTACCGGTGAGTTTCAGTGCGGTGTATGAACCGATGACGGGAACGGCGGCGGATCCCTTCTTGATACAGGAAAGGCGGACTATCAGATCAATGATGACGAGATTGTGATCATTGCAGATATGACCGGTGTGAGCGAAGCAACCGGTTTTTCCTTCGCAAACAGATTTGGAGATAGTGAGGTGCATTATGAATATGGAGACAACGGTGGTCCGATCCTGACATTTCCGTGGGATGACATTGCCGAGCGGAGTGATTCTGTACCCGATACGGAGACTGCGGAAGTTACAACGGAGCAATCCGAGACGGAACAGGAGAAAGACTCCTACTGGTTTATGGGAAAAACGCTGGACTCTCATGGCGGGAATTGGGGCGCTTCGCATATCACGTTATCCGCTCCGGACGCCAACGGGCTTCCCACCAAAGTCACGGTGACAGACAGCGGCTTGGATGCGATGGGAAATCCCTTGGACGGTGAATATGAGATCTCAATCGACACCTTTGATGAATCCGAAGATATGGACTATCTGATCGGAACCTACACCGGAACCATCGGTGCCGGGATCAAGGGCGAGTTCTACGATGAAAATGACAGGGCACTGACATTGGAAATCGATTAAGAAGTATCAGGGAAAACAACCCATGACAAAACAGCAGCAGATAGAAAAACTGGAACAGGAACTTCGCGAAACTTATGATACGATAGAGAAGCTTCGAAAGGATGCGGACAAAGGATTTCTTTCCTCACCGGAATACAACCGTATGAACTAACACATTTCATCAGATAAGGAGGGAGATAATGATGAGCAGAGTAAACTTTGGAGCAAAGCCGCTGATGTATCCGCAGCCGGTGCTGATCATCGGCACATATGACGAGAACGACGTTCCCAATGCCATGAATGCGGCATGGGGAATCACGACGGATTTCAAGGAGATCACGATCAGTCTTTCGGATCAATAGTATGGCAATTGGGAACATGAAATGGACAAGAGAGCCGTCTGACTATGTGATCCATCCGGATCGTGTAGTCATTACGACAGATCCGCATACGGATCTGTGGCAGAGAACCTATTATCACTTCCGGAATGATAATGCGCCTGTGCTACAGATGGAAACGGAGGATAAGTACTTTTCTTTTACCGTAAAGACAGATTTTTCCGATAGCCACCATCGGTTTGATCAGTGCGGGATTGTGATGTATCTGGACAGTGAAAACTGGCTGAAAGGCTCCGTGGAGTATGAAAACGAAACATTCCAGCATCTTGGATCCGTGGTGACAAATCATGGATATTCTGACTGGGCGACAACTGAGATTCCTTCTGATGTGAAGATCATGTGGTATCGTTTCAGTCGCAGGGAAGACGATTACTGCATTGAGTGTTCAAGAGACGGGAAGACCTACAGCCAGATGAGAGTCTGTCATATGTGGGAGGGAGCAGGGAAGATCCGATTTGGAATTTATGCCTGCAGTCCGGAAGAATCCAGTTTTAAGGCTATTTTTACCGATATGAGCATTACGGAATGCATGTGGAAAGCGCATGACGGACAGCAGCCGGACTGACAATTGAGGTTTGCGGAGGGGGATTCTATGGCTTTAATACAAGTAAACTATATGTCAAAGGCATTATTTTAGGTCGTGCCAATGAATGTTATTCTTCCGGTGGACCGATTTGAATGGTCTTCCATGATCAAAGTGAGGATATCCAGCCTTCAATCTCAAAGCTGAATCAGGAGCTTTCATATCTTCATTTGGACAATCTTTGCATACATACCGGTCCCATAATCCGCAAAGAAGAAATCTATGAGGAAATGGAAATTGATGAACGTCGCCGTATATTCAACAAAATGGTGGCTTTAATTCGCCAAATTAACATCAAATATAAATGCTTTACTACCAAACCCAATATTTAGGAAAGTTATGCCCACAGAATATAAACTATTTCAAGCAGCAGATTTGCTGTGTACCATGGGCTTGTTCGTCTGAAGCTCGAAAACAATCTCTTCTCAAAGCACTGCTTCTTTAGCAGATGCTTTGAAAACAATTATTCAATGGGTATTACAACCCACCATTAAGCATTTTCATTACGCTTTTATAATCGGATCCATATCCACCGAACTTATATGTGTTATCCCTTGTCATGGATAAGTGGGCACGTATACCATATTGTTCATAGAGAATACTTTCCGCTTCCTCAATACCCTTTATATTCAATGGCAATCCTAACTTGGCAAGAATTTTATGCGTCTCATATGTATTTCCGCCGCTCACGTTCTCAAGTTCTTCATCCGTTAATTCCATCCCAGCATTCGCAATCATTTCCTTTGCCTGTTCTTTCGTTTCTGCTTTTCCACTATCTCTTTCAGCTCTTTGCTCAGTTCCATACCGTTTCCTTCTCAATTCACACTGTATCACTACCGCTTACAATCATTCCGGGAAGCATTAAGCCAGTCCTGAACCCGCATTTAAATTCCCGCTCAAAGAATCATAGATATCTTCCCTATTATAATCGACGTGGAAAGCACTATGCCGCTTATGTCCGTCAGAACCTGCACCACCACTTACCTGATCCAGCTCAGCGTCGTCAAGGATCATGCCGGCTTCCTTGATCGTCTGCTTTGCTTCTTCTTTGCTTTCCGCCTTTTCTACCTTATCTTTCAGTTCTCCGGTGAGTTGCATATACTGTTCCTCCATATTTTTGACAGTTCTGGTGCTTTGCAAAGTCCTCCGGATTAGTACCGTCCATTTACACTATTTCAATCCCACGCCCGCAGCGTGACCGCTACTCTTTTCCCATCCAGCTCCAGCACCGTACCATTCGCAGGTCCGATGCCCATCATATCGTTCACCGGATTCGCAAGCAGCTGCTCCGCTGTCATCTCATCCAGCATCAGAAAATCCTCGTCCCAGAAGAGCGTGGAATCATAGTTCCGCAAGTCTTCGTATTCTGCCACCGTCTCTGAGTCGAACGCCTCGATAAGTTCTGCCCGCTCCTTCTCCAGAAATCGCGCTGATGCCAAGTGCAGACATGGCTCATCTGTGTCGTCCGTATCGTCCGTATCGATAGCGATCTGGATCAGCGAATACATTAAGTACTCACCCAGAAGTTCCGGCGTAAATGCCTTCTCGTGCTGTAAGAGTTTCCTCAGCGAATCAAATTCATACCTCGCCTGTTCGAGACCGACGTACTCCGGGAACAGACCTGCTTCTTCGCCGTCAGCCATAGAACCGTCCTTGTTGGCGTGACAGTCCAGCAGCGCGATGATGCGTTCCGACATTAATCGTTGGAGTGTGTTACTCTCTATGTTTGGTAATCTTAACAAGTGTTTTGTCCTCCCTTCCGTCCGATCCCCTACGCCACGATGGCATAGTTCGTTGGACGCTAGCTTATATAACCGTACATGGGAGGTTTAATCAAGTTGATTTATTGTACGAATTGTAGGAAGGTTGTTTGGTAGGTTTATGGTTCCCCATCATCATCACCGAACGCCTCCATTTCCGCGTCTTTTCTAATCAATAAAAAAACTATGTCCTATACATGGGCTATCATTTATTGGGGTGATTGGGGTGCTAACACTAATAGACAGACTCCCAGTAAATATTGGGCAATCCCCTTGGCCGCCAGCCACCTGATCCAGCTCTGTATCCGACAGTTCCACGCCTGCATCCTTGAGGATCTTCTTTGCTTCTTCGGCGCTCTTTGCGTTTTCTACCTTTTCCTTCAGTTCTCCTGTGAGCTGCATTTCGTTTCCTCCTTCGTAAACCCCTTAATGTGAAGCGCCCTTGCTGGGCACATGGCTCTCGTTAGTTTTGGCTCTCTTTCAACCAAACCAAAGCTTTTCTTCGGGCCCATTACACACTATGCGAGGTGGACCGTCCTTCTGACGTTGTATTTGAGCAACGCCCTTGATTATTTTGTAACGGTTGGCTTCCTGCGCGGATTCTGAACTGATCCACGATTGTCCACCAGAAACCATATTCATTTCTTCATCGGTAAGTTCCATTCCGGCATTAGCGATGAGTTCTTTAGCCTGTTCTTTGTTTTCTGCTTTTTTCAACGTTTTCTTTTAATTTGCCTGTAAGTTTCATAGGGTATCTCCTCCTGAGCAGATTTCATTGTCAGAAATAAACGCCGCAATACTTGCACACCTTTCTTCCGTCTATTCCCTCCTCAAATACATGATCGCTGCCGCCCGGGTTCCATTGGCATTTTGTGTTATCATAATCGTCTCCGCTGCCGCCTGAAACCATTTCCAGTTCGTCATCATGAAGGAGCGTTCCTGACATTTTGATGGCGTTCCTTGCGTCTGTCTTTCTCTGTGGGTTCTCCGGTTTTTCTTTCGGTTTACTTGTAAGTTTCATAGGGCATTACCTCTTGCAGATTTGATAATTCTACCTTATTATACGATGAAATTGTCGATGTGGCAGTTCTTTTTTTGTGTCTGCATAAAAAGAAATACAGAATAAAGGACGGCGAAAAAAGACCCATTTCATGATATAATGTCCTCTATAAAGAAGCGTATCGAAAATCTCGATGTCATCTGCCAGAACTTTCATGACGGGACGGCAATCCCGATAAAGAGGTAACAAACTATGGGAAATAATGCATATGGTCTTCAAACAATCATAAAACGATCAGATATGATCTCCTGCGCACTGTGCAAGGATGCGCCCTGCACAGCCGCATGCCTGAGTATGGATCCGGCCGGATTGCTGCGCAGTATCTGGTTTGAAAATGAAAAGACGGCAGCGGCAAGGATCCCGGAAGAAAGCCCCTGCAGGGACTGCCCGGCGCCATGCGAGAAAGCCTGCGCCCGTCCGGGTCAGGTTCCGGTGAAAAAGCTGATGGAAAGGCTCCATGACGAGGTAAAGCCTGCGCTGGAAGTGGCGTATCCGGATGATGAGGACAGATTGAAAACAGATCTTTGCGGAATCCCGCTGGAGAATCCGTTTTTGCTTTCGTCCTCTGTGGTGGCAAGCACTTATGATATGTGTGCCAGAGCTTTTGAGGCAGGGTGGGCCGGCGTGGCCTTCAAAACAGTCTGCACGCTGGATATTCATGAAGCGTCCCCTCGTTTTGCGGCTCTCACAGGAGACAATGGAAATATCATTGGTTTTAAGAATATCGAACAGCTTTCCGACCACAGTGTGGCTGAGAATATGAGCATCTTCCGGCGCCTGAAAGAAAACTATCCCACGAAGTTCATTCTGGCCTCCATCATGGGACAAAACGAAGAAGAATGGGAAGAGCTGGCGAGGATCTGCGGGGAGAACGGAGCAGATGCAGTAGAACTGAATTTTTCCTGTCCCAATATGATGGAAGGGGGGCTTGGCTCTGACATCGGGCAGGTGCCGGAGTTGGTGGAGAGATTTACCGCGGCGGCAAGGAGAGGAACGAAAATCCCGATCCTTGCAAAACTTACACCGAATGTGGCGCAGATGAGTCCTGCTGCAGAAGCCGCGAAGCGGGGCGGGGCAGACGGGATCGCTGCGATCAATACCATCAAGAGTATCATCGGGGTGAATCCCCATACCTATATCACAGCTCCGGCGGTTCATGGAATGTCCGCGGTCGGCGGATACAGTGGCAAGGCGGTCAAGCCCATTGCGCTCCGCTTTATTGGAGAAATGGGAAAAAATCCGCAGCTCCATGACATGCATATCAGCGCCATGGGAGGGATCGAAAACTGGATCGACGCACTGGAATTCATCCTTCTTGGCGCGGGCAGTGTGCAGGTGACGACAGCAGTGATGCAGTATGGCTACAGGATCATTGATGATCTGAAGACCGGGCTGAATGATTATCTTGCAGAAAAGGGACTCCAACATGTGAAGGATGTCAGAGGATTGGCACTCGATACTGTCAGTGATACCACGGATGTGATCGAGCGTGATACCGTGATCTTTCCCAAATTCCAGAGAGAGAAATGTATCGGCTGCGGCAGGTGTGAGATATCCTGTGCGGATGGAGGTCATCAGGCAATTCGATTAAATGAGAACAGGCAGCCCGTTTTTGACGGGAAGAAATGTGTGGGATGCCATCTCTGTGTTCTTGTATGTCCGCAGGAAGCAATCGCATCATCAAGGAAACGCATCGTGGTGCAAAGAAAGCAAAAGCCGGTAAACTGATTTTGCGATCAAACACGCACCCGACTATTGATTTAATCGCAAAACCATGTTAGATTTACATCGGAGGAAGATGACAAATGTACATAAAACGAGACATAGAAAACGTGATTCTTGATGCTGCGGCTTCGTTTCAGGTTATTACTGTTTACGGAAGCAGACAGGTGGGCAAGACCACGACAGCGGAAATTCTGTTTGGGGGAGAATTTGAGTTCGTTACGCTGGATGATTCCGATGAATTTATCTTGGCGCAGACAAACCCCAAGGGATTTCTTGAGTCGCATCCCTGGCCGCTTGTGATCGACGAGGTTCAAAAGGCGGTCGGTCTTCTTAATGAGATCAAGATAATAGTCGATGAGCAAAGAAGGGCATGGATGAGAAACGATGAACCACGAAGACTTATGTATGTTCTGACAGGCTCCAATCAGTTTGAACTACAGGAAGGGATAGCTGAATCACTCGCAGGCAGAACAGCGATAATAAACATGGCGGGATTGACTCAGGTAGAAAAAAGAAACAAAAGAGGATCAGTTTTTGAAGTAGATTTCGAAAAATCGATACAAAAGCAAAGGGACAACTCAGGCTATTACCAAAACAACAACGAGATCTTTGCGGAGATTTTTCAGGGCGGTATGCCGGATGTATGCACGGGAGAATCCGAAAGGGATCTGTATTACAAGTCGTATATAGACACATATATAGAAAAAGATGTCAGGAAACTAATCAGTGCATCCAGTGAAATGCAATTCCGAAGGTTCATTTCGCTGATCGCTCTAAGAACGGCTCAGGAACTGACATATAGTGAAATATCCAACTCTTTAGGCATAAACGTCGATACATGTAAACGCTGGATCTCGATCCTGCAAACATCCGGGATAATCTATCTACTGCAGCCATATATGGCGAATGCATCCAAGAGGATAATCAAAGCTCCCAAGTTTTATTTTATGGATACCGGACTATGTGCCTATCTTTGTAAATGGCCTACCGCACAGATGCTTAAGGACTGCGCGATGAACGGGGCTTTTTTTGAGACTTACGTTGTGAGCGAAATAATCAAAAGTTTTTATAATGCAGGTATTGATCCCGGACAGTATCTGTATTATTACCGGGATATAGACAAAAAAGAGGTTGATATACTGCTTGTCAAAGAAGGAAACCTGTATCCGGTTGAAATTAAGAAGAGCGCTAATCCCAGCAAACCAACCAAGAACTTTCATGTATTGGAAAAATACAATATGCCGATAATGCGTGGGATGATAATTGATAATGCAGAAAAAGTACACGTACTAAACGATAAAGCATTTATCTTCCCGGTTTCTTTACTGGGCTATTGAAGAGAGAAGGCTTCATTTCAGCACGGAAATACAATAGAAAAAAGGATCCATGAACTTGAAAATCTCTAAAGGCTGAAGCATCCAAGAATAAGCTCTGTAAGCAAAGCGGGCTGGCTATATCTTGCTATATCACACGCTCACTATCGCCAAGACGAATTGAATTCAAGCTTATATTCGACGCCAACGTCAATACCCTCTTCGTCAAGTTCTGTAAGTGCGCTATTCACACCTCCCGCCACCTGATCCAGATCATCGTCACTGAGGATCATGCCGGCTTTTGAGATGAGTTCCTTTTCCTTTTCCTGTTCTTTGTTTTCTGCTTTTTCGTCTTTCTCTTTCAGTTTTCCTGTTAGTTTCATGATTACTTCACCTTTGAAAGCAATTAACTATCGCTCTGTCAGTTTCTTTTTTTCTTCCACGTTATCTTTCAGTTTCCCTGTAAGTTTCATGCTACACCTCCGCTATTGCTGTATGCCGTTCTACCTTATTATACGATGAAATTGTCGATGTGGCAGTTCTTTTTTTGTGTCTGCATAAAAAAAGACCCATTTCATGATATAATGTCCTCTAAGGAGATCAGGACTCTGACACCAACTTCGTTGGCGTGAAGTATGGAGGTAACCGTATGAAAAAATCCCATACAAAAAGAATGATGATTGTGCTTCTTGCGGACATACTGATTTTTTCCTCCGGATGCGCTACGGCTGAAATCAAAGAGGAACCCCGCACGATTGCGGCAGACGAGGCGGTATCGGACGAAACCGAAAAGATGGCGGAGGATGAAGCCGCAGCCGATCATGAAGATGAACTTGCGTCCAATGAGGGGCAAACCTTCGCAGGCGGGATCCCATGGACCGATTCGAATCTGAAAAGCAATATAAAAGCCGATGACAAGCTTTCCCCGGAGGATGATTTTTACCTTTACGCGAACCATGACTGGCTTCTCGCAACGGAACTCAAAGAAAACGAATCTGCATTCGGTCCCGGGTTTTTATCTGAGGAAAAGACAGAGGAGAAGGCGAGGCTTCTTTTAGAAGACGATTCGCTGAAGAGTCATGATGCGGAACTGGTACAGTCACTCTATTATGCGCTGATGGACTGGGATGCGAGAAATGAAGCGGGAATGAAACCTGTGATGAAGACGGTTCGGGATATTCAGGGCATCGATAATATGGAGGAACTGTCCGAGTTTATCTGTGATCCGGTAAGAAGCAGATTTGTACCGGTATTTCTTAGTATAAACAATGACATTTCTTATGATGATTCAAGCCGGTATATCACGTGCATACAACTGTCTCCTTTCACTCTCATTGATGCAGCTGAATATGCAGACAGGACAGACGTGGGAGACCGCTATTACGAAGCGAGGGCTTTTTTGGCAAAAGCAATGCTGACCAGAGCGGGTTTCAGCGAAACGGAAGCGGAGCAGATGTTTTCGGATATGATAAGTCTCGAGGGGAAGATTGCGGAAAAGTCGCTGACCAGTGCTGACAAAATGAGCCCGGATTACATGGAGAGGTCAAACAACATCTATTCGCCGGAGGAGGTTGCCGGACTTACAAGCTCCTATCCCCTTGCCCGTATGCTGAAAGGGCGTCAATATGATGATGCAGAGCGGTATCTGGTATTGGAACCGGAAGCCGTGAGGCGCATCGACGAATTATATGACGAAGAGAATCTGGATGTCATCAAGGCTTATATGATAATCGGTTATTTGAATCAAATGGCATATTGCCTTGACAGAGAGTCTTATGATGCCATGGTCGAGAGCTATCATATCATGGATGGTTCCACGGGCGATCCGGATTATAAAAATGAAGCTTTTGAGGTTGTAAAGGCAAATCTGTCTACACCCCTTTCCAGGCTTTTTCTGGAAAAGTATGATCAGACCGAAAAGAAAGAGCGGATCACGAAACTATGCGAGGAGTCCGTCGAAGCGTACCGCGAGATGCTGAAAAAAGAGGACTGGCTATCGGATGAGACAAAAAACAAAGCGATCGAAAAACTGGATGCTATGAGAATCCATGCAGTATATCCCGAAGAATGGGAAGATTACAGCAGCCTGAGTCTGAAGGGGCTTTCTCTCTATGACCAGGTCGTGGAAATGGGGGAATATAAAAGAACCTTGGATCGTGCAAAAACAAATGCTGCGGTCAATCCCGAGATCTGGAGCAACGAATTTGACATACTGACTTCCAATGCATTTTATCATCCGTCTCAGAACGCCATAATCATCTTACTTGGTATCCTTGACGAGCCGAATTATGATGACGACATGTCCGAGGAAGCTCTTCTTGGCGGCATCGGTACGATGATCGCTCATGAGATCAGCCATGCGTTTGATACAGCCGGAGCGCAATATGACAAGGATGGTAATTTAAGGGACTGGTGGACCAAAGAGGATTATGAGGCTTTTCATGAAAGAGCGGATAAGCTGATCGCGTATTATGACGGTATGACAGCCTGGGCCGGACAGAAGATCCCGGGGGAGAATATCCAGATAGAAGCGATCGCTGATATGGCGGGTCTGAAGGCAATGCTTAAGATCGCCGAAGAAAAGGATGATTTTGATTATGATGCGTTCTTCCGTGCGTATGCGGCATTTTGGAGACTCCTGTTAACCCCTGAGGAGGCAGCCAATTGTATTATATGGGATACACATCCTCCCTATTATTTAAGAACGAATGCAACGCTTCAGCAGTTTGATGAATTCAATCAGACCTATGATATCAAAGAGGGCGACAATATGTATCTCGAACCGGAGGTTCGGGTCTCTGTTTGGTGAATAAGGATTCTATCAAAAGTAAAAAACACAGCCCGGGAAAACCGGGCTGCTTTTGTTTTACAGATTCCTGAAGCATTTGATGGAAGATGTCAATCGCCGAATACTTCTCTGTAATCCTTCTGGAATTTTTCGATCCCCTGGTCTGTCAGAGGATGCTTGGTCATCTGCATCAGAACCTTAAAGGGAACGGTAGCGATATGCGCACCAGCCAGAGCCGAGTCTGTGACATGGATCGTGTTGCGGATCGAAGCAGAGATGATCTGCGTGTTGTAGCCATAGATATCAAATATCTCAGCGATGGTGCGGATCAACTCCACGCCGGTTTCGTTGATGTCATCCAGCCGTCCCACAAAGGGAGAAACATAAGTGGCACCGGCTTCTGCTGCCAGCAATGCCTGATTCGCGGAAAAGATCAGGGTTACATTCGTCCGGATCCCTTCGGAAGAAAGAATCTTTACCGCCTTTAAGCCCTCTGCCGTCATCGGAATCTTGACAACCATGTTCGGATGGATTTTTGCAATTTCACGACCTTCTTTGATCATGCCGTCGGCGTCCACCGTGGTGGCTTTTACTTCACCGCTGATGGGACCGTCAACGATGGCGGTGATCTCTTTGATCACTTCCTGAAAATCACGACCCTCTTTGGCGATCAGGGACGGATTTGTGGTCACACCGCTGATGATCCCCATTTCATTTGCAATACGGATCTCTTCTACATTTGCTGTGTCGATAAAAAATTTCATGATGATCCTCCTTTACAGATTCCTTGACTTCTCCGCGCAGACGCGCTGCGCTTCGATCACAGCGCCACGGAAACCGTCTGCTTCGAGAGAGGCGACAGCCTCGATCGTCGTACCGCCGGGGGAGCAGACCATGTCTTTTAACTGCCCGGGATGCTTTCCGGTTTCCAGTACCATCTTGGCAGAGCCGTAGACTGCTTGCGCTGCGAATTTCAGTGCCTTGTCCCTTGGCATGCCGTCAAGGACCGCTGCATCTGCCATGGCTTCGATCAGCATAAAGACCATCGCCGGTGAGGAACCGCTGACAGCCGTGACTGCGTCCATCATAGATTCCGGCACCTCCTCGCTTTTTCCGAAGCTGTTCAAGAGAAGTGCCGCATCCGCAAGGTCATCCGGCAGTACGGAACTGCTCGCACAATAGGCAGACATCGCTTCGCCGACCAGAGCGGGGGTATTCGGCATCACGCGGATCAACCGCAGCGTTTTGCCGAACGCTTTCTCCAGAGCACCGATTGGCTGTCCCGCCACAATGGAGATCACCAGCGTCTTTTCGCTCACGACGGGCGCGATCTCTTTGATCACCTCGTAAACGAACTGCGGCTTCACTGCAAGGAAAAGGATATCTGCCTCTTTCGCAGCCTGCCTGTTATCCGTCGTGGTTCGGATCGAAAACTGTCCGGAAAGTTTTTGCAATGCTTCTTCTGATTTGTCTGCGGCGAGAATCTGTTCCTTTGCAAGCAGACCGGCGGAAAGAATTCCGCCGATCATTGCACTTCCCATATTTCCGCCGCCGATGAAACTGACTTTTTGATTCATGGCGTTTTACTCCATTAGATCCGATGACACTAAACTCGCCTGCGTACTTCGTACTTGCCTCGTTAAGTGTCCCTGTATCGAAAAGTCTAAGAAAATCTGCGCATTTCATGCTTGATTTTCTAAGGCTTTTCAGAAATCCGTAAAGTTCTTTTCTTTTCTGCCTTCGATGAATGCCGTCATGCCCTCTGTCTTGTCATGCGTGGAGCAGGTAATGCCGAAGAGGTTTGCTTCGTATTCGACGGCGTTCTTGATGTCCATGTCGTAGCCGTTGTTGATGGCTGCCTTTGCGATGGAAACAGCAAAGCTTGCGTTGGAAGCGATCTTGCCTGCCATCTTCTTGGCGGTGTCCATAAGCTCCTCGTTCGGAACAACCTTATTGACAAGACCGATGCGGTAAGCCTCCTGCGCGTCAATATTGCTGCCGGTGAAGATCAGCTCTTTTGCGCGGCCCATGCCGACGAGACGCGCCAGACGCTGTGTGCCGCCGAAGCCCGGGATGATGCCCAGTCCTACTTCAGGCTGACCGAACAGTGCGCTTTCGCTTGCGATACGGATGTCGCAGGCCATTGCGATCTCGCAGCCGCCGCCAAGCGCAAATCCGTTTACAGCCGCAATCGTCACCTGACGCATATTCATCAGTTTGAAGAACGGAACCGCTGCGCGCATACCGAAAGCTCTTGCTTCCGCTGCGGTGAAATTGACCATTTCCTTGATATCCGCGCCTGCCACGAAGGATTTGTACGGATTGTCCTTTTTATCCGGTCCACCGGTCAGGATCAGCACCTTTACATCATCGCGCGCTTCCACCTCGGTAAGCACCTGAGTCAGCTCATCCAGCGTCTCACTGTTCAGCGCGTTCAGCGCTGCCGGTCTCGCGATCTGCAGAACCGCGATCTGACCATCGACATCGAGTTTTAAATTGTTCATGTTGGTTCACCCTCCTACTACGTTGTTTTATGAAAAAGCCTTTCTTATAATAACATCCGAAGACTGTTTTCTCAACTGTTTCACAGAATAATAATGCTCGCGCAGTTCAGGTCGTGGGACAGATCGTAGACCCTTCCGGATTCGATGCTGACGACAGTCGGACGCATCGGATAATCAGGATCATTTTCGACGACCTTTGCCTTTTCGCCATTGGACAGTTCCACGATGGCATCCACCGGGAACAGAATGACAGACCGCATAAAACTCTGGATCACAGCGACGTCCAGATCCTGTGAGGTAGCGAGTACCATTTCCATAGCGGTGCGCTTTGAAAATGCCTTTTTATAAGGACGGTCAGTCACGAGCGCGTCATAGATATCGGCGACGGAAATGATCTTTGCATAGATATGAATCTTATCACCCTTGAGACCGACCGGATAGCCATTCCCGCCGACTTTCTCATGGTGCTGCAGGACGCCGAGCAGGATGCCTTTTGAAAAAGTGCCTTTTTCCTGAAGGATCCGATAGCCTAAGGTAGAGTGCATCTTCATCTGCTCGAATTCCGCATCGGTCAGCTGCGATGGCTTATTGAGGACTTCGTTCGGGATCTTGGACTTGCCGACATCATGTAGAAGTCCTGCGGTCCCGAGCTCATGGACTTCCTCCCTGCCCAGACCGTATTTTTTGCCGACGATCATGGCGATCGTGGCGACATCCACGCTGTGTCGGAAGGTATATTCATCGCTGACCTTCAGCATGTTGATATCCACGGCCACTGCGTCGTCCGACATGATGGTGTCCATGAGGTCGTTGGAAATGCTTTCGGCGGCTTCCGAGAAACCCTCTGCATCCGGATTGGTAAAGACATACTGTATGCCTTCTCCGACACGCTTCTTGACATCTTCGGACAGCGTCACTTTGGAGCGATCCGGAACGCGCGTTTTTTCGATGACTTTTTGCGTATGCTCCGGGATCTGGATCGCTGCCATCTCTTCCGGATCAGCCTCGCCTTCGACGATATAGATCCCGCCGATCCCCTGACCTTGCAGATATTCGATCTGAAAATCGTCCAGTTGCGCGCCGCGCTTGATCAGGTGACGGCCTGTCTGATCGATGATGGCCTGGTCGATCTTCATCCCGGGTTTTAATGTTCTGGTACTGATAAATTTTCTTTTTTGCATACCCTGATTTTACCACAAAACAAAGAAAAAAACACTTGACATTTTGATGTGCGATTTATTAAACTTGGATTGCATTTTTGCCCAAAACCGCGGTTTTTAGCAAAATGCGTGAGGAGAGAAGGTTATGAGGGGGTTGTTTAAGATTATGTAAGTAAGTGGTTGAAAGGGAGCTGAGTGGAAAAGCCGACGATGTGATGGTGGTAGAGTTGCAAGTGCCATGCGATGAAATCGCATGTGCACTTTGCGTGAAGAGGCGTTCTGACGTGCTGGCACGTCAAGACGCCTCTCCACGCAAAGGTCACAATGTCACTTCGTGAAATGTGACTTGCAACCCTACCATCATCACATCGTCCGCTCTGAGAAATCAAATCATCTGGCGCCCAGTTGGATCACTCCGCCCACGTACATCGTGTGGTAGTCTCCCTTAGGATAGTTGACGGAGAGAAGCCCCGGCAACAGAATATTATCTTTTTCAATCGGCACGGCAGCCAGTTTTTTACAGATCATTACGGTATCCGCTTCATTAATGTAGGGGATGCCGTCCACGTAGTCGTAATGCATCTTGGCATTTGCGACCTTGTCTTCGCTGCGCCCTGAAACAGAGCCGAAATACTTCAGCATGGCGCGGTTTTCTTTGCCGAAAAAGGTGCAGGAAAATCCGTCTGTCTGATCCAGAAACTCCTTGGTATAGCGGGACTCCCGCACAAAAATAAATACGACGTCTTCATTCCAGAGCGTGCCCATCCCGCCCCAGCTTGCGGTCATGGAATTGGCTTTTTCCTCGGTACCGGCGGAGATCACCATCCAATCCTCGGAGATCTTGCGGAAGGGGTTGATCTCGTAGAGATCCAGGGGTACCGGCTGAAACACGTGATGCTGCATAAAAAACCTCCTCGACAATACGAATAATCTGATATAATTGACAGGAAATCCATTCGTTTTCTTTATTATAATGCTTTTTACATCAGAAAGAAAGAAGATATTTCCATGAAAAAGGAAGACAGTGTTTGGCTGGAACGGCGAAAGAGCGGGGACTTCGGGGAGATTGCAAAGCGGTTTTCCATCACCCCGATGCTGGCGCGTATGATCGTAAACCGGGAGGTCTGCGGGGAAGAGGAGACGGAAGCCTTTCTGCACGGGGGGAGGCTTTACGACCCGCACCTGATGAAAGATCTGGACAAAGCGGTTTCGATTTTAACGGAGAAGATCCGCGGAGGGAAAAAGATCCGCATCATCGGGGATTATGACATTGACGGCGTCAGTGCCACCTACATTTTACTGCAGGGGATCCGCAGGGCAGGGGGGACAGCGGATATGGCGATCCCGGACCGGGAAAAGGACGGCTATGGGATCAACGTGCATCTGATCGATCAGGCGGCGGAAGCCGGCACGGACACCATCCTCACCTGCGACAACGGGATCTCGGCCGTGGATGCGATCCGGCACGGAAAAGACCTTGGACTGACCATGATCGTGACGGACCATCATGACATCCCTTACATCGAGGATGCGGAGGGGAGGCGCGAAGTGATTCCGCCGGCGGATGCCGTGGTGAACCCGAAACAAAAGGACTGCCCTTATCCCTACAAAGGCCTTTGCGGCGCTGTGGTGGCATGGAAGCTGATCCAGGCGCTGTATGAAGCCATGGGGATTCCGGCGGAGGAAGCGGAGGTGTTTTATGAGAACGCAGCCTTTGCTACTATCGGCGATGTCATGGACCTGACCGGAGAGAACCGGGACATTGTACGGACGGGGCTGCAGGCGCTGAGAAAGACCCAAAACCCCGGCCTGCGTGCGCTGATCCTGCAGAGCGGGCTTGGGGACAGGGCATTGACGGTCTATCATGTGGGGTTTGTGCTGGGCCCCTGCATCAATGCCAGCGGACGGCTGGACACGGCAAGGCGCTCTCTGGAACTGTTCCTGGCGAAGGGGGAGGGGGAAGCCGCCGGCATCGCGACGGAACTGATCGCATTGAATGAAAGCCGGAAAGAGCTGACCCGGCGCGGCGTCCAGGACGCCGAAGAAATGGTGGAAAAAGAAGGACTCTTATCGAAACGGGTGCTCTGCGTCTATCTGCCGGACTGCCATGAAAGCCTGGCCGGCATCATCGCGGGACGCCTCCGGGAACGCTACCACCGCCCGACGTTTGTGATGACGAAGGGGGAGGACTGCGTCAAAGGAAGCGGGCGCTCCATCGAAGAGTATTCCATGTATGAGGAGCTGACTAAGGTGTCCGATCTCCTGTTGAAGTTTGGCGGCCATCCCATGGCGGCGGGGTTTTCCCTGGAGGAAAAAAATGTCACTGCCTTTGTCGAGAAACTGGAAGAAGGTTGCACGCTGACAGAGGACGAACTGCGGGAGAAGATCCGTTTTGACATGGTGCTGCCCTTTGCCTATGTGAGCGACCGGCTGGTGGAAGAGATCTCCTTACTGGAGCCCTTCGGAAAGGGCAATCCGAAGCCGCTGTTTGCCCTGTCCAAGGTCCGGGTCCTTGAAAAGTCCCTGGCCGGGAAAAACCGCAACGTGTTAAAGCTGGCCCTGTCGGAAGGAGGCAGGACGTTTCCGGCGATCTGTTTTTCACAGCCGGAGGAGCGGTTTGCCTATCTGGAAGCAAAGGATGGTCAGGAGATTTCCATCCTCTATTATCCGCAGTTCAATGAATACCGCGGGGAGCGCACACTGCAGCTGGCGCTGGAGGATCTGCGGTAGTGAAGGCAAATGGTTTTTCAATGCCGTCAGTTGACAAGCGGCCGGGAAACCGTACAATGAAAGAAACGTAACATGCACAGCCGGGGGCTGTGAGCGGCAGCAAAGAGACGGACTGAGACAAGAGACTTTGATGTAACGGGAAACAGTTCATAACAGCAGTTATGAGAGGAGGAATACACCTATGAAAAAATGGAAAAAAGGAGCAGCGCTGCTGATGGCGGCAGGACTGATGTCCACCAGCCTGACGGGCTGCGGTCAGCTTCTGCAGAATGCGGTTTCGGCAGTGCAGGAAGCAGCAGAGAGCACGGAAGCATCTGCGGTCACCAGAGAAAACACGGAAAAAACGGAAACGCCGGCGCAGGAACCGGCCGTCGCACAGCCGGCGCAGACCGCTACAGGCCTGCCGGTTCTGGAGAAGGTGTTTACCGTTGCTTATGAGACGTCAGAGGACTACGGCGCCTGCCTCGTAACCGGGAGATGCGAAAGCCCGATCCTGGCGCCGGCAAGCGCGGAACAGTATCCGGCGCTTGCGACCTCGTTGGATGCGTACACGAAGGAACAGATGAAGAGTTACAATGACACGATTGCGGATTATAAGGAGCAGGCGGAGCAGGAATACAAAGACGCGCCGGAGCGCTTTCAGGACGGGATGTATTACAGCACCAATTATAAGGTGCTGCCGCAGCGGGTGGATGACACCGTCGTCAGCTTTTTCTCTTCTTATAACGATTTCACCGGCGGAGCCCACGGGATGTACGGCATGCAGGGGGAAAACTTCAACACCCAGACCGGTGAAAAGCTGATGCTTTCCGATGTGCTGAACGACCTCAGCAACCTGAACGGACTGATCAAAACGGAGCTTCTGGCCAATTACGATCCGGAGCAGTTTGATGATCTGGATAATGCCCTTTCCTATTATGATGTGGCTGTCACGGAATCGACGGCGACTGCGGATAACGACATGGGTTACGTGTTCCCATATAACTGGGCGCTGACACCGAACGGCATCGCGTTCTACTTTGGTCCGTATGCGCTGGCTGCTTACGCGGCAGGAGACCAGATGGTCACGCTGTCCTATGACCGCTATGCGGATATTTTCAATCCGGACTATCTGCCTGTGAGCGGCAACGGATGCATGGTTCCCTTTGACTGGACGCTGACAGGTTATGACATCAACGGTGACGGCAAGCCGAATACGATCACATTGGATTATGATTATGATGAAAACTATGAGGCACGGGAAGCGCTCCGAATCAATGTGGACGGCATGGGATCCGCGGCAACGGAAGAAGGATTGTTCGGGACGGATTATGAAGTGACGGGCTACTATGTCCGTACCGGAGACGGCAGACAGTATATTTACGCGACGGAAAACATGGAAAATGATTATCAGGACTGGTATGTCTTTGACCTGAACGGTTCGGAGATCACTTACGTGGACACCACATGGTTTGTCCGCACGGTGGAGGTGGATTCGGAAAACAATGTCGCGGAGCGGATGCTGACGAATCCTGATGATATGGTGCTGGCAAAACGATTTGACTTCCTGAGTTCCTTCTCGGCAGTGAAGGATTATTATGCGGGATCGGACGGAATGCCGGTGTCGGATGATCCGTATTATGTCGTCTACTCCGATGCGGCGCAGGAGCCGCTTGTTGCAAAGACGCAGCTCGCATATGTTGTGCTGGACAGCAACGGAGAAGAGACCGGGGAAACCGGTGAGCTGAACCCGGGAGACACCTTCAGGGTGTACCGCACCGACGGAGAGAAGGTTCTGGACGTGACCCTTTCCGACGGCACGCTGGGGAGACTGACCATCACCAGCGCGGATTACCCCTGCAAGATCGACGGCATCACGGATGAAGACTGCGTCGAGCAGCTGTGGTATGCGGGATAAAAAGAAACACATCCGACAGGAGACAGAAGGGTGCGCACAATCGTGCGCATCCTTTTTTTTGAAAAAACCGCTTGACATTTTCTTTTACATATGATTACATGTTCATATGAAGATAAAGACATTTGGCTGGAGAACGAAACATGACGCAAACAAAAATCCATCGCAACCAACGATATGAGACCAACGAAGAAATGCTGCTGGATCTTGCCACGCTGTTTCGGGTGTTCGGGGACGGGACGCGGCTGCAGATCATGATGGAGCTCCTGAAGGGGGAGCGGAACGTGTCGGATCTGACGGAGGCGCTTTCCATGCAGCAGTCGGCAGTTTCCCATCAGCTGACCGTACTTCGGAATATGAAGCTGGTAAAGACGCGGCGGGAAGGCAAAAACGTGTTTTATTCCCTGGCGGACGGACACGTGGAGAGCATTTTGGAAATCGGACTGGAACATGTGAATGAGTGAGGAGGAACTACAAATGAAAAAAACTTACGGAATCGAAGTGGACTGCGCAGCCTGCGCACAGAAAATGGAGGATGCGGCCAATAAGGTGAACGGCGTAGCACAAGCGACAGTGTCCTTTATGACCCAGAAGATAAAGGTGGAATTTGCGGAAGGAGCGGATCCGGCAGCAGTGATGCCGGATGTGGTCAAAGCATGCAAGAGGGTGGAATCGGACTGTGAGATCGTACTTGAATAAGAAACAACAGAAAAACCTGATCAGGATCCTTCTGGCGACGGCGATGACCGTGGCGCTGATTTTGATCGGGCATTTCCTGCCGGTGCCGAAAATGGTGATGAACTTCCTGTTTTTGGCACCATATTTCATCGTCGGATTTGATGTGTTAAAAAAAGCCGCCATCGGGATCGTTCACGGACAGATTTTTGATGAAAACTTCCTGATGACCGTGGCCACCGTCGGCGCCATCATCCTCGGGGAAAACGCGGAAAGCGTGGCCGTGATGCTGTTTTATCAGGTGGGCGAGCTGTTTCAGAGCGTGGCGGTGGGCAAGAGCCGTAAAAATATCGCGGCGCTCATGGACATCCGCCCGGACACCGCGACGGTGGAAAAGGACGGAGCCCTTGAAACCGTGGATCCGGATGAGGTGCCGGTGGGGAGCATCATCGTGGTGAAGCCCGGTGAAAAGATCCCGCTGGACGGGGTGATCGTGGAAGGGAATGCTTCCCTCAACACCGCGGCGCTGACAGGAGAGAGCATGCCCCGGGAAGTATCCGCGGGGGATGATGTGATCAGCGGCTGCGTGAATATCACGGGCATGCTGCGGATCCGCACCACCAAGGAATTTGAAGAATCCACGGTTTCCAAGATCCTGGAGCTGGTGGAGAATTCCAGCATGAAAAAAGCCCGCACGGAGCAGTTCATTACGCGGTTTGCGCGTTATTATACCCCCATCGTCTGCCTCTGCGCATTGGCGCTGGCGGTGGTGCCGCCGATCATTCTGGCGATCCTGGGACATGACCCGATGATCAAAGCCTGGGTGATCCGTGCGTTGACGTTTCTCGTGATCAGCTGCCCCTGCGCGCTGGTGATATCCATACCGCTGTCCTTTTTCGGCGGGATCGGCGGCGCCGGTTCCAAGGGAATCCTGATCAAGGGATCGACTTATCTGGAAGTGCTGGCAAAGGCCGGCACCATGGTATTTGACAAAACGGGGACACTGACCAGGGGCGTGTTTGAAGTGACGGAAGAGGCGCCCGCCCCCGGCTTCGGCAGCGGAGAACTGTTATATTACGCGGCGCATGCCGAGCAGTATTCTAACCACCCCATCAGCAGGAGCATCCGCGAGGCATACGGGAAAGAGCCGGCCCGCGAAAACGTGTCTGACGTGGAAGAGGTGGGCGGACACGGCGTCCGCGCAGTGGTGGATGGAAAAGCCGTGCTGGTGGGGAACCGAAAGCTCATGGCGGAAGACGGGATCGACTGCATTGCGCCGGAAGCGCCGGGCACGGAGATCCATGTGGCGGTGGACCACGTTTACGCAGGCTATCTTTTGGTGGCAGATCGCGTGAAAGAAGAAGCGAAGGATGCGATCCTCCGGCTGAGGGCGCAGGGCGTGGCGCGTACGGTCATTTTGACCGGAGACAATGCCAAGACCGCAGAGGTGGCGGCGAAGGAGACCGGCGTGGATGAGGTAAAGAGCAATCTGCTGCCGGAGGATAAAGTACGCGAAGTGGAGCGGCTGCTCGATGAGAAGCCGGCGAATACCTCCCTTGCCTTTGTGGGAGACGGCGTGAACGACGCGCCGGTGCTGTCCCGGGCGGATATCGGGATCGCCATGGGGGCACTGGGATCGGATGCCGCCATTGAGGTGGCGGATATCGTCCTGATGGATGACGATCCGCGCAAGATCGCGCTGGCCATGAAGATTGCCCGCAAAACCCTTGCCATCGCAAAGGAAAACATCGTGTTTGCCCTTGGGGTAAAGATCTTATTCCTGGCGCTGGGGGCACTGGGGCTCATCGGGATGTGGTGGGCGATCTTTGCGGACGTGGGGGTTATGATCCTTGCGGTGCTGAACGCAATGCGCACTGTGTTCGCAAGCCCTTCGGATAGTGGTTCTTGATCACGCTGTTTACGGCTTTGCCGAAACCGAGAGAGTAATCGGCAAAGGTGAGCAAAGTCCAGCCGTTTTCTGTTTCCCGGGAGATCGTGTTTCCCAGGAGATAGGAGACGGCTTCTTTTTCGTCCAAGGAGACAACGCAGCGCGCTTCCTCCGGACGCAGAGCAAGGGCCAGGGCGTGATCCGGTTCAAAACGGTCTTTTTTCCATTCTCCGAGGCAAAGCCCGGGGCGCAGGATCTTGAGTCCGTCCGTAGAAAAGGCTCCTTCCGGCAGCAGATACAGGTGATTGCCGAAAGAAACCGTCCTTTCCGGTGCGGGTTCATTTTTCCAGAGCGCAGTGAGTTCCTCCGGCCAGACAGGGGAGGCGGCGTGTCCGGAGCCGCGGCGGCCGGCTTTTTTTGAGGCCGGATCAAAGGCAGCTCCGGGCAGATGATCGTCGGGGACGAAGTCCCCGCCATTGCGGGACAACACCGCCGCAAACTGACCATCCCCGCAGACCTTGTGGGGCAGGAGCTTCTCCATATGGGAAAGGGTAAAATCCGGATGACGGGAGAGGAAACGGGATACGGCCTCCTCGTCCTCCTCCGGGGAAAAGGTGCAGGTGGAATAAACGAGCCTTCCACCGGGGCGCAGCATGACGGCTGCGTGGTCTAAGATCTCATCCTGTCTGGCGGCGCAGAGGGTGACGTTTTCCGGGCTCCACTCCCTGACGGCCTCGGGGTTTTTACGAAACATGCCTTCCCCGGAGCAGGGCGCATCCACCAGGACCTTATCAAAAAAGGCGGGGAATCTTGCTGCCAGGCGTGCAGAGGTTTCATTGCAGATGATGGCGTTGCGGATACCGCAGCGCTCTGTGTTTTCGGATAAAATTTTCGCCCGGGCGGGGTGGATCTCATTGGAGAGGAGCAGTCCTTTGCCGTCCAGTTGGCAGGCGAGCTGAAGGGTTTTGCCGCCGGGGGCAGCGCAGAGATCCAGGACTTTTTCACCGGGGCGCACCGCCAGCAGCGTCGCAGGCAGCATCGCCGAGGGTTCCTGAATATAGTAAGCGCCGGCTTCATGCAGCACCAGCTTTCCCGGCTGCGCCAGGGTTTCATCATAAGAAAAACCCTCCGGCTCCCAGGACACCGGAGAGAGGGGCAGATCATAAGCGTCCTGCAGCTGGGAGAAGCACCCTTTTAAGGTGTTGACACGAAGCCCTTTTGGCGCAGGCCCGTCATAAGAGGAGAGAAACGCTTCCCATTCTTCCGGGGGCAGCAGGGCTTTCATTTTATTCAGAAATGGTAAGGGAAGATCTGTTTTCATGTCATCCTATACGGTGTGGAAAAGAGGGAACAAATTGGTTACAGTTTCAGAAACGCCGGGTTGCGGTCGCGGAACACCGTATAATATTGAAAGCCGCAGTCTTTTAAGATGGCGGCCGCTTTGTCAAAGTCGTAGCCCAGATGCCGGGACTCATGGGCATCAGATCCGGTGGTGATAATCTCGCCGCCCAGTTCCCGGTACCGCTTCAGAATGTCCTCCGTCGGGTGGGGATGGCCCAGCCCGAACTTGAAACCGGCGGTATTAAGCTCCAGCCCCTTTCCGAGCCAGACCAGCTTTTTCAGGATCTCATCGAGGATGTCCGCATACGCGGCATAGGAATAGTTGGCGTTTCGGTTCGGGCCGTAACGCACCACATAATCCAGATGCCCGTACACATCAAAATCCTCAAAGACCTCCAGATTTTCCAGAATGGAAGCAAAGTATTCCCCGTAAGCCTCCTGTTCAGAGCGCCCCTCGTAATACTGCGGAAAGTATACGTCGCGTCTGTGGGCGAGATGAGAAGAACCGATCACAAAATCAAAGGGGGTGTTGCGCATCAGTGTTTTCAGGCGGTCCGCAAGGTGGGGCTGCAGACCCAGCTCGATCCCGCAGCAGACCTCAAGCTCTCCGATGTACTCATATTTGCACGCCAGGATCTTCTCCCGATAGGACGGAATCTCCAGCTCCCAGTTCAAAGACGGCGTGCCGTCCGGATTCTCCGGATAATCATAGTCGCAGTGATCCGTAAAGCAGATGCCGTCCAGACCGAGGTCTATGGCCCGCCGGATCTGCTCCTCGGGCGTCGCTTTCCCGTCCGAAGAAAATGTGCTGTGCAAATGCATATCCCACATGATGGTATACTCCTTTTCTGTTTACGGCGGTTTCATTGCCTTCTCCCCTCCGCCGGAGGAGAAATTTTTGTCGACAGGCTGGGAATTTCGACACAATCATAGCACATTCGAT
The DNA here is from genome assembly GCA_017431515.1 of Lachnospiraceae bacterium. Taxonomy (GTDB): domain Bacteria; phylum Bacillota; class Clostridia; order Lachnospirales; family Lachnospiraceae; genus RUG12461. Next base: position 97,071 of record JAFRKV010000048.1, read on the forward strand.
GCTTAAAAGATAGGAAATCCCCTTGATATTCTTGCAGAATTTTAGTAGAATGTCTCTAGTTGGGCGCATTGTCCAAACAGAATAACATCATTTAGGAGGAAGAGATTTATGGCAGTAAAAGTTGCAATCAATGGATTTGGCCGTATCGGACGTCTTGCATTCCGTCAGATGTTCGGTGCAGAAGGATTTGAGATCGTTGCGATCAACGACCTGACTTCTCCCGAGATGCTTGCTCATCTTCTGAAGTATGATTCCACGCAGGGTCGTTATGAGCTTTGCGACAAGGTCAGCTTCGGTGAGGATTCCATCACGGTAGACGGCAAGAAGATCACGATCTATGCAAAGGCAGACGCAAAGGAGCTTCCGTGGGGACAGCTCGGTGTGGACGTAGTTCTGGAGTGCACCGGCTTCTACACCAGCAAGGACAAAGCACAGGCTCACATTGATGCAGGTGCAAAGCATGTCATCATCTCCGCACCGGCTGGCAATGACCTGCCGACCATCGTATACAACGTCAACCATCAGACGCTGACCGCAGATGACAAGATCATCTCCGCAGCTTCCTGTACGACGAACTGCCTTGCTCCGATGGCAAAGGCACTGAACGACTGCAAGCCGATCAAGACCGGTATCATGTGCACGATCCACGCTTACACCGGCGACCAGATGACTCTGGACGGCCCGCAGAGAAAGGGCGACAAGAGACGTTCCCGCGCTGCAGCAGTCAACATCGTTCCCAACAGCACCGGCGCTGCAAAGGCGATCGGCCTGGTTATTCCGGAACTGAACGGCAAGCTCATCGGCGCTGCACAGCGTGTGCCGACCCCGACCGGTTCCACCACGATCCTGACCGCAGTCGTTGAGGGTTCTGTGACGAAGGAAGAGATCAACGCAGCAATGAAGGCAGCAAGCAACGAGTCCTTCGGCTACAACGAGGACGAGATCGTTTCCTCCGATATCATCGGCATGAGATACGGCTCTCTCTTCGATGCGACCCAGACCATGGTTCTGCCGCTTGACAACGGCACCACGCAGGTACAGGTTGTATCCTGGTATGACAACGAGAACAGCTACACGAGCCAGATGGTTCGCACGATCAAGCACTTCGGCAAGCTGCTTGGCGCATAAGCTGTCGGACGAACATACGGGTTCCTATGGGGTCCGGTCTGGAATGGACCGGACCCCTTTTTTCACAAATCAACAGGATGGAGGTTTTTGGTATGTCATTAAACAAGAAATCAGTGGACGATTTCAACGCAAAAGGAAAGAGAGTCCTCGTGAGATGCGACTTCAACGTGCCGTTAAAGGACGGACAGATCACGGACGAGACCAGAATCGTGGCAGCGCTTCCGACGATCCAGAAGCTGATCAATGACGGCGGCAAGGTGATCCTTTGCTCCCACCTCGGCAAAGTCAAAAACGGACCGAACGAGGGTGAGTCTCTGGCTCCGGTGGCTAAGCGCCTTTCCGAGAAGCTGGGCAAGGATGTGAAGTTCATCTCCGATTATAATGTGACCGGCCAGGCTGCTACGGATGCGGTGGCAGCGATGCAGGAAGGGGATGTGATCCTCCTTCAGAATACCCGTTTCCGCGGTGCGGAAGAGACCAAGAACGGCGAAGAGTTCAGCAAAGAGCTGGCGGATCTGGCTGACGATTATGTCTGCGATGCGTTCGGTTCCTCCCACAGAGCGCATGCTTCCGTGGAAGGCGTGACGAAGTTCATCCGCGAAAAAGGCGGCAACTGCGCAGTCGGCTATCTGATGCAGAAAGAGATCGACTTCCTCGGCAACGCGGTGGAGAATCCGGTGCGTCCGTTTGTGGCGATCCTGGGCGGCGCGAAGGTGGCTGACAAGCTGAACGTCATCGATAATCTGCTTGAGAAAGCGGACACGCTGATCATCGGCGGCGGCATGGCATTCACTTTCCTGAAGGCAAAAGGATATGAGATCGGAAAATCCCTGGTGGATGATGAGAAGATCGATTACTGCAAGGAAATGATGGCAAAGGCCGAGAAGCTCGGCAAGAAACTGCTTCTTCCGGTTGACACGGGTATCGCGACTTCCTTCCCGGATCCCATCGACGGCCCTGTGGACGTGCAGTACGTAGATTCCGACAAGATCCCCGCAGATATGGAAGGCCTGGACATCGGACCGAAGACTCAGGAGCTTTTTGCAAATGCAGCCAAGGAAGCGAAGACCGTGGTTTGGAACGGACCGATGGGTGTCTTTGAGAATCCGACCCTTGCAAAAGGAACCATTGCTGTGGCAAAGGCACTGGCAGAGACGGATGCGACCACCATTATCGGTGGCGGCGATTCCGCGGCAGCCTGCAACCAGCTTGGCTTCGCAGACAAGATGAGCCACATCAGCACCGGCGGCGGTGCATCCCTCGAATTCCTTGAGGGCAAAGCCCTCCCGGGTGTAGTTGCAGCAGATAATCGATAAGAAAGGAAAAATACTATGTCAAGAAGAAGAATCATCGCAGGAAACTGGAAGATGAATAAGACGCCGAGCGAAGCGGTTGCGCTTTGCAACGAGCTGAAGGATCTGGTGAAAAACGACGCGGTAGACGTGGTGTATTGTGTGCCGGCGATCGATATCGTACCGGTGGTGGAAGCCGTGAAGGGCACGAATGTCAAGGTCGGCGCAGAGAACTTCTACATCGAGGACAAGGGCGCGTTTACCGGCGAGATCTCCGCTCCGATGCTGAAGGAAGCAGGGGTGGAGTACATCATTATCGGGCATTCCGAGAGAAGGGACATCTTCGGCGAGAATGATATCCTGATCAACCAGAAGGTGCAGAAGGCATTTGCATCCGGCCTGAAGCCGATCCTCTGCTGCGGCGAGTCCCTGGCGCTGCGCAAGGCCGGCACGTACAAAGAGTGGATTGAGCGTCAGATCACCTGGGATCTGTCCGGCGTGACGGCGGATCAGGTGAAGGAGCTGGTGATCGCGTATGAGCCGATCTGGGCCATCGGCACCGGCGAGACCGCGACGGCGGACCAGGCGGAAGAAGTCTGCAAGCTGATCCGTGAACTGATCGCAAAGCTTTATGATCAGGCAACGTCAGATGCGGTGCGCATCCAGTACGGCGGCTCCATGAACGCAGGCAATGCGGCAGAGCTGCTTTCCAAGCCCAACATCGACGGCGGCCTGATCGGCGGCGCGAGCCTGAAGCCTGATTTCGGCCAGATCGTGAACGCATAAGGGAAATCGCGCGGTTCAAACCCGCGTCCCGCACAGCTTTACAAGTCTTATGGAACCGGTATCCTTGTGATACCGGTTCTTTTTGTGGTATAATAAATTTCAACTATGAAAAAAAACAGATGGGCGATCTTTTTGGCCCTGCTGCTGGCGTTTTCCGTTACCGGCTGCAGCGTGGACTGGAACAAGCTCGCGTATGAGAATGTCTTTGAACTGAACCGTGATGAACGGGATGCGATGTCCGCCGAGGAGATCATCCGGCAGCGGAGGGAAGCGGAACGGGAAGCGATCACGCACAACCCTGTGGATGATCTGGAGGAAGCGTTCACGATCATTCTGGAGCAGTGCACGGGAGAGTTTATCGGGAACCATCCGATTGACGAGACCTTTCTGCTGTGGATGTACGCGAAATACGGCGAGCAGATCATCGAAGAGATCGCGACGGCAGTGAAAAATGAATACAAGGATCCGACGGTCTGGTATCATCTGACCGGCAATTCGATCCAGGTGCTGTGGCTCCTCTACTGTCAGGATTCCGGCTTCCAGCCGGAGGAGCTGGAGGGGGTCTACTGGTGTGAAGCGGCATCCCCGGATGAAGCAGTCTTTGATTTTACGGGAGATGTGAATTTTACCGACGGCCTGGGCAATATGCGGCACATGCGTGAGACTGCGGGCGGTATCGAGGATTGCTTTTCCGATGACCTCCTGCTGGAGATGCGGAGCGCGGACATCTGCATGATCAACAATGAGTTTACCTACAGCCTCCGGGGCGAACCGCTGAAGGGCAAGCCTTTTACGTTCCGGGCGGATCCGTCCACGGTGGGGATGCTGGAGGACCTGGGCGTGGACATTGTGGGGATCGCCAATAACCATGTCTATGATTACGGGCCGGACGCGCTGATCGACACCATCGATACGCTGGATCAGGCGGGGATGCCTCATGTGGGCGCCGGCAAGAATCTGGACGAAGCCATGGAACCGGTCTATTTCATCCTGAACGGGCGGAAATTCGGCATCGTTGCGGCGACGCAGATCGAGCGTTCCCTTAATTACACAAAAGAAGCCACGGAGGACAGCCCCGGCGTGCTAAAGACCCTGGATCCCGCGAAGTTCGTCAAGGTGATCGAGGAGACCAAGAAAAACGCGGACATGGTGTTTGTTTTCGTCCATTGGGGGACGGAGGGCAACAGTTCCTACGGCTCCGATCAGGCGGACCTGGCCCGCAAATTCGTGGATGCGGGCGCGGATGTGATCATCGGCGGACATACCCACTGCCTGCAGGGGATCGCTTATGTGGAGAATACACCCGTGATCTACAGCCTCGGCAATTACTGGTTTTCCAGCACGCCGACGGACGGACAGCGGGCAAAAGAAACCGGGATCGCCCAGGTGCGTGTGGATTATGAAGGCATGATCAACTTCCGCTTCCTGCCCTGCGAGATGGCCAACTGGGAGACGAGGCTGCTTACCGACCCCTCCGGATCCTCCCGTGTGATCGCCTATGAAGAAAGCCTGTCGAATGGTGTCACGATCGACCAGGACGGGTATGTATCCAAAAAGTAAGGGAACTTTCAAATGCATAGAGTGACGATAGGGGGAGCCAACATGAAAAAACCAACCGTACGAATGTCTTTGAAAACCAAGCTTGTATTGATCATATTCCTGATCGCAGTGATCTTAAGTACGATGACATTGCTTGCGAGCAGCCGTGTGATCCGTGATATGATCAATAATCGCTATAAGGAGCATGCAGAAGCGCTTGCCGCCACGGCAGCCTTAGAGCTCCCGGAAGAAGAGGTCAAGGCGCTAAGGGAAGCGACCTATGAGATCTATCAAAAGACGCCGGATAAGGTGATGAGCGACGATTGGGGCAGCCCGGCGTTTGACGCTTATGTCGCGCAGTTTGCCGGGGTAGAGGAGTTGCCGGCATATCAAAACCTGCTGACAAAAATCCGCGCGATTCAGGACATTAATGATGCGGATTGTGTCTACCTCGGCATGGTGGTGCCGGAGGATGAGGTACTGATGTATCTTGTGGATGCGGATCTGGATGATCCCTGTCCACCGGGATGCCTTGATCCGATCTTTGAAGTGAACCGCCCGATCCTTAATGATCCGATGCGCGGGTTTCCGTCGTACATTACCGATACGGAAGAGTACGGCTGGCTTGCGACTGCAGGCGTGCCGGTCGTCGGATCGGATGGGGAAGTCGTCGCCTACTGCATGGTGGATCTGACCATGGAGGACATCGTGGCGCAGCAGAACCGGTTCATCCTGATCACGGCGATCCTCCTTTTGATCGCGACAGTTTTGATCGGCATCATTTTCAGCCTCGTGGTGAACCACACGATCGTATCCCCCATCAAGAAGATGTCGGAAGCCGCGAAGAAATACACCGGGGGTGATATTGATCAGGATATGCGCGAGTTTGCGAATCTGGACATCCACACCGGAGATGAGATCGAGGAACTGGCGGAGACCATGAAAGAGATGGAGCAGGATGTGCACCGGTATTTTACGAATCTGATTTCCACGAAGGCCGAGCTTCAGGTCAAGAGCGATGAAGTGGAGACCATGAATAAGCTCGCCAACATGGATGCGATGACGGGCGTGCGCAACAAGCGCGCTTTCCAGACACAGACGGAGCGCCTGAACGACTGGATCCAGAGCAAGGACGGCACCCGCAGATTCGCCATTGCCATGGTGGACCTAAACGATCTGAAAAAGATCAATGACGAATACGGGCATGAAAAGGGCGATGAGACCATCATTTCCCTCTGCAATACCATCTGCGGCGTGTTCATGCACTCGCCGGTGTTCCGCGTGGGCGGGGATGAGTTTGCCGTGATCATGGAAAAGGGCGATTTCAAACGCCGTGAAAAACTGGTGGAGCTTTTCCAGAAAAAGATCTTCGAGCTGCAGTCGGATCCGATGCTGGAGCCGTGGGAGCAGATCTCGGCCGCGATCGGCTATGCGGTGTATGATCCGGATCAGGATAAGACAGCGGAAGATGTGCTGGCCCGGGCGGATGCGGCGATGTATGCTTGCAAGAAAGAGATGAAAGCGGGAAGGGAATAGGTTCGTTTCCTGCCGCAGGATTGCCACATCGGAAAGCTGTTCGTATCAACAGATGAACGGTTGTTTTAGAATGGAGGAAAGCAGACATGGATACGCAGTTTTATTTATTTGACGAACAGAAGCAGAAGACAGAACAGGTTTCGGCAGAGGAATACCGGCGGATTCATGATGTGCGTTTCGCGAATGCGGAAAATGCGGCTGAGCAAAAGAAAGCGAATCTGGACTATTTCACCGGGATCCGCACCAAGACCAATGCGATCCTGCCGCAGTATATGCAGGTGGAAAGGGAGGCCGGCGAAACCTACGCGGACAGGCTGACGGATGAGGAAAGAAAGAAACAGATCAAGACCTCCGGTACAGAGATCCATGCCAAGCATGAAAATGCCGCAAGGATCACAAAGGCGCAGCAGAAACTGAAGGAAGATGCGGAGAAACGGTGTAAAGCCACCGCAAAGGTTCTGCGCGTTTCCAAGGAGGACTTAAGCGCCATCGGTTCTTTCTTTGGGAGCAGCAAGAGCGAAAATCAGCGGCTGGCGAGATCCTGGATGAACAGGGGCAACCGTCCGAAAGAGATGTTCACTACGATCTTCAATGCATTTCTGCAAAATTCCTTCGATGATCTGGATCTTTCCTCGGACAGAAAGCTTTCCCAAAATGCAGAACGGATGGAGCGGATCAGCGCCCAGTATGATATGGTGCTCCATATGCTTACGGAGTATCGGGAGCTTTATGATGTGTTGCCGGAAAAATCAAAAAATCTGGTGGACAAAAAGCTTGGGGAGGTCAACGGGATCATCAATTATTACCGGCTCATGAGGGCTGTGATCACGGACTCGTATTACATGAGTCACGAGAACCGTGAGCTTGCCGTGAAAAAATCCGATCAGGACAGCGCGCAGCAAAAACGTCTCGTCAGGAAGTTGTGGCTTGCCAAAGGCGGGCTCAAGGCGCTGACGGATTATGGCGTGAAGGCTCTGGACGAGCGTCTTGATGCGCTGTGCGGCAGGATGTCCACCGGCGTGGTCACGGAAGAACAGTTGAATGTTCAGAAAGAGCTTGCCGAGAGGGAGGACGAGATCGAGAAGAGAGGGCTGTCTGCGCATCTGGACAACATGAGCGCGAAGAAGCAACTGGACGGGATCCGTGATAACGGGAGCAACAAGAGCATTCTTTTCCGCGCCAGACATAGCGTGAAAGAGCTGCATCTCCCGGAGCGGGTGGAAGACGCAGTCGGATCTGTTTCCAGGATCCTCGATCAGCTGGCTTTTCTGGAGGCTTTCTCGAAGGAAAAGATCAACAGCAGAAACTCCTACCTGATGGAGCACAATTACCGTGACATTGCGGTCATGGAACAGGTGGAATCCTTGAGCGGGCCATTGAAGGAGATAAAAGAGGCAGTTCTTTCCATCGTCCGGGTGTCTGACAAGGGGCTGATGAGGTCCGGCAGGGTATCAGGCGCTGCCTTTCAGGAAGCACAGAGGAAATACGCGGAGGCATGTGAAAATTACCGTGAAGGGATGAGGCAGGTTGGTCTGCTCAATACCGGCTACCTGCCGCCTGCTCCGGATCCCGGAATGACAGACCTGCTGGCATCGGCGGATAAGGTCAGGAAAACGTTCAAAGACCCTAAGGAGAAAGCGACGGAACAGCAGAAGGAGGTCACGCGCGAGAAGATAAGGAACATGACACTGAAGCTGGCCGGCGCGCGCTATTCAGACGCCGCCATCTATGAAAACGCCAAAGAGATCATGGAACTCATGAAGGAAAAATACCGGGCGTTCGGTACTTCCGTTGAGTTCTCCGAATTTAACCACATCTGCTTTCTCGCGGAATATCTGTATGCAACCAAACGCCGGATGGATCTTGCAGAGGCGAAAAAACAGCAGGATCTGCCGGACGAGCTACGGAAAACGCTGGATGCGGAAGAGAAGGCGCTGGAGGTCTACGTACAGGATAAGAAAGGGAAGCCTCATCTGTCGCTCGGGACTGCCAGAGGCATTCAGAACAATCTGCGGATGAAGGCAGAAAAAGACAGTCATGATCTGGAAGATCTGAAGGCAACGGCAGCTCATTATCTCTTCCAGGAGGAATGGGCAAAGAACTCCAGAAGGGAAAAGACGACTTTTCTGGAAGGTGCAAGGAAATCGGTTTTCTCCGGGCTCACCAGATTTCTGGGATGGATCTTCAGCAAGCCGAAGACCACGGAGCATGGCAGGGTGCTCTATGAGGACTCCAAGCAGAAGCTGAATCAGCTTCCCCAGGGGATCGAGACCTTCGGGAATGAGGGCGCCGATCATCAGATACGACACGGAGACGGGACATACGCACCCCCTGTGGAGCTGAATAAGTACTTCAAGGATCCCATGAAGCTTACCCTCGCAACAGGTTGCAACGACATCCTCTCGTCCATGGATGCAAACACAGCATATCCGCAGTGTATCAAGGATGCGGTGGATGCGCTTTCTTCCTATAGCAGAGTGCGTGGGATCGTGACCCGGGAAACCTTCGAAATGGAACAGGCTTTTCTGGACAAGTTCCGTGTCAGCATGGATGAGATGCTTTCCGGAGAAGGCAGCGTCTTCAATGAGCATCCTGTGCTCTCACAAAAGCTTTTGAAGACATACAAGGATATGCTCTCCCTTTCCAACGGCAATCTCCGCAAACAGATGACAAAGGCGGAGTTTGAGGCTGCAAAGGAGCAGAAAGCCATCTATGTCATGGATACCTATGTGGGCGACATGAAGGAAAGCAATATGCGCGATCTCCCCCTGTTTCCTCATGCGCCGAATCTGAACGACGTCAAGCAGGGAACGGTAGGAGACTGCTATCTGGCGGCGGCGACGCAGACTGTTCTGGCAGAGAATCCGGATGCCATCCGGGATATGTTCTGTGACCTCGGAAACGGCGAGGTGCTGGTGCGTCTCTATGCGGCCTACGATGAGGTGTCGAATCCGGACGGTTCAAAAGAATTCCGCAGGGTGGATGATCAGGCTCAGCTGGATAAGCTGGCTCTGCGCCCCGTCTATGTGAAGGTCAAAAAGCAGTATACCACCGGTGAAGCGCATTGCTCGGACTGCATGTGGATGCAGCTGTTGGAGGTGGCTTATGCGGCGGCCGGTTTTTCGCATGGGGAAGCGGAAGTCAAAGAAGATGGGGAACTGGTGGATCTGAACAAAGAACTGACGGATGGTCGTACTTATCCGGCTCTGCTTCATCTGACCGGAAAGAAGTATGAGTCTATAGTGCCATCGAAGATGACGACCCATACCGTGGAGCAGTCAGAAATCGAGAAGAGGCAATCCGGGCTCTATCTGCAGAAGCATAGCCTGCTGAGCGGGGTGGATGGCTATCTGCGCGATCATATTTACCAGCAGCTGCAGATTGCAAAGAAGCATGCGCTGAAAAACGGCGCCAACATCGATGCGGACTGGGAAAAAAATGCGATCAGGAGCGCAGTCAGGAAGGGGCTTGAGAGTTCCTACAAATCGAGGACGGACTGGAAAAAAGATCTGGAAACGCTGGTCGAACAGGGGAGATTGACGACAGAACAAAAGGAGACACTGACAAAGACCATAGAGAAGCGCTATGATACCAGCGATAAACGGGTGGAAAAAATCACAAAGAAGATTCTGCAGAATCTGGTCGATCCCGGGAATGTGCTGCAAAAGCAGTCGAAGTCCTATCGTCCCATTCCGGTGATCGCAAGCGAGATCCATCGGTTTGCGACGGAGGGACCGAAGGAGGGAGAGGTACCGGACTCTGTGTTTAAGGACGTTGAGAAAATGATCAACAAGAAAACCGAAATGTCGGCCGGTGCACCACTGAAAGCTCCCACAGAAGAAGAATCTGCCGCAATCAAATATTCCGTGAAGACTTTTATGACCCTCAATCCGGATAACCGTTATACACAGAAGGAGCTTGGGGTTCTGACGCTGATCAGGAGACAGGTTGTAAAGGGCAAGGCGGTATGTCTGGAAGAAATGGGGCATTGCCGTACGGCGCTGGATGTCAAATTCCATAACGGGAAATGGTTTATTCTGATCCGGGATCCCTTTAATGTGTACCGCAATGAATACACGGCGCAGGGGAATGCGCTGAAAACGAAGTCCTATGGTCTTGGCAGTACGCTGACTGAGCACTTTCACGTAAGGACTCTCTCTCCGGATCTGAAACAGGGGTTCCTCGGCACCTGCTGGTATGAACTGAAAGACATTGTAAAGGAAATACGGATCATGCAATTCACACCCGGAAAGAAACGCAGTTTGGGAGACGATTTTGGTAACGAGGAGGATTGACGGAAAGCGTTTTTTTGTGCTATAGTCATAAACGGTTAAGCAAAGGGGCGGAGCTTAGGTTCGGCCCCTTTGTGTGTAAATTGGCATGACTGTACCGGCGCGGGACCGGGGCGGTCGGAGAGGAGTGTTATTATGAAAAAAAGAATGATGGCGATTCTATGTGCGGCAGGGATGCTTGTTTCCATGACAGCATGCGGCGCTGCTAAGCCGGCTGATGTGGCGGGCGCTGCAACAGATGCAGCTGCAACAGATGCAGCAGTTGCAACCGATACTTCAGCTGCGACGGATACGGCAGATGCGGCAGGAGCAACGATCGATCTCGGCGATGCAAAATTCCTGACGGAAGGCGTACTCAATGTCGGCGCCGAAGTAGGATATCCGCCGTTTGAAGATTTCGCAGAGGACGGGACGACCCCGATCGGCTATGACATTGATATCATTACCGCAGTTGCGGACAAGCTCGGGCTCGACGTGAACATCATCAATACCGCATGGGATGGCATTTTCGCAGGGATCGGCGTGAACTATGATGTGGCCTGCTCCGCAGTGACCATTACCCCGGAGCGGAAGGAGACCATGCTCTTTTCCGACCCGTATATCAACAACTATCAGGCAGTGGTGCTGCCGGCGGATTCCGACAAGACCATCAGCTCTTTCAACGACCTGGACGGCATGACCATCGCGCTGCAGAAGGAGACCACCTCCGACATTCTGATGAGCGATTACAAGTCTACCGGCACCATCGACATCCAGATCGTCGCCAATGAAAAGATCACCAGCTGCTTTACCCAGCTGCAGAACGGCGAAGTGGACGCGGTCGTTGTGGACAGCACCGTGGCGGACGGCTTCATCAACAGCTCCGATGCCTTCAAGATCGCTTATGAGGACCAGGAGGAAGCGGAGCAGTTCGGCATCGCCATGGCAAAGGAGAATACCGGTCTGCAGAAGGCCATCAACCAGGCCCTGAAAGAACTGGAAGAAGAAGGATTCATTGAGGAAAGCTACAACTACTGGTTCGGATCGGCTGCGGAATAACCGGCCGGGGATCAAAGATCCCGGAGAAAAGTCATGAAATTTTTGAAAAAGTATAAAAAACCGATCATCGTGATCGCGGTCATTGTGGCCGTGATCATCGTGCTCGGTGCGTTACTGCCCACAAAGCAGGAGCTGCTTTCCTGCGCCTCCCCTGAGATGCAGAAGATGATCGAGGAGGATGCGACCCGGTCCAGGAAACGGGTGACGGAGACCTATGAAAGCCTGATCGTCATCAATTACCTGTCCCTGTCCACTTCCGGTGCCCAGGAGGTCAGCGAGCATTATGTCGGGTTCGTCCGGAATGTCTATCCGGCGGATGAAGGCCCCATGAAGGTGGTGGGCCAGATGGTGAACTACACCTACCGGATGCTGGGGTGCGGCGAGAACTGGATGCATGGCGCCAAGCTGACGGTGCTTTTGACGACGCTGACGGTGCTCTTCGGCTTGCTGCTGGGAACCGTGCTGGCGCTCGGCAAGATCAGCAAGAATAAAGTCTTATCCAAGATCTCCAGCGGCTATATCTTCTTTTTCCGGGGGACACCGCTTTTGATCCAGCTGTTTGTGGTTTACTTTACGGTGCCCGGGATCTTCGGCTTTGCCTGGAGGGACATCTTCCCGGCCTCGGATGCGGAAGCTGTGTACAAAGGCGCCTTTACGGCGGCGCTGATCGCCTTTGCGCTGAATTCCGGCGCCTACTGCGCGGAGATCGTCCGCAGCGCCATCCAGTCCATTGACAAAGGCCAGTTTGAGGCGGCGAAAGCGCTGGGCATGACCTACGGACAGACCATGGGGCGGATCGTGATCCCCCAGTCCATCCGGCGCATGATTCCCAATGTCAGCAACGAATTTATCATGATCTTAAAGGACGCGTCCCTTGTTTTTGCGATCTCGCTGATGGATATCACCACGATCTCCAAAAACATCATGACCTCCGAAGGGTCTTACCTCGTGTTTATCCCGGCGCTTGTGATCTATCTTGTCATCACCGCGTTCTTCGGGTTCATCTTCAACAAGCTCGAGAAGCGGTTCTCGATCTATGAATAAGAATAGAGTGAGGAGACGACTGTGAGCGAAAACTACGAATACATACTGAAAACCGAGCATGTGAGCAAACGCTTCGGAACGCTGGAGGTGCTGAAGGACATCAACCTTTCCGTAAAAAAAGGAGAGGTGATCTGCATCATCGGCCCCAGCGGCGCCGGGAAGTCCACTTTTCTGCGGTCCTTGAACCAGCTGGAAAAGATCACCAGCGGCAAGATCTTTATCCGGGACGAACTGTTTCTCCACAGGGAGCACGACCATACCGTGGACAAGCTCCCTCATGAAAAGCAGCAGGAGCTGCTGCTGGAGATGGGGATGGTGTTTCAGCGGTTTAACCTGTTCCCCCATATGACCGTGCTGCAGAATGTCTGTGAAGCGCCTGTGGTGGTCAAGAAACAAAAGAAAAGCGAGGCCGAGGCCCAGGCGAGGGAGCTGCTGGAAAAGGTAGGCCTTTCCGACAAGGCGGATGAATACCCCAGCCGCCTCTCCGGCGGGCAGCAGCAGCGGGTGGCCATCGCAAGAGCCCTTGCCATGAATCCGGAGATCATGCTCTTTGACGAGCCCACCTCCGCGCTGGATCCGGAGCTGGTGGGGGATGTGCTGAACGTGATGAAAGAACTGGCGGAGTCCGGCATGACCATGCTGGTGGTGACCCATGAAATGGGATTCGCCAAGGAAGTGGCGGACCGGGTGCTCTTTATGGCAGACGGGATCATCGCGGAGGAAGGAACGCCTGACCAGATCTTTACGAACCCGCAGGTGGACAGAACCAAGAGCTTCCTGAACGCGATCCTGGAAACCTGAGAGGCGATCCTATGTCGAAAACCATGCGTTATTCGCTGGTGCTGCTCCTGACGGCGGCGATCTGGGGATTTGCATTTGTGGCCCAGTCTGCCGGCGGAGACGCCATCGGACCCTTTACCTTTAATTCCGTCAGAAACCTCCTGGGAGCAGTGGTGCTTTTGCCCGTGCTTCTGATTTTGGAGCGCATAGGAGCGGGACGTGAAAAAAAGAAACCGCGCAGCAAAACCGCGCGGAAAAAAGTGCTATGGCAGGGAGCCGTGATCGGCTTCCTGCTTTTTGCTGCCACCAACCTCCAGCAGCTGGGCATCACCTACGGCCGGAGCGCCGGGAAAGCCGGTTTCATCACGGCGTTTTATTTGGTGCTGGTGCCGATCCTGGGGCTTTTCTTCGGGAAAAAATGTCCGGTCGTGATCTGGCTTGCCGTGGCATTGGCCATGGCGGGGATCTACTTTATCAGCATCTCGGAGACTGCATCGCTGTCCTGGCCGGATATCCTGCTGCTGCTTTCCGCCCTGGGCTTTGCAATCCAGATCCTTTTTGTGGACCGGTTCATGGCAGACGCAGAGGACCCGCTGCATGCGGTGAGACTGGCTATGATGGAGTTCCTGGTCTGCGGGATCTTGTCCGGGATTCCGGCGCTTTTTCTGGAACGGCAGTACTGGAGCGGGGGGATCGCATCCTTTCTGCAGCCGGACGCCCTGATTTCCATCCTGTACGCCGGCATTCTTTCCTGTGGCGTGGCCTATACGCTGCAGATCGTCGGGCAGAAAAATGTCCCGCCGACTCTGGCGTCCCTCCTGATGAGTTTCGAATCCGTCTTTTGCCTGCTGGGCGGGTGGCTGCTTCTCGGCGAGGTCTTAACGCCCCGCCAGATCTTCGGGTGCTGCCTGATGTTTGTGGCTGTCCTCACAGCGCAGCTTTCGGATCATTTCGCCCACTGATACAGCTATTTTCTTTCATTTCCTGCACTCCGCACCGCGGCTCCTCTTGGCATCGTGATCCGCGATTTTGCTTTGCTATATACCAGGAGACGCATGATTGCATTGGGGAGAGGGAAGGGGTATGATGGGGAAAAGGAGGAATCGCACAATGGTAAAACATGTGATCGTATGGACACTGAAAGAAGAACTATCCGGGGAGGAAAAGGAAAAAGTCAAGCAGGGGATCAAGGAAGGCCTGGAAGGGCTGAAGGGCAAGGTGCCGGGGATTGTGGAGATCAAAGTATACACAGAAGGGCTGGCGTCCTCCAACGCGGATCTCATGCTGGATTCCACATTTGAAGATGAGGATGCCCTGAAGGGATACGCCGTGCATCCGGACCATGTGGCCGTCGCGGACACGAAGGTCAGACCCTATGCCAAAATCCGCAGCTGCTTTGATTTTCAACTATAAACGAGAAATATGTCTGCCAGAAGCAGTATTTCATCGTATAAAGAGATAGGGTACAAAAAACTGCGAAAGGGTCTGCCCTACCGGCGCGATCTACGCCATCTGAGGGAGATCCGTTCATCCATCATCACAACACGAAAGGGACGGTTATGAAACTCACAGGAAAGTTGAAAGAAAACGTAGAAAAAGCCCAAAATAAGGAGCAGGCAAAAGAACTGATTGCGCATGCAGGCATGGAACTGACCGACGAAGAGATGGATATGGTAAGCGGGGGCTTTGATATAGGGAGTAAAATGACCACCATTTACCGCCATGCTCCTGGGACAAAAGGCAAGGATCATCAAAGCGATCAAAGCGATAACTGAAGAAGGAGGTACGAAACATTGGATGAGAAATTAAATGAAGCAAAGGAAGCGATTCGGGAAAACCTTACGGATCAACAGAAGGAAGGTGGGGAGATTTCCGATGATTTGGCGGCTCTTTGTGCCGGCGGCGTACAGGCGGGAGATATCCTGGACTATCGTAAAATACGCCATGAAGAGTTTAAAAAGTTCCAAAGTTCACTTCCCCCAAAAAAAGAATATCTGTGATATGGCGGGGGGTGTTTAGCCCCCCACCCGCAGAACAATTTCTCCGGCTCTCCCGCCGATGAACGTACCGTTTTCCACCACGAGCCGGCCGTTCACTGCCACAACGATCTGTTTCTGCAGCAAAATCTGTTTGAGATCAGCTTTCAATTGAGACGGAAGCTCTTAAGCATGGGAGCAAAGAGCTGAGCCAGGTCATCCATGGTCATCTCATTCACGCCCTCCTGATAAATGGTCTCCAGCCAGACGCAAAGAGTGTCATCTCCCATGGGTATCGCGTATCCGATATAGTAATCGCTCTCGCCGTTATCCTGATCTAGCTGAAACTGCGTCGTGATGCATGCAAGATCATTGCCGATGGTTGCGTCTGTGATCTCTGCATCAGTAACGTTGAACTTCTTCATCTCATCTTTGAGCACTGTCTCGGGATCAGCGGATGCCCATTTTTCGACCACCAGGAACGTCCCTGTATTCGGATTATCCTCATCTATTTTCCCATAAATGTCCATCTTCTCATCCAGCAGGATTTCTCTGAGGTCATAGGTCAGGCTGTATCCTTTTGGGCTTTCAAATGTATAAAATTCGTCCGTTTCTTTTGGCTCCGGTGCATTGAGCACAACGACCGGCGGTTGCAAGGCATCCTGCCACTGATCGATATGCAGACCGTTTGTGTTGACATACTCTGCGATCGCGGTGGCGCGCGCCTCTGTGAAATCCTCATCGGTCAGCGACTTGATTTTGTCATAGGCATTCCGGGCAGAAGAAAAGAGTTTTTCGGTTTCGTCATCGGTTTCCGGCAGTTCCGCTTTGACAACCGTCACGGTTCCGTCGTCGGCTTTTTGCAGATGGAAAATACCACCGTTCCGTGCGCCGCAGATCCTGATCAAAGTCGTATTCCTCAGGTCATATCCGTAAAGAGCATATTCGCCGTAGACCAGAATGTCGTCCGGGTTGGAATCATCCGTTTCTACCACGATGCTGTAAGGAATGAACACGCTCACTTGTTCAGGATATTTCTTTGCATACTCTGTGACCATATACTCGCTGATCACATCGAGGTAATCCTCTGTCCCCGTATAGGTATAGGTCGGGAGCCCCGACGGATCTTCATATTCCGCTGATGCCGTTTCTTCCGTCCCATCTTCTTCGACTGCTTCCACCTCTGTCTGCGCATCCGCTGTCTGCGCCTCCGTTGCAGGAGATACGGCTTCGACTGCTTCGGATTCCGCGGGCTGCGGAGCAGGCGTGCTTTGCGTGCCGCATCCTGCGGTCAGGATGACAGCGGTCAGCAAGACTGTGATCAAAAACACCTTTTTTTTCATTGTTTCCTCCTCGTGCAGAATGCACATGCGATTTCATCACATGGCATTTTTGGTGTGCTAATCATACTATACGAATAAGCGGCAAATGCGTCAACAAAAAGTGTTCGGGAAAGCCCCGGCTGGGACAAAAGGCTCCTTTGGAATCGAGCATTAGTTCGTTCCTCCGGGCGTCCAGTAACTGTTCCGCGTAAACGTAAAATGAAAAAGATGGCTGGAGGGTGACAGGACAATCACAGCATCGTATTATATAATAGAACCATAAACCCGACATTCGTAAGGAGGACTTCAAATGAAATTTACAGATGAACTGAAAAGCAGGCTGGAAAAAGCGCAAACCAAAGAAGAGGCAAAAGCAGTTTTTGAAGAGGCGGGATTTGTCTTAAGCGACGATGAGATCGAAGCGATATCAAGCGGCAAAGACGGATCCGTCGATTGGAAGAAAGCAGGTAAGGATACAAATTGGATTTGGTGAGGGACTGTCATTCAGGACTACGCCTGCCTCCTCAAGGATCTTCTTGGCTTGTTCTCTGTTTTCTGCTTCTTCAACGTTTTCTTTCAGTTTTCCTGTCAGTTTCATAGGGCGCCTCCTCATAAGCAGATCTCATTAGCCCTCTATGAAAATGATGGTAACGGATGGCAGGAAGCCATCCGGGAACCATCAGGAACTGATGACAGCAGTATGAGCAGTCTCGTGACAACTCGCGCGATCAACACGGAGACAATCCGAAAGGTCACTAACACATTGATCAAAAGTGATGCTTACCCGGATATTCATTTTGGTATAAAACCGATTGATGGGCTGGCATAACATCTGTGGTCTGATGACGGAAAAATGGCAACTGGAGGCCTGTGAGTTTACAATGTCCCGATTCGCTGGATTATATGGCTTTGACTATAAGGGCATGGTGCGGCACCTGATTCATGGTTTTCGCATCTTGCGATAGAAGTTCCTGGCGAAGAAGCAAGTACAGAGTGGTGCGAAGGCATTTCTGATGAAGATTATGAAAAACTAAGGTAGAGAAGGAGGACATCAAAATGAGCAGAGGGTCAATTGAAAAACTGATATGTAATGACCTTTGTCAAGATGTAAATTTAGCCAAAGACCATCACAGACTATTTTGTTTTTTTCTGAAAGCATCTTGGCAGAGCTGCGGGTTATCAGTTCCCTGTATTGGCCACTCTGATATACGTGGATTCGGGAGATTGCTCTCCCTACCGACAGGTCAATGGTCCGCCGTGAGCACTACCGTCTATTAGCGTGGATCACAGATTGCTCCGTGCCGACATAGATTGATCGTAGGTTGCTCGAACCTTGAATGAACCTTAGCCCTACCAGGATGTTTTCAGTTAATCCTGCATATGATTATAACCACGGTGAGTATGCTTATGGCGGCGTGGATGAGAGAGCAGATGTGTATAAGAGATGTGAAAAGCTGGGTGTAGGCATATCAGTTATGAAGCCTTTCTCCGGAGGACAGCTATTAAGCGATAAGACATCGCCTTTCGGAAAGGCTCTTACACAGTATCAGTGCATAAAATATGCGCTCGATAAGCCGGGAATCCTTACTGTATTGCCCGGTGCGCAGAGCGTAGCGGAGACAGATGCTCTTTTGGAATACTATGAGAAATCTGAGGAAGAGCTTGACTACAGTTTTTGCACCGCCGGAAGCAAGCGGTAAGTGCGTATATTGCAATCACTGTGAACCTTGTCCGGCAGGAATAGATATTGGGGCGGTGAACAAGTTCTGTGATCTTGCCCGTATCGGAGACGAAATGGCAAGAGAGCATTATCTGGTACTTGAAAAGAATGCCTCTGATTGTATCAGCTGCGGACATTGTAACAGCAGATGTCCGTTCTCGGTGGATCAGATGAGCAGGATGCAGGAGATAAAGGAGTTTTTTAGCAATGGAGCTGCCTGAATGCACCAAATCCGATCTTGTACTCCGTGACCTTGAACTTTTAAAGGAGATCAACATTTATGAAATGGCATAAGTTTTTCGCATGGGCGACCGTAATCTGCTTCTTTATGACAATGATTACCGGATATAAGAAAAAATGATGGGTGCATAGGTGGTTTTATGCGAATATCGGAAAGCTGTGCA
>JAFRKV010000049.1 GCA_017431515.1 Lachnospiraceae bacterium
AGCCGACTTTGGACTAATCTCTATGCTGGACTACTACACCGTAAGGTGTGTTACTTGTTAAGTTGATTGAACCGCCGTATACCGAACGGTACGTACGGTGGTGTGAGAGGTCGGCGGTCATTGACCGCCTCCTACTCGATTTCCGAAACAATGGAAAAAATTCAACTTTCCGGAAAAGGTTTCCCATTTTTCGCGTGCGGCTTTTGTGATACAATGACAGCAGGTTTCGGCTTGAAAAAAGTATGGAGGAGCCAGATGCCGTTCGAACCCGCAATGCGGGTGAGATTACGGCATCGGGTGCGAACCGGTATCATTCAGATGAAAAATAGCATAACGGAGGAGGGAAAAAAGTGGGAAACGCAAAGGAATTGATTGACAGCGGCAAAGCGGTGATGGGCTTGGAATTCGGCTCCACGCGGATCAAGGCGGTCCTGATCGGTGATGATTACGCGCCGATTGCATCCGGCGCCTATGACTGGGAGAACCGGTTTGAGGACGGGGTCTGGACCTACAGCCTGCAGGACATCCACGAGGGGATTCAGGACTGCTACCGGGATCTGCTGCGGGATGTGAAGGAGCAGTACGGTACGACGATCAAGAGCCTGGCAGCCATCGGGATTTCCGGCATGATGCACGGCTATCTGCCCTTTGATGGGAAGGGCGAGTTGCTGGTGCCTTTCCGCACCTGGCGCAATACCATCACCGGGGAAGCGGCAGCGGCATTGACCAAGGAGTTCAATTTTAATATTCCCCAGAGATGGAGCATCGCCCATCTGTATCAGGCGATCCTGAACAAGGAGCCCCATGTGAAGGACATCGCCCATTTCACGACACTGGCGGGATACATCCACTGGAAGCTGACGGGAGAGAAAGTGCTCGGCGTCGGCGAGGCTTCCGGTATGTTCCCGATTGATGACGCGACGGGGACGTTTGACACGGCGATGATCAAACGGTTCGACGAACTGATCGCGCCTCAGGGCTTCCCGTGGAAGCTGGAGGAGATCCTGCCGAAGGTGTTGAACGCAGGAGAAAAGGCAGGGACGCTTACGGCGGAAGGCGCGGCATTCCTGGATCCCAGCGGCAATCTTTCCGCAGGCATCCCGTTCTGCCCGCCGGAAGGAGACGCAGGCACCGGCATGGCGGCGACGAATTCCGTGGCGAAACGAACCGGAAATGTCTCGGCAGGGACGTCCTTTTTCGCAATGGTGGTTTTGGAGAAGCCGCTTTCCAAAGTCCATGAGGAACTTGATATCGTGGCGACTCCGGACGGCGCGCCGGTGGCTATGGCGCACTGCAACAACGGCACGACGGACCTGAACGGCTGGGTCAATCTGTTTGGAGAATTTGCGAAAGCATCAGGCCATCCCATGGATGCGGGTGACCTCTACGGCCTGCTTTACAATAAAGCCCTGGAGGGAAAGAAAAACTGCGGCGGACTGCTCGCTTATAACTATAACGCGGGAGAGGCCATCACCGGGCTGAATGCCGGGAGACCGCTTTTCGTGCGGACGCCGGACGCGGATTTTTCCCTGGCAAACTTTATGCGTTCCCATCTTTACGCATCCCTTTCCACGTTGAAGATCGGATGCGACATCCTGTTTAAAGAAGAAGGCGTGCAGGTGGATAAGCTCTACGGACACGGCGGATTCTTTAAGACCAAGGGCGTCGGTCAGTCCATGCTGGCGGCGGCGATGAATGCGCCGGTGGCTGTCATGAAGACGGCGGGCGAAGGCGGTCCCTGGGGGATGGCGCTTCTGGCAGCCTATATGATCAACGGCAGCGGCGCTGATCTCGGCAGCTTCCTGTCGGACAAGGTGTTCGGCGGCGAATCCGGCGATGTGATGAACCCGGATCCGGAAGATGTGAAAGGGTTTGATGAGTACATTGAAGTCTACAAGAAAACGCTCCCGGCGGAAGCCGCGGCAGCTGCTTTTGAACTGTAGTGGCACTGGAAGCGATGAGTTTCGTGACAACGGATGTGATGAGTCTTAGCGAGTAAAAAGAAAGGAGACAATATGGATAACAAGGAACTGATGAAAACCGCGAACGAAGTCCGTAAAGGGATCGTCACGGCAACGTATCACGCAAAGAGCGGACACCCGGGAGGATCTCTTTCGGCAGCCGATCTTTACACATACCTTTACTTTGAGGAGATGAACATTGACCCCAAAGATCCGAAGAAAGCGGATCGGGATCGCTTCGTCCTTTCCAAAGGACACACGGCGCCGGGCTTTTATTCGACGCTTGCGAACCGCGGCTTTTTCCCGGTGAAGGATCTGGAGACCCTGCGCCATACGGGATCCTACCTTCAGGGACATCCGGACATGAAGCATATCCCCGGCGTGGATATGAGCTCCGGGTCGCTCGGACAGGGACTTTCCGCAGCAGTCGGCATGGCGCTGGCAGGAAAGATGGACAATAAGGATTACCGCGTATACTGCCTCTGCGGCGACGGCGAGATCCAGGAGGGACAGATCTGGGAAGCTTCCATGTTTGCCGGCTTCCGCAAGCTGGACAACCTGGTGGTGATCGTGGACAACAACAATCTCCAGATCGACGGACCCATTGACGAGGTCTGCTCCCCCTATCCCATTGACAAGAAATTCGAGGCCTTCAATTTCCATGTGATCAACATCAACGGCAATGACTTTGACGAGATCCGCAGCGCCTTCAAAGAGGCGAGAGAGACGAAGGGCATGCCGACGGCGATCATCGCGAAGACTGTGAAGGGCAAAGGCGTTTCCTTTATGGAGAATCAGGTGGGCTGGCACGGTAAAGCGCCGAACGAGGAAGAGTACCATCAGGCAATGGACGAACTGTCAAAAGGAGGTGCTGCATAATGGCTGACGTAAAGAAGATTGCAACCCGTGAGAGTTACGGTAACGCCCTTGCGGAGCTTGGAAAAGAAAAAGAAGCTCTCGTCGTATTGGATGCGGACCTTGCGGGCGCGACCAAGACAGGTATTTTCAAGAAAGCATTCCCGGATCGTTTCATCGACTGCGGGATCGCAGAGTGTGATATGGCAGGTATTGCAGCAGGACTTGCGACCTGCGGCAAAGTGCCGTTCATGAGCTCCTTTGCCATGTTTGCGGCAGGGCGCGCTTACGAGCAGGTGCGCAACTCCATCGGCTATCCGCACCTCAATGTGAAGATCGGCGCCACCCATGCGGGTATTTCTGTCGGCGAGGACGGCGCGTCCCATCAGTGTCTCGAGGACCTGGCGTTGATGCGTGAGATCCCGGGGATGGTGGTGATCAACCCCAGTGATGATATTGAAGCAAAGGCAGCAGTACGCGCAGCCTATGAACATGAGGGACCGGTTTACATGCGTTTCGGGCGCGCGGCAGTTCCGGTGATCAACGACAATGCAGATTACAAGTTTGAGATCGGCAAGGGCGTGCTTTTAAAAGAAGGAAAGGATCTGACGATCATCGCAACGGGACTTTGCGTGCCCGAAGCGTTGGGTGCGGCGGAACTTCTCAAGGCAAAAGGGATTGACGCGGAAGTGATCAACATCCATACCATTAAGCCGTTGGATGAAGAACTGGTGCTTGCGTCCGCAAAGAAGACCGGACGTGTCTTTACGGCAGAAGAGCATTCGATCCTCGGCGGATTGGGCAGCGCGGTGGCGGAAGTGCTTTCCGAGAAATGCCCGACGAAGCTGACCCGGATCGGCGTCAATGATGTATTCGGCGAGTCCGGACCGGCCGCGGAGCTCATTCATAAATACGGTCTGGATGCGGAAGGCATCGCAAAGAAGATCGAAGAAACGAGATAATGGAGGCAATGATGAGTAACAAAAGCAAACTGTATTTTATCCCGGGCAGTCAGGATCTGTATGGCGAGGAGTGTTTGGCCGAGGTGCGGAAAGACTGCCAGAAGATGGTGCAATTTCTGAACGGAAAGCTTTCGGACGTGGCGGAAGTGGTGCTGATGCCCACGGTGGAGACCTCGAGGATCTGCGTGGAGGACATCCGGGCGGCGGAGAATGATGACGACTGTGTCGGCGTCATCACCTGGATGCACACGTTCTCGCCGGCCAAGATGTGGATCAAGGGACTGCAGATCCTGCGGAAACCCTTGCTGCATCTGCATACCCAGGCGAATGAGCGCCTGCCCTACAGCGAGATCGACATGGATTTCATGAATCTCAATCAGGCGGCGCACGGGGATCGCGAGTACGGGTTTATTCTGGCGCGGCTTGGCATCCCGCATGAGGTGGTTGCGGGCTTTTATCAGCATGAGGATGTGGTGGAAAAGATCCGCCGTTTTGCCCATGTGGCATCTGCCATTGCGTGCGGCAGGAACCTCACGGTGGCGACCTTCGGCAACAACATGCGTGACGTGGCGGTGACTGACGGCAACCGCCTGGAGTGCGAGATCAAATACGGCTGGGAGATCAAATACTGGGGGATCGGTGAGATCGCTTCCCTCGCCAACAGCCTTTCCGAAGACGAGATCGACCAGAAAATGGGAGAGTATCAGTCGAAGTACACCATGGCCACTGACAACCGGGAAGCGGTGCGGGAGCAGGCAAAGTACGAAGTGGCGTTGGAGACTTTTATGCAGCAGAACGGTGTGGGCGCCTTTACGGACACGTTCCAGGATCTGCACGGACTGAAGCAGCTTCCGGGTCTGGCTTCCCAGAACCTGATGGCAAAGGGCATCGGTTTCGGACCGGAAGGAGATTACAAGATCAGCGCCCTTTCCGCAGTGCTGATGAAGATGTCGGAAGGCAGAGAGGGTGCTACCGGATTTATCGAGGATTATACCTACGATCTGCAAAAGGGACAGGAGCTGGAGCTGGCTTCCCACATGCTGGAGGTGCCGCCGGCGTTTGCGGCGACGAAGCCGGAGATTCAGGTGCATCCTTTGGGGATCGGCGGAAAGGAAGACCCGGCGCGTCTGGTGTTTGACGGCGTGACCGGCGACGGGATTCAGGTGACTTTGATCGACCTCGGGGATCATTTCCGGATCATCTGTGCGGACATCGAGCTGGTAAAGCAGCCGGAGCCCATGCCGAAGCTTCCTGTGGCGCGGATCATGTACCGCCACAAACCGGATTTTGCCATCGGCACCGCGGCGTGGTGCTATGCGGGCGGCGCCCATCATTCCGTGGTTTCCACGGCGCTGACGAGAGAAGATATCGCCATGTTTGCGCGGCTCACGGGGACGGAACTGATCACCATCGGCGACGATACCACAGAAGCGGATCTGCAGAAGTTTTTTACACCGGGGAGGTAAGACATGCTGGAGCAATTAAAAAAAGAGGTTTATGAAGCCAATATGGAACTGCCGAAGCGCGGCCTCATCACGTATACCTGGGGCAATGTTTCCGGGATCGACCGGGAGAGCGGCTACTTCGTCATCAAGCCCAGCGGCGTGGATTATGACAAACTGACGCCGGAGGACATGGTGGTGATGGATCTGGAAGGGAACCGCATTGAAGGGAAATATAAGCCCTCCAGTGATACCGCGACCCACATCGAGCTTTATAAAAAATACGAGGTCATCGGCGGCATCGTGCATACCCATTCGCCGGAGGCGGTTGCCTGGGCCCAGGCGGGACGTGACATCCCGTTGTATGGCACCACCCATGCGGATTATTTCCTCGGACCGATCCCCTGCGCGCGGAATCTGACCACGGAGGAGATCAACGAGGCGTATGAAAAGAACACGGGTCTTGTGATCATTGAGACCTTTGAAGGCCGTGGCATTCAGCCGCAGTATACCCCGGCAGTGCTTTGTCAGAACCATGGCCCCTTTACCTGGGGGAAAGACGCGGCAGAGGCGGTGCATAACGCAGTGGTGCTGGAAGAGGTGGCGAAGATGGCGCGCAACACGGAGGCGCTGAATCCGAATGTGAAGCCGGCGCCGGACAACATCAAGGAAAAGCATTTCTACCGGAAGCACGGGGAGAATGCTTACTACGGGCAGTAAACTTTCATGGAACAAAGCACGGGCAGGGTCTGCAGGCAGTGTCTTCTTCGGGATCTGGCCGAAGAGGATCAGAAGGACTTGAAAAAATATCTGGCGGTCATTAAGCCGGAGGACCGGGCGAGTGAGGCGCTTTATGAAGAACGCCTTGCTGTCTGCCGCGGCTGCGAAAAGCTTTCCGAAGCGACCTGCGAAGCCTGCGGATGCTATGTGGAGATCCGCGCCTATGCAGCGAAAAACCGCTGCCCAAAGAAGAAGTGGTAGAGCACGAGCAGGAGGAGAGAGATGAATCAGGCAATCAAAACCAAGGATGCGCCGGCGGCCATCGGACCGTATTCCCAGGCCATCAGAAGCGGCAACACAATCTATGTATCGGGACAGATCCCCATTGATCCGGCGACAGGCGAATTTGCAGGGGCGGATATTAAGACCCAGACCAGACAGAGTCTGACTAACATCAAAAACATCCTTGCCGCAGCAGGGGCAAAGATGTCTGATGTGGTGAAGACCACAGTCCTGTTATCCGATATTGGCAATTTTACGGCGATGAATGAAGTCTATGCGGAATTCTTTACCGAACCGTTTCCGGCCCGCGCGGCATTTCAGACCGCTGCCATCCCGAAGGGGGCTTTGGTGGAGATCGAAGCGATCGCGGTGGTGGAGTAGCAATCCTACCCCTCAAAAGACACGTTACAGACAAAGCTGCTTTGCGGTGCGGAAGAGAGCGCCGTGAAGCAGTTTTCGTTTCCGCCTTTTTCGTATAGATACGAGATCATGCTTTTCAGATAATCCATGTCAGCGCGGGTGATCTCTTTCTGCTCCGAATGGCGGTGTTTCTGCACCATTTCCTTGAAGTCTTCTTCGCTCATGTGAGGAGATGCCATCTCAAGCCCCTCTATCTGGACAAGGGTCTCCTCCAGCATTTCCATGGCTTCTTCCTCCGCATCATCGAAAAATGCCTGCATTTCTTCCTGCATCTCGGCAGACAGCAGCTCAGCCTGCTCTTCGGACTGTGCTTTGGCCTCTGCCGCGGCAAGTTCTTCTGCCAAGGCTTCTTTCATTGCTTTCCGCTCTTCTTCCGACTCTGCCAGGACTTCCTCCTGGCCTTCGATGAGCCGTTCCTCTGCCTGAGAAAGGAGAGAAGCAGCAGCATCACCGTTTGCGCTGTCCTCTGCTTCCTGATCCAGATGGTTCTTTGCGTATTCTTCGATCTCCAGATGCCGCTGCTTCCGGCGGGCGGCGATCTCCATCCGCTTCGCGTGGTTGAGTGCGATGGCGATTTCCTCTTCGTCCGCATCCTTGGCGGCCAGCTTCCGTTTTAATTCCACCACCTTGCGTTTCGCCTGAGAGACGGCTTTTCCTGCGGCTACCGCGTTCTTCGCGCGGAAGATCTGGGCGGAGATCTCCTTGAAGTTGTAGGAGAGCTTCTTTTTCGTCGTGGTTTTCTCTTCCTTTTTGGAGGTCTTCGCAGCAGGCTTCAGTTGATTGGCCTCTTCCGCAGCCTGACGAAGGCGTCTTGCGAAGGCGGACTGTTTTGCGGCTTCGTGGGGATCGTTTTTCTCGGCCGGATGGATGCCGGTGCCGGAAAGATGCAGGGCGTTTTGATGCAGAGCGGTCTGTCCCGGGAACAGTGTATGGGATTGCCCGGACATGGCGGAGCCGCGGGATGGATCGGAATGTAAATAAGACGGATAGACAGATAGATTCATAGTGTACCCTCCCTGGTAACTGTTTTGCGCTTCCGTGCGCAAAGATATTATTCCATTATCTATATCGGCAGGACGTTCTGAAAACTGAAGAGGATTGACGGTATGAGGTAGTTTTTTGATGGTTAATATGTTATTATTTACATATTTACCGGCGGCATGCCTGAAGTGGTGCAGGGGGTTGCCGACAAACGCCCGCCGGAAGAACTCCGAAATATTCAGAAACAGATTCTTTCCGATTATGCTCTTGATATTTCAAAACATGCGGATTCATCGATCCTTGGACGGATTCACCAGGTATGGTATTCCGTGCCGCAGCTGCTCGCAAAAAGCAATAAAAAGTTTATCTATGGGGATATTCAAAAAGGCGCAAGGGCAAAAGATTTTGAGTTAGCCATTCAGTGGCTTCTTGATGCGGGACTCATCTACAGAATCCCAAGAGTGAGACAGACCGGAGTTCCGCTCAAGTTTTATGAGGACTTTTCAGCATTCAAACTGTTTCTGCTGGATCATGGTCTGATGGGGGCAATGACGGATGCTCCTATTACAGAGATTCTGGTGCAGATGGATGGAACGCTGGTTCCGGTTGAAGTGAAGGCCGAGGAGAATCTCAGTGAATCTTCCTTTATATGCGGCGGGTCGGTTAGAGGACGCCTGTAGTAAAGGATGAAGAGTATCGCTTTAGGAAAAGAAAAGTACGGTCTGCCTGAAAAAGAAGAATGGCAGCCGACACATTTTATCAGATGAGATGGAGAACGCTTTCAAAGACGGAATGACGTTGAAGTAATATGCTAAGATGTGATGCGTATCGGGAAAAATGCCTTTCTGCGTCATAATCGTCAATGGAAGTACTTTGTGAAAAGATTGGAATAGTAGAGGGAAAGCATGAATCTGATTATATATGGAATGATAATATGCGGTATCGTTATCATGGCCACAAACATCTATCGGTTTTATCGTTATGTCAAGGGATCGAAGGACGTGTTTTCTGCCGGTTCGAAAAAAAAGGGCGTCTGGGAATATGCAGCCCTTTCACTTCTGATTTTCTTTTTCATCGGTTATATCTTAGTTGCGATTTTAGGAAAACCCGATCTTGTAATTGCAGGAATCCTGTTTGGCGGAAGCATTTTTGTTGCTTTAGTGCTAAGCCTTTTATTCTATCTGACCGCCACGATCAAGGAAAATGCACTAAATATAGCTGAAACACTGATCAGCGTCGTTGATGCGAGAGACCCTAACCTTCGTGGCCACAGCAGGTATGTGCAAAATGTTACGATGGCACTCTATGACCACCTTCCACAGGAGAAAAAGGAGGGAATCAACAGGGTAAGTCTAGAATTCGGGGCGCTCATGCATGATGTCGGAAAGCTGGGCATTCCAGAGGAGATTCTTAATAAGCCGGGACCGCTGGATGATCAGGAATGGGCAATCATGAAAAATCACCCGAGACTTAGCCGTAAGATCATGCAGCCACTCAAATCTCTTCAGGAGATATTGCCATGGGTAGAATTTCATCATGAACGCATCGACGGAAAAGGCTATTACGGACTGAAGGAACAGGATATTCCTTATGCGTCAAAGATCATAGCTGTTGCCGACACCTATTCTGCGATAACAATGAAACGATCCTATAAGCCGTCCAGATCTTATGAGGAGGCGATAGAGGTTATGAAGGAAGCATCCGGAACACAGCTTGATAAGGAGCTTATGGAAGTGTTTTCCGGTATTCCGAAAGAGGATCTGTTGTCATGCGTTCCTGAAGGTGTAGAGGTGTAAACATAGGTGTGGTGATATTTCCAGTATCCTTTACGGGGATACAAATACAATCGACGTTATGCTTAATGGGGGCAGCCTGTTCGTTGACATGGATCTATACGAAGAGTGCAAATGAAAAACTCCCTTGCTCCCCTGACGGAGCACATGCTCGTCTACTTTGTTAGAGACCTTGATCACAGAAAGGGCCCCTGATCCCGGAATGGGTTCAGCGGATCGCAGGAGCATATTCCGAGATAAGTATTTCCGCATCTCGAGCATACCCGAAAAAAGGATGTACCACCGTAGTCTCCTCCCGACACCTGATCCAGTTCATCATCACTGAGGATTATACCGGCTTTTGCGATGGGTTTCTTTGCCTGTTCCTTGTTTTCGGCTTTTTCAACGTTTTCTTTCAGCTTTCCTGTCAGTTTCATAGGGCATCTCCTCTTGCAGATTTGATAGTTCTACCTTATTATACGATGAAATTGTCGATGTGGCAGTTTTTTTATCTCTGCAAAAAAACAGAGACCGCAAATGCTGCGGTCTCCGAACTCACCACAAAGGATGCACTCGCAGCATCCGCACCATCGGTGAGGGTCAGGATGCCGTCCACGATCGTAAGATACTTGGCAGGATCTGTGACGGTCTGGAAGGAGACAGCATCGGGATTGCCGTTTAAGCCTGTGACGCTGCGGAAGGTCTGGGCGGCAGCCGTTTCTGCTTTACCGTCGGTGTCCTGTGCGAGGCTGACGGAGCCGTCTTCCTTTGCGGTCAGGAACAGACCGGTCTTATTTTCCGCCTGAATGGAAACAAGGGCGGGATCATCTTCGTCGCTTTTTCCGGCGACAATCACCCATTGCGCATCTTTTTCCTCATCGGAAAGTCCTGTGCCGACAGCGATATCCGTATAGGGATAGGCGCCGTCCGAGGAGGAGTTGTCAAAATGTGTGTGGGAGAGCGGCGTCCCGTCTGCGGTCGTGATCGAGGAGATGGTGCCGGTGAGGCCGGAAGCGGATTCCTCCATCATGGAAAGGGTGCCGTCTTCGTTCCAGACAAGCTCCTGGAGGCATGCACTGCGGCGATAACCGTTGCCGCCCGGCAGCGCGCCGTCGTGGTACATCATGTAGGTTTTGCCCTGAAAATCAAAGATCGCTTCGTGATTGGTGTTGCAGGTGGCGGTGGGGAGCATGAAGATCTGGGAGTTCTTCCAGACACCGCTTCGTAAATCCGTGGTGGTGGAATAGGCCATGGACTCCCGCCATTCGGAAGCATAGAACAGATAGTAGTCGCCGGTGTAACTGCCGTCGGCATCCGTCCGGCGGTAAAGCCAGGGTGCTTCCGTATAGGAGAGCAGTCCCTTGTTGTTGCTCATGATATCCGCGTCCTCCAGATTGTGGCCGCAGGTGATCTTGCCATCGCCGTTCTGATCTTTGACGGAGATCATGTCCGGATTCAATTCGCACAGATAGAAGATCGCATTTCCCCAGGCGAGGTAGCGGCGCTCCTCGCCGTTTTCATCTGTGTCTACAAAGACCGTCGGATCGATGTCGTTCCAGGCGGAAGTCTGTGGCTTTGTGATCACGCCCATGACAAGCGGCTCTCCGATGTCCGTAAAAGGTCCGGTGGGGCTTTCTGCAACCGCCACGCCGATGGACTGCTTGCCGCCGCCCGTCTTATCCCAGGAACAGAAATAGAGATAGTAAAGATCCTTCCCGGTGTCCGGATCTGTGTGTTTGGTGACCTGGCTGGCCCAGGCGCTGATGTGATCCTTTGCCCAGGAAACGTCTTTCATATTCATGACAACGCCTTCCGGCGTCCAGGTCAAAAGATCCTTGGAAGAGTAGCAGAAATACTCGGGGATGTGATAAGCCGCTTCGGAGACCTCCACATCCGTGGATATATCATGCCCGGTATAAAGATAGGCGGTGTCGCCGTCGACATACACCGCCGGGTCGCCGCCGTAAATGCGATCCCCTTTTTCGTCCGTAAGCCGGATGATGGGATTGCCGTAAGCGCTTTTTTCAAGAGTGACATCTTCCGGCACAGCCTCGGAAGCGGATGCAGTCCTCTCCGTTGCGGGAGATGCCGCCGTTTGGGTAGAGACGGGAGCAGCTGCGTCCGTACTGCCGCAGCCTGCAAGCATGGTGATGGTGAGGAAACCGGGCAACAGAAAATGTTTTTTATTCATCATGATTCCTTTCTTGAATGACAGGGGCGTATAGCCCCATTCCTGAGTGACAGCGGCATACAGCCGGTCCATTTCTGAGTTACAGCGGCATATAGCCGATCCTGACGGCGATGTCCTGCGCATAGTTGCCGAAGGTCTTGCCGAAAATGGTGAGGCCGCCCACATGCGCCGCGTCCTCCTCCACCGCAAGGCGGAATTTGATCTGGCTGTTGCTGGTCAGGGCGAGATCCGTCGTCGTGACCTCGGAGATCTGGCGGCCGTCAATAAACGTGCCGTTGCGGTTCACAACCAGAAGCTTTAACAACCCGTATTGGTTCCAGTTCGGATACCACCAGTCGGGGGTAAAGATCCCCTGCACGTCGCCGAAGTCTCCCGGAGAAGTCCATTCCCCCACATTCTGTCCGTTCAGGTAAAAGCGGATGTCGCTGGGCCAGTTGTTGTTGACCCCCGGCGCCTCTGAGGAGATCTCCATCTCGATCATCAGTTCCGTGATCTGCTGGTTCGGCGGAATGAAATTCGGCACATCGTATTCCACAAAGCCTCGCGTGAACCAGAGAATATCCGCGTTATAGCGATCCGGATGGGAAAAATACCGCGGATCGTCCACCTCCCCTACCATGGCTTCTGCCGATGCCAGCCCGCAGGTCGGATAAACCTCGTGGTTGGAATAATGTCCGACCTTGATGCTGCTCTGGTAAAAATCATCCATCGGCGTGCCCGGCATCAGATCGATCAGGATCTTATCCACATGTACGGTACAGATCTTTTGATTGCCGTGGCTGGCTGCTTCACTGCTGGTCTGCACGATGCCGCAGGACTCCAGCTTCTTAATATGAGAAGTCAGGGCGCCGTTGGTGATCTTGAGCCGTCCGGCCAGCTCGTTCATATTCATGCCGGGATGCTGCAGAAGCTGACGGATGATCTCGATCCGCACGTCGGAACCCAGCGATTTAAACAGCTCCAGGCCGTCTTCCAGATTTTCAATGTGTAACATAAGAAACAATCTCCTCGCTTATCGTGATGGTGGTAAGAAGATGTTTCATCCGCCGCAAGCGTGATGGAGTTTGCACATCATAGAAGTTACGCCGACTGAAACATATTCTTTAGAATCCTCTCGATTATTTTAGTATAGCATAAAAGCAAAAAAGGTCAATTATATATTTAGAAAAATCTAAAATTATTCGTACTGTTCCAAAACGATTGTGAAAAGTTTCACAAAAAACCGGGTTTACGAAAACGTTTTCGCGAAAATACACAAAAGACACAGGGATTTTTTATCACATTTGACAAAATGCTAAACTAATTCAAAAAAATCTAAAATAATTATTGACATCGTAAAATACATTCGATATGATACGAATCAGAGATGGAAATCTCGAACCTGTTAACGAAGCATGAAATAGGAGGAAGGACTATGAAGAAGAAATTAGTCAGTGTTCTGCTTTGCGGGACGATGGCGGCAAGTCTTCTTGCAGGCTGCGGCGGTGCAAACGCCGGAAGCACAGGGGACGCAGAAGTGGATGCAGCAGTAGAGGCTGCAGAGGAAGAGGCTGCTGAGGTTGAGGAAGCGGAAGGCGAAGAAGCGGCGGAAGAGGTTGAGGCCGTGACCGACACTACGGGACCGGAAGACGGTACACCCCTCGAGCTGTGGACATTCGTTGAGCTGCACGGCACATTCTACCGCGATATGGCTGACAAGTGGAATGAAGAGAATCCGGACAAGCAGATCAGACTGACCACCGTGACTTATCCTTACGGCGATATGCATCAGAAGATGATCATGAGCCTTCAGACCGGCACCGGCGCTCCGGATATCTGCGACGTCGAGGTCGGACAGTTCCCGAACGTGGTGGCATACAAAGATGAAGGACTGGTTCCGCTGAATGACTATGTTGCTCCTTATGAAGCAACAATGGTAAAATCCCGTCTCGATACCTATGCAGGCGATGACGGCAACTACTACGGCGCACCGTTCCATGTAGGCGCGACCCTGATGTACTACAATCTGGCTGCAATGGAAGAAGCAGGACTTTCTCAGGCTGATATCGATGCAGTTGACACCTGGGATGACTGGGTGGCTCTCGGTGAGAAGTATCTGGATGGCATCGGTCATGAAGACGGAAAGTACTGGACCTCTGTTGATACGGGCGGCACGGACTGGATGTGGCTTGCGATGGCTGAGTACGGCGAAGACTGGACCGGCGGTTTTGACGGACCGGCAAATGTACAGTTAGACTCCGTGAAGAAGATGCTGACCATGCAGCAGGATTGGCTGAACAGCGGTCTGGCAGAGATTTCTCCGGACGGACACGTAGACCTTGAGGCCGGCTTCCAGAACATTCTGGATCACAACATTGTTTCCTTCCCGAAGGCAGCATGGTATATGAGCCGTTTCTTGAACTACATGCCGGAGGAAAAAGGCAACTGGTATCTGGCTCCCTGCCCGGTATTTGAGTCTGGTCAGGGTCATTCCGTAGGTATCGGTGGTACCGGTACGGTCGTTACGGATCAGTCCGAAGCACAGGAACTTGCAGCAGAGTTTGTCTGCTGGGCAAAGATGGGCGAAGAAGGTGAGAATTACATCTGGGAGAACCTCGGATTCGATGTTTGCAACACCGCTCTTTGGACGCAGGATGACTTTGCACATGATGACAGCAACCAGTACAACCAGTTCTTCCGGAACTATCCGTACGATGTGCTGAATAAGGTCAAAGACGGCATTGGCAAGATCTCTGTTGTATCAATCAGCCCGACGATCAATGACTACTTCTGCACAACGACCGCAAATGAGGTTTTGGAGCAGGGCATGGATGTGGACGAGGCACTGCAGGAACTTCAGGATGCAGTTGATCTGGAGCAGTAAAAGTAACCGGACACTACGAGGCATTCACATATAGGGGCTGTCTGAGACAGCCCCTATTTCCAAAAAGGGGTAAGGAAAGTGGAGAAAAAGAAGAAAGGAAATGTGTTTTCGCATTTTTTGTATTCCCAAAAGACGGCACCGTATGTTTTTGTGCTGCCGTTTCTTCTGAGCTTTGCCATCTTCTGGATCTACCCGATGATCAGCACCGTCATTATGAGTTTCCAAAACGTGAAACCCGCCGGTGCGGAGTGGGTCGGATTTGATAACTATGCGAAGCTGCTGAAGGACAGTGTGTTTCATCAGGCGGTCGGCAATTCCGTGCTATACATGGTTCTGACGCTGGTGCTTTTGATTCCGTTCCCGATGCTGTGGGCTGTCCTGATCGACAGCAATCTGGTGAAAGCAAAGGGAGTCTGGAAAGCGATCCTTTACATTCCGGCGCTGACCTCTGTGGTCATCTCCGGTACACTGTTCCGATTGATGTTTTCCGAGTACAAAACCGGTTTTATGAACCAGGTGCTCGAATTCTTCGGACAGTCACCGATTAAGTGGCTAAAAATGTACCCGACGGCGTATTTCGCATTGCTGCTTCTTTGCTGCTGGCGATGGACCGGTGTGAATATGCTGTATTTCCTGTCGGGACTGAAAAATATAGATCCCGCACTTTATGAATCTGCGGATATTGACGGGGCGTCCGCATGGCAGAAATTCCGTTATGTGACGATCCCGCTCTTGAAGCCCACGATCATCTACGTGTTGACGATCTCTGTCTACGCAGGTCTTGCGATGTTCCTGGAAAGCTTCATGTTATGGGCAGGTAATTCCTCGCCGAAGAATATCGGTCTGACGATCGTCGGGTATCTGTACAAACGAGGCATCGAAAAGAACCAGATGGGTTATGCATCGGCGGTTGGTCTGGTGCTTCTGGTGGTAGCGCTTGCGATTAATATGGTACAGCTCGTTGCGACCGGAACCTTCAAGAAGGAGGAAAAGTAAGATGGCAAAAACACTTACCGTTTCGAAAAGAAGAAATACGATCGGCGGTACGAAGCACACGGTGCTTTCCATCCTTGCAACCGTCTTTTTCCTGGGATTATCTCTGATCATTGCATTTCCGCTATTTGCGGGACTCCTAGCCTCCTTCAGACCGGGGCGTGAGCTGATCAGAAAAGGTCTCTCCATCGATCTGGATTTTTCGACGATGACGCTGGACAACTATATCTATCTGTTTGGCGGGAACGGCGGAAAGCAGGACTCGTCGAAGTATTTTATGTGGTTTAAGAACAGTCTGCTCCTGACGCTGATCACGGTGGTCGGGACACTTCTGATCTGCTATTTTGTGGCATACGGGCTTTCCATGTATGATTTCAAATTGAAAAACCTGCTGTTTTTCCTGGTGATCGCGACGATGATGGTGCCGTTTGAGATCTTAATGCTTCCGCTTTATCAGGAAATTATCAACCTGAAGCTGATAGACACCACATGGGGTGTGATTCTGCCGGGACTCTGTGCCGCCGGAACGATTTTCTTCTTCCGACAATATATGCAGGGATTGCCGAAGGAGCTTTTGGATGCGGGACGTATTGACGGTGCCAACGAGTATCGGATCTGCGTGCAGATCATGATGCCCATTACAAAGCCGGCCTTTGCTTCCATGGCGATCCTTTGTGCCATGGGCGCATGGAACAATCTCCTCTGGCCCATGCTGGTGTATCGTTCCTCGAACAAATTTACCCTGCCAATCGGTCTGAACACGCTGCTGACGCCCTATGGAAATAACTATGACGTGCTGATTGCGGGTTCCATGTTTTCCATCCTTCCGGTACTGGTTGTGTTCCTGATCTTCCAGAAATACCTGATCGATGGTATGACCGCAGGCGCTGTAAAGGGTTAGGAGGAACCGGATAAAGATGAATGCGACACTTACCTACAATAAACCATGGATCCTGCAGCGGGCAGATCCTTATGTTTGCCGGCATACGGACGGAAGCTATTATTTCACGGCTTCCGTGCCGGCGTATGACGGGATCGTTCTGCGAAGGGCAGAGCATCTGTCGGATCTTCCGGAGGCGGAAGAGGTTGAGATCTGGCATTGCCATGAGTCCGGACCCATGAGTCAGCATATCTGGGCACCGGAGCTGCATTATCTGGAGGGGCGCTGGTATCTTTATTTTGCGGCCAGCAGAAAGGATGATATCTGGGCACTCCGACCGTATGTGCTGGAGTGCTCCGGACAGGATCCCATCAGGGACAGCTGGAGAGAGCTTGGCAAAATGCAGCGGGCGGAGGAGGATGAATTTTCCTTTGAAGCCTTTTCACTGGATGGCACCGTATTTGAGAATCATGGAAAGCATTATTATGTGTGGGCGGAAAAGGTCGGCGTGGGAAAGCAGATCAGCAACCTTTATATCGCCGAAATGGAAACGCCTCATAAGCTGAAGACAGTTCAGGTGCTGCTGACAACGCCGGATTACGACTGGGAGCGCGTCGGGTTCTGGGTCAATGAGGGACCCTCCGTAATCAAGCGGGGCGGAAAGGTCTTTATGACATACTCCGCCAGCGAAACCGGAGCGGCCTATTGCATGGGAATGCTGACGGCATCCGAGGACAGTGACCTTCTGGATCCCCGTTCCTGGAAGAAGGAGCGGCATCCCGTGCTGGCAACGGATGCATCCAAGGGCATTTACGGACCGGGACACAATTCCTTTACCGTGGATGAGGATGGCAACGACATTCTGGTTTATCATGCCAGAATCGAATCGAAAATAGAGGGAGATCCCCTATATAACCCGAACCGGCATGCGCAATTGATGAAGATCCGATGGGATGATAACAATCGACCGGTATTTTCTTATGAGTGATCGGAGGATGTTGGGGTCAAGAGTGCGGAGCGATGCAAGCGGCATGTGACTTTTGACCCCAACATCATGATATGAGTCGTCCGACAATGCCTCGGGACAGGTGAACATGTATGAAGAAGCTGAACACGATTTCCCTGAATGAGATTCGTCTGACGGATGATTTTTTCGGGAAATATACAGAGCTTGTGACGAAGGAAATCATCCCTTACCAATGGCGTGTGCTGAATAACAGAGAACCGTCGGCGGAAAAGAGCAACTGCATTGAAAATTTCAAAATTGCCTCCGGCGAGGCAGAGGGCGAATTCTATGGATTCGTGTTCCAGGACACGGATCTGGCGAAGTGGCTGGAGGCAGTGGCATATTCCCTTTCCTACGAAAAAAATGAGGAGCTGGAGCGCATGGCGGATCAGGCGATTGAGCTGATCGGCCGTGCGCAGCGCCCCGACGGCTATCTGGATACCTATTTCATCATCAAGGAGCCGGAGGGGAAATTCACGAATCTAAGGGAAGGGCACGAGCTATACACAGCCGGGCATTTTATGGAGGCGGCTGTGGCATATTATGAGGTGACCGGCAAGGATCGCCTCCTTTCCATTATGGAAAAAAACGCGGATCTGATCTGCGAAACGTTTCACACAAAGGTCTATGAAACGGCGGTGCCGGGGCATCAGGAGGTGGAAATCGGTCTGATCCGTCTGTATGAGGCCACCGGAAAAGAAAAGTACCTTGCTATGGCAAAGGATTTTATCGACCGCCGGGGGACGGAGCCGAACTACCTGATACATGAGCATGAACATCAGAACTGGACGGATGTGTTTCACAATCCGGATCCGTTTTTTCCGGCCTATTCCCAATGCGACGAGCCGGTACGTCAGCAGAAAACCGCCAGGGGACATGCGGTGCGCGCGGTGTATATGTACTGCGCCATGGCGGATCTCGCCGCAGCGTATGATGATAAGGAGCTGCTGGACACCTGCCGGACGTTGTACCGGAATATCACGGAGAGGCAAATGTACCTTACGGGAGGCATTGGCAGCAGCGGAATTTATGAACGGTTCACTGTAGACTATGATCTGCCCAATGACCGGAATTACGCGGAGTCCTGCGCATCCATAGGTCTTGCTCTTTTCTGCAGAAGAATGGCGCAGATCACGCATGAGACCCGGTATCTGGAAACGATGGAGACCGCGCTTTACAACACCGTGCTGGCAGGGATTGCCATGGATGGAAAAAGCTTCTTCTATGTCAACCCGCTGGAGGTGGTACCGGAGTTTTGCATGGATTTTTCTTCCATCGGTCATGTGAAGCCTGTGCGGCAAAAATGGTTCGGCTGCGCGTGCTGCCCGCCGAATATCGCAAGGACACTGGCTTCTCTTGGCGCATACCTTTGCTTTACGGAGGAGAAGGCGGTTTATCTCAATCTTCATGTTTCCTGCAGCTTTTCCGCGACGATTTCGGGAAAGACCGTTCGGTTTTCCGTGAAAACCCGGATGCCGTTCTATGGTGAAACGGAACTATCCGTGGACAATCCGGAGCAGACCTCCGGAACGGTTTTCATCCGGATTCCGGCCTATGCAAAGGATCCCCTGCTACAATGCGACGAGGGAGAGGTTATGAAAACGGATGCCGGGATATACGCGGCGGTACCGCTTACGAAGGAATTGAAGACCATAAGGCTTCGGTTTTCCATGCCGGCGGAGTATGTTTACGCCGACCCGCAGGTTCGTGCGGATGTGGGGAAGGTAGCGGTGAAAAAGGGTCCCCTTGTCTATGCAATGGAGGAAGCGGATAACGGGAAAAATTTGGCCGCCTTTTTCGCAGATACCGGGATACAGCCCAAAGAGGTGTTTGAAAAAGAGCTTCTGGGAGGGACGATGACACTCCTTGTGGAGGGCTGGCGTCTTTTGCGGGGGGATGGAGAATCCGGATTGTACAGGATTGTCAGGCCTGAACGGGAACGGACATCGGCAAGACTGATTCCCTATTGCTACTGGAACAATCGGCAGCCGGGAGAGATGCTGGTCTGGATGAGGGAAGCATGAAGACCGGCGATGGAAGGAACTACGGGAAAGGGTGTAACGCGATGAAATGGATTAAACC
Source organism: Lachnospiraceae bacterium (assembly GCA_017431515.1). Classification (GTDB taxonomy): domain Bacteria; phylum Bacillota; class Clostridia; order Lachnospirales; family Lachnospiraceae; genus RUG12461. The sequence goes on from JAFRKV010000049.1 coordinate 19,411, forward strand.
AAAAAAGATGGTGCGGATGATGGCAATCATGACAGGAGCGGCGGTGCTTGCCGCCGGATGCGGTGCAGGCGGAAGCGCACTGCCGGAGGAGCTTCCGGAGGAAGAAATCAAGGAGGGAGCTTTCAGCGCAGGCGCATCTCTGCATGATCCGTTTATCATAGAGGGAGACGATCATCTCTATTACTGCTATGGCTCCCATATGACCGCCGCAACCACCGACAATCTCCGGTCTTTTAAAATGTGGGCGGACGGTGTTGACGAAAAGAATCCGATCTATGACAATTTGCTGACGGAACCTTTTGACGCATTTTCTTTTGTGGGAAAAAACAGCGACAAATGGTATTCAGTATGGGCGCCCAGCGTGATCTACAATAAAACCACAGGGGAGTACCTGATGTATTTTTGCACCACAAGCTCCTATATCATGTCAGATCTTTGTTACGCAACGAGCAAGGATATCAAGGGACCCTATCATTATCAGGGGACGGTGATCTACTCCGGCTTTACAAAGCCAAATGCCACAAAGACCAATTATTATGAGATCAACGGAGAGGATAAGAAGCTGCGGGAACGCTACATCACGGTTGCGGGCTTTAATAACCAGTATTATCCGAACGCCATCGACCCGGCTATGTTTTATGACGCCGACGGGAGGATGTGGATGGTCTACGGCTCTTGGTCCGGCGGGATCTTTTTGCTGGAGCTGGATCCGGAGACGAATGAACCGATTCACCCCGAGACGGACGATGCAAACGCCGTGGATCATTATTACGGGAAACGGCTGGTGGGCGGATTCCACCACCCCATTGAGGGACCCTATATCCAGTATGATGAGAAGTCCGGCTATTACTATCTGTTCCTTTCCTACGGAAACCTGCAGCAGATGGGGGGATACCAGATCCGGGTATTTCGAAGCGACAAGCCGGACGGCGTCTATACCGATGCTTCCGGGCATACGCTGGGGATCGATGACGACCTAGATCACTACGAAAACTACGGGACGAAGCTGATGGGAAATTATACGCTGCCGTCCCTTGCACAGACCTATATGGCGCCGGGAGGGCAGTCCACCTTTGTATCGGACGGCAAGCTTTTTATCGTTTATCATCAACGCTTCAAAAAAATGGATGAGTATCACGAACCGCGGGTGCATCAGATGGCGGTGAACGAGGCCGGGTGGCCTTGTATCTTCCCCTTCGCGACCTGCGGAGAGAGCCTGTCGGAAAAGGGATATCAAAAGAATGACCTTTCCGGGACGGTCTACCTTTTGAACCACGGACTGGCAGTGGACGCAAAGGTGAATGAAGCGGTTCAGTGCAATTTTGCGGAAGGACAGATTACAGGCGGTCTGACCGGTACTTATGAGGTGAAGGAGGGCACGAATTACGCGGATATTACAGTGGACGGAATCACCTATCACGGCGTGCTGGTGGAAATGACCGATGAAGCGGGAAACAATACATTCTGCTTCTCCGGTGTGGGAGAAAATAACCAGTCCCTATGGGGCATAAAATATTTAAAGGACAAGGAGGGAAATTAGGTATGGCAAAACTGGTAATCAATGAAACCAACAAGCTTGGAAAGATTGAACCGGAGATTTACGGACACTTTTCCGAGCATTTGGGACGGTGCATCTATGAGGGCTTGTATGTCGGGGAAAATTCCGATATTCCGAATGTAAACGGTATGCGTACGGACGTGGTCAACGCCCTGAAGGAGATTCAGGTGCCGGTACTTCGCTGGCCGGGGGGCTGCTTTGCGGATGAATATCACTGGAAGGACGGGATCGGAGAAAAGAGCAAACGGAAAAAGATGATCAACACCCATTGGGGCGGCGTGACCGAGGACAACAGCTTTGGAACCCACGAATTCATGGAGCTGTGCCGGCAGCTTGGATGCAAGACCTATGTCAACGGGAATGTGGGAAGCGGAACCGTGCAGGAAATGTCCGAGTGGGTGGAGTACATGACCTTCAAAGGCGTTTCTCCCATGGCGGATCTCAGAAAAGAGAACGGTCACGAGGAGCCCTGGCGGGTGGATTATTTTGGTGTGGGGAATGAAAACTGGGGCTGCGGCGGCAATATGACGCCGGAGTTTTATGCCAACGAGTACCGGCGCTATCAGACCTATGTACGTCAGTATGATGAAAAGAATCCCATCAAGAAAATCGCCTGCGGACCGAATGTGGCGGATTACGCATGGACAGAGGGCGTCATGAAGACCTGCTTCAGGAACGCACCGGACTTCATGCACGGATTTATGGATCTCATTTCCCTGCATTATTACACCCATCCGGAGGGCTGGGAAATCAAGGGAAGCGCAACGGATTATACCGACGAGGGATGGTATAAGACCTTGAACAAGGCGTATTATATGGATGAGCTGATCCGCCGTCACGGTGCTATCATTGACCAGTATGATCCGGAGAAGAAGATCGGGCTTTCCGTGGATGAATGGGGTACCTGGTTTACGGTGGAGCCGGGAACCAATCCGGGCTTCCTGTATCAGCAAAGCACCGTGCGTGACGCGCTTGTGGCAGGAATTCACTTCAATATTTTCAACAAGCATTGTGACCGCGTGAAGCTGGCCTGTGTCGCGCAGATGGTCAATGTGCTGCAGGCAGTCATCCTGACCGATGGCGAGAAGATGCTGAAAACTCCGACCTGGCACGTGTTCCATATGTATCGTCATCATCAGGGAGCAACGCTTTTGGAAAGCGCTCTTTCAGGAGTCGGCGAAACCGGCATGGACGAATGGAAGGTACCGGAGCTGACAGAGTCCGTTTCCGAAAAGGACGGTGTGATCACGATCACAGTCAACAACCTTTCCATATCGGATGCGAAGGAGCTGGAGGTGCAGTTCGCCGGAGACAAGGCGATGGAGGTAACGGAGGCAAGCATTGTCACCAGTGCGGATGTGCATGACCACAACACCTTTGACGCACCGGAGGTCGTGAAAGAGGAGACATTTACGGGATACCGCGCAGAGGGAGGAAAGCTTTCCCTGACACTGCCAAAGAGCAGCGTGGTATGCATCCGGGTAAAATAACAGGGGAAATGCCGGCTTCATCGGCAGCTCCTGAAAATTCTAGGATTGATCCGGGGAGACAAAGGATGAATGAACAGGAATACAGAGATTATCTGACCGGATTGTACAATCGAAAATGGCTGTTTGAGCAGTGCCCGCTGAAAAGGAACCGGGAACCCTTCAGTCTGATCTATATAGATCTGGACAATTTTAAGACGGTGAACGACCTTTACGGGCATGAAGAGGGAGACCTTGTGCTGAAACAGGTTGCGGACGCGCTTTCTCAAAGCGCGTCCGATGTTTTCGCCGTACGTATGAGCGGCGATGAATTTGTGCTGGTGCTTTCCGGGGAGCAGGACAGAAAAACCCTTACGGCGATTTATGAAACAGTATTGTCGAAAATCGAAGAAAAACGGTGCGAAGTACCGGGACTGTCGGTTGTATCCGTGAGCGCCGGAGCCGTCAACAGCACGGAAGCGGAAGGGGATCTTTTGACGGCTTTAAATCTCGGAGATGACGCCATGTATGCCGCCAAGCGTTCCGGGAAGCATCGTTGCGTCTTTTATGAAGATATCAGAGAGGAGATGCTTCGCGTAAAGCGAATTCAGGATGAGGCACCGGAGGCCGTGGCACAGGATCGGTTTGAGCTTCTATGCAATCCGCTGCTGAATCTTCAGAACGGGACGCTGATGCAGACCAGAATCGTGGCACTCTGGCACCGGGAGGACAAAACCGTCCTTTATCCCTCCCAGTACCGGCCGACGCTGGAAAGCAACGGATTCATCCGCGTGCTGGATCAGTTTTTGCTGGAGAAGCTGCTACGGGAGATGTCATGCTTTTCCGACCGAAGACTATTGAAAAGAAAGCTTCGATTCAGTCTTGAGATTTCCGCCATTCTCCTTCTGGACAGGGGGCTCCCGGAAAAGCTGAAAGCGCTGCTGGCGGAAAACGGGGTAAAGCCGTCGGAGCTGGATTTTTCCGTTACGGAACGATGTCTGCTTTCCCGGGACGCAGCGTCTTTGATTGAAGGGATGCGGGAAATTGCAAAAACCGGTGTCAGTCTTTCCTTGAAAAATTACGGAGCGAATTTTGCGGCGATCCGCTATCTGAATCTGCTTCCGGTGGAGACCTTCCGGTTTGACCAGAGGTGGCTGCGGCAGAGTCTGAAAAACCATCAGGATCGGAAAATCGTGAAATCCGTCATCCGAATGACCAAGGACGCAAAAAAGACGGTTGCGGCAGTTGGAGAATTTGACGGAGATGAAAGAAAATTTCTTGCGTCCTGCGGATGCGATGCCTCCGGCGATTATGGAGAGGACGGACTTTTTGACGGAACGGCATATAAAAAATATATCAAAGAGACTCTTCCCAAAGACGGCGGAGTAGTGTATGATTTTTTGCATACGCTGGAAGATCGGGACAGGCATTATCCGGGAGTAATCCGGGGAGAGGGCATTGCTTTCGTGTCCGGTATTTCCGATCTGCACGGGGCAGTACACTTCCCCGGGGGCAATATCGGCGAGAATGTGATCGAGCTGCCGCCGAGGCTTTTCGCGCAGAACAGCTACTCCATTGCCTTCTGGATCAGACCGGAAAAAATGACGAATTGGAGCAGTGCGGTCTATATGCGCTTTGAGGGCGGATTTTCCTCCTTTGTGCCATATACCAACGCGGATGACGGGATCAGCGTTTACCGTATCAGTGTGGATGACGAGGGCTTTTTTGACACCACCTCCCGCGCCACGCGTCTCGGCGAATGGAGCTTTCTCTGCTTTGCCTATGATGCTACGGGAGAAGCGCTGCGTTATTACATCAACGGAAGACGGGCGCATTTTGAAACGGATATGCCCCTCCAGCTCGGATGCAGGCAGGTGCTGTTGGGGGGAGATCCGTTCCAACGGTCTTTTGAAGGCGCGATTTCGTCCCTCTGCATTTACGAATATGCGCTTTCCGACGGCGAAGTTGGAAAGATGTATCAGAGTTACTTGAAGGAACCCGGATTTGCAGGTTCGACGGAAGACTACTGGATGGACAGCTGATGTCAGAACATATCATTCCCTGCGGTTACGACAAATCGGGGGTTTTGAACGAGGTAGGATATCATGGGCGGATTTTTCAGTTACGAAGGCAAATTTTCACAGGTGATGAACAAGATCGTCGATATCGTGGTGACGAGCTTTTTGTGGGTTGTGTTCTGCATTCCGATCTTTACCATCGGCGCCTCCACCACCGCTCTTTTCACGGTGATCCGTCAGGTGATCCGTCAGGAAAAGGGCTACGTGTTCAGAAATTTCTGGAACGCCTTCAAGTCGAATTTCAAGCAGGCCACCGGGATCTGGCTGCTGCTGTTTGCGATCTATGTGGTCCTTTATCTGGACCGCTATCTCATGCTGAATTATTTCCTGCCCCAGGGGTCGCCCATTGGCGCACTCCACATTTTTTTCACGTTTTTAATGGTCTACGAGACGATCTGGGCGGTTTACATTTTTGCTTATATTTCCCGCTTTGAACTGGATTGGAAGCATATCCTGAAAAACGCGGCCATCCTTTCCGTGACGAATCTCCCCTGGTCCGCGCTGATGACCGGGATGGTGATCCTCGCGGGGATTTTGATCCGCTATGTGTCGCCGGCGCTGATCTTTGTGTTCCCGGCCGGCTTTGGCTGGATCTTTTCCATTATCCTGGAGCGGATCTTCCGGAAATACATGACGCCGGAGGATCTGAAAAAACTGGAGGAAGAGGAAGCGGCGCTGAAGGAAAACGGAGGCCGCAGATGATCGCAAGGAAGACGGAGGAAGGGATCTTAAAAGGCTCAGTGATCCGGGCCATGTTCACGGAAGGCAAGGCCATGGCGGAGCGTTACGGCGCGGAAAATGTCTATGATTACAGTCTCGGCAATCCCGCGGTGCCGGCCCCGGAGAAACTGAAGAGCGTGATCGCGGATCTCGTGAAGGAGGCCGACCCCCTGGAGCTCCACGGCTACATGAATAACGCCGGTTTCCCGGAGGTGCGGGACCGGATCGCGGAGGATTTAAACCGTCGCTTCGGAACGAGTTACGACGGCGCACACATTGTAATGACGGTGGGCGCTGCTGGCGGACTGAATGTGGCATTGAAGACGATCCTCGATCCCGGGGACGAGGTGATCGTGTTTGCCCCCTATTTCGGGGAATACAAAAATTATGTCGCGAACTGGGACGGCGCGCTGGTGGAAGTGTCGCCGGATCTTTTTGCCTTTCAGCCGAATCTGACAGAATTGGAGGAAAAGATCACGCCCCGGACGAAGGCGGTCATCATCAATACGCCCAACAATCCCACAGGCGTCCTGTATTCGGAAGAGACCTTGAAGCGGCTGGGGGAGACCCTGACAAAAGCGGGGGAGCGGATCGGACATGCGATCTGCCTGCTTTCGGACGAACCCTATCGGGAGCTGGTGTATGACGGCGCGCAGCAGTCTTTTCCCGCGAAGCATTACAAGCATACAATTGTCTGCTATTCCTTCAGCAAGTCCTTATCCCTCCCGGGGGAGCGGATCGGGTATCTGGCGGTTTCGCCGGAGATCGAAGACGAAGACCGCCTTCTGGAGGGACTCACCCAGAGCAACCGCGTGTTGGGATTTGTCAATGCCCCGTCCCTGATGCAGAAAGCAGTGGCAGCATGCCTTTCGGAAAAAACCGAGCTGGCCTTCTATGACAAAAACCGGAAGCGCCTGTATGAAAGCCTGACGGCATGCGGGTTTTTCTGTGTCAAACCGGAGGGCGCGTTTTATCTTTGGATGAAGGTGCCGGGAGCGCCGGAAGGGAAAACGGTGACCGCGGAAGAGGAGCAGGCCTTTGTGGACAGGGCGAAGGAGGAGCGGCTTCTTTTGGTAAAGGGCAGCGCTTTCGGCTGCACCGGATATGTCCGGATCGCGTACTGCGTGTCCCCGGAGATGATTGAGAGGTCGTTGGCGTCGTTTCGGCAACTAGCAAAGCACACAGTGAACTGAGACTATGATGAGATACTTCGAACAACACATCCGGCGGGTGACCCCCTATACGCCGGGGGAACAGCCGAAAGAAACGGATATCATCAAACTGAATACCAATGAGAACCCTTATCCGCCGGCGCCGGGCGTCAGGAAGGCATTGCAGGAAATGGATTATGATCTCCTGCGGCGCTATCCGGATCCTGCGGGAGAACCTTTACGTTCCGCCATCGCCCGGGAACTGCATCTGAAAAAAGAAGAGGTCTTTGTGGGCGTAGGGTCGGATGATGTGCTGGCCATGCTGTTTCTCACGTTTTTCAACGGCGACCGTCCGATCCTGTTTCCGGACATCACCTATTCCTTTTATGATGTCTGGGCGGAGATGCTGCGGATCCCCTACGAGACCAAGCCGTTGGATCAAAACTTCACCATCAGAAAAGAGGATTATTTCGGGGAGAACGGCGGCATCGTCATCGCAAACCCCAACGCTCCCACGGGAACGGCGCTTGACCTTTCGGCGCTGCGGGAGATCATAGAGAGAAACCGGGAGTCCATCGTCATCGTGGATGAAGCCTACATTGATTTCGGGGGAGAAAGCGTGGTACCCTGGATCCGGGAATATGACAACCTTCTGGTGACCCAGACCTTTTCCAAATCCAGATCCCTGGCGGGCATGCGGATCGGGGAGGCGCTTGGCTGCGAAACCCTGATCCGTTATCTGAACGACGTGAAGTATTCCTTTAATTCCTATACCATGAATACGACGGCGATTCTGGCCGGTGCCGCAGCCCTTTCAGACCGCGCTTATTTTGAGGAGACGAGGCAGAAGATCATCGAAACCCGCATCTGGACGGCGGAGAAACTTCGGGAACTGGGGTTTGCTTTTTCGGATTCTGTCACGAATTTTCTGTTTGTGACCCATCCGGTGGTGGACTGCGAGGCGCTTTATGTAGCGCTGCGGGAGCAGAAGATCTACGTGCGGCATTTCAGTAAGCCCGCGCGGATCGCGCCTTACCTCCGGATCACCATCGGGACAAAGGAAGAAATGGAGGCGCTGCTTGGCGCCATCCGGGAATATATGAAAAAAGAAGGAGCATTATGAAAGCATTCGGAGCATTTATCAAAGACATTCTGAAAGGCATCGTGATCGGCCTGGCCAACGTGATCCCCGGGGTCAGCGGCGGCACCATGATGGTGGTCATGGGGATCTATGACAAACTGATCCATTGCCTCAGCCACCTTTTCAAGGAGTTTAAGAAAAACATCATCTTTTTGCTGCCCATCATCATCGGTATGCTGATCGCGATCTTCGGCGGTTCGGTGGTGATCGAGTTTTGCTTTAACAGGTTTCCGTTTCCCACGACCCTGTTTTTCATCGGCCTGATCCTGGGCGGTCTGCCGATGATGATCGGAAAGGTGAAAGGAAATAAAGTGAAGGCCGGTCATGTGATCGCCTTTGCCGCTTTCTTTGCCCTGGTCATCGCCATGGCGCTGCTGTCCGGCACTACAGGAAAAGAAGCGGTGCTGACGATGGAGCCCTTAAGCCTGCTGCTGCTGTTTTTGGTGGGCGTGATCTCCGCGGGAACCATGGTGATCCCCGGCGTCAGCGGATCCATGGTGCTGTTGATCCTGGGCTATTATAATCCGGTGATCAGTACCATCAGCCAGTTCATGTCCGCGTTGAAGAACGGTGACAAGGAAGTCCTGATCCAGAGTTTTGTCTTCCTGCTGCTGTTCGGCATCGGCGTGCTGGTGGGGATTGCGGGCTTCGCGAAGCTCATCGAAGCGATTTTCAAGAAGTTCCCGCTCTATGCATATTGGGCGATTATCGGACTCATTGTGGCGTCACCCATCGGCATCATCATGATGGCAAACTTCGGCGCGCTGACGGTGGGACCTGTGCTGATCGGCATCGTCTGTCTGGCGGCAGGATGCCTCATTGCATACAAACTGGGTGAATAAAAAAGGAGCAGAAGAGACCGTATGGAAAAGGGAAAAGAAAAGAAACCGTTATGGATACGCCTTCTGATTTGCGCCGGCGCACTGGGCGCTGTGGTGCTGGTGTTTCTCCTGATCGAAAAGGGGATCGACAAATCCGGCGCCGTGGAAAAAGCGGAGGCGAAGCTGCAGGAGCGTGTGGCGAAACGCGAGGAAAAGAACGCCATGGATGCGGTGGTGACGGAGACACCGGCGACGGAAACCGCTGCAGCCGTCACGGAAACCGCAGAAGCCGTGCCGGAGACTGAGACGGAGCTTGCCTTCCCCACGGTGACGGAAGAGGGAAGCACGGATCCGGAAGGAAATGTGACCTCCATCGCGCTGACGAATCCGCAGCTGGATGTCAGTGCTTACGACCCCACCCTGGTGGAATGGGGAAGCGGCGGACCGACGGATGCGTATGGCAGGCCGGACGGCTGCACCCTGTACCAGAAAAAATACGGCGATCTGTCCGCATACTTTATCATGCCCTGGGACGAGGGAGAACCGAAAAAAGTTTACCTGACCTTTGACATCGGTTATACCAACGAATACACGGTGCAGATCCTGGACACCTTGAAGGAAAAGGGCGTGAAGGGCGTCTTTTTCGCGACGCTTCCCGTAGTGCAGGAGGACAAAGAGATCTGCCAGCGGATCATCAACGAGGGACACGAACTGGGCAACCACAGCGTGACCCATACCAATATCGTCGCAAAGAGCGTGGAGGAACAGCAGAAGGAACTGATGGACGTCCACAATGCTGCCGTGGAAAACTACGGCTATGTCATGCATCTGTGGAGGTATCCGGAAGGCAAGTTTTCCCAGCAGGGGCTTGCGGTAGTGAATAACTGCAATTACCGCAGCGTGTTCTGGAGCTTTGCGCACAGGGATTGGTATGTGGACAATCAGCCGGATGTGAATGAAACCAGGACGAAGGTGATCAACGCGCTGCATCCGGGGGCGATCTATCTTTTGCACGGGATCTCCGCGACAAACGCGGCGGTGCTGGGGGATCTCATCGACGCCGGAATCGCCCAGGGATACACCTTCGAATTGCTTCAGTAGGCGGGTGGAATGCGGTTTTGCGCAGGCCGCTGCGGGTTGAATTTTTCCGTTTTTTCTGGCATAATATTTGCGTATGAAAATGGTTTGGGGGGAACAGCATATGGGGACTACCAATGGAGAGACATCCCGGGCGAAGGTGCCGCTGACGCGGTCAATGCTGGCGAAGATTTTGCTGGTGCTTTGCGCGGGAGTCCTTTTTACAGGGATCGTATTGATCGTGATCGCAGCCACGGAACTTAAGAACAATGTGGCTGACAGCGCGCTGGTGAACCGCGCTGTGGGGCAGATGATTCTCGCGGGGGTCATCATCTTTGCCATCGTGCTGGTGATCGGGATCGTGGCTGTGAGACAGATGATCCGTCCGCTGACCCAGTTGACGGCCATTGCGGATAAAGTGGCGGATCTGGACTTTACGGAGAATCCCGAACAGGAGAAATTAAATCAGCGGAGTGACGAGATCGGCATGACGAGCCGCGCCATTGACAGGCTTCATACGGAGCTTTCCGCGATCATTTCCGCGATCCGCGTGCAGGGCGAACAGCTGCGCTCCACGAATACCGCCTTTACCAGAGAGTTTGACGAGATCGTGGAAAATGTGATCCATGTCAACAGCGCGGTGGAGGAGATCGCCAGCGGCAGCACCACCCAGGCGAATGAGACCAGCGGCGCGGGAGAAGCAGTAAATGACATCGGCGATGCTATCGCTTTGAACGGGGAGTCGGTGCATTCCCTGGAAGACTCCATCCTGAAGATGAACGATCTGTCCGACCAGTCCAACGACATGTTGAACGACCTGGAGGACATCAATAACAAGACCACTCTGGCCATCAACACGGTGACGGAGCAGACGAATGCGACCAACCGCTCCGCGGAAAAGATCCGCGACGCAGTGACGCTGATCCAGGATATCGCCGCCCAGACCAATCTCCTTTCTCTGAACGCATCCATCGAAGCGGCCCGCGCCGGCGAAGGCGGCAGAGGATTTGCGGTGGTGGCGGAGGAGATCAGGAAGCTTGCGGAGAATTCCGCAGAGTCAGCCGGCACCATCGAAGAGATCACCTACGAACTGATCGGCAATTCCGAGGATTCCGTGGAACGGATGAAAGGGCTTTCCGAGGACGCCGTGATCCAGGCGGAGAAACTGAAAAACACCAAGGATTCCTTTGCGGGGCTGCAGCAGGAAATCCTCAATGTATCGGAAGCGTCCCATGATATCTTTAACCATACGGATACCATCAACAAATTGAAGAACCATATCAGTGATGCCATCGAGCAGCTGGCGGCCATCGCCCAGGAAAACGCGGCCTCCACGGAGGAAACCTCCGCCAGCATGAGCACGCTGACCACGACCATTGATAAATGCAAGGAAGAGACGGAGACGTTGTCGGAGCTGTCTGCAAAGCTGAATGAGCAGACCGGACGTTTCCGGTTTGATGCGTAAAGGCGCAGCGAGGGCTGTGACAAGGATACATCAGAAAAGCCGTGACTTAGATCAGAAAGGAGGGAGCGTGATGTTTAGTACAGGCTATACCCCTGTAGGCGATGTGCTTGCGATGTCATTGTCGCTTCTTCTTGTGGTGCTCATCAGTACCGCTTACATGACGAAAAAGAAGACCTTCCTGATCTTCCAGGTCATGCTGGTGACGGAAATGGTGGCGGCGATCTCGGATATGGTCTATCACATGCTGTTGGATGTTGCGCCGGTGCCGATGGTTCCCGTTTATCTGCTGCGGATGCTCCAGCATGCCGCGCTGTACCTTCTGCTCTGGCTGTTTATCTATTACATTCAGGAAATTCTCCATCTTCCGAAACCGGCCAGACGGCATTATTTCTCCATTTCCGGCATTGCGGTTCTGGCAGCGTGCGGATTTGACATTGTGATGACCGTGACCGGCAAGGGCTTTCAGGTTTCCCCCTACGGGATCATCAGAGAATCCGGCGGGGTGTTCGCGATTTCCTATGCGTTCTTTATCGGGATGATCTTTTTCCTGCTGATCCGTTACCGGGCGCGGCTGGTGCGACAGATCTTCCGCGGCCTGTTGTTGACCTTCTTTTTCTGCCTCGTTATTCACGGCATCCAGGGTTGGAACAGACAGTCGTCCTTTACCACGGCGATCTATATTCTGCCGATTATCGCGTTGATGTATCTCCTGCATTCCAATCCTTATGAGACGACCACCGGCGCGGTCAATGAGGAATCTTTTACAGACACTGTCATAGAGGCTTATCGGAAGAAGCAGAGGATGATGCTGATGTTTCTCCATCTGCAGGACTTTGAAAGCTACAACTCCTTTACCGAGGATCTGCAGTTTGAGATTTTCCGGTTCTTTACCGGCATTGTGAAAAAAGGCACTCTGTTCCGCGTGGCGGGAGGCCGGCTGGCACTGACTTTCAAGGAAGTGGACAACCCGGACATGGAAGATGTTTCCAGAAAGGTGGAGCAGAGTTTTTACAACCTTTATGAGCGCTATCGGCTTCCGTTCAAAGTGGTGATCATGGAGAGCGACGAGGAGATCAGCAAACATGAGGCTTACACCAAGTTCCTGCTTTTCATGGAGGACCGTATCCCGTTAAATACCTATTATCATGTGACGGATGGAGACAAAGCGCTGTTTAAGAAACAGCAGATGATCCTGGCGCAGTTGGAGGATATTGCGGAGAAAGGCGATCCGGATGATCCCCGGGTACGGGTCTACTGCCAGCCGGTTTATCATGTGAGGAACCAGATGTATGATACGGCGGAAGCCTTGATGCGTCTGGAATTGCCGGAGCTCGGCACGGTTTTTCCGGATCAGTTCATCCCCCTTGCGGAGGAGAACAGGCTGATCCATGCATTGTCTCTGGTGATATTGCATAAGACCTGCCGTGAGATCCGAAAACTGACGGACGAGGGATACATCATCAACCGGATCTCCGTGAACTTCGCGGTGCAGGAAGTGTATGACCCGCATTTCTGCGAGGATATCCTGCGGATCATTCAGGCCAACGGCATCGGGTGTGAAAAGATCGCCATCGAGCTGACGGAGAGCCAGAACACCGCGGATTTTGAAATGGTGAAATCCAGGATCGAGGAGCTTCAGAAGCACGGCATCAAATTTTATCTGGATGATTTCGGCACCGGATACTCCAACGTGGAACGTATCATGGAGCTGCCCTTTGACATCATCAAATTTGACCGGTCGCTGGTGATTGAATCCGGCAAGAACGAAAATTCCGAATACATGGTCAACACCTTCGCGGACATGTTCCGGCATTTGGATTACCGGGTTCTTTACGAGGGCGTGGAGGATGACAATGATGAGGAACGATGCATTCGGATGTATGCGCAGTACCTGCAGGGCTATAAGTACAGCAAGCCCATTGCGATCGAGCGGCTGCGCGATTTCCTGACAAAGGCGGCTTAACAGATGGACTTATTTGAAAATCTCAATGAACAACAACAGGAAGCGGTGCGCACAGTAGACGGGCCGCTTCTTATTATTGCCGGCGCGGGCTCCGGAAAAACCAGAGTGCTGACGAACCGCACGGCTTATCTCATCAAAGAGCATGGCGTCGCGCCCTGGCATATTCTGGCGGTCACTTTTACCAACAAGGCGGCCGGCGAAATGCGGGAGCGGATTGACGACCTCGTGGGGTTTGGCTCGGACGGGATCTGGGTGGCGACCTTTCACTCCACCTGTGTGCGGATCCTCCGCCGTTTTATTGACCGGCTGGGCTACGGCACCAATTTCACCATCTATGACAGCGACGACCAGAAAACCGTGGTGAAAGATGTCTGCAAACGCCTTTCCATCGACACGAAGATGTTGAAGGAACGGATGTTTCTGAGCGCCATCTCCTCCGCCAAGGATGAACTCATCGGTCCGGAGGAATATGAAAAGCGCTGCGGAAATGATTACAAGGAGCAGCGGATCGCGCGGGTTTACCGGGAATATCAGGACACGTTGAAAAAGAGCAATGCCCTGGATTTTGACGATCTGATCCGGCTCACGGTGGAACTTTTCAAACTGGACAAAGAGGTGCTGGATTACTATCAGGAAAAGTTCCGGTATCTCATGGTGGATGAGTATCAGGATACCAATACCGCACAGTTTGAACTGATCCGTCTGCTGGCATCGAAGTACCAGAACCTCTGCGTGGTGGGGGATGATGACCAGTCCATTTATAAATTCCGCGGAGCCAACATTTACAACATCCTGAACTTTGAGCATCATTTTCCGGAGGCGAAGGTGATCAAGTTGGAGCAGAATTACCGTTCCACCCAGTGCATCCTGGATGCGGCCAATGCCGTCATCGCCCACAACGGCTCCCGTAAGGAAAAGCGGCTCTGGACCGAGAACCCCGGCGGGGAAAAGATCACCTTCCGGCAGTTTGATACCGCTTATGAGGAAGCGGAGTATATCTCTCATGATATCTGGCAGAAAAAGCAGCAGAAAGGCATTCCCTATTGCGACAGCGCGATCCTCTACCGGACCAACGCCCAGTCAAGGCTTTTCGAGGAACGGTTTATCAATGCGGGAATCCCCTATAAGATCATCGGCGGCATCAACTTTTACAGCCGGCGCGAGATCAAGGATATCCTGGCCTATCTGAAAACCGTGGACAATGCCAGCGATGACCTTGCGGTGAAGCGGATCATCAATGTGCCGAAGCGGGGGATCGGGGCCACCACCATCGCCAAGGCGGATACCTTTGCCATGGAGCGGGGCATCACATTTTTTGAAGCACTGGAGCAGGCGGAGGAGATTCCGGGACTGTCCCGGGCGGCGGCGAAACTGAAGGGCTTTGTCAATTTCATTTACGTCCTGCGCTCGAAGGCAAGAGAGATGCTGATCTCCGAGCTGATCGAGGAGATCTTTGAGGAAACGGGTTATATCCGGGAGTTGGAAGCGGAGAGCACGGAAGAAGCGGAAGCGCGGATCGAAAACCTGGATGAATTGATCAGCAAGGCGGCTGCCTACGAGGAGAGCTTTTCCGATCCGGAGGAGGATGAAGAAGACCTTGACGACGGGGACTTTACGGAGGACCGGGAGGAAAGGCCGACGTTGTCCGGCTTTCTGGAAGAGGTGGCGCTGGTGGCGGATATCGATGAACTTTCCGCGGACAGCGACTATGTGATCCTGATGACCCTGCACAGCGCGAAGGGGCTGGAGTTTCCGAATGTGTATCTGGCCGGGATGGAGGACGGGCTGTTTCCGAGTTACATGTCCATTACCAGCGAGAATCCCACGTCGGAGCTGGAGGAGGAGCGGCGGCTCTGTTATGTGGGGATCACCCGGGCGATGCGTTATCTGACCATCACTGCGGCGAAGATGCGGATGATCCGGGGAGAGACGCAGTATAACGCGGTTTCCAGGTTTGTAAAGGAAATCCCCCATGGGCTGTTGGACGGTGAAGTGCGTTCGGCGCGGACAAACGAAAGGGCAGAGGAGGCACCGTCCCAGAGTGCGAGAGCGGCTTATCGGCAGACCCCTTATTATCTGACCCAGAACAAGCCGAAAAGCTTTTCCAGCGGCAGAACGGAAAAGATCGTGCTGGATTACGGTGTGGGAGACCGGGTCAGCCATGTGAAATTCGGAAGCGGCACCGTGACCGCGATTTTGGAGGGCGGCCGCGACTATGAGGTCACCGTGGCCTTTGACGGCGCGGGGGTCAAGAAGATGTTCGCAATGTTCGCAAAATTGAAAAAACTGGATGAAAAAGGATAGTCAGAACCGTTGCTTTGTGGTATACTGTCTATAACGTGATGACGAAGGAAATTCGTCCATGATTACGTGGGGATATACGATAAAGAGATAAAGGAGAGAAAGGTTATGGGTACGAAAATGCAGGAATTAAAAGGACTTCTCGCAACGAATATCGGCACAATGAGAGAGGCTATGCATGAGAGACAGCTCAAGATCAAAAAGCCGACTTTGAAGATGGTTCTGATCACCATCGCCATCGTCGTCGGCATCGCCATTCTGATCTATGCACTGTATCGTTTCTTCTCACCGGATTATCTGGATGATTTTGAGGACGATTTTGACGATGATTTTGACGATGACTTCTTTGATGATGACATCGACGATCCGGAAGACGCAGGAGCGTAAGCGCGGCGATGGGATGTCCTCATTTCGGAAGCTGCGGCGGCTGTGACTGCCAGGATCTGACTTATGAAGAGCAACTGACAAAAAAGGAGCGCGAAGTAATGGCGCTCCTTTTTGACGTTGTGCAGAACAAAGACTGCCTCTATGAGAAGGCGGTGGAGAGCCCGCTCCATCAGGGCTACCGCAACAAAATGGAATTCACCTTCGGAAACGAAAGGAAAGACGGGCCACTGACCCTGGGACTCCACCGGAAGAAAAGCTTTTTTGATATTCTGCCGGTGACGGAGTGCAACATCGTGGACGCGGATTTCCGACGGATCCTGACCGCGACCACGGACTATTTCGGCGCGCGACAGATCCCATTCTTTCACCGCAAAAGCCATGAAGGGTATCTGCGCCATCTTTTGGTGCGGAAGGGGGCGCACACGGGGGAGATCCTCATCGACCTTGTCACCACCTGGAACGGAAAACGCCCGCAGGAACGATACGGAGACAAACGGGATTTCCCGGTGGACCGCTGCTTTGTGCCGGAGGAGGATGCGCTGCTTGCCGGTTATGTGGAGCTTTTGCAGTCCCTTCCTTTCGACGGAACTCTCTGCGGGATTCTGCACACGAGAAACGACAGCATGGCGGATGTGATCCGGGATGAAGGCACCGACCTTCTGTACGGCCGGGATTATTTCTTCGAGGAGCTGCTGTCTCTCCTTTTTCGCATCACACCCTTTTCCTTTTTCCAGACCAATTCCCTCGGCGCCGAGGCCCTCTACTCCGTGGTGCGGGAGTACGTGCTGGTGGCCGGCAAGGAGTTCGGCAATGTCTATGACTTGTACTCCGGCACCGGCACCATCGCCCAGCTTCTTTCTCCCGTGGCCGCCCATGTGACCGGCGTGGAGATCGTGGAGGAAGCGGTTGCGGCCGCCCGAGACAACGCGGAGGAAAACGGCCTCTCCAACTGCACCTTCTATGCAGGCGATGTCCTGAAAGTCCTGGACGACCTGACAGAGCTGCCGGACCTCATCGTTCTCGACCCGCCCCGGGACGGCGTCCAGGCAAAAGCCCTCTCCAAGATCCTGCAGTACGGCGTCCCGCATATCGTCTACGTCTCCTGCAAACCCACCTCCCTTGCCCGCGACCTCGTCCCCATCCAGGCAGCCGGCTACTCCGTGGAGCGTGTCCGCTGCGTGGATATGTTTCCGTTTACAAGGCATGTGGAGACTGCGGTGTTGCTACAAAGAAACGATACCTAGAAATCCTTGAATTTACGCACTTTTGTCGATTTTATTCCTTCGATAAGATCGGTGATAATCACAAAGAAAAGAATCTGATACATAGAATTTCGGTGGTTGTCGCTTTCGAGGTGGAGACGGTTGACACAAAGAATGATATTCAAAAAACCAAGGATTCTGTCTTGAGAAGTGAGGAGGCAGGAGATGGTATTTGAATATTATTATGGGATCGAGGCGGAACAATTCACATTCCTTAGAATTCCCAAGGTATTGTTCACAGAAGAAAGATTTAAAGGGCTGAGCCTGGAAGCAAAGGTTTTATACGGATTACTTTTGGAAAGACTTTCTCTTTCCATGAAAAACGGATGGCTGGATGATGACAACAGGGTATTTATCCATTATACATTGGAAAATATCATGGAAGATCTCGGGTATTCATCGGGCAAATGCGTGAAGATCATGCAGGAGCTTGATGATAAGAAAGGCATCGGACTCATTGAGAGGAAAAAGCAGGGGCTCGGAAAACCGGACATTATCTATGTAAAGAATTTCCTGAAGTTAATCGGTGAAAATGAGCCTTCGAAAAGTGCGGAAACAGAAGACTTACAGAATTTGCAAGTCAAGACTTTTTCTGTTGATAAGTCAGGAGTTGCAAGTGGTGAAACTGCGGACTTTCAAGAGTTGAAAGCAAATAATACAGATATTAAACATATTGAGTTTAGTAATACTGAATCCTTCAATCCATCCGGCGAGAGTACAGCCACTATCCATTCTGAAGGGATGGATGAGATTGATTCTTACAAACAGCTTATCAGGGATAATATCGAGTACGATCACCACATGAAGTATGGTGGCATCAGAGATAAAGAGCTCTATCAGGAATTGTACGAGCTTATCTGCGACATTGTTTGCGTGAGACGTAAGACAGTTCATATTGGGAAAACGGATTATCCATATGAGCTGGTCAGATCAAGATTTTTGAAACTTAACAGCAGTCATTTGGAGTATGTGATAGAGAGCCTGAACAATACAACATCTCATATAACGGATATCAGAGGTTATTTGTTGACGGCACTGTACAACGCGCCGTCAACAATCAATACCTACTGGACGCAGAGAGTTCAGCATGACATGTATGGATGCGGATAACGGGGCTGCAGTCATTCTTCCTGAGACTTAATGACCGCAATCTCGGCTTGAATTCGCGGATCTCTTTCTGCAGTGTAAAGAGGTGTCTGCATCATATCCAAAAGCCCTGCATTTTCTAAAACTGATATAGCCAGAGAGTCGAATATCTGCATTGCGTCTTCGTTTTCCAGAGTATTCACACGATAGTGAAGATAGGCAATAAAATGCACGGGATCCGGAATGTGACGGCCGCGGGCGTAATCAAAATAATTCTGTGCGAAATTTACAACTTCTGCGTCAGTTTTGCACTTGGTGTGAAGATACTCAACCCATGTTTCATAGACCTTAGGCCAGGTGAACTGAGAGACAAGTTTCTCAACCGTTGCTTCGAGTTCTATAATTTCTTCGTCGGTATAATCCCGTGTTGCATCTTGTGACAATATGTATTCTGAAGTCTTTTGCAAATCTAAAGCTTCGCTCATTATTATTTCCTTCATTCTGACTCGCGCTTCTTGAGTTTTTCTACTTCATCAATAATTCTTGGATCCTTTTCCGGCTTATAATATGGGTCTTTAACCAGATCGGCGAGGCCTGCCTTTGTCATGATCTCGCAGGCAAGACTATCGAAAGTTTCACCTGCTTTATCCCAGTATTTATTCATATCGACCATGTAATACAGGTATCCGATAAATGATACCGGATCCGGAATGAAATTGTCTGCTCCGTCATAATACATATAGAGATTTGCAAAATTTATTACGTCTTCCGGTGTTTTGCATTCTTCGTAAAGATGACGGCTCCACTCCTTATAGATTTCATTCCAGGAGTAATCTTTGAGAAGTTTTTCTGCTGTTTCGAGATGCTCTTCCTGTCCTTCGGGATCAAAATCATCAGCAAAAAAGTCGCAATCAAACAAGTATTTTGTTAATGAGGAAATTGTTTGTTCCATCTTTAATGTCCTTTCTTTTTAAACAGTTTTGAAGAGAGCTTGCCAAATGCCTCATCTGCAACCGGCATCGACTTGGGATTTGGCTTAAAATGACCGCTTATGTTGTCATAGGAAGCAATTTTTCCTCCCTGTATGTGCAACATTCCTGCCATTTGAACCTGGGGATCCTTCCCACCTATTAACGTAGGATGAGGAGTAGCAAGACCGCCCTTTCCGTTGCCGTTTCTTTTTCCAACGATAATATTCCCCTGCATATCAATGACATAGGGCATATCCGTATTTGTGCGCTTATCTCCAATATAATTGCCATGAATCATGTCATTGAGATTCTGCGCAGTTGGGTTTTTGTCATATTTCCCATTGTGATAGATACCTTTGTCAATATCGGCTTGATGCATCTTCGGCTCAACGTGATAGGAAGGTGCA